>JBJENV010000076.1:0-117197 GCA_051880375.1 Lachnospiraceae bacterium
CCTGACGCAGTGTTTCTTCCCCGTACAAATCCTGACTGCCGGTGATAAAATATAGTTTTTGCATAGTAAATACCCTGCCTTTCCGTTATTCTTTCTTTTCTCAGTATGCCACATTCCGCCCTTACAGGAAAGAACTCTGTTGTTCCAAACTGGACATTTATTGTCTTTTATGTTATACTTTTTCGAGAAAATTGTGAGGAAAACGGAACTATGTTAGCAAATTTTGAAAAAAGAGAGCATGGCAAAGCGCAAAAGGTCTGGGCAGGTAAATACCGAAACCTTCGGAATCTTCCGCACTGGCATCTGGAATGCGAACTGATTTCCGTGGAAAACGGTTCTGCAAATATTTCATACAATAACCAGTCTTATGAACTTACCGAAGGCAGCGCCCTGCTTGCGGATGCAGGCGCGGTGCATTCCATTCAGGGAAGCGAAGGAAGTATTCTGTCCGTTATTTTGTTTGACGCCTCCCTTCTGCCGATGCCTCTTTCTCACTGCCGCCTCGCCTCGCCGGTATTTTCTGCGGAGCGCTACGGACTGTCTTCCCGCATGAAAGAAATCCGCGCCGAATTGAGACACCGGGAGCTTTGCTACGAATGGAAGGCTTCCTGCCTTCTTGCAGAATTTCTCATCGACTTATTCCGCACCGAGGAAACCGTTCCGAAGACCGCCGCCTCCGAAACGCCGGCTATGACGGTTTACAAGCAGTTGTTACAGGAAATCGATAAAAACTATTCCTATATTACTTTCTCGGAAGCCGCCTCAATTGCCGGGCTGTCGGAGGCTTATTTCTCACGCTATTTCCGCAGGCTGTCGGGTATGACCTTCTCCCGTTATTTAAATACCGTTCGCGTGGAAAAGGCAATTTTCCTGCTGCGGGATACCAGACACCCACTCCCTGTAACAAGCATCGCCTCGCAATGCGGCTTTGATACCATCCGTCATTTCAATCGCGTCTTTAAGGAAATTACGGGAACAAACCCAAAGCGTCTTCCTCCCGATTTCGTACTGGAAGCCCGCCCGAATCCGGTACAGGAAAGCTCCTTTAATCCGACGCTCACCTCCTCGGAGCTCTTAGCGGAATAAAGCAATGTTTCCTCTTCATATACTGTAACAATGATGTTCCCTCCGAGGTTTTGATGAAACGCTTCAAAATATACTATCTGATTTTGCTTGAGGTGCTCTGCTTCATTCTCCTCTCTTTCTTTTACATAAAAAATGAAGTCTCACCGGACAGTCCTTCGCCGGATACTTCCGTGCCGGAAGATGACGGTCCCTATCCTACGCTTCCGCAGTACACGATTGAGGAAAGCTACGAAACGACGTCCGATGGCAAAAACTTTATTAAATGGGTGGATTTTAAGGTTACCTGTGAAGCACTGGAGGATGCCTATGAACAGGACGTTGCTACCTACGGGCAGGATATCCACTTAAACTGGATTGAACTGCTTGCCTATCTTGCCACAAGCTATGGCGGCGACTTCTCCAAATATAAAAAAAGTGACATGAAAAAGCTCGCCGATTCCCTGCTTTCCGGCGAAACAACCATGGAAGAGCTTTCTGCCGACCGGAAATACTATGACTATTATTACGAAGCTTACTCCGCAGTACTCGGCGGCATGGTCGGCGAATATGAAATTGAAACAGAGAAAGAAGCCGAAGGCGGGAACGTCTGGGAACAGAAATATGGTCTGAAATGCTATCTGCCGATTGCCAAAAACTTTCCCTACTCCGATTACGACGATTTCGGTGCCTCCCGCTCCTACGGCTACAAGCGCCTCCATTTAGGTCATGACATGCTCGGGCAGGTAGGTACGCCGATTATTGCGGTAGAATCCGGCTATGTCGAAGCGCTCGGCTGGAACGAATTCGGCGGCTGGCGAATCGGCATCCGTAGCTTTGACGGCAAGCGCTACTATTACTATGCCCACCTGCGCAAAAACTTTCCGTATAACAAGTCGCTTACCGTCGGCAGCGTCGTCACTGCCGGAGATGTCATCGGCTACCTTGGCCGCACCGGCTACAGCAAAACCGAAAACACAAACAACATCGAAACAGCCCATCTTCATTTTGGCCTGCAGCTGATTTTCGACGAATCGCAGAAGGAATGTGACAGTGAAATCTGGATTGACTGCTACGAATTGATTCTGTTTTTATACCGCAACAGAAGCGAAACAGAAAAGAACCTCGAAACAAAAGAATGGTCGCGAATTTTAAAGATGCGCGACCCTCTTGCGGAGGAATATAAAAAAGTGACGGAAAATACGGAAAATCAGGCAGAAAAATAGGCAGAAATGCCGCTTGACGGAAAAATTGTTTTCCTGTATGATATGCAATCGGTATCTGCAATCATAGAATAAAGGAGACATTATGACAAAGGACATGACAACCGGCTCGCCGTTTCGGTGCATTGTCGGTTTTGCAACCCCTGTATTTTTAGGAATGCTGTTTCAGCAGCTATATAACATGGTCGACACCATGATTGTCGGTCAGTTTCTCGGAATCAATCCGCTTGCCGGAGTCGGAGCTACCGCCTCCCTGTACTTTTTGGTTATCGGTTCCTGTACCGGTATCTGCAACGGCTTCGCCATTCCGATTGCGCAGATGTTCGGCGCAAAGAATTTCGGTCTGCTAAAGAAGCTTGCTGCTGCCTGCGCGGTGCTTTGTGTCGGTCTCTCCGTCATTATCACGTTCATTACCGTACTTGCCTGTCATCCGCTGCTGCACATGATGAACACTCCGGCGGAAGCCTACCGATACGCCTATCTGTACATCGTCATCATATTTGCGGGAATTCCGTTTACCTTTTTATATAACATGGTGGCTTCCATTCTCCGTTCCCTCGGAGACAGTAAAACACCGGTTGTCTTTCTTGTCATTTCCTCGGTGTTAAACATTATCCTTGATTTATTTTTTATTCTGGTACTGCACTTAAATGTAGCCGGTGCAGCGCTTGCTACCGTTGTGGCACAGGCAGTTTCCGGCATTGCTTCTTTCTTTTATATGGTAAAGAAGTTTGATATTTTAAAGCTGTCGAAGAGCGACTGGATGCCGACCTCATTTGCTTATTTCCGCCTCTGCACCATCGGCCTTCCGATGGGACTCCAGTATACGATTACCGCCATCGGTTCGATTGTCATCCAGACCGCCGTCAATTCCTTCGGTGAGGCGACTGTCGCAGGCGTTGCGGCAGCACAGAAAATCTACTCGTTAATTTCCTGTCCGTTAGAGGCAATCGGTGCAACCATGGCAACCTATGCCGGGCAGAATGTCGGTGCAGGACGCTTTGACCGTGTGCGCCGTGGGCTGTTTGTATCCACCGTTACCGGTATTGTACTTTCCGTTGCCACCTTTGGACTGATGTTTCTGTTTGGCGGCCGGATGTCCCTGCTGTTCATTGACGCAAAAGAAACAGCTGCACTGGAGGCTGCACAGCAATACACTATGGTCTGCACCGCAGGCTTCTCCCTGCTGACCTTTATTCTGACATTCCGCTTCACGATACAAGGTATGGGCTTTTCCCCTCTTGCCATGATTGCCGGAGTATTGGAAATGGTGGCGCGCTGCTTTGTCGGAATTGTCCTTCCTGCCCATATCGGCTACTTAAGCATCTGCCTGTCCAGTCCTGCTGCATGGCTGACCGCCGATTTGTTCCTGATTCCTGCCTTCTTCTATTGTTTAAAGAAGGCAACCGCTCATTATATGCAACCGGCGAAAACCTCCGGAGCCGGGAGAGCAAATTAATCTCTTTCTGCTCTCCTGATATTTACTGCATAGTTGCACTAAGCTCCGTAAGCAATTCCTCATACTCCGCCATCACCTCATCATGATGTTCATGAATATAGGAATAGTCCTCATTCTTTGCTGCAAGCTCCAGAGCCTTTGCGTGCTCCGAAAGTTTTTCCGCCCCGATAGTCAGTGAAGTACTTTTTAACGCATGCACATGGACCTGGTAGTCTTGCCATGACTCTTCGGCATACTCTTTCTCCAGTGTTTCCCTCTTATCTCCCTGAATATATGTACGAATCATTTCCAGGAAGAAAGCTTCATCATTCATGCAGTATCCCAAACCTACCTGCACATTCAGAGATGGAAATCGTTCTTCCAGAGTTTTTGGTTCTGCCGCCTCCGGTTCTGCCTTCTCTGGTTCTACTGTCTCTGGTTTCTGCTCCGTGTCATCTTCTACCTTCACCAAGTCCTTCGGCAAATAGTTACGAAGCAGTTGCATCAATGCTTCCTCACGTATCGGCTTTGACAAGTAATTTGTGAAACCATCTTCTAAATATTTCTCCTTTGCACCCACAACTGCATTTGCTGTCAATGCAATGACCGGTGTATCCTCATTGAGATGTCCTTTTAACTGTTTCATCGCCCTCAAAGTCTCAACTCCATCCATCTCCGGCATCATGTGGTCGAGAAAAATAATGTCATACTTTTCTCCGTAAATCAAGCGCAGACATTCTTCTCCGCTATGTGCCACATCAACCTTTGCTCTTGTTTGCTTTAAATAGCCCTGCGCGACTTTTAAGTTCATCTCGACATCATCCACCACCAGAATTTTAGCTTCCGGTGCCTTAAGAACCTGAGAATCTCCTTCTGCTGAATGAATATATTGCTGATATTTCTGAGTAAAGTCACCTAACGGTTCGGAATTTACCACCCGCTGCGGAATGGTTGCGGTGAAAACAGAGCCTTTTCCATACTCACTTGCGACATGAATTTCTCCGCCCATCAATTCAACCAGATTTTTCGTAAGACTAAGTCCTAATCCTGTTCCTTCGATGCTGCGGTTTTTCTCTTCATCCACTCTTGTAAAGTTTAAAAACAGCTTATCTATATCCGATTTCCTGATACCAATGCCGCTGTCCTCTACTTCTACCCTTAACAGAATCTGCTTTCCTTCCGCCTGCTCGTATCCCATACGAAGAATTACGTTTCCTTCTTTCGTATATTTCACGGCATTTGACAGGAAGTTATTAATAATCTGTCTGACGCGCACCTCGTCTCCATAAAGAACAGACGGTATTTGGGAATCAATCTCCATTTCAAAATTCAAATCTTTCGCATCTGCTCTGGCTTTGGTCATATGATAACAGTCATTCAAAACCGAAAATAACTCATATTCCACCGGGATAATTTCCATTTTTCCGGATTCAATTTTAGAAATATCCAATACATCGTTGACAATGGATAATAAGGTCTGGCTGGCACTTTCTATATTTTTGGCATACTCCCTGATTTCTTCTGCATCACAGGTATCACAATTTTTTAAAAGCATGGAATTCATACCGATGATTCCATTAATCGGCGTACGGATTTCGTGTGACATGTTGGCAAGGAAGCGGCTTTTCGCCACATTTGCCGCAACGGCATCATTTTTTGCCTGCTCTACAAATTTCACATGCTCCTGCATCATTTGACGCATATAGATAATGAGTGTACAAATTGCAAAAACACATACCCCGTATCTGCTTGCCTTTCCTAAATCTCCCACTTTTATGGTATAAGTTCTCAAAAGATCAATAAGTGCACCGAGCATCATACAGAAAACTCCGGCAAGGAGTATACCGGTCTCCAGACTTTTTTCTTTCCTGGTATTCTTTCCCAATGCAACCACATTCACAATAATAAGCACAAAAATAATTCCATGAGAGACGAAGGACATCTCCATAAAATCCGCATATCCCAAAATCTGGAGAGTCAGCTGAACCACTACATTTACGGTAGAAGCAAACATTGCCGTCAATATAATTTTTCGAATTTCAGGCATGGACTCATAACAATACGCTTCCAAAAAAAGAGGTGCAGTCATCAGAATGAGAAAGATGAGATTGGAATACAACGTCTGGTTCCCGTAAAATACTTCCGGTACCTTTGTCTCTATCAAATAGTAAATGCTCATAAGTAACAGATAGATACCCAGGTACTCCACACCACCGATCTTTTTTTGCGACATTTTCTGTACGATTGCCAATACCAGAAAAACCACAGCAATAATAAAGACAATGATAGTCAAAATGAGATCAATGGCTTTTTGCTTTATAAAATGAAAAATTGCCACATCTCTTTTTGCAACAGATATTTCCGTAATATAAGTGGCATAATCGGAATACGGCGAACTCATTTCAATCTGTATCTCCCCCGCTTCACAATCCTTTGGTATATCGGCAAAAACCATCACACTTCCCGGTGTGTTTCCAAACAATCTCTCATCCTTCAGCCCAAAGGTATAGATTTCCTCTCCGTCCACTGTAATTTTTAACGTTTTGTCGGCAGACAGAAATGTCATCGTCTCTCCCCAGTACTCCCTTGGAATGGTATTTTGAATGACGATTTTTTCATTCGGCCGGCTGGTGGAATTATAAGGCAGTTCCTGCAGCTCTGTCTTTGTCCCATCTTCTCTGAGCAGTACCCAGCCTGTGTTAAAAGACTCCACCTTACCCTTTGCCAGAGTCATGTCATCCACCTTTGCTGTTCTCATCACAATTATGATTACTGCCAACTGTATAAAAAAGATAGTCCATATTACCTTATCATACTTTTTCATAATCTCCCACCACCTCTGTATCTTCCTATGCAAGAAGCCTATATACAACTCCAGCTGTTTACCATACCATGTACGGTTTCTCTCACTACAGCCGCATGCAGCGGTTTTGTCAAATAGTCATCGATACCCAGTTCGCTGATTCTCTGGATGGTTTCGATGCTCTTATCTGCAGTCATAAGTACAACAGGTACACGATATTTTTCCCGAATCATCTGATAAAGTGCAAATCCATCGATATCCGGCATCTTCAAATCCAACAGAATAAGATGAATCTTTTGTGCTTCTAAGGCATCAAAGGTTTCCTCTTTTGTCTCCACACCGATGACATGGAAATCCGGGATATCTTTCAGTATATGCTCCACCATTTTGATATTCATCACTTCATCATCCACAACCAGAATGTTTTTCCTGCTTCTTTCTTTCTGGCGCATGGAATAATTCTTATCCTCATCGATCATCTGAAGCATAATATCTGCAATTTGAGCATCAAATTGCTGTCCCTTTCCTTTCTCAATTTCCGAACGTACAACCTCCTGCGGCAGCGCATCACGATAACTGCGATTGCTTGCCATCGCGTCATACGCATCAGCCACACCGATGATTCTCGCAATCTCCGGTATGTTTTCGCCCTCCAGACCGTTTGGATAACCCTTGCCGTTGTATTGCTCATGATGATATTTTGCCCCATAGGCAAGCCTCACATCTTCATGAATATCTTTCAAGATATGATATCCGCTGACTGTATGAACACGAACCTGATTCGACTCCTCCTCCGTCAGTTTCCCCGGTTTGCTGATGATTTCCTCCGGAACCCTGATCTTTCCCACATCATGCAGCAGCGCTGCATAATAAATGAGCTTCTGCTCCTCCTCCGATTTTCCCATTCGTTTCGCAATCGCAAGGGAATAATCTGCAACTCTCTGGGAATGTCCGCTTGTATAGCGGTCTTTCGCATCAATCGTATAAGCAAGTGCACGGATAATATTCGTGTTCAGCTCGTCCAGATGCTCTCTGTTTTCATGATCCATACACTGATACTTACTGAGTTTCTTCGCAGAAAATGTACAAAATACTACAATAATCAGGAAAACGGCAACCGACACTAAAATACCGAACAGCAGCTGCATTCTTAAATCATGGAACAGTTTTGTATTGCTGACACCAAGTTCGTTGATATCGTTGACGGAACTCCGATAAAAAGAGGAAAAAATATAAACTACCATAAAGCCCAACAGGGAAAATACCATGATAATCGTTATTATAAATTGTTTTGAAAATTTATTTTTCATCCTGTCATTTGTCCTTTCCTGATGATACCGGCGGATTGTCATCCCCTTTATGCCCCGTGCTTTCAGTATCACCCTAATTCCTGAATAAGGTTCTTCGCTTCCCGGACGGTGTCCCTATACAGTCTCATAACAACATCATGATGCTCTTTTATAAATGCCTTATTCTCTTCCACATGATCAGACTCCCGGATTGCTCTTCCTGCGTATTCCAATTCCTTTGCGGCTTGCGACAGCTGCTCCCCACCGATATTTAACGAGGTGGATTTCAACGCGTGTACAAAAACCGTGTAGTTATTCCAGTCCTCCGTGTGATATGCCTCTTCTATCTTTGCAGTATGTTCATCGTAGCCGTTACAGTATAATTCGAGCATTTCTTTGTAGAATTCCGTGCTGCCGACGCAATACTGCACTCCCAGTTCTTTATTTATGTAAGACTGCGTATTCTGCTCTCCTGTCTGGAAATTATCGCTGCTGTTTTCTTTCCCCTGACCTGACAGAATGACCTTATCCTGAGGAATATACTGCAGCAGCATAGCTTCCAGTTTTGCTCCTTCAATTGGCTTGGATAAATAATCCGAGAAACCTGCTTTTATATATTCCTCTTTGGCACCCACGATGGCATTGGCAGTCAATGCAATGACAGGTACCGAGTTACACAGATTTTCAGACTGTTTCAATCCGGCAAGTGTTTCAAAACCATCCATTTCCGGCATCATATGGTCGAGTAAAATCACATCGAACGATTCTTTTGTTACAAGCTCAAGACATTCCTTACCACTCATGCACGTTGTAACCTGTATGCCCGTACTTTTCAAAAGACCTTTTACAACTGCCAGATTCATCTCATTGTCATCTACCACCAGTACCTTCGCACTTGGCGCAAGAAAGCTCTCTTTGTACTCCTTTTCCTGTCCTGCCATAGCTTCAAACTTCAGCCTGAAATCGCCGATAGGGCTGTCATTGATTACCTCCTGCGGAAGATAAACAGTAAACACAGAGCCTTTTCCGTATTCACTGGAAACCTCCATGCGTCCGTTCATTTGCTTCACTAAATTATGGGTAATGGCGAGTCCAAGTCCGGTACCTTCTATGTTACGGTTTTGTTCCAGATCCAATCTCTGAAAACCACCAAAAAGCTTATTCAAATCTTCCTTTTTGATACCGATTCCGCTATCCGTCACCTGCATTTTAAGAGTAAATGCATTTTCCTCCCGGATTCCTTCTACAAAGAGCTTCACCATCCCCTGTTTGGTATATTTCACAGCATTATTTAAAATATTCACTATAATCTGTCGGTTACGGACCTCATCACCGTAAAGAACAGACGGCAGCTTCGAATCTATCTCCACCTGAAAATCAAGCTGTTTCTGTTTTGCTTTCATGCTTATCATAGTTACGACATCATGAAAGAAAACTGCTGCCTCATAAGGTGCCGGGACAATCTCCATCTTGCCCGCTTCTATCTTTGAAAAGTCCAGTATGTCATTAATCAGCGATAACAAAGTTTTACTGGCACTTTGAATATTCGCTGCATACTCCCTGATTTCCTTATCCTTGCTTTCCCGAAGTACCATTTCATTCATACCCATGATTGCATTGATTGGAGTACGGATTTCATGGGACATATTCGCAAGAAAATCACTCTTTGCATGATTTGCCTGCTCTGCTATATTTTTCGCCTCTCTAAGCTCATCGCTTTCTCTCACTTTTTCTTCTGCGCTGAGCAGGTACACCATGCCAACCGCAAACATCAGTATCAGTAATCCAAATACCCATAAAATCAGCGCTGTAATCATTGTAATTCCATCCGCTGCTACTGCCTCCGGTACCGTACCTGTCAAATACAGACCCAGCTGCTTTACTTCTGATACAAACAGGAAATGTCCGCCTTCGCTATCCTTGTAATAAACCGCTGCAGCCGTATCAATATTCATTTTTTCTGATACTTCCGATAACCCTGTTCGCACGGCATCCGAATTCAGAAACTCTGTTGCAGAAAGCTGCGAATCGGAGAAAGGAATTACCACCTGCCCCCCCTGGTCTACAATGGCTACCGCACCTTGTCCGCTGTAGCAGGTAACGCCAAACTTGCTGAGCAAAACACTGTCGTCGTATAGCTTATACAGAACATACTTCACGTTATCTTCATCGTAAATGGGTGTTGTAAAAAGAATTCCCTGTCCAGCTTTATAGCAGACTGCGGAATGTCCCCGAAACGCCTTCTGTATTCCCGGAAAATCTGCGAAATCCAAAGGTCTGCCTGTCAAGGCTGTTCCGTCAAGGCAAAGAATCCCCATTGCCACATTCTCATTGGCACCGATGACAATCTTAAGAATTTCCGTATTCACTTCTGCATCCGTTGAAATGTTTTTTGCAGTGCTCTCCAAATTGTGTATCTCTAATTCAAACTGTTCCAAAGAAAGAGCAGCCAGGGTTTTTGCCTGCTCTGTGACCTGTTTTTCCGTGTAGCTTTGCAGCAGGCTTTTCAATCTGAAATTCATTAATACACCTACACCGCTCATAATCATGATAACGATAATCAGCACTGCAATCACTCTGCGTTTTCCGTTTATCCATTTACTAATCATAGAATTCTACGCCCTCAACGTACCAGTCAAACTGCTCCAATAAAATTTCATCCCGAATCGCCTGATTTTCCTTACACCGAAGGTTCCCTTCATTGTCATATATCACTCCCGAAAAGACATCCTGCCCGGCTAATATTTCATTCGTTGCCCGGATAACTTCTGCCTTTATGTCTTCTGAAACAGCAGCAGAAAAATCAGTCAGCTTCACCGCATTTTCATCTATGCCTACCCAATATATCTTGATATCTGCTGAATTTCCTCTCAAATACTGTCTGATGATTGCCTCATAGGTCAGTTCCCAGTCTCCCACAACCGCCGTCAGGTATTTATCAGAACAGTTTTCCAGACTCTGATGGTAACCAATCGAATAAATCCCTGCTTTTTCTGCTTCTTCTGCCACATAAGCCTGATTTTGATGATAAGTGATGACATCCACTCCTTTATGTTCGATGAGATTGTCTGCCTGTCTTCTTTCTTCTTCCTCGTTGTCCCATGCATTACTCCATGCCACCGTAACAACTGCATCCGGATTCACCCGTCTTACTCCTAACGTAAATGCACTGATTCCACGATTCACTTCACTGGTCGGCATAGCTGCCACATAGCCAATCTGATTTGTTTTTGTCTGCATTCCTGCTACAATTCCTGCCAGATAACGTGCCTGATATATTCTGGGAAAATAGGAGGTTACATTATCTGCGTGATAGTCAAAGGAATTATTATAAAAGGAAACCTCCGGATATTTTTCTATGATATCCTTCACTTCCTCTGCATAACCATAGCTTGACAAAATTATCATCCTGCATCCCTGACTCACAAGCTCTTCTATTGCCGGTCCGCATTTTCCCGTAAACTCTTTTATGTTTTCTTTTACGAAAAGCTCCACATTCAAATTATTGCAGGCTGCTGACACTCCTTTATAATGCATCCCGTTCCAGCCTTCTTCCCCAATGCTTCCCGTCATGATAAAGCCGATTTTCTCTTTTCTAGAGAATGTTTTTCCCATAAAAAGCAGTACTGTAACCAAAATTGCCAGCAATGCTCCAAGCACAATCAATAATGCAATTCGTTTTTCCTTATTCAGCTTCATCTATCACTACCCCCTCTACGTACCAGAAGAAATCATTTAACATGCTGTCATCTGTCATGCTTTGTCCTTCCTTTACTCTTACCTTCCCCTCATTATCCGTAATCGGTCCATAAAACACATCAAAGGTTCCGCTCATTAAACGCAACCTTTCTTCTTCCACCTTTTCTGCTATTTCCGGTTTTACATTCTCTGTAAAAGGTGCCAGATCCACAATGCCGGTTTCCACTCCTTCCCAATAATGAATGCCCTGAAACTTTCCCTGCAAACACTCTAAAATTCTCGGTTCGTAGAAATTTTCCCAGTTCCAGATTGGGGCGGTCAGATAGGTGTCCGGAAACTGTTCACTGTTATCCACATTATAGCCAATCGTCCATATTCCGTTTTCATCCGCAATTTTCAAAGGTGACATTGCATCCGTGTGCATGGCAAGCACATCAATATTGTGCTCTCCTATCAATTCATTTGTCGCCTTTGCATTCTCTTCTTCTCCTACCCATGAATTGCTCCACTTTACATAAACAGTTGCTTCCGGATTTACCAGCCGGACTCCCAGCGTAAAAGCATTGATTCCTCTGTTTACCTCTGCAATCGGAAAAGCTGCCACATACCCGATCTCATTCGTTTCTGTCTGCATTCCTGCCACAATTCCGCTTAAATACCGCATCTGATAGATTCGTCCAAAATAAGTAGCCAGATTATCTGATTCTTCCACACCGGTTGCATGGAAGAAATAAATCTCGGGATGCTCTTTTGCACACTTTAATTCCCATTCGCCATAGCCAAAAGAATTACATATGATAATTTTACATCCGTCTGCAATTAAGCTCTCTATTATTTCCACACAGTTCTCATTCTCCGGAATCTCTTCTTTGTATATCACATTCAGGTTCAATTCCCTTGCACTGATCTCCATTCCGTTGTAATGAGACTCACCCCAGCTATGGTCATCCAGCTTACCGTTTAAGATAAAACCGACCTTCGTTTGCGTCTTTGTAACATCCGTTTCCTGCTGTTTACTGTGTATCAAAAAAATACCTGCAACAATGATACCTACGAATATCAGTATTGTCGTCAAAATCTTTTTCATTGAGTCTCCTCCAACCGTACTTTCTTTTCATTCTCTGTAAATCAGTAAAATGGCTCAATGGAAAGGGCGATTCCTTCTATCAGTTCAGAACCTTCTCCACCCTTTCCAAAAGATCCTTAGGCATATAAGGCTTCTTCACATATCCGGCAGCTCCAAGCATTCCTGCCGTAATCACGGTATCTTCCGTTGCATCTGCTGTCAGAAATATAACCGGTATGCTTTCAAACTCTTTGTGTTCCCTGATATGCTCCAATGTCTTGATACCGTTCATAACCGGCATCTCAACGTCCAGCAAAATCAGGTCCACAGATTTGCTCTGCAGAAGTGATAAGCACTCCATGCCGGAGGATGCGGTTATCACCCAATAACGATTCTGCTCCAGCACAAATCTCGCCATCTTTAAATTCATTGCATCGTCATCCACAACTAATATTGTCTTCATATTTTTCTCCATCCTTTCCTGAATTCTGCTTTAAAGCAGTTTCCGTTTTCTGGCTTCTGTCACCGCAGCAGCCTTATTGTTTACACCCAGTTTTTTATACGTTTCTTGATTGTAATATTTTACTCCGGCTTTGGACAGTCCGAGCTGTTCTGCAATTTTTTCCACAGACATGCCTTCCGCCTGAAAACGCAGGATTTTCAGTGCCTTATCGCTCAAAATCACATTTCCCTCCTGCTTTTCCTTCAGATAAGCCGGGTAAAAGCCTGCCATCTGTTCACATTCCTTCATAACCTGCTTTTTAAAATCCGTATCTTTCCAAGTCACCGTACCGGCTTTGAAAAGCTCCCGGAGTGCTACTCCTTCTCTTGTCAGAATCCGCACGAAGTGATAATCCTCTGCTCTTGTCACCGCTTCCTGCAAAGTCTCCTGCCAGCCTTCTTTTCCTATACGGTACAGGGCAATGGCTTTCAGCAGCATTACTTCTATTGTTATGTAGGTCCTGTGCATTTTTTCTGCATAGAAATACAGCTTGTCCAGTAAAAGCAGTGCCTTTTCTTTCCGTCCGGCCGCCAGATATACCCGCACCTTGGTCAGGTAACGGTATCGTTCCAAGCAGTTAAACTCTGCATCCTCATCCGGCGCTTCCTCCAGCCACTGATACGCATCACTGATTCTTCCGGTATATAAATCCATTCTTACCGACATGGCACGGATATTCGGTAAGAGCTTCGGTGCTTCCTGTTCTGCCACCTGTCGAAAGCTCTCCAGCATATCCATGGCATCCTCCATCCGGTTATTGAGCATGGACAGCTGCGTTAAAATTCCTACTGCCACAAAGACCTGCTCCGTCTTTCCGCCGCTTTCCGCCTGCATCCTTCCCCTGCCTGCGAGAGCTGCTACTTCATAATCGTCCCCGCCCTTTTCAAAAAAGCTTTCTGCAAGGGCAATATCCACCAACCCTTTTCCATATCTGCCAAGCACCAGAGTTATGACCTTTCCGATGGTCTTTGCCAGTTCCTTATCCTTTCTGCTCCATTCACAAAAATCCTTTCCTCCGTTCATCATAGAGGGAAGATTGCTGGTAACGGAGAATTCCGGCAAAACCATCTTTCTTTCTGTCAGAAGCACTCCCGCCTGCTTTAACAGGTCTGTCATCCGAACGGTTCCTCTTTGCGGCAGAGCAATGTCCAGATATAAAAGTCTGGCTTCTGCTTCTCTTTTCATGCCTCCGGTCTTTTCTTTTGCATAGGAAAGAAGTTCCTGATACCAGCGCTCACTTTCTTCTTCATTCAAAAGCAGGGACTGTAACATACTCATCCCGGCCATTAACTCCACACTGTCCTTTATCTTTTCTTCCGGAAGTGCCAGATAGTAGCGTCTCAGTTCAAAATACTCTCCCGATGCCGGATTTCTTCGCATGTTCTCAATTAATATCCGGGAAATGCCCTCTTCGCTGTGGCACATTTCATACATTCTAAGTGCTTCCCGCACATTTCCTTCCATTTCATAGCTGTTTCCCGCACTGTAATACAATTCCTTGAGATAATCCTGTGAATATTTCCCAGAAATCCTCCGACGCATGGAATATTTCATGGGAGTTCTCAGTTCATAGATGCTCCGTTCGTTCTCCCTGCGTTCCATCAGGAAGCTCCCCATCTCCTGCGCCTTCTGAATCAGCTTCCCTGCATCTTTTTTCTTTGTTAGCTGCTGCGCCATCTGTAAGTCGAACTGTTCCACAATGGATACCGCCTCCAGAAACTCCTGCAGTTCCACACTCCACTGGTCATACACATGGACTTCGGCATAATCCCACAAATCCTTTCTGGATTCCTCAATGGCACGAAGCTCTGCACCTTCTCTGTCCTTTGCGTTTTCTTCCTCCGGAATACTCTTTAGCCTCATCACCACAATCCGAAGATACAGAGGGTGCCCATTGCCCAGTTCCCGTATTCTTTTACATGCAGCTTCTGTAGGAGACAACTCCCATTTCTCCAGGTATTTCTCCTGCTCCTGTTCTGTCAGGCACAACGCTTCTTCCCCGATTGTCACAAAAACATACCGGACAAAGACGGATTTTAACCATTTCGGCACCGGAGCTCTGGAAATCAGAATCAGCCAGACATCCTTTCTGGCGCTCAGTTTCTCTATCAGCTGCCCGCAGGCGCTTCGATCCTCCTGCGTTTCCAGCAGATGCAAATCATCTATCACAAGAATCGTCTGTGCATTTAATGTTTCATGTTCCGCATCTGCTTTCTCCGGCACCGCCCCGGATATCTCCGCAATTCCGGTATCGGCTACCGAAGCATAATAGTAACGTTTTCTGGCAAAAAAGTCCGCCGCAAAGGAGGTCTTGCCGGTTCCCGAAGCACCGTAGATATATACCGTCTGCCGGGTATTCTGGGCCGCCTTCATCTGCTCCCATGCCGCCCGCGGTCGCACATAGTATGCATCTGCAACCGGCTTATGTAGTTTTTTCTCCGACATAAAGCTCTCCTTTCCGCACCGATTTCCCGTTATAGTCCGGCAAACCAAACCCTTCATGACCTTGTTTGCCCTATTCTATCATATTATACCCGACCGGAGCAATAGAAGTAAACTAGCCAAAAGGATAGACTTATTGATTTAAAGGCCATCTCCTGTCTCTGTTATCTCCATTATAACATAGTTGCAATGTTTCTGTCTCATCAATATATCAAAATCTTAACGAAAAATAAGATTGATGAAAGCGCTTTCATCTGTTACAATAAGGAGGGTTTTCCCGTGGAGAAACATGGGAATACTAATCACATCGGTAACCTATAATGAAAATAGATCAGAAAGAAAGGAAACAGTATGCGAAAAACAAAAATCATCTGTACCATCGGACCGGCAAGCGAGAACGAAGAAGTTTTAACCAAAATGTGCGAAGCCGGTATGAACGTGGCAAGACTCAACTTTTCCCACGGCACCCATGAAGAGCAGCAGAACAAAATCAACCTGATTAAGAAGGTACGTGAAAAGCTGAATCTTCCGATTGCCATTATGTTAGACACCAAAGGGCCGGAATACAGAATCAAGACCTTTGAAAACAAGAAGGTGACGCTTGCGGACGGAGCTACCTTTACCTTTACGACAGAAGATATTGTAGGCGATGAAACAAGAGTTTCGGTTACTTATAAAAATCTCATCAAGGAGCTTTCTGTCGGTGATACTATTCTGGTAAACAACGGTCTTGTCGTGTTTGAAGTAAAAGAGTTAAAGAAAAACGACGCCATTTGTACCGTAATCAACGGTGGAGAGCTTTCCGACCGTAAGAGCATGAACTTTCCGAATCATGTGTTAAAGCAGGATTATTTAAGCGAGCAGGACAAAAAAGACCTCCTGTTCGGTATTCAGAACGGTGTGGACTTTGTGGCTGCATCCTTTGTTTCCACCAAGCAGGATATGCTGGACCTGCGCGGATTTCTCGATGCAAACGGCGGAGAGGACATTGATGTCATCGCAAAGATTGAAAATCGCTCCGGCATCGACCATATTGAGGAAATCTGCGAGATTGCCAACGGCATTATGATTGCCAGAGGTGACCTTGGCGTAGAGGTTCCGTTTGTGGAGCTTCCTGCCATTCAGAAGTACCTGATTAATAAGTGCCGTCTGATGGGCACCAGAGTCATTACCGCAACGGAAATGTTAGAATCCATGATTCACAATCCGCGCCCGACCAGAGCCGAAATTTCCGACGTGGCAAATGCCGTCTATGACGGTACCTCTGCGGTTATGCTGTCCGGCGAAACCGCGGCAGGCAGATATCCGGTAGCCGCCGTGAAAAATATGGAAGAGATTGCGGAATATACGGAAAAGGACATCAATTATATCAACCGTTTCCGCAATACTGAGTTCTCTATCCGTAATAATTTGGATGCCGTTTCCCACGGTACCTGCGCCATGGCGATTGATGTCAATGCCAAATGTATCGTAGCCAGCTCCATCAGCGGACGCACCGCCAGAATGGTCAGCCGTTTCCGTTGTCCGATGCCGATTGTGGGCATGACAACCTCCGAGCGTGTCTGGAGAAAACTGAATTTAAGCTGGGGCGTAACACCGGTATTAAGCGAAGAATTTACTTCTGTGGAGGTCATGTTCTATCACGGCGTTCGTCAGGCAAAAAAGCTTTTTGGTCTAAAGAGCGGCGACAATGTTGTGCTGACCGGCGGGTTGATTAATGGGCAGACAGGAAACACGGATACGATTAAAATTGAGACGGTGAAGTAAAAGGAACAAAAATGGCATACAGAAAGGGCTAACACATCGTCCCTTTCTGTATGCCATTTTCCGTTTGCAACTCTAGAAGTAAAGCTGCAGGAATCGTCTTGCTTTCATTTGTTATAAGCCTGTAGCACCTAGTTCATATGCTTATCCAGAAACTTATCCAGCTCCGGAATTGCAACATCCTGATTCTTTAATGCCTTAAAGCCAAGGAATAACAGCAGAAGCTTCTCGGCAAAGTTCAGAATCGAAACTAAGAAAGTGATGATTCTTGTTACAACATAAAGGTTGAATGAACCGTCAAAGATGTTGCAGGCATCATCAATAATTCCGAACAGTCCCGGTACCAGATTAAGCAGGGAAACCACAACAGAAAAGACAATGCAGATAACGACTGCCTTGACTGCTGCTTTTCTTAACCATGCATCGCTCTCACAGAGCAGTATGTAACCGACGATAATAGCAAGTGCAACATAGCCGGAAAACAGACCCATAAGATAAGCGATTGCTGCCAACAGTGCTGTGGAAATTCCTAACTTTGTTTTCATAACTCCTAACCTCCATCGTATATTTTTATTCCAAACTGTATTTTACACGATACGAGGTTTCTTTTCAAGAATAATATGTTGTTATTATCCTGCCGTATTTGTCTGCTTTACTGCCTGATTTTCCGGAAGGACACCGAAGATTTCTTTCCATGCGGCATCCACCTTTTCATATTCCGCAAGAGCAAACTTTGCCTGTTCTTCTTCGCTTGCTTCATAGTCTCCCTGCTGACCTAAAATCAACAGTGCCACATAATTTCCCTGTACAAACAATCTGGCCTGCCCTACCCGGTGGACGTCCATATGATACATCTGCGAAAAATTAACCGTCTGTTCATACGACTTTCTTAAGCACTCTGCCGCTTCCTCCGCATAGCCGTCCTGAACCTTCAAAATGATTGCTTTGGACTGGTCAATATACATCGCATTACTTTCGGAAGCATAGCTGTCGATTTTCGATAAGTCCAGTCCAAAATAATTCTCCAGTTGTGTTTCATCATCCGCCGTATCGCAGCTGTAGCTTTCGCCAAGAGCCTCTTTTAACTGCTCCAGCAGCTCCGGTGCCGTCAGAGTAACCTCCTTTGCCTCCTCTTTCTTTGTGCCGCAGGCAGCCATGGTAAAAAACATCATTACTAACATAATAGAGAAAATTCGTTTCATTTCTGTTCTCCTTTCTTTTCTTTCTCTATTACTTCATACGAACCGGACCATAAAAATGTCGGGACAACGCAAAACTTTTTTTGTTTTCGCTTTGTTCCCGACATTTTTATGATTTCTGTACTAATTTTATTGTAGCAGAGAAGCGATTATCTGCTCTATCTCCTCCCGTGTCGCTCCGTCCGTATTGCAAAGGTAATAATAGTATACACCGTCACTCCATGAAGCTTTCCAAAAGCCCTCTTTGGTTGTCTCCAGCAAAACCTCATAGTTTGCTGAAAGCAATTCGCTTTCCGTGATTTCACCGTATACCCCCGAGAAATCGCTTTTCGTTTTTGCCGCAGAGTAAGTATAGGTTCTGTCGCCTGCTAAAAATCTTGCTTCCGCTGTCTCCCCAGAGATGACATAGTAAGAAGCTTCTTTCGTTGTCTCCGGTACGCGAAGAACCGGCAGCCCAAACTCTGCAAACTCTTCCGGCTGCTTAATCTCGTAATACGGGTTTCCGATCAAAACCGGCGGTTCCTCCACCACTGTCTTATTCCTGTTTAATAATAGTACTGTTCCGCCTCCAAGCAATAACAGAAGGCAGGCAGCCACAGGAGCAAGCTTCCTCACAGTCATTCTGATTCTGTCTGTGCTGCTCCGCTGATTCGCCGCTTTTTTCTGTATATTCCGGTACATCCGGTCCTTTGCAGCCTCCGGCTGAAGGGTATCAAAGGCTTCTTTTACCGTCCGTTTACTCATAAGAAATCACCTCCCAGGCGCTGTTTCAGCTTTATTCTGGCATCCCTCAGCTGATTTCTCACTGTAGATGCCGGTCGTTTCAGCATAGCGGCAATTTTCTCTGTCTGATATCCTTCATAATAATGCAGATAAACAACTTCCTTATACTTTGTCGGCAGCTCCAGCACTGCTTCTAATGTTTCATCCGGCTCTCTTTCCGGTTCGCTTAAGGTTTCTTCGTATTCCTCCACAGGCTCCACCTTGCGCCTCCACCAGTGCTTCAGACGGTCCTTACACACATTCCCCGCCGTCACCATCAGCCAGCTGTGCTCGTGCTGCTCATTTTCAAAGGAATAGCTTCCGGAAAGTACCCGCACAAACGTATCCTCCGTACAGTCCTCTGCATCAAAGGAATTCTTCATATAGGTATAACATAGCCGGTATACTGCCTTATAATGCCGCTCATAAAACTCTTCAAATTCTTTTCCCGCAGGGGTAAAAGCTTCTGTCATGACAGCAGAGACCTCCTCTCCTATACCATATACGATTCTGCAACGCTTTTTGTCGGCTTCTGCTATATTTTATCACTCATTTTTACTATTCGCAATTTTTATCACTTGCAATTTTATCATTCGCACGGTATTTCATATGTCACTACCTGCTTTGCCGGAACTACCGCAAGTACCTGCTTTTCTTCAAATACAAGCTTCACCGGCTGAGGCAATGCAGTCTGGTTCACTAAAACCACAACGATCCTTTCTCCCTCTGCCGAACGCCATGCCGCACTTGTCACATGCGCTGCATCCCCGTAATCGGATTCGATACGCACTGCGCCCGGACGCACGAAGCGCGAAAATTGTCCTATGATTCCAACCTCCGGTGTTGCCCAGTAATCGTCCGTACTCTGCCAGTCCCGCACAAACAGTGTCGGTCCCGGCGTACCAACCCACTGATGTTTGGAAATTTTGCTGTCCAGCATTGTCACCCATGCATTATAACTGATTGCACCGTTCCTGAAGTACTGCAGCATACGGTCTGCTCCCTGCGTTCCCCAGACAGAGCGTTCGGTCAGTGCCACGGTCTGTGTATCGTCAAGCAGCGTATCCGAAAGTTCGGACATAGCGGAAATCGGGTCGGAATAATCATGAAAAGCAATCCCGTCAACGGCATCCTTTGCTCCCTCTACTGAGAAAAGCTTCGTTACATAGTTTACTGCACTGTCCGGATTGTGGTCATACGCCCACAGCTTAATGTCACAGTCTGCTAAAATCTCACTCTGCGCAAGCTTTTCCCTGATTGCCACTGCAAGCTTTCCCTCCTGCTCGGCGGTTACCGCACAGCTCGGATAATCAATCTCAAGTAATGGCTCATTCTGCAGTGTTATCGCATCAATATCAATGCCCAGCTTTTTATATTCCTCCAGATAACGCACATAATACATCGCCAGATCATCAATGTGTTCGTCGGACAGCCTGCCGCCCTTCAGCAAAAGCTCATTATCCGCATAGCTTCTGCTGCTTGCCGTCTGCTGCTTCATCCAGCCCGGCGGCGTCCAAGGAGAAGCAAAAAAGCGGATTTCCTCACGTACTCCAAGCTCCTCGGCAACCTCTAATATTTCCTGCACCGTCGCGATAATCTGATAATCAATGTCCTTTTGAACAGAAAAGCCGTTTCCGGTTTCGTTATACCAGTCCGGTGCTCCGTTTACCGTGTTTTCCCCGGTCAGCTCCGCGGCGTCATAATAAGTATAAAACGGCTGTGCCGTAAAATCTGCCGTACCGATTGTCAGGCGGAACAGCGTCATGCCTGCGCCGTTTTCCATATCAAGCAGATATCGGATAAACTCGTGCCGCACCTCCGGCTCCAGTTCCTTCAGATGATTTACCGTCGATTCCTCCATGGAAGTACCGATACCGAGCATCGTCTGATACGTGATATTCGGATCTATGGAAATCGTAAAGAGTTCCTGCGTATCCACCGTCGTAATATCAAGTGCCGGAAGCTTTGTCAGAAAATACGGAATGTCCATCGGAGACTGATACCAGCTGCTGTCCGCAGGCTTTACTGCCTCGGTTGCCCATCCCTTTACAACACCCTCTGCCAGTATCTCTCCTTCGGAGTGATATTCTACAGGAGCGGTATTTACGGTTTCCCCGGAAACCTCTATCGGTTCAAAGGTCACACTGTCCAGGCGGAACCTCGCCCCCGCACTTGTTGCCATCAGCTTAAATTCGTACAGACCTGCCGACAATTCCACTGCAAGCGTCACATCTCCGTACTCGCTAAGGCCTCCGGTTGCCGGAATGGTAAGCTCGGTACGGTTTGCATTTCCGTCGTCCGTGATATACGGCGTATTGTAGTAAAGCGCTACGCCCTTAACCGCCTTTTCTGCCGCAATCTTAAAGTGCAGGACATAACTTCCGCTCTGCGGAACGAATACGTTCCACTTCGTATTTGCCCACTGCGTACTCCAGTTGTCCATGTAAATCACCTCTCCGTCCGTTCCTTCCTCTACCACGTAGGAATCGCCGTTTCTCCATTCTGCCTCTATCACATAATCCGAAGCCGCAAGATCAATGCCTTCCCCGATATAAACAGCCCCGGCCGCTTCCTGCGGCGCTTCCGGTGCCTCACCGATTTCCACCGTGCCGTAGTTAAAAATACTGCTGCCGTTCTTTCTCAGGCCGGTGCCTCTTACAAACAGTACCTTGGAGTCATCGGTAAACTTTTCTTCAATATCCTGTGCGTACCACGGCCACGTATAAGAAAGCGTGCCGCTAAACTCATAATCGCCAAGCAGCACATCGGCAATGCCTGCGCCCTCGGTTCCCGGAAGCCACGCCGCCACAATTGCGTCTGCCGCGTCAAGCTCCTCTGCAATCGTAACCGGCCTGCCGCTAAGCAGTATCAGAATCACCGGCACATCGGGATTGTTTTCCGCCTTTGTTTCCAGCACCGTCTGAATGACCTTTTTGTCCTCTTCCGAAAGCTTCAGCTTTGACGCCGATACGTCACCGTTTGTTTCCGCATACGGAGTTTCGCCGACCACGACAATGACGGCCTCCGCCTCCGCGGACACCTTGCCGCGGGAACTGAATTCCACGGTGACCTCCTCGCCTGCGACCTCGCGGATTCCCTCTAATATCGTAGTTCCTTCGGTAATGTCGCCCTCGGCGCCCTGCCAGCTGATGGTCCAGCCTCCGCACTGTACACCGATGTCATCTGCCTTTCTTCCGACCACCTGAAGGTTCGTTGCACTTTGCAGCACAGAAAAGACCTCAGGATTGTCATTTTTCAAAAGCACAAGCGACTTTCTGACTGCCTCTCTTGCAAGTTCTCTGTGTTCTTCGCTGCCAAAGTTTTCTAACATCTCGTCCGCCTCGGCTTTTAACGTTTCCGCACTCTTTTCAAATAAGCCAAGCTCAAACTTTACGGTTAAGATTCTGCGTACCGCGTCATCAATCCGCTCCATGGAAACCTCACCGTTTTCCACCAGCTTCTTTAACTCTCGCAGAAATGTCTTCCAGTCATACGGCTCCATAAACACATCCATGCCGGCGTTCACGCACGCCTTGACCTTTTCCGCATAGGTTGCTCCCTGCACCTGGTCAATTCCGTTGTAATCGCTGACTACAATGCCGGTAAAACCAAGCTCACCCTTTAGTACTTCGGTAATGAGGGTATTGTTTTCATGGCACTTCAGTCCCTGAATGCTGTTGTAGGACACCATAACGCTCCGCACGCCTGCCTCTACCGCTGCACGGTACGGCTCCAACAGCTCCGACTGAAGCAATACCTCAAATTCGGCTTCCTCCATGGTCACATTCCCCTGATTGACACCATGTTCCGTCTGACCTTCTCCGATGTAATGCTTTGCTGTTGCAATCACCGCATCTGCCGCAGTCAGGTCATTTCCCTGAAAGCCGCGGATATAAGCTGCGCCGAGCCTCGACACCAGTTCTGCTTCCTCACCAAAGCATTCATAGGTTCTGCCCCAGCGCTCGTTGTACGGAAGTCCGACCGTCGGTGCGAACGTCCACAGAATTCCGGTTGCCCGGATTTCTTCTGCGACCGCTGCGCCGATACATTCTGCCAGTTCTTCCTCTCCTGCCGCGCCAAGGCCGATGTTATGCGGAAAAATAACCGCAGAATCCACATTGTTGTGTCCATGCACCGCATCCACACCATACAGCAGCGGAATTCCAAGTCTGGTATCCAGCGCCGCCAGCTCATATGCAAGCACACGCTCCTGCCAGTCCTTTGCGCTGTTTCCGCTTGCCGGAGCAGAGCCTCCGCCGCTTAAGACAGAACCAATGCCATACTTTTTTACATCCTCCGGCGATGCCCCGCCTGCCGCCTCATTCTGCTCCGGCTGCACCATTTGTGCAAGCTTCTCATCCAGTGTCATCTGCGCAAGCAACGCCTCCACACGCTCTGTAACCGGCCGGGACGCATCCATATAAACGCTCTTATCCGCCTGCGGAACCGGCGTCGGTTCCTGCTGACCGGATGACGCCGGTCTTGCGCAGGCGGTACCGCTTACCGCTGCGATGAACAGAAACACCGCCGTAAAAAACAGCGCTGCTATTCGTTCAAATTTTCTTCTCGCTTTTCCCATATTCCTACCATACCTTTCCGTAATAAACAAAATGCCATGCTATCATGAACCCTTACCGATAAAAACGTTTTTATCAGTTTAGTTCCATTATAGCATGGCATCTGTTATTTCGTAATCTTCCTATTCGCCAATTTTCTTCCGTCTGTTTTGTGTAGTTTGTATGAAAACGTTTTTACTGTACGTTTTCCGCCTTTTTCATCTCTATATACTGATTCAGTTCTTCCTCCATGATTTCAAAGGTAACAAGACCGGTAGTAAGAATTAACCGGTGAAATTCCACCGCGTCAAATGCATCTCCAAGCTCGGTTTCTGCCTCTTCTCTCAGAGCACGCATTTTAATATGCCCTACCGCATAAGGGAGTATAAGTCCCGGGTCAGACAAAGTGATATCAAATACATAATCTGAAGTTTCGCTGTCCACTCCGTACTCTGCACAATACGCTGCACAGTCTTCTTTGTCCCAGCCTTCATAATGGATTCCAAGGTCTATTCTCCCCTGCAGAATATAACCATACATATTATCCAGTACCATCAGTTCGGTAAGCTCCTCGCTGCAGCCTGCGAGTACATAAGCCCGGTCTCCAGCATACTCGGCAAAGCCCTCGGTAAAGCCGATAAAGTCAAGCAGCTTACAGACATCCGGTATGTCTTCATTTGAGAATACGCCCGTATACTGGTAGAGATGTCCCGGAAAACCCTCATGGGCCAGCGTACTGTACATTAAAGTATAATCATCCTGAAATGCAGATGCGTTTACTTTAATTGAATTATAATTCAGATCATCCAGCCTTGCGGTCAGATAGTATGCCAGTGTGCCGTCGATTTCAGCTCCCTTGCTCTGGTACTGCATCACAAATTCCTTTGTATACGGTTCAGGAAACTCCTTGCTTACATTCTCCGCCAGAAACGTAAGAATCTCCTCGGCGGAGTTCATTCCGATATCCAGATTCATATACTGGTCAAGCAGGTCAGGATTGGAATAGTACAGGTTCTGATAGTCGATAAACAGCTGGTCCATTTCATCTTCCAGAAGCTGTATAACTTCTTCCGGTTCCATATCCGTCGAGGTTTTTTCCTTTACAATTGCCGAATAATATTCCTTCCCGTTTTCAAAATAGCAAAGCCCCAGTTGATTGGTTGCGGTTCCCTTCAACTCGGAAAGCGTATCAATGATATCCTGACAGGTTGCATTAAAATACTCTGCCACATACTGCTCGTTTGTCGCTATGTATTCCTTCTTTTTTTCTTCCGGCAAATCAAGCGCTGCAAGCTTTTCCTCAAAGGAAACAATCATCGGGCTGATTTCTGCATCCAGATAATTCCGACAGATTTCTATATTCTTATCAACACAAGTATCGGGCATAAAGTAGCCTTCCGCCGACTGCTGGCGGACAAAATCCAGTATCTGTCCGACATATCGTCTCGTATCCTTTAGCAGGTCAAGATACGACTCTACATCCTCTTCGTCATCCATGATATACTCGATAAAATTGATTCCCATATTCGCCGCCACTCCCGTATTCGTTGTAAACGGATTTGATAACAGGTAGTAACCGCGATATGCGTCCTGCTTTTCAAAATACGCAGTCAGCGTATCAAGCGACAGCTGCTGGCGTTCGGTAAGAAGTGTGGCATCAAACTCTTTCAGTTCCTCCAAAGTATCCGTAATCCACTGCTCGCTTTCTTCTATACAGTCCACCGTGAATTCACCCAGCGTATACTCTTCCAGCTTGATACCATATTTTTCCGGCTCTGCCAGCGTAAAATTAATCGCCATGGTATCATCACCAAGCATTTCTAAAAACAGTTCATCACAATATTCGTTAAATTCTCTCTGTGCTCTTTCCGTCTCCGACTCAAACAGCCGGCAGCCGGTCAGCGAAAGCAGCATGACTGCCGAAAGTAATACGGCAATCGTCCGTTTTATTCTGCTATTCCATTTCATCTTATCCTTGCGGTGTCCATGGAAGCCAAACACCCTTCCCCTTTCCTGTTACTTATCTACCGAAAACTTATAAACCGTCACGGTTTCATATTCCTGATATGCCTTGACTACGGATGACTTGAAGTATTCCTTTTCGTTGCACGCATCCGGGAACAGCTGTGTCTCAAAGCAGATGCCCTCGCGCTTTTGATAGACCTTGCCACCCTTGCCGGTTGCCTTGCCGTCGATAAAGTTACCGGCATACAGCTGCATTCCAGGAAGGTCTGTATAAACTTCCATTCTTCTTCCGGAGTCCGGATCGGATAAGCTTGCCACAAGCTCTACGTCCTCTCCTGAATTGTTCAGTACATAGTTGTGGTCATAACCGCCCGCCTGACGAAGCGGCTCATAATCTGCATCAATTCTGTCGCCGACTCTCTGTTCGGTTCTGAAATCCATCGGAGTACCTTCCACGGAACGGAGTTCTCCGGTCGGAATCAGAGTGTCATCGGTCGGTGTAAAGTAATCCGCATCAATCCATACCTTATGATTTAAAATTGTACCGGAATCATGACCGGCAAGATTAAAGAACGAATGGTTTGTCAGATTGACAACGGTATCCTTGTCCGAAACCGCAAGATATTCAATCACAAGCTCGTTATCTTCCGTTAACGTATAGGTTACCGTAATATCCAGATTTCCCGGGAAGCCCTGTTCCCCATCCGGACTTAAGCGGGACAGTTCCACCGAAACCGCATCCTCTTCCTCAAAGCACTCTGCCTCATACATCATGTTGTTATAGCCGACAAAGCCGCCATGCAGATTGTTTTTGCCGTCGTTTTTGTCTAGCTCATAGGTGACGCCGTTTAACGTAAACGAAGCATTTGCAATACGGTTTCCGTTTCTTCCGATAAAAGCACCGTAGTATGTACCGTTTTCGTCGTATCCCCTGACATCATCATAGCCAAGTGCAACATCTGCCAGCTTTCCGTTTCTGTCCGGTACTAAAATGTTGACCACACACGCACCGTAATCCGTTACCGTTACCTGCATTCCGTTGGAATTCTCCAAAACATATAACGTTGCCTGATCTCCCTTTTTTGTTGTGCCAAAGCTTTTCTTTGAAATTTTCACGCCAAATACCTCCTAAAATAAAATTTTTTCAAGTTGTTGCCGAAGTTCCGGAATTTCCTCACACAGAGTAGTCCAAACAATTTCCAAGTCGACATTTTCATAGTCATGTGCATGCAGGTTTCGCATTGCTTTCATGGCATGCCACGGAATTTCATTATGTTCTTCAAGAAAATCATCAGACAATCTCCCTACCAGTTCCCCGATCTGTATAATGCACATATTACATGAATATTGAAATGAAATATCTTTTTGATAACTCTCAAAGCTTTGATTAAAACGTTTCATTAAGCAATCAACATCCATGCAATATTGTATCATTTTTCTTAAAATTGAAGCATCAGTGTTCCTCATACAGCAATACCCCCTCTTCGGTAATATGCTTTAAAAATGTTACATCACTGATTCCGGTTGTGACTACATCAACATGGCATTCCAGTTCTTTCTCCAGTTCATCTATAAAAGAAAAGTATTGGAGCAGACTTTTTAATTTCCCTTTTTCAATATATATGTCTACATCGCTGTCATCGTTTGCCTCTCCTCTTGCATAGGAGCCAAACAGGCTCATCCTTCTGATACCATATGCTTTGGCAATAGGCGTCACTTTATTGCGAATTTCTTCAATTGTATAACACATAAGAAATACCTCCTACTGCTATTAAGAACGCCATTTGGCTCCTCGCCCTCCGTAAAGGGCATTGCTTTAGGCTTACTCCGCCCTTTACGAAGATTATACACTTAACATTGAAGATATAGCAAGCCCCAAACAGCGAAATTTGACTTTCTCTTTCCATCGTGCTATACTTTGGAACGATTTTGAGTGGTCTGCTGCCGGTTCGGCAGGCAGACATAATAGGGAAACAGGTGCAAGTCCTGTACGGTCCCGCCGCTGTAAGCGAGCAGCACCGGTTTATGTAATCTAAAGAGCTTGATTTACGAGCTTTTTAGATTTGGTCACTGAAGGCAACGGAACCCCTTTGGGAAGGCAAACCGGTGTGATTCCGGCAGATACTGCCGGTAAAATGCGTAAGTCAGAAGACCTGCTCAAAACGCAAAAATAACTCAGCCACGAGGATTTGGTAAAGGAGATTAAAACATGGAGAAAAACAACAAGAAAAAACTTGTAGCGCTTGCTGCGATATTTGTCGTAGTTGTTGCGTTACTCGGAGTGCTTTATTTTGTACTCCGCCCACAAGGCACAGAGGGCAAAAAAGAATTTACACTGGAAGTCGTTCTTGCGGACGGCACATCCACCTCGCACACCGTAAAGACCGATGCGGAATTTTTAGGTGATGCTCTCTTAGCAAAAGGACTTATCGGAGGAAGCGAAAGCGATTACGGCTTTTTCGTTACAACGGTAAACGGTGTTACGGCAAACGATGCCAATCAGGAATGGTGGTGTCTGACCATTAACGGTGAAATGTCCAATTACGGTGTGGACTCCGTCCCGGTAACCGACGGCGGTCACTATGAATTTACTCTGACGGTAGGCTGGTAATGAAGCTTTCTGTCAAAGATATTGTCCTGATTGCCCTGCTTTCGGCACTGCTTCTGATATCGCAGGTTGCACTCGCCCCGATTCCGAATGTAGAGCTTGTTTCGCTGCTTCTCATCCTGTACACCATGTTCTTTCAAAAAAAGACATTGTACATCATCTATGTATTTGTACTGTTGGAAGGCATCCTGTACGGCTTTGGAATGTGGTGGTTCTGCTATTTGTATGTCTGGACGATATTGTGGGGAATTACAATGCTGTTGAAAAGTGAGCAGAATGCTCTTTTTTGGGCGCTGGTCAGTGGGTTTTTCGGTCTTGCTTTCGGTACGCTGTGTTCGGTTCCGTATTTTCTTACCGGCGGCATTGAAATGGGACTTGGCTGGATTGTAAGCGGACTGCCGTTTGATATCACACACGGTATCGGCAATTTTGTTGTCGCACTGCTTTTGTTCCGTCCGCTGCATTATGCGCTTTCCAGAATATGTAAAAGATAAACCGTCAGACAACCTTACCGGATATCCACTGACGATACTCCGGTAAGGCTGTCTGTTGTTTTTCTGCCTGCTATTTATCTGTCTTCTGTTTCCGTGTTTGCTTCCTGTAAAAACTTTAAAAACTGTTTCTCCGGCAGTGGCTGTTCATAATAATATCCCTGAATATAATCGATTCCTTCCTGCTGCATCATATCCTTTTCTTCCTTTTCCTCTATTCCTTCTGCAACCAGTTTCAAATCCATCTCATGTGCCATGCCAATGACCGCCCTTACCACATGCTGCGCTTTCTCAGAACAGAAAAACGCCTTGATAATATCATAATCAAGCTTAACGATAGAAACCGGCATTTCAACAACATACATCAGGTTAGACTTCCCTTTTCCGAAATCGTCCAGTGAAAAGCTGACGCCATACTCTATCAGTTTTTTCATATTTTCCAGCAATGTTGCTCTCGCACTGATGGATGCCGTTTCGGTAATCTCCAGATTAATGTATCCGGCTTGTACCTGATATTTCTCCATAATGGAAATCAGACGTTCTGCCAGATCGGACTGCTCGCACTGGATAACGGAAAGGTTAATTTCTATGTACTGAATACCCAAACGGACTGCATCCGTACTCTTTAAAAATTGACAGGTCTTCTCAAAAACTCTTTCTCCCAGGCCTAAAATTAAGCCGCTTTCTTCTGCCACCGGAATAAATTTTCCCGGCAGAAGCAGACTTCCGTCGCGTTCTCTGATACGTACAAGCGCCTCTGCCGAAGTAAACCTCCGTTCATGATTGGAATAAATCGGTTGGAAGAAAGCCTCAACTCTGTCCTCCTTAAGGGCTTCTATGATTTTTTGCTTCATCTCAAACTTTTCACGGTATTTTGCGAGAAACTCATCGGCAACAACCATGGTTTGTCTGTTTTCCCTGACGGTTTCTTCATGAACAAACTCCAGAAAATGTTCCAAATCGTTTGCTGTCGGAAAGGATTCGGCATGAAGCAGCAGGGCAAGCGAAGCTTCTCCCTGCAAAGCAGTCTCCAGCTCCGCTGCAGCCTGCCTAAGCTTATCCGTATTGCTGCAAAGAATAATCACAGAGAAATGATATCCCTTAAATGCAAGAAGCTCGGAGCTTTTTACCGTCACCGAAAAAATCCGATGCAACAATCCCGCAGCATGAGCGTCCCGGCTTTCCATAAAATCTGAAGTAGCAAAGGCAATTTCCAAGATACCATAGTGCTTTTCTCTGTATTGCTGCCTGATATACTCAGATAAAGCATACGAGCTGAAGCACCCCAGCCTTCTGTCGATATTTTCCTCCGGGTTTTCGATTACTACGAACAGAATCATCACTCCTATGGCGCTTGCAAAGCCGACAAGCAGCAGCTCTTTGTTGAAAAACTGTATTACTGCCGCCGCAATCCAGATGAACATCCATAAGGCAAACGCAAAGACTCTTCTTTCGTTCATTTTCTTATGGATGAAGCAAAGTGTCCCCAGACTTCCGGAGATATTTAAGAAAACAAAAAAGTAAACAACAAGTGTTGCCGGTCCATAAGTATAAACGATATCACCATCTGCAAAGATATAGATAGGGAAAAGAAATACGATGACGCTTTGCAGCAGGGCAGCCCAAACCGCCTTTTTCATCATACGCTGATGTCGCTCTCTTGGCAGGGCATCTATCAGCACATAGCATCTTGCAGACATTGATACCCAGATAAGAGAAGCAATATACAGCTTACATTCACTGTTCACAAGAACAGTCGGAAGCACATCCCGGCTTGCAATCAAAATAACCGAAAGAATATCCAACGCCAGATTCAACAGAGTCAGTTGAACCGTCCGGCAGAAAATTTTTTCGGTGTACAATCCGAGCTTCTTATGGCTTCTGTAAAAGATGTAAAGCAGTAGCAGCATCAGCATGCCGCATGCCTGTAATTGAATATTCATCACTTTTTCACTTTCCGAGTATCAAACCTTATGTTTATAGTATACTTGTACTATACTCATCTTTTCGATACAAGTCAAGTTTTTAAAGCCAAATCATGCACCCTTTTCCTGATAATACTGTGCCTGCGCATTCCAGAGCTCATAGTACTTACCGTTTTCATCCGCAAGAAGCTCCTCATGCGTTCCGACCTGTACAATCTCGCCCTCATCAAATACGGCAATCTTATCACAAAAACGGCAGGAGGACAGTCGGTGACTGATATAAATTGCGGTCTTGTCTCCCACTATTTCATCGAACCTTGCATAAATTTCCGCCTCGGCAATCGGGTCCAGTGCTGCCGTCGGTTCATCGAGAATGATAAACGGAGCATCCCGATAAAGTGCTCTTGCCATTGCAATTTTCTGTGCCTCACCGCCGGACACATTGACTCCGTCCTCGTCAAAGTCCTTATAAAGCGGAGTTTCCAGCCCTTTCGGCAGTTCTGCATATCGCTCTCCAAAGCCCACTTTATGAAGCAGCCGTTCCGCTTTTTCCGTATCCCAGCTTTCAGCGGATGCCACATTATTTCCAAGCGGTAGCGAAAGCAAATGATAATCCTGAAAAACAACCGAAAAAATATCAAGATACTGACGATAATCATACTTCCGGATATTGAAATCATTCATGTAAATTTCGCCCTCCGTCGGGTCATACAAGCGGCACAGCAATTTAATGAAGGTGGTCTTTCCGCTACCGTTTCTTCCGACCACCGCAAGACGTTCGCCGACCTTCAGTTTCAGATTGATGTTTCTTAAGGCATCTTTCTTTGCCCCGGCATACCGGAAGCTCACATCTTTGAATTCAATCTCGAACCTCTTATCGCTTCGCTTTTCCACTGCAAGACTGCCCTGATACATGTCATTTTGTATCTCAAAATAGTCCAGATAATCCTTAAGATAACTTTCATTCGTTTTCATCCAGCCGCTTACCCCGAACAGCGTAGTGATACTGTCTATCATTCTGGAAAGATAACCTACATACTTAATCACGCTTCCGACCGGAAATACCCCCTGGATACAATAAAGGCAGACAATCAGATACGAAAACAGCTCCGACAGCTTTACACAGAGTTCTCCCGGTATCCCGCGCACAAACAGCCGCCTGCTTACCTTTGAAAACAGCTTAAGATGCTTATCGGCACACTTCCGGTGCAGCTCAGTCACCAGCTTCTGCTGACGATAAATACGATTATCCATTCCCTGCATCGTATATCCTCTTCCAAGACGGTTTTCCTCTAACATCATGTCACCAATCTCTTTGTTACACTTCGCAGACTCTTTTCTGCTCCAAAAAGAAAACAGAATTCTTAACATGATACAGACTACCATTGCAAGCAGAAACAATAACCCCTGAATGGAAAAGGCCGTTCTTCCCAAAAAGGAAAGCATTTCTGCAAACAGTATCCCGGAAAATAAAATGTTCACTGCCCCTGCCATCCACGTCTCTACACACAGTTTCATGTAGTAAACACCATATCCGTTGACATAGGAGTTTTCTGTTATTTTCCTTCTTAGCTGCCTGATTTCCGGATTCTCCAGCTTATCATAATCTAACGATAAGGTTTTCCTGTTCAACGCTTCAGCTTCCCTGTAATCCAGAATCTCAGCCTGCAGATTCACCATCCTTCCAAGAAAGGCGCTACAGATTCTGATGAAAAGATTTCCAAGCAGCGCAATTCCAACCAGCAGATACAGTTCCTTTCTGCCTCTTCCTTCATATAAAGCCGTTACGATTTCAGATGACATCCAGAGATTGAAATAAGGAGAAGCGTTGTCAAACAGAAGCTGTAAAAGCTTTAGCGGAAAATACTTTGGATTATATGCGCTGTATCTTCGAAGCGCCTGTCTTGTGATACTTTCTTTACGCATTGACTTCTCCCTCCTTATAGTACCTGCTCTGAACTTCAAACATCTCTGCATACCTGCCGCCAAGCCGCATCAGTTCTTCATGCGTTCCGCTTTCTTTGATGATTCCGTCCTCTAAAAGAACAATGCGGTCGCAGAAGCGGGTAGATGCAAAGCGGTGCGAAATATAAACGGAGGTCTTGCCCTTCGTCAGTGCACGGTACTTCAGATACAGCTGGTTTTCGGCAATCGGGTCCAGTGCTGCCGTCGGTTCATCCAGAACGAGAATCGCGCCGTTTTTATAGATAGCACGGGCTAACACTAACTTCTGCATCTCACCGCCGGAAAAATCGACTCCGTCATCATAAATCCCCTTCATCAAATGCGTATCCATACCGTTTGCCAGTCCCTCTACTTTTTCATAGATGCCTGCTGCCCTCATTGCGGCTATGGCATCCTCTCTTGCGGTTCTTCGCTCCATATCTGTGCTTGCCACAAACTCGAATATGGTAAAGGCGACTGCCCTGATTTCCTGAAATACCGCAGAAATCATCGAATAATATTCTTCCACGTTGTATTCTTCGATTTTTCTTCCGCCTACTAAAATCTCACCCTCCGTAGGGGTATACAGTCCGCAAATCAGCTTAATGAGAGTTGTCTTTCCCGCACCGTTGATACCGACCAGTGCCAGACTCTCTCCCGGCTCAATCACAAGGTTGATTCCTTTCAGGGTATCTTCCTTTGCACCGTCATATCGGTACCGGACATCCTTTAACTCGATTTTTACCGGAGAAGCAGGAAGCTCACAGCCCTTACCGTGATGAAACCTGTTCGGATAGTCATAGAACTCCCGATAATAATCAATTTTGTCGGCACGCGTACTGAGCTTTGCGATATCACCGATGATTCCGTTTAAGCATCCGGCAATACTGCCTACCAGTCCGAAATAGAAAACGAACTCACCTACCGTAATACCGCCGTCAAGCAAAAGGCCAAGCAGCACAAGATAAGCAACACCATCCTGTACCAGCGTCATAAATCCTGACAGAATGGATGCCCACACGCCGCGCAGGCTGCATCGCTTCTTCCACATCAGAAGATACGACTGGTAGTCTTTCATCATGCTGTCCAGCCATCCCTCCAGTCCGTACAGCTTAATATCCTTCGCCATGGAAAAATCACCGGACAATCTCTGCAGATATCCTTTTTTTCTTTCTTCCTTCTCCCAGCTGTGTTTGTTCTTTTCAAAATAAACCGTCTGCCATCTCGCAGTAACATAAGATAATACCGAAACAAACGCAACCACAATGACAATCACCGGATTCAGTACAAGCAGAATGGAAGCGTATGTCAGCATCCCGAAGGCGTCAGTAAGTGTCTTCGACAAATCCTTCCACAGAAACTCCAAGGCGCAGTCGCCACGTGTTGCATCTCCCCACACATGCCCCGAAATCTCCTTAAAGTCCTGCTTTTCGGTAGTTTCATAGTCGGCATAGTAATTTTCCTGCTCTCCTATTTCCGTCTGATAGATGGAGGTAGGATAGTAGACTCTGGCAAAGCAGCTGTTTTCAATATAGCTGTCCAGCAGATTCAAAAGAATTCCTGCCATCGTAAAAGAAAGCACCAGAAAGGTCAGTGTCTCAAAGGATTCCCCCCTCCCGAGGCTGTCAATCAGTACTTTGGCAAAGTAAGAATTTAAAAGTGGCAGGATGACAGCGACCGGAACCGTTGCAAAAATGAAAAAAACAAATCGTTTGTCCAGCCGCCACAGCTTTTTCAGTGCCCAAACAATGCTGCCGGACCTTGTATAGTTCCGCTTCTTTTTGGGACTCTTCTCTTTTTTGTACATCATAGTTCACCTCCTGCCCATAGACTAGCACAGTAAAAAAAGAAAAAGTGCAATCTGATACCAAATGTCGAAAATCTGATGTCAACTGCACTTCTTTATTGCGGTAACAGCACTTCCGTAGAAAAGGCTTCATCCTCCGATGCTCTTGTGATGTACCCTCCGTACTTCTTTACGATAGAGTCAATTCGTAAAATTCCAAGACCATGTCCTTCCCCTTTTGTGGTCAGAAAGCTTTTCTTTTTTTTGCCGCCGGCCGTATTCGTCAGGGCAAGGTATAAATAGTTGCCCTTCATTTCCATGTAGATACGGATTAATCGTTCTTCCTTTGGAAGCTCCATGCAGGCATCCATGGCATTATCGAGCAGATTGCCGATTAAGATGCACAAATCCAGCTCGGATACCGTAAGCGATACCGGAATTTTTGCTTCCGCCTTTACCTTGATTTCTTTTTCCGCCGCAAGAGAAAGCTTACTGTTTAACACAGCATCCGCCATACGGTTTCCGGTCTTGATGACGGTTTCCACATTGGTCAGGTCATCATCGAGCATCGTAAGATATCGGTCGATTTCATCGTATTCTTTGTTTGCCGCATGAACCTTCATCGCCTGAATATGATGCCTGTAATCGTGCCGCCAGCCCCGCATTTTGGTGTACATATTCTCCACTTCGGCATAGTACTTCTGCAGGATTTCATTTTCAAAAGCAGCGACCCGTTTTGCAATCAGTCTGTCAAAAAGCATGGCAACCTCCTATAAATGCTTGATTAGTGCGGCATGAACCGCATCATACATCCCACGGCTGATAGGAACTAAGTCTCCGTTACTCATGGTAATGTCGGTTCTTGTGATTTTTTTAATATATTTCAGCCCGACTACAAAAGAGCGGTGGACTTTGAAAAATGTTTCATCCAGCTGCCCGATAAATTTTCCAAGCGTCATGCGGGTACGATACCTGCCGTGTACCGTATGAACGATCACATATACATTTTCCGATTCTATGTACAGAATATCCGCTAACGATACCTTGATCTCTCCGTCCGCAGTAGAAAGCAGTACCGAGCGCTGCCTGTAGGCGAGATTGTTTACGGCTTTATCAAGCACCGGACAAAGCTTTGCCGCATCCACCGGCTTAATCAGATAGTGCAGAGCGGAAACATCAAAACCGTCACTGAAGTATTCGTAAAAACCCGTGATAAAAACAATCTGTATCGTGGAGTTTTCACGTCTTACCGCTTTGGCAAGCTCGATACCGCTTACCTCCGGCATTTCAATATCGAGGAGCAGAATATCAAAATCCTTTTCCTCCGCCCAGTCAAACAAAAATGCCTTCGCGCTTTCGTATGGTTTGATTTCCGTCAGATGACGGTTCTTCTCCGCCCATGCGGTAACGATATCCTCAAGATATGCCCTCTGCTTAGCATCATCATCGCAAATTGCAAGCTTATACTTCATGTTCTCACCGTCCTTTTTGGAGAAAAAAGGAGCCGCTTAAAAAGCAGCTCCTTTCTCGTCTCCTCAATTCCGTATTACCATATAGCTTATTTCCCGTATAAAAATTATAACAATTTATATATTAGAAAAAGGTACACTGGAAAACTTTCTTGATTAGCACTTTGTTACGTTTGTTGCCTGAGGTCCCTTAGCGCCTTCAACGATATCGAACTCTACTTCCTGACCTTCCTCTAAGGACTTGAAGCCTTCCATGTTCAGACCGGAGTAGTGTACGAATACATCGTTACCAGCTTCATCACAGATGAAACCGAAGCCCTTCTGGTTGTTGAACCACTTAACTGTACCCTTATGCATGTGTATGTCCTCCAAAAAATATAAAATATCATGCAAGCCATTGCTCACACTAAAAACATAATACCATTTCTTCTAAAAAGTGTCAAACTATTTTTTTCTACTTCTCGTTCTTTGCTATCTCAATGCCCAGCTCCTGCAGCTGTTTGTCATCGACTACATTCGGCGCATCAGTCATTAAGCAGGAAGCATCCTTTACCTTCGGGAAGGCAATGACGTCACGGATGGTATCTACCTTTGCCATTAACATAATCAGACGGTCCAGGCCATAGGCAAGTCCTGCGTGAGGCGGAACACCGTACTTAAAGGCATTTAAGAGGAAGCCGAAGCGCTCATACGCAGCTTCCTTTGTGAAGCCGAGTACTTCAAACATCTTCTCCTGAACCTCGCTCTGGAAGATTCTGACCGAACCGCCGCCGATTTCCGTGCCGTTCAATACGATATCGTAAGCCTTTGCACGAACCTTGCCCGGGTCGGTATCAAGAAGCGGCAAATCCTCGTCCATCGGCATCGTAAACGGATGATGCATTGCCACATAACGTCCTTCTTCCTCGGAGTACTCAAGAAGAGGGAACTCGGTGACCCATAAGAAATTGTACTGATTCTTATCCAGTAAATCGAGGTGCCTTGCAATCTCTAAGCGAAGGTTACCGAGTACATCGTAAACCACCTTATTCTTATCGGCAGCAAAGAACAGCAAATCTCCCGGCTCGCCCTCCATTGCCGCAACCAGTGCCGTTAATTCTTCCTCGGTCATAAACTTTGCAAACGAAGACTTGTAGCTGCCGTCCTCCTCAATCGCAAGATAAGCAAGTCCCTTGGCTCCAAAGCCCTTTGCAAATTCCACCAAAGCGTCTATCTTCTTTCTCGGCATCGCTGCCTGACCCTTTGCATTGATACCGCGAACCGAGCCGCCGTTTGCAAGCGCGCCGGTAAATACGCCGAAGCCACAGTTTGCTACAACGTCGGAAACATTCTTTAGTTCCATGCCGAAACGGGTATCCGGCTTATCGGAACCGAAGCGGTCCATTGCCTCCTGCCATGTCATACGCTGAATCGGAAGCTTGACGTCCACTCCGATAGCACCGAACAGCTTCTTTAACAGACGCTCATTGACATCCAGAACATCCTCGACATCCACAAAAGAAAGCTCCATATCAATCTGGGTGAATTCCGGCTGACGGTCTGCACGCAAATCCTCATCACGGAAGCACTTGACTATCTGAAAATATCTGTCATAACCGGAGCACATCAACAGCTGCTTGAACAGCTGCGGAGACTGCGGCAGCGCATAGAACGTACCCGGATGCACGCGGCTCGGTACAAGATAGTCTCTTGCGCCCTCCGGCGTACTCTTTGTCAACATCGGCGTTTCGATTTCAAGGAAGCCCTCATCTGCCAGAAACTGTCTGGTCAGTGTTGCAATCCGGCTTCTAAGCATTAAGTTTCTCTGCAGGTCAGGACGGCGCAGGTCTAAGTAACGGTACTTTAAGCGAAGCTCGTCCTTTGTTTTGGAATCCTCTTCAATCGGAAACGGAGGTACCTCCGCCTCGGAAAGAATACGAAGTTCCTTGGCGCGCACCTCGATATCACCGGTAGTAAGCGCCTCATTTGCCGCGCCGGAGCGTGCGGTCACCTCGCCCTTTACTGCAATGACAAACTCACTGCGAAGCTTTTCGCCCTTTGCGAAATTTTCCGCACCGCAGTCTGCCTCCTCTAAAATAATCTGAAGTAAACCGGAGCGGTCTCTTAAATCAACAAAAATAATTCCGCCCTTATTTCTGCTTTTCTGCACCCAGCCCATGACGGTAACGGTTTCACCGATATTCTGTCTGGACACCTCCGTACATCTGTGGGTTCTTTTTAACCCCTTCATGGATTCTGCCATTGTCTTAACTCCTCTCTCTGTAATACCTCTGTTTTGCGTTTATTTGATTTGCAAACTCTGTCACTGTCTGAAACTGTTCGGAATGATACAGCTTTAAAAATTCAAGAAAAATCTTCATGTCAAAGGTCTTGTTATCCTCTATCATCATTTCCACTGCCGCATCCATATCAAACGCCCTCCGGTACGGGCGGTCGGATATCAGCGCCGAAAACGCATCGCATACCCGAAGCAGCCTTGCCGACAGCGGAATCCGGTCTCCTGCAAGGTTGTCCGGGTAACCGCTGCCGTCATAGTTCTCGTGGTGATGGTAAACCGCCATCAGAATATCCTCCGGATAGTTGCACTCCTTTAACATTTCCATGCCAAGCTGTGCGTGCATTCTCATATATTTCACCGATTCGATTTCCAGTGCCTGTTTATCCCGCCCGTACAGATTCTTACTTAATCTGAGCTTTCCGATATCATGGACATAGGCGGCTTTTACTACCTGCTGCGAAAATTTCTCGTCAAATTCCATCTGTATGCAAAGCAGACCTACAATCATCCCGACCAGCGCTCCGTGGTCTATAATGTCATAATAATCCTCTTCCATTAAATCCGCAAGGTCCAGATGATGCAATACGTCTGAAACAATCTGATTTGAAGTTTCCACTTAAGGTGCTCTCCTTTCCCCGTCCTGCCACAGTAAGGTACGGCAGGCACAAACTCTATTTCTACAGAAGCTCTCTGTACTGCAACAGGAACTTCTGTTTTCTTGCTATCATTTCGTCAATACGGGTAATATAATCCTTTACGCTCTTGACATTTTCCACTCGTTCCAGGCGGTCTGTACCGGCAAACACAAACTTTGTCGAGCCTCCCGCACCGAGTGCTAAAATCGTATGATGCTCCTCCATAATCAGAACATTATAAAGCCCTTCCTTGCCTTCTCTTGCATAGCCGACATTTTCTAAATTTTCTGCCATGTTTTTCTGCCGGTATAAGTAATACGGCTCATAAGCATGAGCTGCCATATAGGCTTCACATACCTTTAACATTTCCGCAGCTTCTCTCGACTTCAGTTCCTGATAACGTTCCTTTTCCGCATTCAGACGCGCTGCCCGCTTTACTGCCAGTGTATGCACGGTAATACTGTCCGGATTCAGCGGTTCGAGTTCGGAAAGCGTAAATTCAATATCCTTCTTTCCCTCGCCGGTCAGTCCGATAATCAAATCCATGTTAATGTTGTCATATCCGCATTCCCTTGCCAGAGTAAATGCTTCCTTAATCTGCTCTGCCGTATGCCGGCGTCCGATTAAATCAAGCGTTCTCTGCTGCATCGTCTGCGGATTGATGGAAATCCGGGTAACCCCTTCCTCCTTTAACACCACGAGTTTTTCCCTCGTGATACTGTCCGGACGTCCTGCCTCTACCGTCCACTCCCGTAAATAAGTAAAATCAAAGCTCTGCTTTATCTTACGAAGCAGCCTGCGCAGCTGGTCTGCCGACAAGGTTGTCGGTGTTCCTCCGCCGATGTAAAGGCTCACCAGCTTCTTTTCCGGAAAACAGCCTGCCGCAAAGTCAATTTCTTTAAACAAAGCTTCCAGATACGGTTCAACATATGTCTCATACTGTGCAAGCGGATAAGAACTGAAGGAACAGTACAGACAGATACTCGGACAGAACGGAATCCCGATATAAACACTGTAGCTGTCCTCCTCCGTAATGTCCGCAAGCAGCCTGCTTTCTTTTTCCGCCACCCTGATACAAAGTGAAGCCTTTTCACCAGAACAAAGATACTCCGTTTTAAAGTAATTTGCAATAGTTTCCGCAGATTCTCCCTGCATTCTTCTCTCCAGTGCCTGCTTTGTCGGACGGATTCCGGTCAGTGTTCCCCATGGAAGCTCCTTCCCGGTTGATTTTTGCATCATCCGGTACAGGCTCCGGTGCAGCCGGTTCCGGTACAGCCTGCGGTCCGGCGTGCCCTCGTTGTGATAGGTTCCTTCCTCTATACATGCAAAGTCTTCCTCCGCCGTTTGTACTTTCCTTCCGTCATCCATAGACAGAAAAAAACGGTTTGGCTCAAGACATAGCTTAAGCCTCACCATAGCGGATGCAGGGGATATACCGCCGAAATCCAAAGACGGTATATCCTCATGTACGATATTCAGTTCTTCCTCCGGGTAAAAGGCCTTAACAAGCGGACGAATATCCTGCTCGTAGTCCTCTCCCAACATTTCAATATAAATCATTGTCGTCTCTCAATATCTGCGAATTAAACTCTTTTTCATGACGGATGGTCGTATTCTGACCATGCCCCGGATAAACCTCTACTCTGTCCGGAAGCACAAACAGCTTTTCCTTAATGGAAGTCTGAATCGCTGATGCCTTTCCGGTCGGCAAATCCGTCCGGCCGATGCTTTCATAAAACAGCGTATCCCCGGCAAACAGCTTCCGCTCTTTCTGCCAGTAATAGCAGCAGCTTCCCACGGTATGTCCCGGTGTCGCAATCACCAGCAGTTCCCCGTTCAGATACGGAAGCACCTGTCCGTCTTCATAGTACTCATCTGCTTCCATACCGTAAGGGAGCATGAATCTGGACGATACGTTTTTCCAGGAATCCTCCAGTACCTCCTGCTCTGCCTCAAGACAGCCGACCGGAATACGGTAATGCTGCCGTAAATCCGCCGCTGCCAGCATATGATCAAAGTGTCCGTGCGTCAGCAAAATTCCCTCCGGCACTATCTCTAATTCTTTTATTACCCTTTCGATGCGTTCTGCATCGTCTGCCGGGTCAATAATAACTGCCTTCTTTGTCTCCGGCTCATACACAATATGGCAGTTTGTCCTTACTGCTCCAAGCAGTAAACTTTTTACTCCCATGACTTCTGCTCCTTTCTCAGCCTGTAGTCCGCTCCACATCAATGATGCTCTCTACATTTCGTATTTTGGTAATCAAATAATTTAACTGGTCAGCCCCGTGCACCTGAAAGCCCATCGTAATCGTTGCGGTCCCCTGTTTGCTCGTGCGGCTGTTAATCGTTGCGATATCTATCTTGTTTTCGGTAAAAATTTTTGTAATATCAAGCAGAACACCGCTTCGATTATTGGCAAATATTTTAATCTCTGCAAAGTAAAACTCATCCCGCTTATCCTCCAGATGATTCCACTCCGCAGGGATAAAGCGGATGCGGTCCTCGTCTGTTGCATGAATGATGTTGACACAGTCGGTACGATGAATCGAAACGCCTCGTCCTCTGGTAACATAGCCGACGATATCGTCACCCGGAACCGGTGAACAGCACTTGGAGAAATGTACAGCTACATCATCGATTCCCTGTACGATGATTCCGGTCTTTGCCTTCACGGAAATCGGCTGCTCGTTTTTACGAACCTCTGCAATCGTTTCCAGCACTTTTTCGTCCGTCAGCTCTTTTTTCTTCTTTTTGTTATATTCCTCCTGAAGCCGGTTGACAATCTGCCCTTCCTTTAACGCTCCATGCCCTACGGCGGCAAGAATGGCATCCCAGTCGCGGAAGCCGTACTTTCGCATACAGACTTCCATGAATTCCGGCTTCATGATATCACTTGTGACGATTCCCTTTGCCTTACAGTATGCAGTTAACAGATCCTTCCCTCGCTGAACATTATCTTCCTTCAGCTCCGACTTGAACCATTGGTTGATTTTGTTCTTTGCCTGTGTACTCTTGACTAAATTCAGCCAGTCACGGCTCGGTCCTTTCGAGTTCTGAGAAGTAATGATTTCAATTCGGTCGCCGTTCTGAATCACATAATCGATGGTGACAAGCTTGCCGTTGACCCTGGCACCGACCATCTTGTTTCCGACCGCGCTGTGAATCGCATAAGCAAAGTCCACCGGGGTCGAGCCTGCCGGCAGGTTTTTGACATCCCCGGACGGCGTAAAGCAGTACACATAATCCGAGAACAAATCCAGCTCATTTTTTAAGCCGCTTAAGAACTCCTTGCTGTCGGACATGTCCTTCTGCCACTCTAAAATCTGACGCAGCCATGCGAGCTTCTGCTCTTCGTTTGCCGAAGACTTGACGCCGTTCTGCGCCTCCTTATACTTCCAGTGTGCCGCAATACCGTATTCCGCCGTGCGGTGCATTTCAAACGTACGAATCTGGATTTCAAACGGCGTACCGTTCGGTCCGATTAACGTTGTGTGGAGCGACTGATACATGTTCTGCTTCGGCATTGCGATATAGTCCTTAAAACGTCCCGGAATCGGCTTATACATTTCGTGGATAATACCAAGCACCGCATAGCAGTCCTTTACGGTATCCACAATAATACGCACCGCAAACAAATCATAAATCTGATCCAGCGTTTTATTCTGGTTCTTCATTTTTTTATAAATACTGAAAAAGTGCTTGACTCTTCCGTCAATCTGCGCCCGGATGCCGGCTTCTTCTATGTTTTCCGCCACCTGGTCAATAATACCGGAAACAAATGCCTCTCTGTCCGATTTCCGGAGCGCAATGCTCCGGCTTAACTCTTCATAAACACCCGGCTCCAGATATTTCAAAGACAGGTCATCCATTTCCACCTTGATTTTTGAAATACCGAGACGTTGCGCAAGCGGCGCATAAATATCCATCGTTTCACGCGACTTTTCAATCTGCTTTTCCGGACTCTGATACTGCATCGTCCTCATATTATGCAGGCGGTCGGCAAGCTTAATCATGATGACGCGGATATCCTTTGCCATGGCAAGGAACATCTTTCTCAGGTTTTCCGCCTGAAGTTCAATCTTGTCTACCTCATAATTTAACTGCGTCAGCTTGGTAACACCGTCCACCAGCAGTGCGATTTCCTCATTGAATTCTCTGGTCAGGTCCTCTTCGGTACAGACCGTATCCTCAATCACATCATGCAGAATGCCCGCCGTAATTGTTTCCTTATCCAGCTCCAGCTCTGCTAAAATGATTGCCACACAGAGCGGATGAATGATATACGGTTCTCCCGACTTTCGCTTCTGCCCCGCATGCAGGCGGTCTGCCATATGATATGCTTTCTCAATCATGGAAATATCCGTTCCCGGACGATACGCATAAATTGTCTCAATCAGCTTCTCATACAGAGCCTTCGGGTCCGTAAAATCCGCAGGAGTACTTAAGGATTTTTCTTCTATCGGTTTTTTTATTACCAGTCCTGTATTTTTCTGCTTGGTATCTTCCATCTCAGTAACCATGCCTTTCCGCAGCTGCAACTAATTCTTCACAGGCTTATTTTCCCGGATACTTGATAACCGCATCCACATCATAGCCTTTTAACTTGTCTCTTCCCTTTAAGCCCTCTAACTCCATTAAGAACGCAATCTTTACTACCTCACCGCCAAGCTGCTCCACCAGCTTGATGATTGCTTCAATCGTACCGCCGGTAGCAATCAGGTCATCGATGATTACCACCTTCTGACCCGGTTTGATGGAATCCTTATGCATTTCAATCGTAGCAGTACCGTACTCTAAATCATAGGTCATTGCTACGGTTTCGCAAGGCAGCTTGCCCTTTTTTCTGACCGGAATAAATGCCTTTTTCATGTTATAGGCAACCGGCACACCAAAAATAAAACCTCTGGACTCCGGTCCGACTACTGCATCAAACTCGACATCCTTTAACAGCTCCTCAATGCCCTGAATCGCTAACTGTAATCCGTCCGCGTCCTGCAGAACGCTGGTCACATCACGAAACATAATGCCCGGCTCCGGGAAGTCCGGTATGGTTCTTACATAATCTTCTACCTTTTTCATAGTATATCTCTCCATTCGCTTTTTTATTTTGCACCGGCCATCCGTTTTACCAAATGCACGGTATTGGTTTTCCTGTCTAATATTCTGATTATAGCACGTTTTTTTTCAGAAGCAAAGAAAAAAATAAAAGCGACAGAAAGCCTCATGCACTCTCTGCCGCTTTTACCGCTTTTCTTTAAATGTTGCAGATATTCACAATCGAAAGCTTCTCCTTATCCGCATTTTCCAGACTTGTCAGCAATGCGTTTGCCGTGTCAAGCGAAGTCAGGCAGGTCACGCCGGTTTCGATTGCGGTACGGCGGATTAAGAAGCCGTCACGGCTCTTGTCTCGTCCCTTGCTCGGTGTATCGATGACAAGGTCAATCTCATGCGTCAGAATCAGGTCGAGAATATTCGGCGATTCCTTGCTTAACTTATTGACAATCGTTGTTTCGATACCGGAAAGCTGTAAGGCATACGCCGTGCTCTTCGTTGCATAGATTTCATAGCCGAGCGCCTTAAACCGCTTTGCCACACCGACTGCCTCCGGCTTGTCCGCATCCTTTACCGTAATGATGACCTTCTTATGCTTCGGCAGGTTAATGCCGGCTCCGAGGAATGCCTTATAAAGCGCCTCGTTAAAGTTTTTGGAAATACCGAGGCACTCACCGGTGGACTTCATTTCCGGTCCGAGACTGATATCGGCTCCGTACAGCTTCTCAAACGAGAATACCGGCATCTTAATCGCAATATACTCCGACTTCTTTGCCAGTCCGTATTCATAGCCCTGCTCACGAATCGACTTGCCGAGGATTGCCCTGGTTGCCACATCGACAATCGGAATGCCGGTTACCTTGCTGATGTACGGCACGGTACGGCTGGAACGAGGGTTTACCTCAATGATATAGACCTCTTCTCCGGTCACGATGAACTGGATGTTAATCAGTCCGATGACATGCAGGGAATTTGCCAGCTTCTTTGTATAATCAATGATTGTCTCAATTACCGTTTCCGAAAGACTCTGCGCCGGATACATGGAAATGCTGTCACCGGAATGAATACCGGTGCGCTCCACATGCTCCATAATCCCCGGAATCAGGACGTCAGCACCGTCGCAGACCGCATCGACCTCGACCTCCTTACCGACTAAATACTTATCAACAAGAATCGGGTGCTCCTGCACGTTCCGGTTGATGATTGCCATGAACTCTCTGATGTCGTCGTCGCTGATGGCAATCTGCATTCCCGCACCGCCAAGCACGTAGGACGGACGTACCAGCACCGGATAGCCAAGCTCATTTGCCGCTGCAATCGCCTCTTCGGTTGTAAACACGGTCTTTCCCTGCGGGCGCTTGATGTTACATTCTTCCAGAATCCGGTCAAAGAGTTCTCTGTCTTCTGCCGCATCGACATTTTCCGCAGAAGTTCCGAGAATCGGCACACCCATTTTAAGCAGTGACTCCGTCAGCTTGATTGCCGTCTGTCCGCCAAACTGCACTACCGCACCGTCCGGCTTTTCCAGATCCACAATGTTCTCGACATCCTCTGCGGTCAGCGGCTCAAAGTAAAGCTTATCCGCAATGTCAAAGTCGGTACTTACGGTTTCCGGGTTGTTGTTGACTATAATCGTTTCGATGCCGCTCTTCTTTAGCTGCCATGCACTGTGTACCGAGCAGTAGTCAAACTCAATGCCCTGTCCGATGTGAATCGGGCCGGAGCCGAGTACCATGACCTTCTTTTTATCGTTGGTAGCTTCTACCTCGTTTTGTGCACCGAAGCAGGAATAGTAATACGGTGTTTCCGCATCAAACTCTGCTGCACAGGTATCTACGGTCTTAAATGCCGCCCGGATACCGTAACCTTCTTTTCTTAATTTTTTGATTTCCTCCTCGGTTTTTCCGGTCAGCTCCGCAATCGCACGGTCCGGGAACTCCATCTTCTTTGCCGCAAGCATCAGTTCCTTCGTCATCGGCTCTGTGGCAAGACGTTCCTCCATCCTGACCAGATTGTGTACCTTGGAAAGGAACCAGCGGTCAATTCTCGTAATCCGGTAAAGCTCATCATAAGAAATACCGCGGCGGAGCGCTTCCGCAATACGGAACAGTCTGCGGTCATCCACCAGAAGCAGCTGCTCCGCCAGCTCTTCATCGCTTAACCTGTCAAAGCCGCCGAAACGCATACTGTAAATATTCTGTCCGAGGGAACGAAATGCTTTTAAAAGCGCTCCCTCAAAGTTTGTGCAGATGCTCATGACCTCACCGGTTGCCTTCATCTGCGTCGTCAGGGTTCTCTTTGCCATGACAAACTTATCAAACGGCCACTTCGGAACCTTAACGACAACATAGTCAAGCGCCGGCTCAAAGCTTGCCACTGTTTTCTTTGTAATCGCATTTTCAATTTCATCTAACGTGTAACCGAGCGCAATCTTGGCAGCTACCTTTGCAATCGGATAGCCCGTTGCCTTGGAGGCAAGTGCCGAGGAACGGCTGACACGCGGGTTTACTTCAATGACACAGTATTCAAATGAGTCCGGATTCAGCGCGTACTGCACGTTGCAGCCGCCGGTAATGCCAAGCTCGGTAATAATCTTTAATGCCGAAGTACGAAGCATCTGGTGATCCTTGTCCGAGAGTGTCTGCGACGGTGCCACCACGATACTGTCGCCGGTATGGACACCGACCGGGTCGATGTTTTCCATGTTGCAGACGGTAATGCAGTTGCCTGCGCCGTCACGCATTACCTCATACTCAATTTCCTTCCAGCCTGCAATGCTCTTTTCAATCAGACACTGATGCACGCGGGAAAGACGCAGACCATTGCTGCAAATTTCCTCCAACTGCTCCCTGTCCTTTGCGATACCGCCGCCGGAGCCGCCGAGCGTATAGGCCGGGCGAATGACGACCGGATAGCCGATGGTCTCCGCAAATGCCACCGCATCCTTGACCGTATTGACTACCTCGGACGGTGCGCACGGCTCGTTGATTTTCTCCATGGTCAGCTTGAACTCCAGACGGTCTTCCGCCTTTTTGATAGTTTCGGAGGTCGTACCGATTAACGTTACATTATTTTCTTCTAAAAAGCCCGATTCCTGCAGCTCCATCGCAATGTTTAGCGCGGCCTGTCCGCCGAGTGTCGGCAGCAGGGAGTCCGGGGCTTCTTCTTTAATAATCTTCTTTAAAATCTCTGCAGTCAGCGGCTCAATGTAAACCGCATCCGCAATGTTCTTATCCGTCATAATCGTTGCCGGATTGGAGTTTGCCAAAACGACCTGAATGCCCTCCTCCTTTAAGGAGCGGCACGCCTGCGTTCCCGCGTAGTCGAATTCTGCTGCCTGACCGATGACAATCGGACCGGAACCAATGACTAATACTTTTTTAATCTTCATATTCTTCGGCATTATCGGTTCACCTCCATCATGTTCATAAACTTGTCAAACAAAAACTCTGTATCCTGCGGACCGGAGCATGCCTCCGGATGGAACTGTACGGTAAAGATGTTCTTGCCGATGTAGTGCAGTCCTTCCACCGTACCGTCGTTTGCATTGATAAAGCTAAGCTCCGCCAAATCCCGTTTTACCGAGGTTTCCACAACCATATATCCGTGGTTCTGGGAAGACATATATACTCTGCCGTCGGTCAGATCTTTTACCGGATGATTTGCTCCGCGGTGTCCCCACTTCATTTTCTTTGTTTCACAGCCGGTTGCCAGCGCCATCAGCTGATGTCCGAGGCATATTGCAAAAATCGGAACATTGCTGTCGTAAAGCTTTTTCATTTCCGCAATAATTTCGGTAAGCTCTGCCGGGTCGCCCGGTCCGTTGGAAAGCATAATGCCGTCCGGATGCCCTGCAAGCACCTCTTCGGCACTCGTATATGCCGGATACACCGTAACCGTACAGCCTCTCTTTAACAGGCAGCGCAAAATATTTTCCTTGGAGCCGAAATCAAGCAACGCCACATGGAAACCTGTATTCTGTGTATAAGGACGTTTTTCATCTAATGGGGTAGGATGGAACTCGGAAGGTACATGAACCGATGGTTTTAAACAGGTCACGCGGCGTACCACACCGGTCACCCGATACTCTTTTAGCTTAGGAAGAACTTCTTCAAATACGACATTCGGATTTGTTGTTATCAGACCATTCATGGTGCCTTTTTCTCTGAGGCGTTTTGTCAATGCTCTTGTATCCACACCGACAATACCGGGAATCTCATTGGCAAGCAAAAAGGCTTCCAACGTATCCTCACTTCTGAAGTTGCTAGGCAGTTCTGCCAGTTCGTGAATAATATACGCATCCGCAAAGCAATGCTTTGACTCCATATCCGGGTAAGCAACACCATAATTACCAATCAATGGATACGTCATTACGATTGCCTGTCCCGCATACGACGGGTCCGTCAGAATTTCCAAATAACCGGTCATGCTTGTATTGAACACGATTTCACTGATGACATCCTTCTTGGCACCGATGCTCTCGCCTTCAAATACCGAGCCGTCCTCCAGTATGAGATATGCTTTCATTAGGGAACCTCCTTGTATTTTTGCTCAAATTGTTAGAATTCTATCATAAGAAAAGACAAAATGCAAGTGTCTTTCTGCATTTTTTCCCGCTAAAATATTTTGGGAACTCAGTCTACTTCCTTGTTGCTATTCCAACCCAAAGATGCTAAAATCTGTTTAACAGCATTACAGATACAATAAGAAAAAACCAAAGGAGATGTTACACATGAAAAGTATTAAAGCAAAAATCATCTTGCTCGGCGCCGTTTCCATTCTGTGTACTATCATTCTGGGTATCACCGGAATTACCATTATGAACAGCAACAATTCCAGTAATCAGGTGCTCAGTGATATCAATAGTATCAATCTCAGGCAAAATGAAAATACCATGCAGGAGACTTCCTTTCTGTATGACCTTAACCTGAGCCATTACCAGACAATAGACGCAAATCTGTCTACGATGAATGATGCGGTAAAGGATGCGCTTCGTTACAGCAGCGGGCAGAGCTATCATTCTGATTTGGAGAACATTTCTTCCAATATAGATACAACCGTAAACAATACGGCACAGCTTCGTAAGCTTTTGGGAGAAAGAGGCTTTCAATTTGGAGAGGGAAAATACGATTCCTTTTTTGCAGGGGACGAAGTATTTGCCTCCTGTTTCGTCGAGTTAGGGTATGAAGCAGCATGGGTAGACGGTGCCTGGGATCGTATTACTTTTTCGGAAGCAGATTCTGTGAAACTGGACGGAAAAAACTACCGAAAGGCAGTATACAATTATGATCTTCCTGCAGCATCCAAAAGAGATATCCTTTCCATCCGTTTAGGCGGCTATGGTCTTGGATATTCCGGAACTATTTATCTTACCGACTTAAAATTTGATAATACCCCGATTGACATCGCAGCACTTAACCGGTCCGTTCTGGATACCTCCTACGGAGATGGCTTGTCGGAACTTAACATCTCTTCCTTTGACGGAAAAGACTGCATCGCATTGAAAGTCAGCTATTCTTCTGAGGGAGGGCTTTGGCAGGAAGCGCTTTTAAATATTGATATTCAAGGCTATGACAATACCGTTTCCAAGAAAGTTTCTTATACCATTTACCTGGAGGATAATCAGCCTCCTCAGATGAGCGTATCGGCAAATCTTGACGGTAAATATGATTTTGAAACAACTCTGGCACAGGTCAACAGTCTGTTTGCAGAATACAGCAGGCTCGTAGCGGAAGGAAGCGATACCGGAAGCTATCCTGAAGATATGACCGCACTTCTGAACGAAATAACCGCAAATGCTTCTCTATACATACTGACACCGGAAGTTGCAGACAGTATGATTGCCGCAACAGCAGCCAAGTCGGATGCTTTGAAAGAAATTGTGGAATGTGATACCGATATTCTTACCATTAAGGCGGAAAACAACCGCCTCAATGCAGCACTTACCGAATCCGCTTCCAACGTGCGTGAGCAGATAGAAGAAATGACCAATCTGCAGAAGGCTACCATGTCTACTCTGATTTACAGCGTATTTCTGATAGGTGCCGTTCTCGTGGTTGTATTGACCTTATTTGTCATTTCGTCGGTTCAGAAGAGCATCCAGAAGTTCAAAGGAACACTGGAGGAAATCTCCGATGGCAACATCATGGTAAAAGCACAGACAAATAACAAAAATGAATTTGATACCTTTGGACGTTCCTTAAACAGCATGACAGATAAGCTTTCGGAGGTAATGAAAAACGTCATTACCTGTGGGGCAGAGCTGAACAGCACCGGTACCGAGCTGGAGCAGATCTCCCGCAACTGTGAAAGTATATCGGAACAGGTAGACATTTCCGTTTCGGGAATTGCCGAAGGAGCTACATCACAGGCAGAGGATGTGGTTACTTCCGCAAATGAGATATCGCATCTGGGCGATTTAATGGACAGCATGGACGCAGATATTGCGGAGCTTGATCAGACATCGGTCAATATGAAGCAGGCGAGCGACGGCGCAGCAAAAATACTCCTTGCACTCAGCGACTCCAATCATCATATGACAGACAGCATCTATAAGATTGCTGATCAGATTACCAAGACAAACGATTCCGTGAAGGAAATAGAGGAAGCCGTTTCCTTCATTTCTTCCATTGCTGACCAGACAAACCTGTTATCACTCAATGCCAGCATAGAAGCTGCAAGAGCCGGAGACGCCGGCAGGGGATTTGCAGTAGTTGCATCAGAAATACAGCAGCTTGCCGACCAGTCCAACCATTCTGCAAATACCATTTTCCAGGTGATCACAAATCTGATTAACGATTTCAAGGAAACGCTTGCAATCATGGAGGAAGTCAAGAAAGCAACAGAAGAACAGAACGAAAAGCTGATGCAGACGCAGACACAGTTTGAGGTTGTAAATTCAGGAATCGCACAGTCAAGAGACAAGACAGCTGTTATAAAGGACGCTATCGTCGAATGCAACAACGTACGTTCCGCGGTATCCCAGATTATGATGAATCTGTCTGCCATTTCAGAAGAGAATGCATCCTCTACCACGGAAACAGCGTCCGCCATGCAGCATTTGAACAATACCATTTCCACACTGCTAAAAGAGTCGAAAAAGCTTCTGACCTTGTCGGCGCAGCTGGATGAGGATATGAAGTTCTTCCACCTTGGCAGCAATTCGTAACCGGTTTCTGCCATTCCTATGAGACAGTGCCGTTGGTACTGTCTGGACTGCGGGAAAGCCCGGGGCATATGCCCCGGGCTTTCCTATCTTATAAAAACTTACCATTCACTTGCAAAAGCAGTGTTTACCTTTTCCACCCTGCTTTTTTCACAGCCGCTGCTCTTTTTAACCGCACCGCCTCTTTTCTTGTACTGTGCGCTGCTTCCTTCTGAAGCTTTTGATAGCTGGTAAAGCGTTCTTTCGACAGTATTCCCGCCTCCATCGCCGCCCGTACGGCACAGCCTGGTTCCTTCTCATGCCGGCAGTCCGAAAAGCGACACCGGGCTGCAAGTTCCGCAACATCCGCAAACGACGCGTCAATTCCGTCACCGACCGCCCAGATGCCAAGCTCTCTCATTCCGGGTGTATCCACCATCAGTGCGCCGTTGTCCAATGCAATCATCTGCCGGTGCGTCGTTGTATGACGCCCCCTGTCATCACTCTCTCTGATTTCCGAGGTTGCCATGACCTCGCGCCCGGCAAGTGTGTTAATCAGCGTGGACTTCCCGATGCCGGACGAACCGGTGACTGCTACCACCTTCCCGGGTGTCACATAGCGTTTTAGCTCTTCCAGTCCCATGCCGTTCTTTGCTGAAACCGCAAGCACCGGAACACCTGCTGCAACTGCCTTCATCAGTGCAAGCTTTTCCTCCACGTTTTCGCACAAGTCCGCCTTTGTCAGCACAATCACCGGCGTTCCGCCGCTCTCCCAGGCAGTCAGAAGATAACGTTCCATTTTCCTCACATTAAAGTCCTGATTCAGCGATTCCATCAAGAATACCGTATCAAAATTGGCCGCAACCACCTGCCTTGCAACATTACCGGTCACTGCTCCGGTTCCGCCCGGCGTCACCCGCAGAAACTGTGACTTTCTTTCCAGCACACGGGTAATCACGCTGTCACCGCATGGATTCGGAGCCGCAGCTACCACATCTCCGATTGCCGGATATTCTTTTACCGCGGCATTCTGATAAAATACCGAGCCCTTCAGTACCGCACTGACCGGCTCTTCTCTGCCATCTGCCGCTAACGGCAGTAATTTATAATGCTCCTTGTGTACCTCCCACACTCTGAAAAGTACAAGACCTTCGTTTTGTTCCTTCTCTGTCAACTGTTGTTCAAAAAAATTCATGCTTTGCTCTCCTTGTTTTTTGCTCTGCTTCTTCGTAAGGAATACCTGAGTACCCATTATGGAAGAAACTGTTTTAGGTAACAAAAAAACACGCCATCCGCGTGTTTTCTCTCCTGCCCTGTAGGTAAGCTTTTTCCTTCAGGGCGCCTATGAAATGCGAAAGGTGTCTGTGCGGCCGCACAAAAATGTGCGCCGTTTATGCGGTTGTTCTCACTCTCTTTGTATTTTTCATAAAAACACCACTCCTTTTCGCCAAAAAACAAGTTTTATGATACAGGTAATATTATATTACATTGCTTTGCAGAATACAAGAACAAATTCGCGTCACTTTTTTCAATTCCGCGCATATATTATTCATAATACGTTCTAAGCGCCCGTCATGATGCAGTCATCTGCCGGCGCCCTTAAGGAGAAAATATGCCATTTTTCTTTTCCGTTTTTTATGCTCCTGACGGCACAGAGGGAGGTCCTTCTTTTGTTTATCCTGCCACAATGAACACCAACGCTTCCAATACGGGAGGCTTTCAGGCAGAAATCACCTCTCTTTCCGACAACTTTCCGATTGAAAACGCCACGATTGACATTGCAACCGTAGAGAATCCCGGAAGAATTTTAGAGGAAATCAAAACCTCGGCTTCCGGGCTGACACCGGTGATTTATCTTCCGGCTCCGCCGCTCGAATACAGCATGGCACCGTCCGAAATCCGTCCTTACAGCGAATATGTGCTGACCATCAGCGCCCCGGGCTATGAGCCGATTCAGATTAGCGGTGCGGAGGTCCTTCCGGGTGTCATTGCCAAGCAGGCAGCTTCCCTGCTTCCTCAGTCTCCGAGCATGCCGGATACCGAAGAACAGTTCGTCATTCCCGACCACACGCTGTATGGAGAATACCCGCCGAAAATCGTGGAAGAGGAAGTCAAAGAGGTTGCCTCCCTCGGCGAAATCGTTCTGCAAAATGTCGTCATCCCGGAATTCATCGTAGTGCATGACGGTCTTCCAAGCAACTCCAACGCCAAAAACTATTACGTCCGCTACCGCGACTATATCAAAAACGTAGCTTCCAGCGAGATTTACGCAACCTGGCCGGAATCCACCATTTATGCCAATATTCTTGCCATCCAGTCCTTTACGTTAAACCGCGTCTATACGGAATGGTAGGGGAAACACCACTCATTCGTGGTTGTCGTTCCCTTATCCTTAATCAATTAGTTATCAAAATGACTGGGAAAAATTCTTACGAGATTGAATATCACTAGAATGTTGGACAAGCAGTAAAAAAGGCAGGTGCGAAATCAATCGTGCCTGCCAAAATTGTAAGTACTTAATCTAAACTTCTGCCGAACGTGCTTCGGACAATATCACTTAAATTGAGGACTTTTCTTTTCCTCTATTAGATTGTAGCATATTGATTTTTCAAAATCAACAGACAGACAAACTGGAATTTACAATATTAATTTACTATAAAGCCGTATTCATCTGCTCAGACACAGGGATGTGGACAATCAACACAGTCGCTTATATCAGCTTTTCGTATGCAGGAAATTCCATTTGGCTGATTGATTAGTATGGGCTTTTCCTCTCCAGCAGACAATGAGATGCTATCTAAATCAACAAGCAAAGGTTTTGCTTTTAAGTGGTTTTTCACCATATCCCATCCGTTGCTTGTCATAATATGAACTGGTATTCTAAGCCCCACCTGTGCGATTGCATTAGGTTCAATCAATTCTTTAACTGCTTTTGAAGCACAGGACCATATTAAATCCGAATACTTCTTCATAGCAGAAGCTGTATCAGTCGAAATCCCTGTGGAACAAAGACCGAACTTATATATATTGACTGAATGTTTCTTCTCAAGCAATTCAATTTCTTTCCAAAAACAGTTATCCTGTGCAGCCAGCGTTACAGCAATTCTTTTATATCCTTTTTCAACTGCGAGCTTAACACCTGCTATTTGGTTAATTTCAGCAGTATAAGGAAACACAGGGATAATTCCAGCTTCATTACACCGATTAATTAATTTTGCAGAGGGACTCGTATAAAAAAGACCTGTCATTCGTTTTACGGCACCTTGTGTTGCCGATGCGTTTGTTGTAATGATTGTACCCAAATTGTTTGATACAATTACAGCTGCATCTACAAGTCCGTCTGAAAAAGCAGAATATATTATTTCTGATGCACCAAATAGCACATTAGCTTCACAGGAATTGAGTGGACGGGTAGTATCAAAATATCCACCTTCAATCACTACTTTGTTTATGAGTTCGCACATCAATTCATTTTGTTCTGTATAATCAGAATTAGCAACCCGTTCCAAAAGTTTAATTGCGGTATCTCCACCAACCTCAATTAAAAGTTTTTTCATCAGAGGACAATGCTTTATTGGTATTGGTGTTGCGCGAACAGCTTTTAGTTTATCGTTCTCACCAACCAAAAGAACATAGCTCCCAAACATACGAGTAATATGCACTGGATAAGATTCATAATAACTACGAACCGCTTCATAACAGCATATTTCGTCTTTATTATCTTCAATCTGAAAGTAAATCAATTCCTCATCCGAGTTAATTTTTATTGTTGTTTTTCCTAATTTGCGATTCAAAAATGTTTCTATTGTTTCTGGTGCAAATGAAAACCCATTGAAAAAGTCTGTATCTTTAGGTGATTTGAAGTATTTCTCAACTGGTACCCGTTTTTTCTTTACTTGTATAATCATTGTTTTCCTCCATTAAACTTGTTTTGTCTTTCTCTTGATTTCGTATTATACATCATAATTACGAATAATCTCTACCCTTCTTTTTTACAGAACAATAGTGAGAAATCATTATGGGTAGCGATTATGCCTTTGCTGTCACTAACGGTGTTCAGACCTGTGTAATCCGAGACAAATTCAAATTTGTCTTTCATTTTACCATAAAATAATTAAGGGTGCTACCGTTATTTGAGATATGCTGTAATTGATGTATCAATTCTATTATGCCCCAAGGCTTGTGATACCACATACACAGTATCACGCTCAAAGACATTCCCCTCTCTATCCCTATAAAAGTCACTTTTCACTTTTTCATGCCTTGTAGGATAGAAAGATAAATATTCATCCCTTAATTCTTTATCGTCTGTAAGCGTGTGATATAGTTCTTGTGCATACTCCCTACGCAATCCATGTATGTCTATTTCTTTTGGTATATGTTCAAAGAGCCTTGTCTTTCCACTTTCTCTCGCACGTTCAAAGATTTGTTTTACTTCATCTGCTTTAGATGGAAGAATAGGAGCAAGGCGGTCACGACCACCTTTACTTTGCTTTATGTCAAGAAAGTATTTCCTATCTCTTTCTACCAAGCTATTGATATTTAATGCTTTCAAATCACACCTGCGACAACCAGTAGCAGTAGCCACAGTAAATATATCGGCATATTTACCAGTTCTGCTTATATGCTTATCATTAGAAGTTTCTTCACGGCTTCTCTTTACATCTCCGTTATGACGAATAGGTAAAGGAACTTCTATATTGTGACCATATATCATGCCCAATGCAGAACGCTCCATTTTGAGCGTATAGACCGATTTTCCATCATCTAAGCGTGTTTCTATGTATTCTCTTGCATAACGCTCTGTATCGGCTAATTTGCCATATTTAACACCTTTATCAGCGAGCCACTTTCCATATTCACGACCGACCTTGTTATATGTGTCGTATGTGCTAAAGGAATATATCTTATATGTGCTTTTCCCAAATGTTGTTTCTTGTTTAATTTTATCTAAATGTTTGCTTTCTCCAAATGCGATTTTATCAGCAAGTGCAGAATGTATTTGATTTGATATAGTTTTTCTTCCCATTATTAGACCTCCGATTTTATATTTGTTAAACCCGAATTAATCGGTGGTAGGCTTTTTTGACCTGCTTGCCCTTGCAGGCTTTTATTTTTCTCTCTATGTTAAGTGCATAATTGCACATTGCTAAATTGTTATAATGGAAAACTTTTGAAACACTATACTAAGAATATCCGTAACAGGATATATCAGAAATACTTACATCTATATTATACCGTACAGATATTCTAAATCAAAGTTATGTAGGCTTATAATCGTTTACATACTACATATTTATGTGTATGTAACCATATAAGCTATATGGGGGCGGTATTACCTACAAGTCAAAGCATTGCAATTCATTACCAGTCATTACCTTTCAATATCTTTCCTTTCCAAGCAAATCATTACCAGACATTACAAGACAATACAGAACATTACATATCACTACCAGTCATTACATTATAAGAGTATAATATGAGTAGGTGCTTGTTCCGTGCGGAATATATGTCGAGAAAAGCAGGACACCCCGAAGAGTGTCCAATGATTATTAGTTGAATGGTAATCCATCATCATTATAATTATTATCAAAACCTATATTATAGTGTTGTCCAATATTGCTTTGAGGAATATAGTCTTGTTGTGTATTGTTGGATGAATTTGTATCAGTGGTAGGTTTATTCTGTTTATTCTTGCTGTTTCTGTCACGAGCTCTTTTAGCTTGTAGCATTTCCCAGTTGTAAATCTGTTGAACATCTGTAAGATATTCAATTCCATCATGCTGAAAGTTATGTATAATTTTATTATCGAGGAGAGTTGTGATAATAGAAGAACTGTCGTTCTCTGATACACCCCAAAGTGTCAATCGTTCCAAAATATCTTCCTTTGTATCATTATCCCATAGCACATACCAACCATTGTGACACATACGTTCTCTTAGATACATATATACAACCAGTACCTTGTTGTTTGCCTTTACTAACTTACGAAAGGTTGAATTATTAAACGCTTCCACCTCTAACGTGATATAGTCCATATCTTGTGCATAGCAAACACCCTTTTCAGATTTAACTGGATGTTTCTTCTGCAATTCTGCCATAATTCCATCATCAATCATTTTACGACGTTCTATCTTCATAATTTTGTACCTCCTTATTTAGCGTTCATACCAGAAGAAAATAACTGCGTCTGCTGGTGTCCCAAACGAATCAATATGTTTTTCTGCGTGAATCACAATAGAGCCGTCATATACAGTATTTCCAAAAGGGCTGTCATAACTTCCATATTCATGCCCTAAAGAAACGTATTCTCCATCTTCATAGTAGTTTCCATAATCACCACTTACAAATCGGTCTATTGCTGAAATAATAGCGTTATACCATTCGTTTGTATCATCATTTTCAAGTACCAAGAGCATACCAGAGCTAAAGGCAAATATACCATCCGATTTTGTAAAGAACGGTCTTTTTTCTGGTATGATTTGTTTAATGTAATCATAATCCATATATACTCCTTTCTAATAGCAAGTTTACAATTAACCACTTTTTATGAGCTTGCTATATTTTAAAAATATATCCCCCTTTTGAGAGGATATATTTATATTACTACAAGCTTTTAAATTTGTCAACCACTTTTTGTGAGTTGTCTTGTCTTACCTCATTTCATCCAAGTGTTGAAGTATTTCATCACATTGCGTATAAAAGTCTGTTGGAGCATTGCCAGAAGCAATCCATTCATCAAATCTATTTATCAAATCGGAATCATATAGTTTGGTACATCTTGCAAGCTCTTTACGTCCCCCTTCTGCTTTGAGAATAAGTCGTTCATAGTCAATCGGGAATATCATAGGTACTTTACAATGAATACAAGCCATTTCAAGACTACCTTTTTTCTCATACCAATGTATCAGCTTATCAAAGTTATCTGGAACAGGTCTGTTTCTCTTTACTAAGGTAGATATATTGTATTCCTTATCGAATATCTCTAATTCTTCCTTATAATTCTGTGTTTGCTCATAATTATCGGCTTTCATGTGAAATCCGTTCTTGCTATATCCCGACATTGCAACTGCTGTTTTCTCTGGTATCTTGAATAGTTCATAGAGCCAAAAGGCTACACGAAAAGCCATACTAAAGTCTTTACCAATACGACCACGACTGTCTGGTAAATCGCCATCTTCCAATCGTGCTACAAGGTCAAAAGCTCGGTCATACTCTGATTTTGTGCGAGGTTTAAAGCCGAAATCAAATGTGCTAAATTCTGATAATGAACTTTCTCGTGTATAGTCTGGAAAGAGAACACCTATGTTCTTTTCTCTAAATATCTTGTAATACTTCTTAATGCTTGCCACATTTCCAAAGGCACTAAGAGAATTGATAATAAGCACAGTATTGAAAGGTTTAAAAGGCTGTTCATCAGACTGCTTAATTATGCTGTCCAGTTTAAAGAACATTCCTTCTCTGGCACTTGTAATCACATCTACTTGTAATGTAGTCTCTGGATTGAAAGACATATTGTTTTCTATAATGTCATAGGTAGGTGTAACAGCGTCTTCTGATACATAAACGAACATATTCTTCATGGTCTTTACTATATCCAAGTAGTCAGCATACAACCTTGTATTCTCAAAGTTTTTCTTTAATTCCTCTTTTGTGTGACCTGTTCGCAAGCTGGCATATCCGTAAATCTTCATATCTGTAATATCCATGCGTAAACTCCTTTCCTACAAGTCTACATATATTATATAGTCTGCGTTCTAAAAAGTCAACCTACCAAAAGTGGTTGACAAATCCAACATGCGATGATACGATAGTCATACCATATAAAGTGGTTATTGATTAAAAGGAGGTTGAAATATCAAGGAAAGGAGTTGATGTCCAATGGTAAATACAATTACCGAATGTGACAAGCTCCGAAAGAATACTATTGTAGTAAATGGTATTAGGGAGCTTGCCATGAAAGAAGCAACAGCCTATCAAAAAAAAGAGATTAAATGCGAGGGAATGAAAGTATATTTGGAATTTCCAGAGCCGACAGAATGTGATAAGCAGATTAAGAAAGAGGTTAAGGATATTCTTACTAATGCTTTACAGGAACAAATGAAAAAAATCTCTTAATATAAAAGCGGGGAAACTTTCCCTGCTTTACAGAAAGGAGCGTGAAGAATAATGCAAAGAAAAAGAGTTCGTATTCTACTTCGAGTAAGCTCTAATCAGCAGTTGGAAGCAGATGGAGACTTGAGCGTACAAAGACAATTAGTAACAGAATATGTTGCAAGCCATAGCGAATGGGTACTTGATAACAAGGAATACTTTGAGGGAAGTAACAGCGGTTATAAAAATGCTGTATCGGATAGAGATATTCTTGGGGAGGTATACAAAGACGCAGAAGCTAAAGAATTTGATGTATTAGTTGTATATAAAGATGACCGACTAGGCAGACGTATGTGGGAAATTGGTGGGTATGTAATGTCGTTAAAAAGTTTAGGAGTTGATATATATACTGTCAAAGATGGCTGTATTTCCCCCGAATCAGATGATATTATGGGGCAGATGGTTCTTGCATTACGGTATGGTAATGCACAGAAATCAAGTTGCGACACAGGACAGCGAGTAAAGGACACCGCACAGAAGCTAGTACAGAAAGGAAAATTCATGGGTGGTTCTGCTCCGTTTGGATATTCCCTTGAATATTCTGGAGAAATTAGTAAGCATGGACGAGCTTTAAAACATCTGGTTATTGTTCCAGAGCAAGCCGAGGTTGTAAAGCATATTTATCATTTATCTTTTGATAAAGAATATGGTTCAGCTAAAATTGCAAAAGAGTTAAATACAGACGAAAAATACAAGGCACTTGCTCCGAATGATGTATGGAAAAGTGGTACTGTTACATCTATTCTTACTAATCCGATTTATGCAGGACATACAGCTTATAAACGACGAGAACGCAAGAATGGAAAGTATCGTAGACTGGATAGTGAGGAATGGGTGTTATCGGCAGAACCAAATGATAATATTACAATCATTGATGGAAATACATGGAACAAGGTACAGGAAAAAAGAAAAAAGCGTGGCGATAAATATACAAAGAAATTAGAGAACAAAGATGTTACAGTTATTAGGAGGAACGATGGAATGTTAGCCTTAGTTGATGTTTTACATTGTGGCTACTGTGGGTGCAAAATGGTAAATGGAAGCAAATATAATTACTGGACAATCAAAGCAACTGGAGAACGAAGAACGAAGCAAATTCCTATATACAAATGTCAGAACGCATGGCAAGGAGTACCGCACGATAAAATGAAGCAACACCGAGCCGATAAGATTGAACCGATTGTTTTTGAAGCTCTTGCAAAATATATTGGCAAGCTACAAAAAAATGAAAATGTATTTGAACAAATTCAAGCTAACCAGAATACCGAGAAAAAGGCTCTTGAAAAAATAGTTGCTAAAGAAAAGCTGGAACTTGCAAAGATACAACAAAAAATTGATGTAATGGAAAGCAATATACCAAACGCAATGTTGGGAGAATACCCATTATCTCTTGAAGAATTGGTTTCTATCATCAATAAGCATAAGGAACAGTTGAAAGCACAGCAAGAAGTAATCAAACAAAAAGAAGCTGATTTGAATAGTGTTTCTGTCAATGTAGATGAATGGCAGGAACTTAGACAGCAGATACCAACATGGCAGGAAGTATTTATGAATGCCGATACAGCAACCAAGCGAGTACTGGTTGATAAACTGATTGAGCGTATTGATATTACAAAAGATGATATTGTAATCCGCTTCAAAATCAACATTAATGATTTTTTTCAGCAACCCCGAATCAGTGATGGTTTCGGGGTACCGCAGCAAGGGTTATGACTTTACGATTACCTCCTCTACCGCCTACGACCACAAGTGGATTCCGGAGCGCAACATTTTTGATACGATTGATGTTGCCGTAGACAACATTTTCAATAACTACCTTTCGCGCCCGAATGTCAAACAGCCGATTCTGACGCAGTACTGCGACGGAAAACGCGTCACCTGTCCGGGACTGATGTCCCAGTGGGGCAGCAAATATCTCGGTGACGACGGGTATTCCGCAATTGAAATTCTGCGCAACTTTTACGGAAACGATATGTATATCAACTCGACAGAGGAAGTGTCCGGCGTTCCGCTCTCCTATCCGGGCTATACCTTAAGCGTCGGCTCCCGCGGTGAAGCCGTCCGCACCATCCAGGAACAGTTAAATGTCATCAGCGACGCGTATCCTCTGATTCCGAAGGTTGCCGAAGACGGCATTTTCGGTCCTGCCACCGCCGAAGCGGTCCGCACCTTTCAGGAAATATTCGGCTACCCGGAAACCGGAAGCGTGGATTTTAATACGTGGTACCGGATTTCAGCAATCTACGTAGGCGTCAGCCGCATTGCGGAATATACGTAATCCTTGATTCTTAAGTCACACACGAAGCTGCATGGATAACCGCAGACAACACGAAAAAAAGGGTTCCGTACTTACGGTAATAAACCGCAGGTACGGAAGCCCGATTGTCCTATATGCTGTAATAAGAGATTCCAATGGTTCCTAAGCCGGAATTGCATGCCACCGAAAAGGAAGCCTTTTGAATAATGACCCGTTCAAACGGAACATATTTTAATACTTCCTTTCTTACCCATTCCAGCTGTTCCACACTGCAACCGACATGTGAAATAAATACGACTGACCTGTCGATTTTTCTTCCGCTGTGCAGATGCCAATAGATTCCGCTTTTCCATGCCATTTCCAGCGTTCCCCCCAGCAAAGCGAACAAAGCAACTTTTTTCTGCCGCATACCGGCATAAGGATGAAGCTGCAGCAGCCGGCATGCCGTTGCCGTTACAGCATTGACACGACCGTTCTGATAGAAAATATCCACAGACGGCAGAATAAATTTTGACTGTATTCGGGTCTTCATCTTTTCTACCAGCTCGCAAATCTCGTTTGACGTTTTTCCATCCTTTGCCAGCTTTGCTGCATAAAGTGAAAGCAGACTTTGTCCGCAGGAAATCTGACAGGAGTCAATGACCCGTACATGGTCAAAGCCTTTTGCAGCTGTCATCGCAATATGATAGCTGATGCCTACCTGCGATGCCATGGAAATATGAATGACCTGTTCTGCCCGTGTCAGTACATCTGCAAAAAACTCCTCATACTCCTCTACCGTCACACTATCCACATAAGCCGTGCTGTTTGTAAAAGAAATATACTCCGCCAGACTATCCGAGTCGATCTCCTTTGTATCCGCAAAACGTCCCTGCGGCGTTTTAATGTACAAATACATCATTTCAATATCATACTTTTCGAGCAGCTCCGAAGGAATATCACACACACAGTCCGTTGTAATGCATACCTTCTTCCGTCGCCGTCCCGCAATATTTTGTATCAGGCTGTTTCCTCCCGGTGCCGTATCCGTAACAGCCTGATATTCTATCAAATCCGGAGGCAAAAACTTCAAAAGCTCTGTTTCCAGCACCTTGCCGTGAATCGGTTTCTCCAGATAGCTGTCAAAGCCCTGCTCACGGTACATCTCTTCCGCACCCGACAGCGCATTTGCCGTAAGTGCAATCACTACGGTTTCTCTGCAAAGCCCGTTTTCCTGCGTCCGAATCGCCTTTAATGTCTCCACACCGTCCATCTTTGACATCATATGATCCATAAGAATTACATTGTAATATTTCTTCTTTGTCATTTCCAGACATTCAAAGCCGCTGTTTGCAGTGTCTACCTTTACTTTTGTGTCTGTTAAAAGTCTGCTGACCACCATAGAGTTCACGGCATTGTCATCAACAACCAGTATCTTTGCCTCCGGTGCTTCAAAGCTTGCCTGATACGGCGTTCCTTCCGCCATATCCTTTTCCAGCAGATTAATATCACCGATTGCTTCCGCATCCACTACCTTTTGCTTTAATGTAACGGTAAACTCGCTGCCCTTCGTGTAGATACTGTCCACTGCGATTTCACCGTTCATCAAATCAAGCAGCTGTTTGGTGATTGCAAGACCGAGTCCGCTTCCGACAATTCTTGAATGATCTTTTTCATCCACCCGGCGGAAAGCGTCATAAATATGTGCCAGATCCTCCTGACGGATTCCGACTCCGGTATCCGCTATCTTTATCTGCAGCATAATTTCCTCTTCACTGCATTTTTCTGCATGTGCCGACAAGGTAACCGAACCTTCCTCCGTATATTTCACGGCATTATCCAGGATGTTTAGAAGTACCTGTTTTAAACGTCTTTCATCTCCAAGCAGAACAGAAGGCAGATTACGGTCAATATCAAGATAAAGCTCCAGCTTCTTTTTCTTCATCCGGATACGAATCATGTCTACCAGTTCTCCAAACAACTCCTTCGTCCGGTACTGAACGGGAACAATGCTCATCTTCTGCATTTCCAGCTGAGACAAATCCAGAATATCATTGATCTGATTCAGAAGCATTTTACTCGCCAGCTCGATGTCCTGTGCGTATTCCCTCGTAGCATCCGAGGTATGTTCCCGCATAATCATCTCATTCAGACCGATGATTGTGCTAATCGGTGTTCTGATTTCATGACTCATATTGGCAAAAAAGGCATTTTTTGTATTACTGCTTCTCTCCAGCGCTTCTTTTTGTTCCACATTGAGTTTATGCTCTTTTTCAAATATCTTCATCTGCGTTTTTAAAATGATTCCTATCAGAAAACCGACAACAATCACGGAAAAATAAGAATCCAGATAGGCAAGCTCTTCCGATGCCATCGGGACAATATACTCCGGAAAATGAAGAGCCAGAAGATAAGTTCCTCCATATGCAGTCACACATAACACCAGAAAGAAAATCAGACGTTTCCCTGTAAACATGATAAATATGTAGGCAAACCCAAGTGCCATCCAGACAGCTGCACCTCCGTTTAAGCCCGCACTCAGCATAAACATCACAGGAAATATTACGGCAATAATAATGAGCCCGAGTACAACCGCGGCAATATCATACCTGCTGTATCTGAACGTGGCAAACAGGCAGATTCCCATTGCAAGAAGGAGCAGGAAAAGCATGGCAACAATCATCGCATCGATTTCCATGACAAGGGGAATCTCTATAATTCCTATGATTGTTGCCAGCCCGCCGGCCATAATAACGGTACGAAACATTCGCTCGCCAAATTCACAGTTTTTCCCGGATAACTCCTGTATCATCTTCTTCCACATTTGTCACCCTCCTTCCTTTTCATCGAGTGCCTTTTTCAGTTTTGCAAGCAGCTCAACCGCAGACATGTAAGCTGCACCTTCCACCTTTTTTTTGACCGGCCCCAGTGCTGCACTCAATGCCACATCATGATACTTACATTTCTGCAATTCTGATACCACAGCATGGATTGTCTCTTCATCCAGCGCATATACCGCATTCTCCATCTGCTCTATCCTCTGCTCAAATTCTGTTCCGTCCAATACCTTTAATTCTGTTTCCCGTATTCGGTCCGCCTTTTCTTTTCTCACTGCCGCCGCAGGATACAGCCACTCTTCCTTTCGAAGTTCCTCAAGCAGTTTCCGATATTCCTCTATGAATACGGCATGATGCTCCAGAATGTAGGCTGTTCGTTCTTCCCTGCCTGCAAACTCTAATTCCTTTGCAAGTTCCGAAACCTTCATTGCTCCGATGCTTCGCATCGCACCCTTGATTCCGTGAACTGCAATGGTATAATTCGTCCAGTCCTGTTTCTGAAACAGTTGTTCCACAAGTGTTGCGGGGTCATCCGACTCTGTACAAATGCTCTGCAGTATTTTGACATACTGTTCTTTTCCGTTGCAATACATCAGTCCGCTTTTTGCATCCAGACCATGTCTTCTTAAAATTTCCGTCATCTCCGAACTCTCAGGCACCTTCATCCCGCCTGACGTATTCCCGATACATTCTGCCGGTGGCAGCTCCGCCGTGTTTTCTGCCTCTATCCGCGGCACGCTCTCTGCATTGTTCCCGGAAGATTCATCCATAAAAATAAGTTTCTCCGGGTTCAGAGTTCTCTTTAACACTCTTTCCAATACAGAACGTTCCACCGGTTTTTCCAGAAAGTCCTGAAATCCCTCTGACAGAAACATCTCTCTTGCTCCTGCCACTGCATTGGCAGTCAGTGCAATCACCGGCACCTTACGATAGTAGCTTCCCACCATCTGTCTGATCCGATGCAGAGTCTCTACACCATCCATTTCCGGCATCATATGATCCATAAATACAAAGTCGTAATCCTCAGATGCTATTTTCGTTAATGCTTCCTTTCCGCTGAAAGCGGTGGTAACCTTAATGTTATAAGTAGCAAGCAAGGCTTCGATTACCATAATATTCATGCGATTATCATCTACAACAAGCACATGCGCGTCCTTTGTTGTAAACCTTCTGTCACATAACGCCTTGCCATCTTGTAAAGAAGCATAGGCACCGTTCAGTACCGATACAATGGTAAGAATATAAAAAGGCTTATAAATTTTCAAAACCTTTGGATTTGTGACATATTTGTCATCCTTCATGCCAAGAACAACAACCAGCTTTGTTCTTTCCGCAAGCTCATCAAAGTATTCCCTGTCTGCCTTATATTCCGTTACACTGATAAAAACATGAGAAAAGCTTTCCCTCTTTTCTCTTCTTTGCAGTTCCGCAAGGTTTCGGCAGGTATGACATCTGCCCTTCAGCTGCTCTACCATGTGAACAATGCAGTTATCGTATTCATCACGAACCATCTCCGTAATAAATTGTTCCATGTCGATATAGATTGCCACATTAATCTCTTCTTTGTTGCGGATGGCGGCAATCGGTCTTTCATCCAGTACCTTCTGCGGCACTGCAAACTTAATGAGAGTGCCTTTTCCCAAACGGCTTTTTACCGTAATGGCACCACCCATTTTCTGTACCAGTGCCCTGGAAATAGCAAGTCCCAGACCGATACCATCCTTCTGACGGTTTCTTCCGGTATCCGCCTGATTAAAGCTTGCAAACAGCTTCTCCTGATTTTTTTCATCCATGCCGATTCCGGTGTCCTTCACGGAAATGACAAGATTAATTCCATAGGTTTCCCTACGACACCCTATGGTAAGACAGACACAGCCCTCGTCCGTAAACTTGATGGCATTATCTATCAGATTCATGATGACTCTGCGGAGCTTTTTCTCGTCTCCGAGCAGGGCACAGGGAAGATTCGCATCACAATCAACAATCAGCTCAATCGGCTTCTCGCCCTTCCGTGCCTTTGTCATATTAATCACATCATTAATGGTTGAAGTAATACTGTATGCTTCCTCCGCTAACTCCATCTTACCGGAAAGCAGTTCTGAAAAATCAAGAATGTCGCTGACAACCGACATCAGCATCCGGCCGGAAGTCTGAATGCTTTGAATGTCTTCTCTCATGGAATCGGAAAGTTCCTTTTGTAATAACAGTTCGCTCATGCCGCAAATGGTGTTCAACGGTGTCCTGATTTCATGACTGACATTCGCAAGAAAATCGTCTTTGCTCTGCTCCACCTTTTCCAGCTCTTCAATCACACCAAGCAGCTGCCTGCTTCCTTCCCTGTTCATTCTTGTAGATGTATACATGACACGCTCCAGCAAAGCTGCATTGAGCAGCAATGCGATGGCAGTATAAACATCTCCGACATCTCCGTTCGCAAAGCTTTTTGTCACAAAAACATGAATGAGAAATACAAGCAGTATTCCTACCGCCGGAATATAAATCAGTTCCGCGATGCCGTACAGGCTGACCAATACGACAAATACCAGCAAGACCGGAAGTGCCCGTGCAAAATCATTAAATTTTGATGCATGCAGTATTAAAATGAACTGCATGATGAGAACATAAATAGCCGCACGCAACTGATACGTCCAAAATTTTCCCACATATACAATCCACGCCGCGAGAATTGCGCAAGTCATTACAATGCCGGTCCACGGATTTCCTTCCCGCCTGACAGACATCATAACCAGAACAATGGTATAAAGGCTATAAATAAATACGGAATACAGCTCTATTTTTTTTTGATTACTATCTGAATATGTGCAATTCACTACGGCTGTCCTCCTTGTCTTTTAACAGAATAGAAAAAAAGACATACCGGCGCCACAGAACCATGTCTCTGACGCCAGTATGTTTTCTGCTTTAATATTTTCCAAAGCCGCCCTTTAAGGAAATAATCTGTTCATTTCTGTCTGCATGACTGTCATACCGGTGCAGATCGCCGGAGGTTCCGTTGCTTCCCTTTCCGGATGCATCACTATCCAATCTGTATACGGAAACCATTTCACGTACTCTGCCTGCCTGACTCGCCAGTTCCTGGCTGGCAGCGGCACATTCTTCACTGGTAGCAGAATTTGTCTGCACTACCTGTGATACCTGTTCGATTGCCTGGTCAATCTGTGCAATCGCAGTTGCCTGATAATTGGATGCCTCTGCAATCTCCAAAATAATGGTTTCACTCTGCTGTACTACTTTTGTAATATCTTCAAGCGCCTGTGCGGTTTCATTTGCAATCTTGGAGCCTGCTGCCACCTTCTGGATGGAGTCTTCAATCATATCCGCAGTTTCTGCAGCTGCCGAGGAGCTCTTTGCCGCAAGGTTTCTTACTTCCTCCGCTACTACTGCAAAGCCCTTGCCTGCTTCGCCGGCTCTTGCTGCTTCTACTGCTGCATTGAGTGCAAGAATGTTTGTCTGAAACGCAATATCATCAATTACCTTGATAATCTTGGAGATACTCTCGGAAGACTTGTTGATATCCTGCATGGCAACTACCATAGCTTTCATTTCCTCATTGCCCTTCTTCACATCCTCGATTGCACTTGTAACTAATTCTGCCGCCGTATTTGCCTGTGAAGCATTCTGCCTTGTCTTATCCGCTACATCCGCGATGGAAGCCGTAATCTGCTCAATTGCACTTGCCTGTTCTGTCGACCCCTGTGCCAGAGCTTCGCTGGCACTTGCGACCTGAGCCGAACTGGTGGTTACCTGATATGCCGCATCTTTGATATTACCGATGGAATTCTGATTCTGCCATACCATTTTCTTCAAGGCAAGACCCATTACATCTTCTTCCGACCTTGGTTTCACCTCTACCGTCAGATTTCCGTCCGCTACCTCCTGCGCAATCTGCGCCTGATAACGTGTACTGTCAATCAACTGCTGGAAGCTGTCAATTAATACACCGAATTCATCGTTATTCTTCTTTTCCAGTGTTATATCCACTTTTCCGCGCTTAATTTCCTCCGTTGCTGCCACAAGCTGTGCCAGAGAGAGTCTGATTTCCCGAAGCACAATCATGAAAACTGCCGTTGAAGCTGCAACTGCCAGCAGGAAGAAAACAATTGTATAAATCGCATAATGCTGCAGAAAGCTTTGCTGGTCGCTTTTTGTTATCATTGCCTTCGACGTAGCATAACCGGCATATAAGCTGAATGCAAGAAACGCATCCATGATAAGAAATCCTATGTACAGTTTTGTCATCATCTTCATATTCTTCATAATCATTACTCTCCTTCTTCTACTGTTTCTTCTGTCATCTGTTCCAAAACGGCCCAGTCTTCATCTTTAATCAGTTTTTCCGGGTCCAGCAGAAGCTTTACGCTTTCGCCGACTTTACCGATTGCATAAACATACCTGTTCTGGTTCTTGTCCACGTTTCCAAGAGACGGCGAATCCAGAATATTATCCTCTGTAATTTCCACAACCTCTGCAATCTTTTCCACAATCAGGCCTACCACCATGTCTTTGACGCTGATTACGATAATGCAGGTTCTGTCATTGTATTCCAACGGCGGCTGCTTAAATCGAACTCTGACATCAATGACCGGAATGATTTTTCCTCTCAGGTTAATCAGGCCCTTGATGTAATCCTCGCTTTCGGGTATCTCAGTGATTTCCTGAAAGACGATAATCTCATTGACATACTCGATTTTTAAGGCGAAGTACTCATTTCCCGACTTAAAAGTCACATACTTGTTGTGCTGTGTGACAAGTTCACTCATATCTCTCCGGTTCCTTTCTGTAATTTTTATTCCACCAGTCCGGCCGCATCCAGAATCAGGGCAATGCTTCCGTCTCCCAGCTGCGTACAGCCTGTTAAACCTTTCACCTTTTTAATATAATCCGGAATCGGCTTTACCACGATTTCCTGATTTCCTATCAGCCGGTCTACAAACAGGCAAATGGTCCTTTTCTCTGCCTCAACTAATACCAGCATGCCGTCCTCAACATCTGCCTTATAGTCATGCAGCTTGTACCACTCCCCGATTCGCAGAACAGGATACCCTTCGCCGCGTATCATGACAAATTCCCTTCCGTTCGGCTGCTGAATCAGTCTGTTTTCGCGAATGCTCACAAATTCCTTCACCGCGCCTGTTTCAAGTACAAAGTAAGATTTCCCTACTTTCATAACGATTCCGTCGATAATGGCAAGCGTTAGCGGTATCTTTAACAGCATCAGGCTTCCCTGTCCCGGAGTGCTTTCTATTTCCAGACTTCCGCCGATGGCCTGGAGATTAGAGACTACAACGTCCATTCCGACGCCTCTTCCCGAATACTCCGTTACCTTTTCATTCGTAGAAAAACCCGGCAGGGTAATAAACTGATAAATTTCTTTATCGGTATATGCACTTTCGTCCTTCGTACCGTCTAAAAGTCCCTGCTTTCTTGCTTTCGCCAGAATTTTTTCACGATTCAGTCCCTGACCGTTATCCTGTACGCCAATCCATACTTTACCGGATTCCGTCTTTGCCCACAAGGTTACCTTACCCTTTTCCGTCTTACCCTGCGCCCTTCGTTCTTCTTCGGTTTCAATGCCATGATCCACCGCATTTCTTACAAGGTGCATTAATGGGTCGGAAATATGCTCGATGATATTTTTATCCACTTCCGTATATTCTCCGGACATTTCAAACTCAATGTTCTTTCCGAGCTTTCTTGATACATCGAAAACAATTCGGTTCATCTTCTGGAAGGTATTCACCAGAGGCATCATTCTCATGCTCATAATGACATTCTGGAGATCCGTGGATATCTTTGTCATCTGCGCCGCAGCCTTATTAAAATTATCCAGCTTTAAGCCGGGTACCTTTAAATCCGCATTCTGCAGCACTACCGATTCGGAAATGACAAGCTCTCCGATTAAGTCCATCAGCATGTCCATTTTCTGTACGTCTACGCTGATAAAGGCTGCCTTTTCCTGCTTTTTCGGCTTGTCCTTTGCCAGCTTTTTCCCTTTACCGGGTTCCTTCGACTCAATGACAAAGTCACCGGGTGCAATTTCCTTTTTTGCTTCTTTTTCCTGCTCTTTTGCCGGCTCTGCAGCCTTAGCCTTTTCCTTTTCCTTTGCCTCGGCATTTGCTTCAATCTCTTCCACACTGGATTCCAGATCAATTCTGATTTCCGTACCGAAGCTGTCAAAGCCCTGTTGGAATTCCTTTGCGCTGCATTCATAGATTTCTACTTTTTTAATATCGTAGCCTTCTTTGATGATATCGCGCAAGTCCTGTTCGCTGCACTGTGCCTGCAATAAAATCTTAAAACCGTTTTCTAAAATTTCATCTGCGCTGGATTCATCTGAAATAATATCCTCCGGATAATGCATCAGATCCTCTGCAATCTCCTTTAAGGAATATACGGTCTTGTAAGCATGTACATTGGCAAGCGGAACATCCGGATTAAATGTCAGGTAAATCTTATAAAAGTGACTTGCACTCGTAGCCATCGGCGCAATATAGAACTGCTGCGGCTCTTCGTGCACATTTTCCTTGATTACCTTTTCCTTTTCGCCATCCCCGTTTTTGATTGCCGTTAAAAACTGATCAATTTCCTCTACCAGTTCTCCGGCTACCCCGTCCGCTGCTTCTCCGTTCTGAATTTTATCCATCTCAGCATTAATAAAGTCTGCTACTTTCAGAACGTATTCCACCAACTCCATATGTGGAACATTTTGTGGTTTTGATTCTCTCAGGTAATAGAACACATCCTCCAGTTTGTGCGACAGCTTCGTAATCTCATCAAACATCATGACACCGGAAGAACCCTTGATGGTATGCATCGTACGGAATATCTCGTTGATGCCCTCCTCGTCAAAGCACTCCTCGTCTTTTTGTTCCAACACGATTTCCTGAAGCCTTTCCAGCAGTTGTCTGTTTTCAAACAGGTAGATGTCTAACATTCCCTGTGTATTAAACTCCTCTGCCATTTAACACTCCTTTCTATCTATACCAGACCAAATTTTTTCAATACCTGCTCAAACTTTTCCTGATCAATCGGTTTCCCCGAATATACCGTGCATCCCAGTTCGAATGCCATTTTTACATTCTTTTCTTCGTTTAATGCGGTCGTCATGATAACCTTTGCCGCTTTTTCCTTCGGAATGTTGCGTTCCTTTTCCAGATTGCGGATTCCAACCAGCGCCTGATAACCGTCCATCACCGGCATCATAATATCCAGGCAGACCAGGTCATATGGGTTTTCCTCCTCCAGCGCCATCATAAAAGCGTCTACCGCTTCCATGCCGTCTACCGCGACATCACATTCACCATACTTCCCCAAAAAATTAGTCATGAACTTTCTTGTTACAAAATCGTCTTCTGCTAACAGTATTCTCATAATACCTTCCTTTCCGCCTTACATTTTGCTAAGTATCGTATAGGTTTTCTTAGCTATATCCGGCAATTTTTCCTGATACTCTACCGCACCTATCTCGTATGCCACCTTCGGCATGCCATAAACAACACAGGTAGACTCATCCTGTCCGATTGTTCTAGCACCCGCTTTTCGCATAGCAAGAAGTCCCTTTGCACCATCTCCTCCCATTCCGGTTAAGATAATACCTATCGCCCTGCTTCCTGCAGCCTCTGCTACAGAATGAAACAAAACGTCAACAGACGGACAATGTCCGTTTACTCTCTCTCCCTTTCTGATAACTACCTGATATGCCCCGTTTCTGTTTACCAGCTGCATATGAGAATCACCGCCCGGTGCGATTAACACCTGTCCCGGCACTACCGGATCACCGGATTTTGCTTCCTTTACCTGTACCCTGCACCGCTCATTCAGTCTGTTTGCATACATTTCCGTAAATCCCGCAGGCATATGTTGTACGATAACCACGCCCGGAATATCAGTACCGAATTCCTCTAATACGGATGCAATGGCCTCCGTGCCTCCTGTGGAGGCGCCAATTGCCACAACCAGATTTTTATCCTCATTATGAAGTATCTGGCCGATTGCCTCCATAGGTGTTTTTTTTCGGTTTCCAAGCTTTGCAATGGAGGCCACTTTAATTTTCACCGGAATTTCATTTTTCATAAATGCTTCCAGCTGTGCCCTCGTTGCGCCGGACGGCTTTGCTACAAAATCAACCGCCCCCGCATTCAAAGCATCGAATACCTTATCGCTCAACGAACTGATTACTACGACCGGCATCGGATACTGCGGCATCAGCTTTCGTAAAAATTCAATTCCGTTCATATGCGGAAGCTCAATATCCAATGTCATAACATCCGGCCGGTATTTAATAATTGCATCTCTCGCTTCATAGGGATCCTTTGCCGTTGCCACTACCTCAATCGCCGGATCCTCATTCAGCTTCTGAATGAGAAGTTCCCTGAATACCAGCGAATCTTCTACTACCAATACCCTGATCTGACGCATTTCTATTTTATCCCCTCCTGTTTTCGGAAAATAGATGGCTGTACTAACTCAAAAGGAAGGTTTCCCCGATCAATGGTTTCCGTTCTTCCGATAAACAAGTACCCTCCCGGCTCCATGATGTTATAAACCTTTTGAATTAATTCACTTTTTGTATTTTTATCAAAATAAATCATGACATTTCTTAAAAATACGATATGCATTTTTCTTTTAAACGGGAATACATCCATCAGATTAAACTGGCGAAACAACACCTCTTCTTTGATTTCCTTTGTTACTTCAAAATGCTTCCCTGCATCCGTAGATTGTAAAAAGCGACGCTTCCATGTATCCGGCAGTCCGGCAATCTGCTCTGCGGTGTATCTCCCTTCCATTGCCTGCTGTAATGCCTGTGTCGAAATATCCGTCGCCAGTACTTTGGTATCCCAAAGCTGATGTTCCAGACCGAAATAATCCTTTAACAGCATTGCCAGCATATATGGTTCCTGCCCGGTAGAAGCCGCGCCGCACCAGATACATAAATCCTTTGTTTTGTCTTCTTTTTGCTTTAATTCAGGAAGTACGACCTTCCGTAAATAATCGAAATGTTCAAACTCCCTCATAAAGAACGTATGATTCGTGGTCAGAAGATTGACCAGCTCTCTTTCCAAAGTACCCGTATAATCCGTTTCCACCGAATTCATATACTCATGATAGCTTTGAAAGCCTCTGATCCGAATATAGTTCTCCAGTTTTCCCTGCATAATTTCCTTTTTGCGGTTCATATCGATACCGTACCGGCTCTTTAGGAACCGGCAAATCCGCAAAAACTCTTCTTCCGTCATATTACCCCATACCTTTTCCGGCTGCCGTTCTAATGAAGCTGCCTCATTATTTTTTTCATAATGCAGAAAATTTCAGGATTAAATTTCTTATTCTCATCCTTTTCCATAATCCTAAAAGCCTCTTCCTGGCTGAAGGATTCACGATAGGTCCGGCGTTCCGTCAGCGCACAGTAAGCACTTGTCACTGCAACAATCTGTGCCGAAAGCGGGATTTCCTCCTCTTTCCGTCCTTCCGGGTATCCGCTTCCATCCCAGTTTTCATGGTGATAATTTGCAATTTCCACCGCCATCTGAATCATTCTGTTATCGGTGCCGGCTCCTCCGATATCCCGTAAAATTCTTGCACCGATAGTCGTATGAGTCTGCATAACTGCCTTTTCTTCTTCCGTAAGCATCCCCTGCTTTTGCAGTATGTTTGTCGGAATCGCCATGTTCCCGAGATCACAAAGAGGCGCTGCCAGTTCCATGGTATCTATATAGCTGTCAGATATCAGATGATCGTAATTTTTCGACAGCTGCATTGCTTCCGCTAAAATACGGCAATTATAGCTGAGTCTCTCCATATACGCCTCATCATAACAGGCATTCTCTCTTGCTACCCTGATCAAGGCGTACAATACACTTCTTCGCTCTAATTCCATCTTCTGCAGCTGCTCTCCTATGGATATCTGCAGCTGTCGGTTCATTTCCGCCATCCGGCGGTTTGCTTCGTATAATTTGAGATGCAATCCGACTCTTGCTTTAACGACCTCTGAAATAAACGGCTTGACAATATAGTCTTCGCCGCCGAGCGAAAAACCGCGCACAATATCGGTAGGTTCATCCAGCGCAGAAATAAAAATAATCGGAATTTCTCTTGTATCTGTATTCTCCTTCAGCTTCCTGCATGCCTCGTAACCATCCATTTCAGGCATTGCGATATCCAGAATAATCAGCTGAGGTTTCATATGCTGTGCCAGTTTGAGTGCCTGCACTCCATTTTCCGCAAGCACCGCCTGATAACCCATTTCCGTGATGATGTCCTTTAGTACTAATCTGTTTGCTTCCACGTCATCTGCAATCAGAACTATGGGAACTGCACTATGTATCTTCTGTTCCATACTATCTTCCTCCATGGTCCATGATCATGCTCTGCAATAGTTCAAATGCTTCCACGGTTTTCCCGTAATCCCCTTTTTGTACAGACATTTTTAACCGGAGTCCAGCACTCTTTATCTCCCTTGGTGCTTCCTCTAACAGCTTTTTGACTGACTCTGCAAACATTTCTGCCTTCTCCCAGTTTTCCATCTCAACGCAAAGAATCAGTTTGGACATTTTTTTCTTTATTTCCTCTCTGTTCTCAGCTGTCCCATATTCCCAGATTTTTTTGCTGACCTTATCTTCGGTTATATTCTGCAGCTTTTTAAGCAGGCTTTGTGTATCCACATCAACGGATTCCTCTGCGCTGCCCTCAGTCACAAGGTCTTCCTTCGGAAGCTCCAGCCAGATGTGGAAGGAAAATGTGCTTCCCTTTGTATATTCGCTTTCCACATGAATACTTCCTCCCATCAGCTCTACGAGCTGTTTGCAGATATTCAGTCCGAGTCCTGTTCCTCCGTATTTTCTGGAAATAGAAGCATCTGCCTGCACGAAACTCTGAAACAGCTTGTCCTGCTTCTCTTTTTGGATTCCAATTCCACTGTCAATTACCATAAAGAACAATTCTATCCGGTTTCCAAGCTGCGCCGTTTTGATTACTTCTACATGAATACCTCCCACCGATGTAAACTTATAGGCATTGGAAATCAGGTTATTTAAAATCTGGACGATTCTCAGCTTATCACCTATTACATAGGTTGGTATCTTTGGCGAAATCGAAACGGAAAAGTCCAGCCCCTTTTCGATAATTCTGCTGCTGTGATTCCCCTTGACATATTCCATCATATCCCGGAAATCGAATTTTCTTGGCTCCAGCGTAAATTTTCCTGCCTCCAGCTTTGAAAAATCCAGAATGCTATTAATCAGTTCGTTCATATCCCGGCAGCCATGCTCTATCAGTTCAAGCAGCTTTCTCTTATCCGGGTCTTTTTCCATTGTCAGGAGTTCTCTCGTATTGCCCAAAATACCGTTCACCGGTGTCCTGAGTTCATGAGTCACGTTGGCAACAAACTCCGACTTGACCTTTTGTGCTTCCTCTGCCTCCTGTCCTGCCTGGCTTGCTTTCTTCTCAAGTAAATTTTCTATTGAGAAATTGTATACGATACAGACATACTGTTTCTTTTCTCCCTGCTCATGATATAAATATAGCCTTCCCTTTACAGGAAAACAGGTTTTGTTCTTTCTGTATGCCGACATAACCCGAAGCGGCTTATCAATCTCCTTCAAAAAATCTGATTTTTCGTCTTCCGATTGGAATTCTCCCGGAAAAATGTCTTTTATCAGATGTCCGCAAAGACCTTCTTCAAATTCCAGCTGCTGCTCGGCCGTAGGATTGGCATATGTAATTACACCATTTTCATCAAAGCTGATGATAAGCTCTAATGCATTTTCTGTCGAAAATCGAAATAAACCTTCCAAATCCATTCTTCTCCTCCAAAGCATCAGATAGAAATCAATATAAGTTACCTGTTTCTCTTTATTTTTTTGATATTGTTAATTATTCAAACTTTTTATAGGCCTTTCTTACTAATTGTAATACAATTTTAAAATATTTGCAACGAAATTCATGATTCCTTTGTATCATTATTTGTCGGCTTATACGAAAAAAAGCAGCAGGATGTTCATCATCCGCTACTTTTTTCATTTCTAGCAAAAGTACTTTATTTCTCCGAAATAATCATACCATTTCTGGATGACCTCATTGCTTCTTGCTTCAATAATATCCATGATATTTCTTAATACCTTTGATGTGATTTGAGAATTATTATGACACAAATAACATTTTCCGGCTTTAGTTATCCAAATTTTTGTGCCATTGGCATTTGGCGCTCCCTCTGATACATGAACATGAATCGGCTCGAGCGGTTCATTCTCATTTGACCAAAAATATACCCAGTAAGCACCTATTCTAAAAACCTGAGGCATTTTCAAAACCTCCTTCTTTAGAATACTTTAAAATCAAATGAGCCGTAGATTCAATTACTTCTTTTAACCTTCCCATTTCTTCCTCTGTGAAGCCAAACACATCACTCCATCTATATTCCGGAAGATAACAGGTTGCATGATGAAAGCAGTCTTTTTCATCCGGTTTCTCCATATAAACCTTTACGCTTCCGTCCTCATACATTTCTGAATGCACGATTTCAGTTTTATCATCTAATGTCAAAAACGGATACATCATAATACGCACCTCTTCCTTTTACATTTCATCTGACTGCACATATCAGACATACTGCTAACAGACCCCGATATTCTTTTAGTTTCTGTTCTTTGCGATTATTATAACACAAACAGGTAAAAAAGTCATTGAAAACTCTTCTCACTGTTTCTTACGTATTCTGGTAGTCTGCGACTTTTTTTGTTATCGTCTTATTCTCCAAAGTGCAACGGTTCCCTCGCTTTCAGAGTTTCAAATGTATAGCCCTCTGCCTGGAGCTTCTCGATAATTTCCGGTAAAAGCTCCGCCGTCAAACAATTAATGGAGGAATCATGCATTAAAATCACCGGGGAGGAAACCTCATAGACACGCGGAAAAATATTTTTCCGGATGGAATATGCAGTGACGGTACCGACGGAATCCTCGGCGCTTACATTCCAGTCATAATAGGAATAGCCGCGCCTTGTCATTTCTTCCATCAGCTCCTTACGGATGTTCTTCCCATAGGAGCAGTAACTCCCGCCCGGGAAACGGAAGATGTTCGGGGCAAATCCAAGCAGTTCCGTAAGTTCCTGCCGCAGCTTATCATAGTCCGCCAGAAAGTCTCCTACCGAGGCATAAATCTTTTTATAGTCATGACAATACGTATGCATCCCGATGGCATGCCCCTCTTTCACTGCACGCTTCAGATAGCCGATGCCCTCCTCAGTCATATCCTTTCCAATCACAAAAAAAGTTGCTTTCACATCGTACTTTTTCAAAACATCCAGAACCTTTCCGGTATTTTTACTCGGTCCGTCGTCAAACGTCAGATAAACCGTCTTCTGAAGTTCCGTGACTGCCTCCAGCGCGCCGTCCTCTCCGGCATAAAGCTCCGGGAAAGCGTCACGGTAATCCGAAACGATATGCTCCGAGGAAGTTTCAAGAGAGTCTGTCTCCTGTGGCGAGGCTTCGTTCCGCTTTGTTTGTTCCTCCTCTATCAGCCACAGACGCACCATGAGCAGAAGAAAAATGAAACAGATAGTGCGTGCAATTTTACGATTGTTCATGATTTAACCACATTTTTCAGTTTAGCTTAGTTCATTTTATGTCAGGCTACTGCCCCGTATGACGCAGAGTATCCTTCCTCTCAGGGACCCTCTGCTCCTCCTATCCGCAAAAAAAGCGTCGCTGCGAAATAACCGCAGCTGACGCCTTTCCTTTTTCTCTTCCTGTTTTGTTCTTTTAGCGCACCATGACAAAGTACAGCACTGCTGCCGAAATGACAAGCTGGATAATCGCAAAGCGGAAAACCGCCTGCGTATTCGACCACCCCGACACCTTGCGCACATGGTCATGAAGCGGAGTCCTTACCTTTGTCAAAATCTTAATCTTTAAGAAGCGGAGCAACGCCACCTTCACCAGACCGATGCCGCCGTCTACCATCAGTACTGCGGCAAACAGCAGATAAATGAGCGGAGAGCCGGACATCAGCGCCGTAATCGCAATCAGCGTTCCCATCGCTCTCGAACCTGCATCGCCCATGAGCATCCGGCTCGGTGTTGCATTGTGCCAGAGATAACCGAGCAGGCAGGCAATAAACAAAAGCAGCAGATAACTATAGGTACCCGCATTTTTCTGCAGGGTATTCAGAATATAAAACGAAATTAACGTAATGGAGGCTAACGTTGCCGAAAGCCCGTCCACACCGTCGGCGCAGTTCGTCACGTTAATGGAGCCCCATACCAGAATCACGGCAAGAATGCCAAATACAACTACCGGAAGTTCCACCGTCTGATGAAAAAACAACAGCGTAATTTCGGTTCCGTTATAGTTGATATAGGTAACTGCGACCATAACCGCAATCACAAGGTCTAACAGTGCTTTTTTATATTCGCCCCACGGATGCTTGGCACAGTCATCCAAAAAACCGGTCAGCATAGACGCCGCAACCAGAATCAGATAAATAAACCACTCCGTTTCAAACGGTGCAAACAAAAGTGCAGCAGCAATAAAAATCAGCACGAACAAAAATCCGGCGCCTCTTGGTTTGCCGGCGGACAGCTTCCCGTCTACCGCAAAATCCCTGCCTAAGTCTCTCGGCAGCTTATCCTTTAATTTCCATAAAAGGAGCACCGTTGCAAAGAAAGCAAATAAAATACCGGCTGTTGCAACAAGGCTCATCTGAGATTCCAACAAAAATGCAAACATAGTAAAACCGTCCCTCTTTTAAATAGTTAAATAGCCCTTTAGCAGCTCCAGTGTATGATACAGACCTTCCTTGTGTGTCCGTTCCATATTGTGCGACGCCTGTACTCCCTGTCCGATCAACGCTCCTCTGATATCGTTGCCGCCGCGCAGGGCTGCGGAAACATCGGAACCATAGTGCGGAAAAACATCTACCACATAAGCAAGATTCCTTTCCTTTGCAATGTCAATCAGTTTTCCGGTCAGTTCATAATCATACGGGCCGGAGGAATCCTTGGCACAGATGGATACCTTGCGTTCATCTCCGGCAAGGTCATCGCCCACCGCACCCATATCCACGGCAACAAACTCTGTAATTTCCGGCGGCAGATAACTTGCCCCATAGCCGATTTCCTCATAGTTGGAAATTACAAGCTTTACGTCACATTCCGGGCGTTTTCCGGTTTCCTGCATATAGCGGAGCAGGGTAAGCAGCACTGCAACCGATGCCTTATCATCTAAGTGTCTTGACTTGATGTAACCGCTCTCGCACTCCACAAAGCATGGGTCAAAGCTGATATAATCTCCTGCCGAAATGCCAAGTGCCTCGACATCTTCCTTCTTTTCGACAACTTCATCCAGACGAACCTCCATGTTCTTTTCGGAGCGCTCCATCGTTCTTGCGTCGTCAAATGTATGCACCGAAGGTGCCTTGGTAAGAATCGTTCCGGTATACACCCTGCCGCTTCTTGTGTGTATCTTGCAGTAACTGCTCTCTACTGTCTCCATCATGTAACCGCCGATTGGTACGATACGAAGCGTTCCGTTTCCGTTGATCGAGCGCACCATGGCTCCGAGCGTATCCACATGCGCCGAAAGACCGATGGTTCTCTCCTTCTTTGGAGCGCTTCCCGGTACGTGAATGACCAGCCCGCCTTTTTTCGTATATGTACTTGTAAAACCAAGCTCCTTTGCCTGCTCCTCCACATAGCCCATTACCTGCTTTGTAAAGCCGGACGGGCTTGGAATATTCACCAGCTTCTCTATCTGGCGCACCAGATAGTCCATTTCCTTCTGCTTCTGTTCGTCCATTGTCATTTCCTTTCTTATAAAACGTCCTGTATCGCTCCGGTCATGAGAAAAGGCAGGGGTTATCCGGCCACCTGCCTTTTTCTCTGCTGTACCATAGTTTGACTCGGCTCCTGCTTCGTCAAAACAGTTTATTTTACCTCAACAACCCAGCCTCTGGTATCCTTGATTCTGCCAAGCTGGATTCCGGTTACAGTGTCGTATAATCTCTGGCTCAGTTCGCCGATGCCGCCATCCTTAATCTGAATGACATGATCCTGAAAGCGGAGATGTCCGACCGGAGAAATGACTGCAGCGGTTCCGGTTCCCCATACCTCTTCCATCGTGCCGTTGACACTTGCTTCATACAATTCATCTACGGAAATTCTGCGTTCTTCTACCTCATAGCCCCACTCACGGCAAAGGTGAATGACAGAATCTCTTGTAATACCAGGTAAGATGCTTCCGTTTAACATCGGAGTGAGCACCTTGCCGTTAATCTTAAAGAAAATATTCATCGCACCGACTTCCTCGATGTACTTTCTTTCCACGCCGTCCAGCCATAATACCTGGGAGTAGCCCTCGTCATGTGCCTTTAACTGCGCTGCCATCGAAGCCACGTAATTGCCGCCGGTCTTTGCCTCGCCGATACCGCCGCGTACCGCTCTGACATAATCATCCTCAATCCAGATTTTCACCGGATTTAAGCCTTCCGGATAGTATGCACCGACCGGAGAGAGAATAATGATAAACAAATAGGTGTTGGACGGACGAACACCAAGGAACGGGTCTGTTGCGATGATAAACGGACGAACATAAAGCGAAGTACCCGGCTTGGTCGGAATCCATGCTTCGTCTACCTTCACCACGGTCTTGACTGCCTGAATGAAGTCCTCTTCCGGAATCTGCGGAATGCACAGACGCTTGTTTGTATTGTTGGTTCTCTTTGCATTCATGTCCGGACGGAACAAAAGTGTTCTGCCGTCGTCTGCCTTATATGCCTTTAAGCCCTCGAACATTTCCTGTCCGTAATGGAATACCATGCAGGACGGTTCTAACGTCAGCGGCTGATACGGTACGACTCTCGGATTATGCCATCCCTTTCCCGTCTCATAGTTCATCACAAACATGTGATCCGTAAAAATAGTACCGAAGGTAAGCGGATTGTCTTTCTCCGGAAGCGGCTTCGGATTTGTCGTTTTTTCAATCTTGATGTCTAACATAATAAATCCTCCTTGTTTTCCGAAGGAAAATGCCCGCCCTGAGTGGGCAGAGGATTTTCCTCCTTCTATTTTCATCGTTGCCGGCTCACACCTGCAGACGTTTTACTTTTTGCGTTCATATTTACGGAATTCATACACCAGATCGTAATAGGTCTGTTCCTCGGACACATCCGTCATTTCCCATTCTTCCGACCGGTCGAGATTCGGAAAATAGGTATCCGCCTGATATGCGTAATCAATTTTTGTGACATGCGCCACATCACAATACGGAAGCATCTGCTCGTATATGGTTCCGCCGCCAATCACATAAATATCCTCTGTGGCAAACCCCTCGGCTGCCTTCAATGCCTCTTCGATACTGTGTACGACAACGGCGCCGTTGCACTTGTAGTTCTTCTTCCTTGTGATAACAATATTGGTACGGTCCTTTAACGGCTGACCGTTCGGAAAACTTTCCAGGGTTCTTCTTCCCATAATGACTGCTTTTTTGGTTGTTTCCGTACGGAAAAATTTCTTATCCGCGGGAATACTCACAAGCAAATCGTTCTGATAACCAATCCCCCAGTTTTTATCTGCCGCTACGATTAAATTCATACAGTTCCTCCCGAATCGATGTTTAGACCGCCACCGGAATGTGCTCCACCTGCGGTCCGGTTACATAATCGTCCAAACGGACATCTTCTCTTGTAAATTCATAAAAATCATGAATTTCCGGATTCAGCCAGAACTTCGGTGCCGGATAGGTCGGTCGCGAAATCAGTTCTTTGATAATCGGAATATGCCGGTCATAGATATGTGCATCTGCAATGACATGTACCAGTTCTCCCGCCTGCATGCCGCATACCTGTGCAAGCATGTGTACCAGCACTGCATACTGACATACATTCCAGTTATTTGCCGCCAGAATATCCTGTGACCTCTGATTTAAAATAGCGTTTAACCGAAGTGTATCACTATCCGGCGATTTTGTCACGTTAAATGTCATGCTGTAGGCACACGGATAGAGGTTCATTTCATGCAAATCCTGATGAACGTAAAGGTTTGTCATTATTCTACGACTATACGGATTATTTTTCAAGTCGTAAATCACACGATCGACCTGATCCATCCATCCTTCCTTGTACTGATGCTTCACACCAAGCTGGTAGCCGTATGCCTTTCCGATGGAACCGTCCTCGTCTGCCCAGGAATCCCAGATATGGCTGTGCAGGTCGTGGATATTATTCGATTTTTTCTGCCAGATCCAGAGCATCTCATCCACACAGGTTTTGAGCGCAGTACGCCGTAAGGTCAGTGCAGGAAATTCCTTTGACAAATCATAGCGGTTTACCACACCAAACTGCTTTATTGTGTACGCCGGAGTTCCGTCCTCCCATTTCGGACGAACCTTTTCGCCCTCCGTACTTGTTCCGTTTTCCAATATATCCTTGCACATCCGGATAAATACATCATCTGCGTAGCTCATGTTTCCTCCCCTTCCGTTAAGCGCATTTAGAAATAGGCTTCCGCCGACATACCGTCTGCGGAAGCCTGCTCTATGTACTATCTATGATCTACAAATCCCTTAATGCCGGAAGCATTCACGTATTTCTGCACTTCCCCGTTTTTGATCACAATCAGTGTCGGTGCCTGCATGATTCCGTATTCCGATACCATATCCAGATGCTCCTCGGCATCTACCGTCTCATACGGTATGTCCTTTAAGAATTCCTTCGCAATACGACAGTTCGGACAGGTCTTCGTCGTAAACAGATACAGGTGATTCTCCGAAGAGTTTGGAACAATCTCTGAGGAACTCGGTACGATTTCCGAAGAGCTCGGTACGATCTCTTTCATTCCGTTCGTTTCCTTCTCCGCCTTTTTCTCCGTTTGATCCGATACCGGCATCGGTCTTGAGGTTCCGATGTCGTAGTTTACACGGTTCTTATATTCCTGGCTCTTACCCTCATTCCAGTTCTGTACCGGACGGTAATAACCGGTAATGCGGCTGTACACTTCGGTGCGGTCACCGCAGTGCGGACAGAGATAATGTTCTCCGTTTATGTAACCGTGCGTCTTACAAATCGAATAGGTCGGCGAAATCGTGTAGTACGGAAGCTTATAATTTTCTGCTATTGTACGAACCAGCTTTGCGGCTGCCTGCCAGTCCGGAAGCTTTTCGCCAAGGAACGCATGAAATACGGTTCCCGATGTATATAATGTCTGCAATTCGTCCTGAATATCCAGCGCCTCAAAAATATCTGCGGTATAGTCTACCGGCAGGTGGGAGCTGTTTGTATAGTAAGGCGTATCATCCGGCTTCCCTGCCGTGCGGATATCCGGATAACGCTTCTTATCGTGCTTTGCCAGACGATAGGTGGTCGATTCTGCCGGAGTTGCCTCCAGGTTATACAAATCGCCGTACTGCACCTGATAATCACCGAGACGTTCTCTCATGTGATTCAATACCTTTTTTGTAAATTCCTGCGTCTCCGGATGCGTCATATCCTTCCCGAGCCACTTTGCATTTAAACCGACCTCATTCATGCCGATTAAACCGATGGTCGAGAAGTGGTTGTCAAACGTACCGAGGTAACGCTTTGTATAAGGATACAGACCTTCGTTTAAAAGCTTTGTAATGACACTGCGCTTTACCTTTAAGGAACGTGCGGCAATGTCCATCATATGGTCCAGACGGCGGAAGAAATCCTGCTCATCCGTTGCCAGATACGCGATACGCGGCATATTGATGGTAACGACACCGACCGAACCGGTGCTCTCTCCCGAACCGAAGAAGCCACCGGTTTTTTTACGAAGCTCACGTAAATCCAGACGGAGTCTGCAGCACATGGAGCGGACATCGCTCGGCTCCATATCGCTGTTGATATAGTTTGAAAAATACGGTGTGCCGTACTTTGCCGTCATCTCAAACAAGAGACGGTTATTTAAGGTATCGGACCAGTCAAAGTCCGAGGTAATCGAATAAGTCGGAATCGGATACTGGAAACCGCGTCCGTTTGCATCACCCTCAATCATCGTTTCGATGAATGCACGGTTTACCATATCCATTTCTTCCTTACAGTCTTTATAACAGAAATCCAGCTCCCTGCCGCCTACAATACAAGGAAGCTCTGCCAGGTCCTTCGGAACCGTCCAGTCTAACGTAATGTTGGAGAACGGTGCCTGCGTACCCCAGCGGCTCGGTGTATTGACGCCGTAGATAAACGACTGGATGCACTGCTTCACTTCTTTATAAGAAAGGTTGTCCACCTTAACAAACGGTGCAAGATAAGTATCAAAGGAAGAAAATGCCTGTGCCCCCGCCCACTCATTCTGCATGATACCGAGGAAGTTTACCATCTGGTTGCAGAGCGTGGATAAATGGCTTGCCGGAGCAGACGTAATCTTGCCCGGGATGCCTCCGAGGCCTTCTTTAATTAACTGCTTTAACGACCAGCCGGCACAATAACCGGTTAACATCGACAGATCGTGGATATGAATATCCGCATTACGGTGTGCCGTGGCAATCTCTTCGTCATACACCTCAGAAAGCCAGTAGTTTGCAGTAACCGAGCCGGAATTATGTAAAATCAGACCGCCGACGGAATATGTCACCGTCGAATTTTCCTTTACTCTCCAGTCTTCTTCCTTCACATAGCTGTTTACGATTTCCTTGTAATCCAAAATCGTAGACTTCATGTTACGGATTTTTTCCCTGTTTTTACGATACAGAATATATGCCTTTGCGACATCGGTGTAGCCGGTCTGCTCCAGTACATGCTCCACGCTGTCCTGAATATCCTCCACACTGATGGTGTCTTCCTTTACCTTACTCTGGAAATCCGAAGTAACACGAAGCGCCAGTAAATTAATGATTTCATCATTATAGCTCTTCTGTGTTGCCGCAAATGCCTTAGAAATCGCTCCACTGATTTTGGACAGATTAAACTCCGCAACCTCACCGTCTCGTTTTACTACACTTATCATTGCCATTTCTCCCTTCTAAATAAGCGCAGACCTTTTTATGCGCCCAGAATTTATTCTAGCAGAGAATGGCAGGACAGTCAAGACATTTAAAACACAATATGTATATGTCTTTGGTCCTATTTTCAACTATATCTTGTATTTTGTTCTACAACTGTGCTATAAAAAAAGCTTGAAAAATCAAGGGTTTTCCCACTCGTACACGGCACGTAACAGTTCACCGACACTCCATGCCTGCGCAAAACATCCTCTCGAAACCGTCGGTTTTCCGCCATCGTATATCTCTGCAATCTGACCGAGACAGCCTTCCGAGAGCCAGTCGTTTAACGCTTCCATTCCTGCGCTTACATGTGCCATCCATTCCTCTTTTTCCGCAGTTTCCTGCGTCTTACTATATCGCATACACGCACGATAATAAGCTCCGAGCGGAAACGCCCACACGGTTCCCTGATGATAAGCTCTGTCCCTCTGTTCCATCGGGCCGATGTAAATATCGTGAAAATCCTTATCCTTCGGTGACAGGGTGCGCAGGCCGATTGTTGTATACAACTCACTTCTTACCTTCTTCAGTACCTTTCCTTCCTGTTCCGCAGAAAGCATCGTAAACGGCTGTGTCAGAGCCCAGATCTGATTACAGCGTACCTGACGCTCCTCATAATTTCCCGACAGCACGTCCTTTAAGCAGTCTTCCTCCTCATTCCAGAACTGTTCCGTAAATGACTTCTTAACCCTTCCTGCAAGCTCCGCATAACCTGTTGACAAGTCTCTGTATTCCGATTCCTGCTGCGGCTTCGTTTCCTTTTCTGCCAGCCGGTCGGCAAACTCTGCCATGACGCAAAGTGCGCTGTACCAATACGCATTAATTTCCACCGGTTTTCCGTGGCGCGGAGTCGGCAGATGTTTTCCGACTCTGACATCCATCCATGTCAGCTGTTCCAGACCTTTTCCCGCCCGAATCAGGCCATCACAGTCCATACCGATGTGAAAATCCGTACCCAGCTGATACGCCTCCACAATCCGCTGCATCACCGGAAACAGTTCCTGTACAAATTCCAAATCTTTTGTAAACTTCAGATACTCGTACACCGTGTTGATAAACAGTAGCGGCGCATCCGCCGAATTATACATCGGATTTTCCTTTCCTTCCGGAAACAGATTCGGAAGCAGCCCGTTCTTCTCATATTTCGCAAACGTGCGCAGAATGCTTCTGCACTCCTCAAACCGTCCGGTTACCATCGTAATACCCGGCAGTGCAATCATGGTGTCTCTTCCCCAGTCTTCAAAGAACGGATAGCCGGCAATGATGCTCTTTCCGTTTGTCGATTTCCTGTTTACCACATAGGCATCTGCAGCTAACACAAGCTGCTTTCCCAGTTCGGACTTAAGCGGTGCTCCATCAAGCAGTGTCTGCTCATAGCTAAGATATTCCTGTACATATTGTTCAAAACAGCCTTCGCTGTACTCACACGGCTTTGTGCTGTAAATACAGACTAACACTTCCCTCTCATGGTTCAGTTCCATACTCACGGAATGGTTAATCATGACTTCGCCGTACATCCTTCTTCCGTCTCTGTCATCCTGTGAAAAATATACCGGCATATATTCCTCATAACCGTAGTTCCGGGCTGTTCCGTTCGTAGCGAAATAAAGGCGGGTTCCCTTTTTTTCAAGGTATGGACTTTCTCCGTCCACATACTTTATCAGGCCGCCGTCTCTAAACTCATCAAATCCTGTATTTTTCGGCGTCATTCGCAGCAACGGCTCGACAGAAAACTCTGCCTCGCTCTCCATCTCCTTCGGCTTTGTTATCTCATACTGCACCGCAACCGTATTCTCTCCATGTACCATCACAATCTTTTTACATACCGTAATTCCATGAACATGATAGGTCCACCGTGGATAATGGTCATACTCAAACTCTTCCAGAAATTGATAACCTTGAAATTCTTTTCCCTCATTGGAAGACTTCCTGTTTTGCTTTTGAGAAGTCAGCTCATAGAGTTCTTCCTCTATCCTTACCGTTTCCATCAGACCGCTTATCAGATGCCAGCGGACATTCGGTGCTTTCTTCGCCGCCATCAAAAACGCCTGATCCCCCCTTGCCATTGAACCGATAACTGACATACAGTGATAGCCGCCAAGCCCGTTTGTCATCAGGTAGCAGTTCTTTTCTCCCTCATCCAGAGTAGGCCACGCTTCTTTTCCGAATTTAAACTTCATACACCTTACCTGTCCCCTTCTTTTTTCTGAACCGGCTTTTGCTTTACCGGCCAAACAGCTGCAAGTAAACCGCCTTAGGAAGATATGCCTTTACATAGGTGCCATCCTCCCTGTATTCCTCGGCAAGCAGTTCACCGTACTTTCTGATCTGCTGGATTTTACCGGTCTCCGAATAAGGGAACACATGCTCCACCAATACCTTGTTCTCACGCAGAATCCGTTCCAGTACCTCTAACAGCTCCGGTATGCCTTCCCCTGTTTTTGCCGATGTCTTTACGACTTCATCTGCTTTTAAGTCCTTTCGTGCCTCCGGCAGCTGTTCCCCCGCCATGATTGCAGCACGCAGCCTGTCCTGCTTATTAAATACCGTAATCATCGTTTTATCGGTTACTCCAAGGCCGCGCAGTGTCTCATACACTACATGCAGATGCTTGTCACAGTCCGGATTGGAGGCATCCACTACATGAAGGATGATATCTGCATACTTTGCCTCCTCCAGTGTCGAGCGGAACGCATCAATCAGATGATGCGGCAGCTTCCGTACAAAGCCTACCGTATCCGTGAGCAGAAGATTTTGTCCGCTTGGCAGTACAAGGCTTCTTGTCGTCGGGTCAAGTGTTGCAAACAGCTTATCCTCCTCCAGAACTCCTGCATGAGTCAGATAGTTTAAAAGCGTCGATTTTCCGGCATTTGTATAACCGACGATTGCCGCTACCGGCACCGGTGAACGGCTTCTTGCTGCGCGCAGAACCTCTCTTGACTGAATGACCTCATTTAACTCTCTGTTTAACTGTGCAATCCGGTCTTTAATCAGCCGTCGGTCCACCTCCAGCTTTTTCTCACCCGGACCTCTCGTTCCGATACCGCCTCCAAGGCGCGAAAGTGAGCTTCTCATTCCAATCAGACGCGAGGAACGATACTTTAACTGCGCAAGTTCTACCTGAATTTTTCCTTCCTTCGTCGAAGCGTGTTTTGCAAAGATGTCCAGAATCACCATTGTTCGGTCCATTACCTTACAATCAAGCGCTTCCTCCAAGTTCTTCATCTGTGCCGGAGAAAGCTCGTCATCACAGACGATACCTGTCGCCCCTAAGGTCGCAATCAGTTCCGACACCTCTTCGATTTTTCCTTTCCCCAGATAGGTGCCCGGATGCGGTGCTTCTCTGTTCTGAATCACTGTTGCAACTGATTCTGCTCCTGCTGTCGCAACAAGCTCGCCAAGCTCGGCAAGCGATTCTTTTGTATCGTCATTTTCCGCAGTTGCGATACCGACTAAAACGACGCGTTCCTGTTCCTCTGCATTTTCATATAATTCCGCCATAGTTCCTCTCTTTCCTCATTCCGACAGCGGTTGCTTCTCCTTCTTTCTTCCGCTGTCTTTTACATTGTCTGTGCAAGATACCTCGCTACAGCCACCCCGCTGGCAGATGCGTGAGACAGAGAATGTGTCACACCGCTGCAGTCACCGATGACAAACAATCCCTTGTGACAGGTCTCGAGATTTTTATCGATTTCAACCTCCATGTTATAAAACTTTACCTCCACTCCGTAAAGCAGAGTATCATCATTTGCCGTGCCCGGAGCAATTTTATCCAGTGCGTACATCATTTCAATGATTCCGTCCAGAATACGCTTCGGCATAACAAGGCTTAAATCTCCGGGTGTTGCTGCAAGCGTAGGTGTCACAAAGCCTTCGTTGATTCTGGTGGCATTGCTTCTTCTTCCGCGGACCAAATCTCCGAAGCGCTGTACAATGACACCGTCGCCAAGCATGTTGGAAAGACGCGCAATGCTCTCGCCGTAGCCGTTGCTGTCCTTAAACGGCTCCGAAAAATGCTTGGATACCAAAAGTGCAAAGTTTGTATTCTTTGTATAACGTGCCGGGTCCTCATAGCTGTGACCGTTTACCGTCACGATACCGTTTGTATTTTCATTTACGACAGCACCCCTCGGATTCATACAGAAGGTGCGGACCAGGTCCTCATACTTTGCAGTACGGTACACAATCTTACTTTCATACAGTTCATCCGTCAGGTGGGAAAATACCTCTGCCGGAAGTTCCACGCGCACTCCGATATCCACACGGTTCGACTTTGTCGGGATACCAAGTTCCTCACACACCGTTTCCATCCACTTGCTTCCGCTCCGTCCCGCGGAGATAATGCACGCTTTGCAGGAATAGGATGCATCCTTTAAGTGTATCTCATACCCATCCTCCGTCTTCCTTACATGCTCTACCGGTGAGCGGAAGTAAAAATCCACTTTTTCCTTCAGTTCATTGTACAGGTTTTCCAGTACAATATAGTTGATATCGGTGCCCAGATGGCGTACCGAAGCATCTAACAGATGCAAATCGTTTTCCAGACAAAGCTTTTTAATCTTCGAATTTGCCGTCGAATACAGATGCGTTCCTTCCCCTCCGTGGGCAAGATTAATCTGATCCACATACTCCATCAGCTCAATGGCACGCTGCTTGCCGATATATTCGTGCAGGGTTCCTCCAAACTGATTCGTAATATTGTACTTTCCGTCCGAAAACGCGCCCGCACCGCCGAAGCCGTTCATAATCGCACAGGTGGAACAGCGGATACAGGATTTCACCTTATCCCCGTCAATCGGACATTTTCTCTTTTCCAGAGAATTTCCTGCTTCAAATACCGCAACCTTACAGTCCGGATTTTTCTTTATCAGCTCATAGGCGGAGAAAATGCCTCCCGGTCCCGCTCCTACTATAATTACATCATATTTCATTCTGTCTGCTCCTTTCTGACTTCATAAACAGCCGTCCGCTCCACAGTTTCTTATACCGAGAAAAAAACACCATGTTTCCTATCAACACGGTGCTTCTTTCCTTCACCACTTCAAAGACAAGCTGCTTCTTATTCCAGTTTAAATTTATTAACCTCAGCCTCTAAAAGCTCTGCCACCTGTCTGTTGGAATCCGCCTTCTGCTCGATATCTCCGACATTCTCCGTTAAGGTTACTGCCGTCTCCGTCGTGCTTACAACGCCCTTTGCGCTTTCCTCTACCGCAATATTGACTGCCTGAATTGCATCCTTAATGCCGTCCATTACCTGCTTTAACATTTCGGAATTTTCGGCAAAATGCTCCATGGTATCGTGAATTTCCTTTGCATCCCTGCGGTAATCCTCGCTTGTGGTAAGCAGTCCCTGATAGCCCTTCATTGCCGTATCCTCCATGAAGCGAACCATCTCCTCTGCCTCCGAGGCAAGTCCTTCTACCGAAGCAATCACTCCGCTGCTGACTTCCTTAATCTTTGCCGCAGCACTTGCCGAATCCGTTGCAAGCTTTCCGATTTCACTGGCAACAACCGCAAAGCCGCGTCCTGCTTCTCCTGCTCTTGCCGCCTCAATGGAAGCATTCAGTGCGAGCAGATTCGTCTGCTCGGTAATTTCGATAATATTTTCCGTCAGCAGATTGATTTCCTGCACCGATTTGGACTGTTCAATCTTTTCGTTAATGGATGCTGCCATCTGTGCCGCAAGATCGTGAGCATTTTTCTGTTCGGCTTCTGCCTTGCGGTAAACTTCCTGCGCCTTTTCCTGAATCTGCTTCGTGGAAGCATTTCCTTCCGATGCCTGCTCGGAAATGCTGTCCGCGCTGCGGTAGGCTTCCGTAATCGAATCATTCACCTGATTTAATGAAGCCGTCGTTTCCTCCATCGCCGCGCTCATTTCTTCCATTGTTGCCGAAACATCCATAATGCTCTCCCTTGCACTCGACAGATGCTTTACGACAACTTCGGATGACTCATATAAGGTAGCGGAATTCTGTGAAATCTGCAGCATAATATCACGGATGTAAGAAAGCAGTGCATTGACGTTTTCCGCCATCAGTTCCATTTCATCACCGGTCTTTACATCTAACGTCTGTGTCAAATCGCCTTCACTGTTTACCAGTTCGTAAAGCTTGTCATTTACCATGCGGATGCGTTTTGTAATTGCACCGACAACCAGACCGGCAACCAATATTGCCACAAGTATGCCTCCAATCGCAATCTGTATGGTACTCCTTTGACTTGCAGCCAGACGTTCCACAATATGAGAAGCATTATAGTCACTTCCGAGTACGGCAACTACCTTTCCGTCGGAATCCTTAATCGGCACATAAGCCGAAATCACATCACCGTACTGATTGGAATTGATATAATCCTGTACGTAAGTCGTTCCTCCGAATACTTCCGCCATTTCTTCATACGAATATTCAAACTCCTGACCGATTGCCGCCTGATTCTCTGTCTCATCCGTATCAATGCCATAGTACACTGTTTTACCGTCGGTGGTCAGTGTATAAAGGTATGCCACACCGCACTGCTGTTTCATCGTACGCAGTGTTTTCAGCATTGCAACGTAGAGTTCGGAATCCTCATCCCCCGGCTTTAAGCTTCCGATGACATCTCCATTAATCTGATATGCTGTCAGCTTTGCCGCTATCTCTGCCTGCTCCACTCCCATGGCAACCAGTTCTTCTTCCATACGTGTATAAGCGTTCAGTCCCAGCAGTAATGCCAGACAGAGAATCACTGCGCTCATACTCAGCAAAATCTTAGCCCTGATACTTAACCCTCTTGTTTTTTTCTTCATGTTTTGCCCCCACGTTTCTCGCTTGTTTTCTGAATCAAAAACAATTCAGATACTTTCATTATAATGACTTTATCACAGCAAAGCAACCGTTTTCTTTTACAATCTGAACTGTCCGATAATCTCATGCAGTGCCTTGACAGACTCTCTGCTCTTCTGTAACCGTTCATAACCGTCTGCAGTCGTAGTTTTTGTCTGCTCCGTTTTATCGGCAATTTCATTAATATCCTGTGCGGAAGAGCCGACGGTATGATTGATGTCATCCACTGCGGACACAATCTGTGCCATATAGCTGTCCAGATTTTCAATCGCACCCTTAATCTGTCCCATAACCTCTATAAACGAATCGGCATCCCTTCTGTACTGTCCGCCGGATTCACGGAACGTTCCGTAATCGTCCAATACTGTTTTCTCCAAAAACTCCATCATTGCCGTAATGCACTCTGCCATACCTGCAACAGCTTCGTTCACCTCGCCGACAATGACATTAATATTATCCACCGTCTGGAGTGTCTGCGAAGCAAGACTTCCGATTTCACTGGCAACAACCGCAAAGCCGCGGCCGGCATCTCCTGCACGTGCTGCTTCAATATTCGCGTTTAAAGCAAGAAGATTCGTCTGGGAGGAAATGCTCTTAATATCATCCGTCAGCTCATTAATCCGCTGTACCGCCTTTGACTTTTCAATGGCGCTTTCTGTCTTCTGCTTCATCACGGCATACATGTCGTTTGTCTTCTCGCTGGAGTCCTTTGTCACCTTCTCCATCTCACCGGCACGATTCAGAATCTGTCTGGAATTCTTCTCGCCGTTCTGTGCAAGAGCGTAAATCTGCTCGGAATTTCTCTTTACCTCCTCGATGCTTCCCACAATATGCTCCGTATTAGCGGAGGCTTCCTGCATTCCTGCTGCAATCTGCTGCGTTGCCGCGGAGTTTTCTTCCGCACGGACGTTGTTTTCCCGCATAATATCATCCAGATTCTCAATGCTTCCAAGTACCGTGTTCTCTACCCGTGTCATGTCCGCAATCATCTTTCGGAGCACATTCCGCATCTGATGAACCGCCGTTGCCATTTCACCGATTTCATCTCTGTGCTGTCTTAACTCATTTCCGTCCTGTGTCGGTGTGAAGTCAAGAGAAACCGTCTGGGCAATGATTCCTGTCAGCTTCTTAATCGGCTTTGCAATACTGTTGCCTACGAAGACACCAACCGCACCGGAAACAATCCACGCCAGAAGTACAACGCAGACAATAATGGAAATCAGTCGGTTTGACCTTGCATAAATCTCTGACTTCAAGGCAGTCAGCACAAACCTCATTCCGTTTTCCAGATTATAATATACAAGATTCTTATCCTTACCCTCATAACTGTAGGTGATGCTTTCCCCCTGTTTTGCGGCATTACCGAAGACAGCGGAAACCTGTGCAAGCCCACTGCCCATATTCGAAAGCTTTGTACCATAGGAAAGCCCCTTATGATGCATAATAGCACCATCTTCATTTACAAGGAAGGCATACCCTGTTTCATATACCGTTGCCGCATCTACCATGTCCGTAATTGTCGTAAAGTCGATGTCCATACCGACAATTCCGATATTTGTACCGTCTGCCGCATAAAGCGGAATGACATAGGAAATCATATAAACATTAATGTTGGCATTCAGATACGGTTCCATCCACATGGCAGCACCGTTCTGTACAGGAATATAATACCAGCCGACATGTTCTACATCTCCTTCCTCGTACATACTGAAATCCGTCGGCGTCAGGAATGCAAACGCCTCATCGTCAGAATTTCTGGATGCAAAGATACCGGAGGTCGGATTGGAATACTTCGGATTGTACCGGACATAAAACGTAACGCCGCCCTCGGTGCCTTCCGCCAGCTTACCTGCCAGTTCCTGAATCTGCGCCGTATATTCATCCGCATAACTCTTACTCTTTTTAAAGCTGTCAAAATCGAAGTCCTGCATCACAACCTTACTTAATGCATGTACCGACTGTTCAATACGCAGTATGGTTGCGTTCAGCTTCGTAGCTTCGACTTCGCTTAAGATTCGCATTTTTTCCTTGGCATCACTACTGATCATCATTGTAGAATTACCTGCGCTCAGTATTCCGGTTAACAGTGCAGTCAGAGTAGAACACAGCAAAATACCGACAATGATTTTTTTCCGAATTGACTTCATGCCTTTTTTCTTTGTTACTTTTGTGCTTTTTTCAGACTCCATCTTATGTTCCCCTTTCAGTTTTCTGTACCCGAAGGTTAAATTTTGAACCGAGACTATTATACTATATTTCTCCCCTTTCTGTAAACTCCTGCAAATAAATAAGGAGTATCACTCCTTTGTTCCGTGATACTCCCTCTTCGTCTGTTCCGTTTCTTTTGCTTTTACTTTAACTTAAACTTTCCTACTTCACCTTCGAGCTGTTCTGCCACCTGTTTGTTGGAGTCTGCCTTCTGTTCAATATCGGTCACATTCTCCGTCAGGGTGACTGCGGTTTCCGTCGTGCTTACGACGCCCTTTGCGCTTTCCTCCACTGCAATATTTACGGCATGGATGGCCTCCCTGATGCCGTCCATCACCTGCTTTAACTTCTCGGAATTGTCCGCAAAGCGTTCCATCGTATCATGGATTTCTGCCGCATCCTTGCGATAGTCCTCACTCGTGGCAAGCAGTCCCTGATAGCCCTTCATTGCTGTTTCTTTCAGGAAGCGAACCATTTCCTCCGCTTCCGCCGCCAGCCCTTCTACCGAATTAATCACGTTGCTGCTTACCTCCTTAATCTTTGCCGCAGCGCTTGCCGAATCTGTAGCCAGCTTTCCGATTTCGCTTGCAACGACCGCGAAGCCCCGCCCTGCCTCTCCGGCTCTTGCCGCTTCTATCGAAGCATTCAGTGCAAGCAGATTCGTCTGCTCGGTAATTTCGATGATATTTTCCGTCAGCAAATTGATTTCCTGTACCGCCTTGGACTGTTCTATCTTTTCGTTAATGGAGACAGACATCTGTGACGCAAGTTCCTGCGCCTTCTTTTGTTCGCTCTCTGCCTTCCGGTAAACCTCCTGTGCTCTTTCTTCAATTTCCTTAGTGGAAGTATTGCCTTCCGATGCCTGTTCGGAAATGCTGTCCGTGCTACGGTAAGCCTCCGTAATGGAATCGTTCACCTGATTCAGCGAAGCCGTGGTTTCTTCCATTGCCGCACTCATTTCCTCCATGGTTGCCGAGACATCCATAATGCTTTCCTTCGCCCTTGACAGGTTCTGGACAACCACCTCCGTTGACTCATGTAAGGTATCGGAGTTTTGCGAAATCCGAAGCATGATGTCGCGGATATACGCAAGCAGTGCATTGACGTTTTCCGCCATCAGTTCCATTTCGTCTCCGGTTTTTACGTCTAACGTCTGCGTCAGGTCACCTTCGCTGGTCACAAGTTCATAAAGCTTGTCGTTTACCATACGGATACGCTTTGTAATTGCACCGACTACCAACCCAATCATCAGCAGTGCCACAACCAGCCCGACTCCCGCAAACTCTATGGTTCTCATACGGCTTTCCGAAAGACGTTCTACAATTCCGGATGCATCGTAGTCGCTTCCGAGTACGGCAACTACCTTTCCGTCCGAATTCCTGATTGGCACATAAGCCGAAATAAAATCTCCGAACGGCGTGGACTCAATATAATCCTGCACATAGGTTTCTCCTTCATAGACCGATGCAAACTTCTCGTAAGAATATCCAAAGTCATAACCAATAGGTGCCCTGTCTTCGCTCGTATCGGTATCAATGCCGTAATACATATTTGTCCCGTCTGTAGTCAAGGTATAGAGATATGCCACACCGCAGCGTTCCTTTGTCTGGCGCAACAGTCCCAGCATATTCAAATATCTCGGCGTCATCTCATCCCCCGGCTTCAGTTTTTGGAGGGCATCTCCATCCAGCTGATACGCAGCCATTTTTGCCGCTATTTCCGCCTGTTCGACACCCATTCGAACCAGTTCCTCTTCCATACGGATATAAGCATTAATGCCCATGAGCGAAACCAGACAGAGAATCACTACACTCATACTAAACAGGATTTTGGTCCTGATGCTAAATTTTCTTGTTTTTTTCTTCATCTTCCGTCACACTCTTTCTACTAAATTTCCCAATATCTTTCCTACCACTCCGGGTTCTTTCATTATAAAGCATAGTTACAGAGGGACGCAAGAGCAAGTTTATCAAAAACAGAAAAAGTTCTCGTTATATCGGCAGGCTTTCCTGAAAGCACAGCGCTCCGAAGCCCGCTCCGGAATTCGGGAATCCTTCCTGCCCCGTCTGACAAATCCGGCATGAAGTCCCGGAGACCGCCGTCGGAAATTCTAAGCCGGACAGCCGCCTGCAGCCTCTGCGCAGATACTCCGTCAGTTTTTCTCCGTACAGATAGTTATCATTTCCCTGCACGATTCCCCATTCCATCAGAAGCGCCGCACTGCCGCTGACAAACGGCGTTGCCATCGAGGTCCCGGTTTTTACCGTATAGCCGCCCCCCGGCGCGCACGACGTGATATCCACGCCCGGTGCAACCAAATCGGGCTTCACTCTTCCTGTTCCTCTCGGGCATCCTCTTCCGGAAAACGGAGCCAGGCTCTCTGTTCCGGTATCATAAGCACCAACAGCAACGCAGCGGTTCGTCGTGGAAGGTATCGTCAGCGTTCTCTCCGCCACAGGGCGCACAAAGCCGCTCTGACTGCTTTCCGTCCCCTGCAGTATCCAGATATCATAATTACCGCAAAGAATTTTCTCAGGAAGCAGGCTGATGCGCCAGATTCCCTGTGTAAGCCAGTCCTGCGTAAACCGTTCCTCCGGTGCTCCGTCTTCCACTGCACTTTCCCGTTCCGGCATTACCGCCTCTATCGCCATCTGCACCACCGACAGGTTCTGATACGGTGTCGGCAGGCTCCAGAGCACCTCCAGCTCTGCATTTCCAAGTCGTACCGTCCGTCCCCGCCCTGTAAATAAAAGTCCCGAACCGAATTCTGTGACCGGCTCTCCTGCTTCATAAGAAAACCGGAAGCTTTCTCCCGACGGCGCCTGAAGTTCCACGTCAAACCGGTCAAAATAGTTTTTCCAGAGTTGAAGATAAATTGCTCTTTCCCTTCCTGCTACCGCAAGCTCTACCGTTTCCGTATGCCCTTCAAGGAGCACTCCTCCCGCATGTCTTCGGCCTCCGCCTTCATTTCCGGTTCCGATGCAGAGCGAACATCTTGTGAGCGGAATCACCGTATCCAGATACGTTTCTAACAGGCTCATCCCGTTATGCGCACCGTAATTGTTTCCGAAGCTCAGATTGATGACCAGCGGCCGGTTCCGCTCCATTGCGTAACGGATACAGAAATCGACCGCTTCCATCATACGTGCCGTCCCGTAAGCATCACTGACACTTCCTGCGGCAAGCTTTACAACCAGAAGCGTGCTTTCATATGCGACTCCCCGGTATCTGCCCGATGACGCCCTGCCGTTCCCCGCAGCAATTCCCGCAACGTGGGTTCCGTGTCCCGACACATCCGTACTCGGCACAATCCGGCGCCGGTTCTCCGGTCTGCGTTCCGAGAGCGCCCGATTAATCTCCTCTTCTGTATACAGGCTGCCCGTACGATATCCTTCCGGCGGCGTTCCCGAAGCTATTGTCTGGTCCCAGAGTGCTGCAATCCGTGTTGTTCCGTCTTCGTTTCTGAAATCCGGGTGGGCATAGTCGATTCCCGAATCAATGACCGCTAACAGCACACCTTTTCCGGAAAGCCCGCTTACCACATCCTCTCCTGCGCTCGGACGGTTGTAAATGCAGGAGGCTGCCTTTCCTTCTTCTACAGAGAAAAATACCCTGGTCGGAAGCTCTGCATAAATGATGCATGGGCACGACAGTACCTCTTCTGCCTGTTCCTCTTCTAAAACAAGCAAGGCGTAGCCGCCGAGCAGAGTGGTAATCTTCACTCCGCCAAGCTGCTGCGCCTTAGTTAAATCTCCTTCATAACGTGCAATGAGTTCCATTTCTGCCATCTGTAATTTCTCCGTGAATACCTCTTTACTACCTACTGTATTCAAAGAAATTCCCGGGCAGTACCGTTTTCCCACACTGCCTTTTTCTATTGCAATATACCTTTTATTTCTCGTACAGAAATTCCTCCGGCAGGTTCACCTTAAAGTCCTTTGCCAGACTGCGGAAATCATCCGGAGTAATCGTCTGCCGCTTTTCCTTCTGCATCGACAGCATTTTCACTAAAATTTCAGCGGATTTTTCCACGGTGTGCATCAGACCGAAGGTCAGGTCAAAGTCCTCTCCGGAAGCGAACATTCCGTGATGTGCCCAGACTGCCACATCATACTTTTTCATCAGCTCGCTTGTTGCCACGGCAATGTCCCTGCCGCCCGGCACCATCCACGGAACCACTCCGATGCCGTCCGGAAATACAACCGGACATTCGGTTGCCATTTCCCAAAGCTCTCTTGTAAATACCTTATCGTCTAACGGAAGTACAAAGGTCAGTGCAATCACATTGGTCGTATGTGCATGGTAAATTACACGATGTCTTCCGTTTGTTGCAAGAAACTTTACCTCATGGTTCATTAAATGGGACGGAAGCTCGGACGTCGGTCTGCCGCCGTTTACCAGCCCCCAGAGAATCCGGTAATTCTCGCCCTTTTCATCCAGTTCAATCACGCAGATGGAATCCTCCGGTTTTAAGATGACATTGCGGAAATACTTACCGCTTCCGGTCACTAAAAAGTATTCTCCGGCAAGTGCCGGTACGCTCGTTCCAATCGGCTGCCATTCCTTCGGACTGAAGTTTTCCCTTACGGATTCCACCTCTTCTTTTTTGATACGATAGGATAAATTGCCGCCGTTTCTCTCATGCCAGCCCTGTTCCCATCCATCGTTTGCCATACGGATAAAGCCCTGTACAAATTCTGCATCCAACATTCTCATAATATATACATCCTCCTTTTGTACCATTCCTGCCTTAAGTCCTTTGTGCTTCTGCCGTCCTACGTCTTAATTACGCGCCGAAAGCACTTCGTTCTCATACCTTTTTGCCTCTTCAAACCAGGTATCCTCGGTTGTGCCGCACTGTCTTACGTATTCCTCCCATACCGCTCCGAACGGCAGCAGTTTCAGTTCCTCCTGACGAACCATCAGCTCTGTCCAGTCTGCCCTCTCCTGTAACCCGGCAAGTGTCTCATTCGGTGTGCAGAGTGCCGAAAGAAGGGCCTTCTGCCAGCTGCGGAAGCCGACGCACCACGCACAGATGCGGTTGATGCTCGCATCAAAATAATCCAGCGCCATATGTACACGATTGATGGCTCCGCAACGTACGATTTCCTTTGCCATTTCTTTTGTCTCATCATCAAACAGTACCACATGGTCGGAATCCCAGCGGACCGGACGGGTAATATGCAGTGCAATTTCCGGGAAAAACGCAAGCAGCGCCGGAATCTTATCGGAAACAACCTCCGTCGGATGATAGTGTCCGTTATCCATGAGTGGCAGGCAGCCTTCATGCGTTGCGGCAAAGCTTAACGCAAACTCCGCAGAGCCAACGGTATACGATTCTACTCCGATGCCGAATACCTTGGATTCCACACAAGGCTTAACGAGCGTCTTATCGTGCGGCTCGGCGAGAATTTCTTCGATGGACTGCTTATAGCGCATTCTCGGCCCCAAACGGTCTGCCGGAATATCCTTGGAACCGTCGCCGGTCCAGATATTCATAACACACGGAACCCCGGTTTCCCTTGCAAAATATTCGGAAATCCGGATGCAGGCTCTGCCGTGCTCTACCCAGAAGCGTCTTGTTTCCTCATCCGGGCTGGAAAGTGTCAGACCGTCCTTTACCTTATCATGTGAAAAGAAGGTCGGATTAAAATCAATTCCCATCTGGTGTTTCTTTGCAAACTCTACCCATTTTGCAAAGTGCTTCGGCTCTAATTTGTCCCGGTCAACAAACTCGCCCGGTTCAAAAATCGCATAGCTTGCATGCAGGTTCAGCTTTTTCTTTCCCGGAGTAAGGCGGATGACCTCCTCCATGTCCTGCATCAGTTCTTCCGGTGTTCTTGCCTTGCCCGGATAGTTTCCCGTTGCCTGAATTCCGCCGGTTAACGGTCCGTCGTGGTCAAAGCCGGTAACATCATCCCCCTGCCAGCAGTGCAGGGAAACCGGAATCTCCTTACATACCGCAATTGCCGCATCGGTGTCCACACCAAACTTCCGGTACATGTTTTTTGCTGCTTCGTAGCGTTCTGCCTGTGTCATATCAAATCCTCCAATCTAGTATGTCTGCACTTCAAACGACTCAAAAATGCATCTTCTTGCCGTATTCAAATCCTTCAGTTCTCCTTTGGTAATCATCTGCACGGTCAGATTACCGATTGCCGTTGCTTCTACCGGCCCGGCATACACCGTACGTCCGGTTGCTCTTGCGGTAAGTTCGTTTAAGTATCCCGCATTCGCTCCTCCGCCGACGATATGGATACTGTCATAGACGGCTCCGGTCAGGTACTCCAATTCCTCCACCGCATCGGCATAGCATTTTGCCAGACTGTGATAAATCACTGCTGCCACCTCGGCAATTCCCACCGGTACCTGTTCTCCCTTCTCTGCACAGGCTGCCTGTACCTCCTTTGTCATATCGGAAGGAGCTAAAAATCTGCTGTCATTACAATCCACCAGGGAAGCAATCGTCTGCTTTGATGCCTGTTCACAAATTTCACCGTACGAAAGCTCCGGTTCCAGTTCCTTCCTTACCGACTGAATCATCCAAAGTCCCATGATGTTTTTTAAATAGCGGAACCGGTACTGATAGCCGCCTTCGTTCGTAAAATTATGCTCTCTGCTTTCCTTAGAACAGTTCGCCGTCATCCGTTCCGTTCCGAGCAGCGACCACGTACCGGAGCTGATATAGACTGCATCCTCTTTCCCAGTCGGCACTGCCACGACTGCCGATGCCGTATCGTGCGTTGCCGGAAGCACAACCTCACAGTCAAAGCCGACCGCACTCTTTATTTCTTCCGTCAGCCTTCCAAGTACCGTTCCCGGCGGAACAATCCTGCCGAAGATCTTCTTTGGATATCCGAGCCGGTCAATCAACTCCATATCCCAATCCTTGTTCTGTGGATGCACCAGCTGTGTCGTTGTCGCATTCGTATATTCCGCCGCTATTTTTCCAGTCAGCAGGTAATTAAAATACTCCGGAAGCATCAACAGGTGTTCTGCCTCCTCAAGGTACTCCGGATGGTCTCTTTTTACTGCCGCCAGCTGATATACGGTGTTAAATATCTGCTTCTGTATTCCGGTTGCCGCATAAAGCTCCTTTTGCGGAATCACCTCATATACAAGGTCGTCTGCCCCCTTTGTCCTGCCGTCCCGATAGCCGACTGCATTACCGATACGCCTGCCCTGCTTATCTAACAGCACAAAATCCACCGCCCAGGTATCGATTCCCATACAAAGCGGTATCTTTCCGGCTTCCCTGCACTTTTTCATACCGGTCAGAATCTCACGAAACAGCTGCTCCACATCCCAGCAAAGCTCCCCATCGTGTTCTGCCATGCCATTCGGGAAGCGATACATCTCTTCCAGCACCATTTTCCCGTTGCATAAATGTCCTAACATGTGTCTTCCGCCCGATGCCCCGATATCCACCGCAAGATAATAGTTCTGCATACGTTTCTCCTTCCGTTTTCTTATTTCATCAGACATTTCTCATCCGTCCAATGATTTCTTATTTACATCATAAAGGAAAAGTTCGCAGAAAGAAAGGACACCTTTTGTTTAAAAAAGTGTCCTGATTTGCAAAACTATTTTTTTGTTTCCGTTACGCGGTATTTTCGCGGCGTACTGCCAAAGCGTTTCTGAAAAATCCGATGGAAATAGCTCATGTTTTCGTAACCGACGGCAAGTCCTACCTCTGACACCGACATTTCCGTGTTCGTCAGCAGATAGGCCGCCCTCGACAGGCGTTTTTCCTGTACCAGTTCCGTGTAGGTTTTTCCGGTCCGGCGCTTGATTTCCCTGGATAGGAAGCTCAGGTCATAATGCAGCAGTTCCGCCAGCTTCGTCAGTTCACCGTCCCGGTAGTTTGCCTCAATATAAGCATAGACCTCCATTAAAAAGTGTCCTGTTTCATCCGTTTCATCGGTTTCTGCAAGGTCCATCCGGTTCGTAAGCTGCAGGAATAAAAGCCCCATTGTAATCTGGTTGATGCTTCGCTTATTCGGCTGCCTGTTCCTAATCGTCCAGATTAAGTTTTCTACGAGATTCTGCACCGGAAGTACATCCGCCACCTTAAAGTGAAGATATCCGGCTGTCCGGTTTTCTCCGCGCAGGCAGTCAACAACAAAGTTTCGCAGCATGCTTTCTTCTTCCAGCATAGCAAGCGCCCGGTCAAAAAACTCCGGAAGAATGATAAAATTGACTGCGATATCATCCTCTCCCGCCGGAGCGATTTCCTGTACCGCATTCTGGTTCAGGAACAAAAGCTCTCCCTGTGCAAGCAGTACTTCGTTTCCGTTCACAATATGCTTTGTTGTTCCCGCACACATATAGATTACTTCAACGTAATTATGCGTATGCGGCGGAAAGTGAAGAAAGCGTGTATGCGGGCGAACCGTAATCAGCTTTCCTGCTTCCAGCAGCTTTTTTGCATCAAACGTTGTACTGTCATCACTGGTGTAAAGCTCCCGCTCCACCTCATTCTTTCCGTCTAAAATTCTCTGCTCCTCCGGAGTAATCTTTTTTAATTCCTGTAATAAGGTTTCTGTCATCGCTGCCCCATTCCCTACGATGCCATCGAAAGGCTGTATTCCTTTCCGGCATTCTCTTCCTGCTCTTTTGCCTGCGTTGCCTGTATTGCATTGTATTCCTCGATGTAACGGTTCATCTTTGCCGCTTCCGTTGCAAGCTCCTCCACTACATGATTTACCGTCTGAAAGCGCTCCGAATTTCTGGTACACATAGAAGTTGTTTCTTCTGCTGCCGCACTGATTTCTTCACTTGTAGACGAAAGATTATGGTTGCTGTCCACAAGTACTGCATTGGTATCTTTTAATTCTTTTGTCTTTTCATTCATCTGCACGGCATTGTCCTTTAATTCTTCCATGCCCTTTTGGATATTGCCGAAGTTTGTCTCAATGTCATGAATCATTCCCGTCTGTCCGACAATTTTCTGCATCACGGAATCCATGGACTGAAGCGTTCCGGTTGCATTCTCATTTAACTTATTGATAATACTCTCAATACTTTCCGTAGACTGCTTTGTCTGTTCGGCTAGGATGCGGATTTCTTCCGCAACAACTGCAAAGCCTCTGCCTGCATCGCCTGCTCTTGCCGCCTCAATGGATGCGTTCAGTGCAAGCAGATTCGTCTGACCGGAAATCTGTTTGATGATACCGATGATTTTTTCCATTTCCTGCGTATGCTGATACAGTTCCTTCATATTCTGTTTCACCGTTGTATTTTCCTGCTCTATTTCTTCGGTCTGCGCAACGATATGTTCTACCAGCTTCTTACCGTCCGCAACACTTTCATCCGATACCGTTGCAATATTTTTTAAGTTCTCCGCAATATCCGCAGTATCCGAAATCACTTCCTGAATGCGTCCGGTCATGGCCGTCTGCTCCTGAATGCTGTCTACGGTACCTTCCATGCCTACAGAGACATCTCCCATTGCCTGTGTCACATTTGCCGTTGCATCCGCAACCTCTCCAATCAATTCACGAATCGACTGTGTGGAACCGTTTACTACCCTGCCGACGGAAATAATGGCACTCATCATCTTCTCCTGCTCTGCCTTCTGTGCCGTAAGCTCTGCAAGTTCTTCTTCATTATGTACCTTGGCATACTTTGTCGCCAGACAAATACTGATATTTAGTAGTGTAATAAAAAGCAGCACCATCACGACTTCGTTTTTCTGTGTCTGCGAGTCTGCGCCGAGTACCGTCATCGAATAGATTCCGTTAAATACCGCAAGCCCCTCATAGATAATCGACGTAAAAATTTCAAGGCGCAGATTATAGAACATCATCAGTGCAATCAAAATCGGAAATGCAAATAAATTGTACATCACCGTACTGGAAGACAGCGTTGCGACTTCAAATACAACAAAGAAAGAAATCAAAAGTGCCATGCGGTATTTCTCACTTAGGAAATACTTTGTGCAGCGCACACCGACAAGTACCGGCGGCACCGCAATCATAAGAGAAATAATAAGTCCCCTGCGCATTGCCAGAGTTCCGGCTCCTATCTGTCCGAGATACATTAAAATCAGAAATACGCTGACAATGACGAGTGTCAAATAAAGACATGTATTGGCACGTTTTAATGCCCGTTCCTCCATCGTAAGTTCATTTTGTGCTGTCATAATCCCCACAACCTCCTTTGACTGAAATAGTACAGAATAAATCAGGACTTTTTTGTAATTTCATCATAAAGGTTGGTGTCGCTCTAAGGTCAAGACATTTTTTCGTTTTTCTCTTAATTTTTTGATTATTTTCTCATTGGTGCATAAATTTCATAATAATCTATAATTCCGCTTGCCGTCATCAGACTGTAAACATAAAAAGCATACACATATTCAGACAACTGATATCCGTTCTCCTTCGCATAGCGATAAAGCGGCTCCACATTCCATGACACCGGTTCAAGCTCCGGTGCCTGCGTCACTGTATAGATGCAGTCGCATGCATCCAGAGAGAGCATGTTATCCTTTTCTTTGGCAAGTGGCGAAATGTCTATCATCGGTTCTCTGATGATAAACTGAAAATGTTCCGCAGCAAGCGTTCCCTTCTCCTCCCGCTCTAAAGTATAGCAAAAATTTCCATAAGAAAATACCGGTTGGCTGATTATATTTTTTACTGACTCGTATTCCACTTTAGCACATTTGTTTTCATATACCACATAACGCTTCGGCAGTGTCCGCACTCGGTAGTTTCCAATTCCGCCGTTCAGACTTTCCAGATGCTTCTTCATAAACTTCAGCTTCTCGATTTTCTGCTGCAGACGTTCCACCTCCGCCTCACTGTTCTCAATCAAAGCTCCAAACTCCTCACTCATGTGTACGAAATCGGAAACCTCAAATACTTTTTTAATTTCCGAAAGTCCCACTCCCAGCTGACGCCAGAGTGAAATTCCCATAATGCGATGAATCTGCTCCACTTCATAATAACGATATCCGTTTTCTTCCCTGCGAGGCGGGTCTACCAGTCCCGCCTTTTCATAGAGGCGGATAGCATCTGCTGAAATGCCAAGCAGCTTTGCCACCTCATGTATGGAATACTGTCGTTCGGAATACTGTCTGCTCATGGTCCTCTCCTTTGTTCCTCCCCTGTCAAACACAGTCATTTTATAGGACCATTGTACTATTATTTTCCTTTGATTGCAAGACAGACAGTGCTTGAGTTTTTGTGTTTTGCAGACGGTAAGAAGGAGGCTGTAAGCATACCATTTACTTACAGCCTCCTTTTCATCCTTTGTATAACACAAAAACTCAAGAACAGATTAGCTTGCTTTGGCCAGTTTTCTTCCGAGTGCTCTGCATTCTTCTAACGTTTTTTCATCCGGCGCCTCCATGCAAATTATGCCTTCACCGTTTAAAATATCGGCACCTGCCGCCTTCATACGCTCTTCCCAGTCACGCATCCATTCTCCTCCGCCCCAGCCGTAGGAGCCAAACAGTGCAATCGTTTTTCCGGACACAAACTGCTCCACCTGCGTAACAAACGGCTCCATTTCGGACTCCTCCAGACTTTCCGCTCCGGATGCCGGACAGCCGAGAGCAAATACCGGTGTTTCTTTCAGGTCTTCTGCGGAAGCATCTCCCACTTCCATCACCTTTGCCTCTTTGCCTGCCCCGGTAATCCCATCAGCAACCGCCTTCGCCATTTCCGCCGTATTTCCGGTCTGAGACCAGTAAATAACATAAATCATCGCTTTCCCTCCGTTTTTTCAAATCCTGTTGCTGCGCGTTCCGGACTGCCGCAGCTTGTTCCGACATTATTGTTTCCATAAAAAGAAAAAGCTATTACCCTTTTTATTTATGGCAGCAGCCTCCGCAATGCCCGCAGTTGCCTCCGCACTGTATCGACTTTCCGTTCTTTTTATCCCTGACCATACTGCGGATAATCAAGGCAACCACCACCAGCACAACCGCTCCTGTTACAATCGTTCCCATAGGCTTTTCTCCTTTCCCTCTTTTACGATTTACCTGCCTGCTTTTTCACCTTTTTATCCAGTTCCAGTGTTCTGCTCACTTTATACGGACGGAACAGTAAGTAACCGAAGGCAATCACAAACAGGAATGCTACAGCGGTACCGATGCCGAATATGCCGCCTGTCACCAGCATACCAATCTGATAGATACAAAGAGAAACCACATACGCAAGGCATGTCTGATAACCGATAGCAAACCAGAACCACTTTGCACTGTTCATTTCCCGCTTTATGGCACCCATTGCCGCAAAGCAAGGTGCGCACAGAAGATTGAATACCAAGAAGGAATATGCGGCAATGGCACTCATGTTCTGTGCCAGTGCACTCCAGATTTCATCTCCGTTTTCCGAAACCTCTGCAAAACCATATAGAATACCGAACGTACCTACTACATTTTCCTTTGCTACCAGTCCGGTGATTGCCGCTACCGCCGACTTCCAGTCGCCAAAGCCAAGCGGAGTGAACATCCATGCGATTGCATTACCGATTGCCGCAAGAATACTGTTATCTAATTCCATATCCTCTAACATTCTGAATTCGCCGTCTACCCATCCGAAGAAGCTCATAAACCATACAACGATGGTCGACAGCAGGATGATGGTTCCCGCCTTCTTGATAAAGGACCAGCCGCGCTCCCACATGCTGCGAAGCACGTTGCCGACCGTCGGAAGATGATATGCCGGAAGCTCCATGACAAACGGAGCCGGGTCGCCCGCAAACATCTTTGTCTTCTTTAAAATAATACCGGAGCAGATAATTGCCGCAATCCCGATAAAGTAAGCACTGGTTGCCACCCATCCTGCATTGTCGAAGAGTGCACCGGCAATCAGGCCGATAATCGGAAGCTTTGCGCCGCATGGGATGAAGGTAGTCGTCATAATCGTCATTTTACGGTCTCTGTCGTTTTCAATCGTTCTCGATGCCATAATGCCCGGAACGCCGCAGCCCGTACCGATTAACATCGGGATAAACGACTTGCCGGAAAGACCGAACTTACGGAAAATACGGTCCATGATAAAGGCAACTCTTGCCATGTAGCCGCACGCCTCCAAAAAGGCAAGGAAAATAAAGAGTACAAGCATCTGCGGAACAAAACCGAGTACCGCGCCGACACCGGCTACGATACCGTCTAAAATCAGTCCCTTAAGCCAGTCCGCACATCCGATGGCTTCCAACAGATTGCCAACCAGAACAGGAATGCCCGGAATCTCCAGACCAAACAGACTCCATCCTTCACCGAATACGCCATCATTTGCCCAGTCGGTTGCCCACGTTCCGACGGTTGTTACCGAAACATAATATACAAGGAACATCACAACCGCAAAAATCGGAAGCGCCAGAAAACGGTTTGTTACAATCCGGTCAATCTTATCGGAAACCGTCATCTTATTCTTCTGCTTCTTTAAGCAGCATTCGCCGATGATGGAAGAAATATAGACATACCGCTCATTCGTGATAATGCTTTCCGTGTCATCGTCAAATTCATCCTCTAATGCTTTGATTTCTGCACTTACATCCGGCACATTGTTTAATTGGAGCGTAATCTTATCATCCTTCTCTAAGAGCTTTATGGCAAAGAATCGCTTTTGTTCTTCCGGAACAGAAGGTCCGAGCTTTTCCTCCACCGAGTCAATCGCATGCTCTACCGAAGCCGCAAATTGATGCACCGGAGACATCGCCTTCTTTTTTGCGAGAGCAACCGCCCTCTCTGCCGCCTGTGTAACGCCGCTTCCTTTCAGTGCAGAGATTTCCACGACCTCACAGCCAAGCTTTTCTGCGAGTTTGCCGATATGTATCTCGTCACCGTTTTTCTTAACAATGTCCATCATATTGACCGCCATCAGTACCGGAATGCCAAGCTCCATCAGCTGCGTCGATAAATACAGATTACGTTCGATATTCGTGCCGTCCACAATATTTAAAATCACATCCGGACGTTCCCCTATCAAATAGTTTCTTGCTACCACTTCCTCCAGCGTATACGGAGAAAGAGAATAAATACCCGGGATATCCGTCACCGTAACGTCCTTATATCCCTTCAGCTTTCCTTCCTTTTTTTCCACCGTAACTCCCGGCCAGTTTCCCACAAACTGATTGGAACCGGTCAGGGCATTGAACAGCGTTGTTTTTCCGCTGTTCGGATTTCCTGCAAGTGCGATTGTAATTGCCATGTCTTTTTCCTCTTTTCTGTTAGTTTCAACTAACCCATGTTCAAAAAAATTTATGCATTCATTTCCATGCACAAATTTACTCTACCTCAATCATTTCCGCATCCGCTTTACGCAGGGACAGTTCGTAACCGCGCACGGTTACCTCGATCGGATCACCAAGCGGCGCAACCTTTCTTACAAACACATCCACGCCTTTTGTAATGCCCATATCCATAATACGGCGCTTCACCGGGCCTTCTCCTGTCAGCTTTCTTACCGTTACGGTTTCCCCGCATGCCACTTCTTTTAATGTTTTCATAGCTTCCTCCCTTTACGCTACCATAATTTTGTTCGCCATATCCTTACCGATGGCAACTCTGGAATCCTTAATATTCACAATCACGTTACCGCCTGTCTCGTTGATTACCGTTACCGCGCTGCCGACCACAAAGCCCAGACTCTCTAAAAACTTTCTCGTTTCTTCTTTGCCGTTTACCTTGCGAATCACGCCCGGAGTTCCGGCACTCATCATTGTTAATGGCATATCCATTCCTCCTCGTCTCTGCAAATCCAGGTTAGCTCTATCTAACCTTATTCCATTAGTTAGTATATGCTAACATTCATTAGATGTCAATAACTAATTGAATTTTTTTTTGCAGCATAAATGATAACTTTAAGTTTGAATAATTTTCTATCTTATGCTAAAATAATAGAAAAGTCTTTTCACTTACACAACAAATCAGGATGTCATGTGAAAAACAGAATGACAGAGTCAGAAGGGCATTTCCCTTCGGAAAATAAGGAGATTGGTATGAACATAAACGAATCTGCAGAGAATTATCTGGAAACCATATTGATTTTGAGCAAACGCCTTCCGGTTGTCCGCTCGGTGGATATTGCAAACGAACTGGGGTTTAAAAAATCCAGTGTGAGCATTGCCATGAAAAATTTGCGTGAGAACAAGCATATTACCGTATCGGACGCCGGTTTTATTACCCTGACCGAATCCGGTCTGGAAATCGCCGAAATGATTTACGAGCGTCATCAGCTGTTTTCGAGCTGGCTTATGCGCCTTGGTGTCAGCGAAAAGACGGCACTTCAGGATGCCTGCAAAATCGAACATGTATTAAGTAAAGAAAGCTTTGAAGCAATTAAGCGCCACATCAGCTGATGCGGCGCTTTTTCTCTTGTGTCTGCTGTTAAACACTATATCACATAATCATCTGCTTTCGCTCTGCTCCACTCTACCAAATCCGCGAGCGTCACCCGGTCTACCACTCCGTTAATCGCGTCATTTAACTGCTTCCAAAGTAACAGAGTCACGCATTCCTCCTGCCGTTCACACCGGTTCGGTTCGTCCTCCAGGCAGGAGACCGGAGCAAGGCTTCCCTCTGTCAGCCGGAGTATCATCCCAACCGTATACTGCTCCGGCCGCCTGGTCAGCAGATAGCCTCCCTGCGCACCGCGCTGGCTTTTCACATAGCCCGCCCGGTTCAGAATGGAAATAATCTGCTCCAGATACTTGTCCGACACCTCCTGACGTTCCGCCACATCCTTTATTTTGACCGGTCCGTTCTGCTCATTTAACGCGATGTCTAACATCAGCCTGAGTGCATACCTTCCCTTTGTGGATATCTTCATACCGCATTCCGTCCTTTCCTTTTACTTCTGGTCTTTCTTTTATTACTCTCTTTTTCTGCTGTCTTTTCCCGTGTTTCTCTGCTATCTATCATACCCGTTTCTGCCGCCTTCGTCAACTGTTTTCATACTTTTCATATTAAACCTATATGAATTATAAACATTTTTCTTGACCTTTGCGCAAAATAGGACTACTATATCAATAAAAACGGTTGTTTTCAAGCTGTAATACAACTTAACACGGAGGTGTTTTATGAACTACGAACTTTCTACGACCTGTGTCCACGGCGGACCGGACAAGCCGGATTGTGACCGCTCCGGTGCCGTCAGCGTACCGATTTATCAGTCTGCAACCTTTGCCCATCCGGAGCTTGGCGTCAGTACCGGCTATGATTACAGCCGGCTTTCCAATCCGACCCGCGACCACCTTCAGACTGCGGTTGCCGCTTTGGAAGGCGGCAGCGACTGCTTCGCCTTTTCCACCGGAATGGCTGCCATCACCGCCTTAATGGAGCTGTTTTCTCCGGGTGACCATATCATTTCCGGCGGTGATTTATACGGCGGCGCCATCCGTCTTTTCCATAAAATCAATGCCAAAAACGGCGTCACCCATACCTTTCTCTCGGATGTTACACCGGAAACGCTCTCTACTGCCCTTACTCCGCAGACCAGGGCAATCTATGTGGAAACACCGACCAACCCGATGATGCAGGTAACCGATTTACAGGCGGTTTCCGCATTTGCAAAAGCACATGGGCTGCTGCTTTTCGTGGACAACACATTCTTATCTCCATATTTCCAGAACCCGCTCGCCTTGGGAGCAGATGTTGTCATACATAGCGGTACCAAATTTCTTGGTGGTCACAATGACACGCTTGCCGGCTTTCTTGTCACAAACAACAAAGCACTCGCCGAACAGCTGGCTGTCATCTACAAAACAACGGGAGCATGTCTTTCGCCGTTTGACAGCTGGTTAATCCTGCGCGGTTTAAAAACACTCGCTCTCCGCATGGAATGCCAGCAGAAAAACGCGCTGGAGCTGGCAGAATTTTTAAAGCAGCAGCAAAAAGTGACCGCCGTTTACTATCCGGGCCTGAAGGAACATCCTTCATATGAAATCAGTTGTAGACAAAGCCGCGGCTTCGGTAGTATGATAACCTTTGAAACAGACTGCACCGAAACTGCAAGGGAGCTGCTTCGTAAAGTGAAGCTGATTACGTTTGCGGAAAGCCTCGGAGGTGTAGAAACACTGATTACCTACCCGATGACCCAGACACATGCGGAGCTTTCGGAAGAGGAACGCCGCAGAAACGGTATTACCGACCGTATTCTCCGTCTCTCCGTGGGTATTGAAGCAATCGAAGACTTAAAGCAGGATTTGACACAGGCACTACAATAGGAGGAGGATTGTATGGACTTTGACCGGATTGTTGACCGTAGAAACACGAATTCACTGAAATATGACTTTGCCACGGAGCGCAAGCAGCGTGATGATTTGCTCCCGCTCTGGGTTGCCGATATGGACTTTCAACTGCCGGAGGAAATTTTAAACGAGCTGCACCGCGCAGTTTCCCACGGTATTTTCGGCTACAGCGACGCCAAGGAGGACTACTACCTTGCACTCTCCAAGTGGTTTTTGGACCACTTTTCCTGGGAGCCGAAGCGTGAGTGGGTTGTCCGGACGCCCGGCGTTGTATTTGCCATTGCTACCGCCATTCGCGCTTTTACTGAGCCGGGAGACAGCGTCTTAATCGAGCAGCCGGTCTACTACCCGTTTGCCAACTGCATCATAAAAAGCGGAAGACACCTTGTAGTCAGCGAGCTGCTGTATGAAAACGGCACTTATTCGATGAATTTTGATGATTTAGAGAAAAAAATCGTTTCCGAGAAGGTTCGTCTGATTTTACTTTGCAGCCCGCATAATCCGGTCGGACGTGTCTGGACCAAAGAGGAATTGCTGCGTTTTTCTGACCTCTGCGAGAAGTACGGCATTTTAGTTGTTTCCGATGAGATTCACTGTGACTTTACCTATCCGGGGCATCCGCATACCATATATGCTTCCCTGTCAGAGACTGCCGCAGAGCATTGTATTGTCTGTACCGCCCCAAGTAAAACCTTTAACATGGCAGGGCTTCAGATTTCCAACATTTTTATTCCGAACGAAACACTCCGAACTGCATTCTGCAAAGAGTTAGAGCTGACCGGCTACTGTGAATCGGGGTTGCTTGCCCTTGTCGGCTGTCAGGCTGCCTATACCTACGGAGATGCATGGCTGACGGAACTGAAGCAGTACCTGCTTGGAAATCTTAACTACGTCAGGGAGTTTCTTCGAACAAGACTTCCGGAGCTGCATCTGGTGGAACCGGAAGGAACCTACCTCATCTGGCTGGACTGCTCGGGACTTCATCTTTCACCGGAAGAACTGGAAACCCTGATTGTGGATAAGGCAAAGCTTTGGCTGGATGCCGGCAGCATGTTCGGAGCACACAGCTCCCAGTTTGAGCGTATCAACATTGCCTGTCCGCGCGCTACATTGAAGCAGGCACTGGAGCAGCTTGCGACAGCCTGCAGACAACGGTAAGTTACCTTGCTGTTACTTTGTTTCTTTTACCCAACACACCTAAAAAAAATCCGCCATTGACATTTCTGTCTGGCGGATTTTTTTGCATATGTTATGTTTAGTCTGTATACAATGCGGTGGATAAATAGCGTTCTCCTGTATCCGGAAGCAATGCCACAATTGTCTTTCCCTTGTTTTCCGGACGCGCCGCCAGTACTTCGGCTGCATACAGTGCTGCGCCCGAGGAAATGCCAACCAAAAAGCCTTCCGCTCTTGCAAACTCTTTGCTTGCAAGGAACGCCGCTTCATTCTCTACTGTAACGATTTCATCCAGAACCCCGCGGTTTAATGTATCCGGGACAAATCCTGCACCGATACCCTGGATTTTATGCGGTCCGCTCTCTCCTTTGGAAAGCACCGGAGAAGATGCCGGTTCCACTGCAACAATTTTTACGTTCGGATTCTGTTCCTTTAAGTACTTACCGATACCGGAAACCGTACCGCCCGTTCCGACACCTGCCACGAAAATATCTACCACTCCGTCCGTATCCTCCCAGATTTCCGGTCCGGTTGTTGCATAGTGTGCCGCCGGATTTGCCGGATTTACAAACTGTCCCGGAATAAAGGAATTCGGTGTTTCCTTTGCCAGTTCTTCCGCCTTTGCAATCGCACCCTTCATTCCCTTGCTGCCTTCAGTCAGCACGATTTCCGCACCGTATGCCTTTAACAGGTTCCGCCGCTCAACGCTCATGGTCTCCGGCATCGTCAGGATAATCCGGTAGCCCTTTGCAGCCGCAATCGATGCAAGACCGATTCCGGTATTGCCGCTGGTCGGCTCGATAATCGTAGCTCCCTCTTTTAACACTCCTGCCTTTTCCGCCTCGGTAATCATGGCAAAAGCAATCCGGTCCTTGACACTTCCTGCCGGATTAAATGCCTCCAGCTTTGTCAAAAGTGTTGCCTCAATTCCTCTTTTCTTCGCATAACGCTCTGCCTGTAATAACGGAGTTCTTCCAATCAGTTCTGTCGTCTTGTGATAAATTCGTGCCATAGTATGTACCCTGCCTTTCCTGTTTTCTATTTCATAGTTTTCATACTGAATTACTATGAATTTAGATAAATTATATTCCTTCTTTCAGCTGTTGTCAACTGTTTTTTCAAAAAATAGAACTTTTTCGTTGACACTATGAAAAAAAGCCGCACATGCAAATGTACGACCTAATTTCATAAAGTAATAGATTACTGCTGATGTCTTATGCCCTATCCTTTTACACTGCCGAGTGCCACACCCTGGACAATAAAACGGGAGAGGAACAGATATACAAAGATAACCGGAAAAATCGAAAAAGCTATCATTGCATAAACTTCACCCATATCAAGGCTGCTCCAGTCCTTGCTTCGCAGCAATGCAAGCATAATCGGAAGTGTCTTTTTCTTCTCGCTTTGCAGAATCAGTGCCGGAGTAAAGTAATTGTTCCAGCTGGTCACAAAGCTGAAAATCATTTGAACCGCAATGGCCGGTTTCATAAGCGGAAGCACGATTGCATGAAAGGTACGGAATTCTCCGGAGCCGTCAATTCTGGCAGCCTCCACCAAAGAGAGCGGCAGGGTGCTTTCCATATACTGCTTCATATAAAAGAAGGTGATCGGTGATGCAATCGCCGGAAGAATCAACGGAAGGAACGAATTCATCAGGTGCATCTTATCCATCTGCCTTATAAAGCCAAGTGCGGAAACCTGTGTCGGAATCGTCATTACCATTAAAATAAAGGTAAACATAAACTTCTTCATTTTAAAGTCGTACGCATGAATCGCATATGCTGTCATCGCCGAAAAGTAAACACATAACACCGAGCTTGCTGTTGCTATCACCAGGCTGTTCCATAATCCTCTCCACGGAGACAGGGATAAGCTTCCGTCGAAAATTGCTTTCAGGTTCCGAATCAGATACTTACTCGGAATCAGCGTAAAGCCTCTGGTCAATTCACCATTGGATCTGGTCGTATTGATAAACAAAAGCACGAACCAGAACAGACATAAAAAGCTAATCACCCCTAATACAATATAGGCAATCGTTCTGCGGACATGAATTCCCAGACCTTTACTTACTTTCTGCTTATCTTCTTTCATGTTCCCGCCTCCTATTCATTTTTTGCATTAGAGAACTTATAGACAAGCAGACTCAATGCTCCGGTAATAATGAACATGATTACAGATACCGCACCTGCCACCCCATAGTTTTTGCTAAACAGGTGATTGTTTAAATACATAACCAGCGTCATGGAGGTCCGCATCGGTTCGCCCTGCCCCTTTGTTAAAATCTGAGGCACATCAAACATCTGCAAGCCACCGATTAACGAAGTAATCATCACATAGACTAAAATCGGACGAAGCAGCGGAAGTGTGATTTTAAAGAACACCCTGGTTGATGTTGCACCGTCTACCTCAGCTGCTTCAAACAGTGCCGGGTCAATTCCCATCATACCTGCCATCAGAAGAATGGTAGTATTTCCAAACCACATCAGAAAGTTCATCGCTGCCACAAGCCCGCGAACGCTCCAGACATGCGACATAAATTTAAACGGCTCCTCCAACACTCCCAGCTGCATCAGCATGGAATTAATCGGACCTCTGTCAGAAAACAGGGTAAAAAACAGCATAGAAAAGGCAGACGCCATAATCAGGTTCGGTAAATAAATCACTGATTTGAAAAATCCCGCACCCCGTAAATGCAGACGCACATCCGAGAACCATGCAGCAAGCAGAAGTGATACCAGAATCTGCGGCACAAAGCCGAGCACCCACATGATTACCGTATTCTGCAGATACTTCCAGATGTCACCCTCCGATAACAGCCGTTTAAAATTATCAAGTCCTGCAAATGTCGGTCCCACATAATCCAGTCCGACCTTGTAATACTCAAAAAAGCTGTATACAATCGTACCAATCAGCGGAAACAGAGCAAATACAAGATAGACTACCACAAACGGAATCAGGAAAAAGTAACCCCATTTGTTATACTTTACTACCTGTCCCTTCCCTTTCTTCATTCCATCAAAACCTTCCATCTTTCTGCTGTTTTTGAACTACTTTGTCAAGTTTGGATATTTCTCAATCACGCTCTTATAGAATAAATCCAATGCCTCTTCATAGGTTGCCACACCATCAAAGTAGTTCTTCATTGCCTTCTGGAAGCTTTCGTTACATCCCTGGTCGTACTTGGACATATTGCTTAAGTCGATGGTAACGATACCCTCTAAGTAAATCGGAAGCGGATTCTGACCACCAAGCACCTTGCTTGTGTAGCTGCTCTTTGCCATAGCCTCCATAGCCGGCTTGTTGTTAACAAAGTCATTCTTCTCTTCCACGATGGTCTTCATAATGCCTTCATCCGTGGTCATCTTTAACATGATATCTTTAATGAGGTCTCCGTTATCCGTACCCTCCGCTGCACAAATCCAGGTACCGCCCCAGTAGAAGCCCTGAGGTCCCTTTACAAGACCCCAGCCGCCCTGTGCCGCAATACTTTCCGGAACATCCGCTGCCATACAGTAGTCAATAAACCACGCCGGTCCGAAATAACAGAAGACATTGCCATCCGGATAGAAGCCAAGCTTCCAGTCATCCGACCATAAGTCATAGGTAGCTGTCTGTCCTGCATCTACCATTCTCTTGGACTGTTCTACCCATGCCTTCAGGTTTTCATCAATATTAATCCTGTTTCCGACAACCCACTTGGTTGTTACGTTATTGGAGTAGGTACGGTAGGTATCATTGACGGAAGCAATCATGTTAACGCCGTTTTCCTTCATGGTTGCGGCAGTCGCTTCAAAGGTAGCCCAGTCCTTTACATATTCCTGAACCTTTGCCGGATCATCCGTTCCGAGAACCTTCTTGGCAATCTCACGGTTATAAACCAGACCTGCCGGACAGCCCTGCCACGAAACGCCCTTTAAAACGCCCTTAGCATTTGTCATAACATCCTTGGTGTACTGAAATTGTGTTTCCAGCTCCTTGTCTGTTATACCAAGGTCCTTTAATGCTAACGTATAATCCGTATCTACATACTTTAAAGCATAGTCTGCTTCAACTAAGAACATATCCACCTTATCATCTGCCGAAGCACTGCTCTGCTTTTCCAAAGCCGCGTCCAGTGCATTCTGATATGCATTGTTCTCATTTGGTGTGATAATCCACTTTACGGTAACATCACCGATTTTACCGGTGGTGGCATCCACTTTTGTATAGCCCGGATAGTGATCCGTTACACGTGTTACAAACTCATCGTTCCAACAGTAAACGTTTAATACCTTACCGTCACTTGCTACCTTGTTGCCGCATCCGGTCAGCATCACTGCCAGCATTGCTACTACCAGCAACAAACTTACTACTCTTTTCTTACTCATGTTTTTCCTCCCTTAATACATAATAATCTCTCGGAATCTCTAAGCCAGCAATTTCAAGGCTTTCAGATTCCTTTTT
>JBJENV010000077.1:0-11127 GCA_051880375.1 Lachnospiraceae bacterium
GTAGCTGCGAAAGCAGGCTTTGCTGCCGGAGCTGCTAAGGAAACTACCATAGCCAGAGCCATAACGAAGGCAAGCTTCTTAAAGAAACTCTTCATTATTTCTTCCTCCTTAAATAATATATGGTTTTTTTGACTTGCCACTCCTAATTCCAAATTTTACGTAAGATGCCGGTGCTGCTGTTCCGACGCCTCACCTCAAAAAGGGCATAATTGTGACATAGCCGTTCCAATAACAAGATGATTATAGCAATAATGCTTCTAAAGGTCAAGTACTTTCAGACACAAAATCCGGAGATTTTTATCCGGCTGCATCCTTATGTACGGCCCTCCCCGTACTGCTACTCATCCGCTTGGATTTGCTTTTGTTCAAAACAGGAAATGCTGTCTTTCTCCGGTTTACACTCCCTTTCGCCGTAATATCGGTTTAGGATGTGACACCCGGTCTAGGGGGTGCCCCCCGTCGTCAGACTGTACTGCCTGCTTGACCTGCTATTATAATGCAATTAGTTTGTGTCAAATATATGGCACGCTTTTGTCATAATTGGATTATTTTTATCCTCTTTTCAAAAAACTTATCATAAACCGAGAATATCGGTCACCGTCTGCTGCATTTCTTCCTTATTACATACCTTTGTGTGACGGACCGGAGCATCCTTAATCTCTTCGATTGCCTTTGGAACCCCGGTACCGGAAATTTTGCTCAGTCGGTCTACCAGTGCAAAATCATCCTCTTCTTCGGCATGCCCCTCCAGCGCTTCCATTACGCTTCTTGTAAATTTGTACGGGCTTGCCGTAGAAGCAATCACCGTCAGTGCAGAATCACCGGATTCTTTTCTATATTTATAGCAGACGCTTGCCGCAACTGCCGTATGGGTATCAATGACATACCCGCTCTTTTCATATACCATGCGAATCGTATCAGCTGTTTCCTGTTCCGTAGCATAGCCGCCGGTAAAGTCACTCAGAACGTGCTTCATCTCATCCGTAATGGAATACGCTCCTGTTTCCTTTAACTGCTTCATCAGTGCTGTGTTGACATCGGAATTCTCCCCCGCACACGTATAAATCAGGCGTTCCAGATTGCTGGAAATCAGAATATCCATGGACGGCGAGCTCGTCAGCACGAATGGTCTGTTTTTATCATATGTGCCTGTCCGGAAGAAATCATACAATACCTTGTTCTCATTGGATGCACAAATCAGCCGGCGAATCGGCGTTCCCATTCTCTTTGCGTAGTATGCCGCAAGAATATTGCCGAAATTTCCGGTCGGTACCACTACGTTAAACTCTTCCCCGGCAGAAAGCTTTCCTTCTGCCAGCAGAGTGGCATATGTGTAAACATAATAAACAATCTGCGGCACAAGACGTCCGATGTTAATGGAGTTGGCGGAGGAAAACTGATAGCCCCGCTCCTTCATTCTTGCAGCAAGCTCCTTATCTCCGAAGATTTCCTTCACACCGTTCTGCGCATCATCAAAATTTCCGCGGATGGCAACCACATTCGTATTTGCTCCTGTTTGTGTTACCATCTGCTTTTCCTGAATACGGCTTACACCGTCCTTTGGATAAAACACAATGATACTTGTTCCCGGTACATCTGCAAAGCCTGCCAGCGCCGCCTTTCCGGTATCACCGGAGGTTGCCGTCAGAATCACGATTTCTTCCTTCCTGTTCTGCTTTTTCGCCGCAGTGGTTAAAAGATGCGGCAGAATGGAAAGCGCCATATCCTTAAAAGCAATCGTTGCTCCATGAAACAGCTCCAGATAATAAATACCGTCCGCCTGTACAATCGGAGCAATTTCCTTTGCGTCAAACTTATCATCATAAGCCTTTGCGATACAGCTTTTTAACTCTTCCTCCGTATAATCGGTCAGAAACAGTTTCATAACTTCATATGCAATTTCCTGATAGCTCTTTCCCGCAAGTGCAGACACAGCAAGCGTCGGAATCGCAGTCGGCACGAACAGTCCGCCGTCCTCTGCAAGTCCCATAAGGATTGCTTCCGATGCCGTTACGGTTACTGCAGAATTTCTGGTACTCTTATAGCGTATCTCCATGTGATTCTCCTCCCGTTGAATATTCCTTTTTACTTTAACGCATTAACTTGTCGTTAATTTAGACCATTGTATCACACACTTTACCCTGTTACAAGTAAAAAAATAAAGCCGGCAGCTTTTACCGGCTCCGGCTCTATTTCACTGTAAAAAACTCATGTCCGCCATGTTTAAACAAATACTTGAGTGTTTTATCAAACCACTCTACATTCTTTGGCTTTGACTTCTCGCGTGCCATAAAAAACAATGCGCCCTCGGATTCATCCTCTCCGGCAAGCACCCGTTCCACTGCTTCTATTGTGGATTCCGAAATTTCTACCTTCCAATAGTATCCGGAAGCAATCGGAGCGAACTGGCCTTTCTGAAATACCACCTCACCGATGGTATCCGGAAAGCTCTCCCACAGTACCCGGTTCAGTACCACATTTGCAATCAGCATCTTTCCCTTAATATCCTCTGCCGGTGCTTCCGATTCTACAATTCTGAGCAGTACCTGATAATCATCATCCGTAATTACAAAACGCTCACCGCCATAGGTAACCAGATGGTCACCACTGTCTGCCAGCAGCTGAAGTTCTCTGTCCTCGGCCTCGGCAAGAGCCATTGCTAACAGCGTATCCGTCGAAAAGCCTTCCTTGTACATGATAATATGGTATACTTCCGACCAGATGCTTTCTGCCGTCAATAATTCCATGGGTTCTCTCGTCTCCGGCTCTGACGTCCATTCCATGCTTTCCAATAATTTTTCTTCTGCCTGTTCAGTAAACTGATTCTGCTGTTCTGTCATCAGCTTTTCCGCTGATGCTTCTTCTTTCGATTCCGCATAGTTGTCTGACTGTTCTGAAATTGTTTTTGCCTCTGCTTTTTCGGAAAACAGTTCCGGCAGGGCAAATACCGAAACAAGTATCAGCAGGATACCACAGATCAGACATATGATGTGCTTCTGCGGTAAATGCTTCTGTTTTTTCATAAATACCTCGTACTTTCTATGCTTTCTATATTTTGGCTAGTCGAGATTATAACAAATGTACCGCTCTTGTCAATAAGTTTTGTTCATTTTCGTTATTTCCGATAGTTTTTCCTTATTTTGTAAGTTTTGTCTTGGGTTTTTCTGTGCATTCTGCCGGTTTTCTTATATTCTTTTTGTCACTTTTGCACATCATATTTTCTCTTTTCTATTTTGTACTTATAGTGTAGACTAATAGGAAAGAAGCGTATTTTACCGCATACGGAGGATTTTTTATGCTGCCAGGCACTTATTTGAACAAAAAAAAAGACGGCTCCCCTTTATATCGTGCATCTATCACGCATGCCGGGAAGCACATCAGTCTCGGAAGCTTTCCGTCTGAGGAAACCGCACATCTTGCCTATCTGGAAGCCGGCAGGCTTTTATCCGGCGAGGATAGTACAGCTGCATTGCTGAACTCCTACCGGAAAGACCGGAGTATACTGCCGTTTGAAAAATGGGTAGTGCTGCTCAATTTCCGTGACAACGGAATCTATATTAAAACACCGATTTATCTGGAAAAACGTTTCTTTACCTATTATTATAGCAAAGAATGTCTTTTTAAATTTGACGTGGATGATTTATTTTATTATTCCCACCACAAAATCATGAAACGCGGTTCTCATCTTTTCGTGGCGGATTATGGTATGCAGGTCAATATTCTGTCCCGCTACGGAATCAAAAACTACGCGGTCATCGGTCGTGATTACCGCTTTGTAAACGGGGATACCACCGATTACCGGTACAGAAATATCGAAATCATCAACCGCTATCACGGTGTCAGCAAACAGCTGCTCCACGGCAAAGAAGTTTATACCGTGCGTATCCATGTCAACGGGAATCTGCTTGTCGGCCGCTATGCCACTGAAAAGGAAGCTGCCGTTGCCTATAACCGCGCCGCCGCACTGTTAAATGCGCAGGGCGTTGCGAAAAGCTTTCCGCTTAATTATGTGGAAGGCTTAAGCGAAATCGAATATGTCAGCCTGTTCAACAAGGTCCGCATTTCATCCGGAATACGAAACTTTGGAAAGCTTTCTCACCGAGCAGATGTTTAATACCACCGCTGCGGCAGCCTGCAGTCCCATACTCACTGCACTCCAATGTTCTCTGATTACTTCAGCAATGCCTCCTCTGCTTCCGTACTCTAATAGCAGAAGCTCTGTCCTGCCGGTTTGTTCCTTTAACAATGCCAAAAAGCCGCAGAACGGATTTCCTAAAAGCAGCAGATTCCAGTTATGCTCTGCCACTCCTTCCGTAATCCATCCACGATATACAGCCTCAAAGGTGACATACTCCGTATCTTCACCCAGGAACACATAACAGCCTGCCGTAAGCAGCAGGGTTCCCAAAATAAGCAAAACCATAACAAGATAAGAAACGACACTCGCTGTTGTTGTTCTTCTGCAAAATACCGAAATCGTAATACTGATACTTCCGAGTACGACCGTCTGAAGCATCAGACATGCATACATCGACAGCAGTGCTTTGAAATCAATTCCGCCAACCGAAAATACCAGTCCAAATACCGGAAGCGATGAGATAATCAGTACCAGCACAATGTGCAGGGAGGCCATCAGCTTGCCGGTCACAATCTGAAACGGCGTCAGCGGCGTAGACATCAGCAAATCAAAGGTCTGTCTTTCCTTTTCTCCGCAGACCGCCCCGGCGGATACCGCCGGTACAATGCAGACAATCAGAAGAAATTCCGTCATCGCAAGGATTCGGTACACGGTAAGAATATCTGCATACCGGACTCCTATTCCATGCTTTTCTGCATAGACAAAGGAAATGTAATACGAAAACAGTCCGATCAGCTGCAGAATCAGGTTGAATGCAGCCAATATCCACATGGCGCGTCTGGAACGCGCATACTGCTTTACTTCTTTTCTGAAAATCGGATTTTTCACTGTCTCACTCACCCTTCCCCTGCATCAGCTTGACAAACAGTGACTCTAAGCTTCCTTCGCTTCTCTGATAGGAAGAAACCAGAATCCCGTTCTGCACCAGATAGCGCAGAACCTCCGCCTCTGTCTGTTTATCTCCTTGTATATTCACTGAAATGATATCCCTGTCTCTGCTGATATTCTGTATTGCCTCATGATGCTTTAAGAGTTCCACTGCTTCTTCACAGCCCTCAATTACCTGCAGTTTCATCGGGCTGTTTTTGGCTGCCTGCCGCATTACCTCTTCCCTGCTGCCGCAAAGGAGCATCCTGCCCTGTTCAATAATACCGATGGCGGTACACATTTCAGCCATTTCGGATAAAATGTGTGAGCTGATCAGTATTGTTTTTCCGCGTTCTGTCAGTTCCTTTAAAATCTGCCGTAGCTCAATTCTGGCTCTCGGCTCCATGCCGGACGCCGGTTCATCTAACAGAAGCAGCGCCGGATCATGTACCAGCGTTCTCGCAAGGCACAGTTTCTGCTTCATGCCGCGTGACAGCGTGTCCACCGGATCATCGCTCCGTTTCTCCATGCCCACAAGTTCCAAAAGCTCCGGAATTCTCTTTTTCTGTTCTCTGACCGAAACATGATAAATATCTGCGAAAAACTCCATATATTCCGTTACCTTCAGGTTGTCATATACACCGAAAAAATCCGGCATATAGCCAATCTGCTGTTTTAACATCCGCCTGATGGCAGGCTGCCCGTTCAAGGAAATGCCATTTATCGTGACCTCCCCTGCATCCGGCTTTAACAGTCCTGCTAAAATCTTCATGGTTGTTGTTTTTCCGGCCCCGTTTGGTCCGATAAAACCAAACAGCTCGCCGTCTCCGACCTCCAGATTCAAGCCGTTCAGCACCATCCGCTTCTCAAAGCTTTTTTCCAGTCCGACAATCTTAATCATCCGCAGTACCTCCTTTTCTCCATTCATAAGCCAGATAAGGAAGCTGCATATAATTTCCTTCATACAGCCTGTTTTTCTCATAACGGACCCGAAGTACCCGCATATCCGACAGATACGGTGCCACTTCTGTTATCCTTCTATCTGTATCATCCGATAGAAATGAGTCATACTGCCCTGTTTCATAATTATACAGGCTGATTGTTCCGCTAAAGCCTGCTGCCGTAAACGAATCATACTCCCGGTTATAGAAGGTTGGAAACTCAATTGCCGTGATTTCTCCCTCCGGAAGTACATATTCTGCTTCCAGTATATCAGAACCAAGATACCGATACGAATCGCCAACGCTGTAATCTCCCTTTAATACCTTCATGTCACGGTCCGTCAGCAGACAGAATTCCTCCTCTGCCTGTTGTTTCTCTAAGTTCAGGCAATACAACGTAATTCCTCCGTCTACCGTATACTCCTCCGTCTCCTGTACTACCGGATTATGTTCCGACGCCTGCCTTGTTATGCCGATAAACCACGCCTCATCCACTTTTCCTGCAAGCCTGTTGTACAGATAAGACCAGCCGAGCTTACGTTCTGTCGTCTCTTCCTCTTGAAAAAATTCTTCGTAATCCCGGCTCATCGCCCACTGGTCCATCAAAGCCTTCTGCTCCAGTGCTTCCAGGCAGATTGTTTCTCCCGGTTCTACCTCACCGGCAGAAATCATCACTCCGTTGCAGTACAAAAACACTTCCGAAAATGCGGTTTCCGATACATTGGTAACCTCACCCTTCACTCCTTCTGCCGACAAGCAGATGGAGTCCTCTATCATAGACTCCGGCTCCACCTCATATTCTAATCTTGCTTCTATTTCCGTAAACGGAGGCACATCCGAAAACTCCAGCGCCCATTGTTCCTCTCCGTATCTCACTTCTGCCAGTTTCCGGTTTACAAGGCGTTCCGCATAATAATCCGAATCCAGATACATCGTATCGCCAAAACCGTTTACCTGCTTTGAAAAGAGCCTGGCGGAAAGTGGTTTTCGAAAAGTAAGCGTCCAGTCGTCTCCCGTCGGAGCAGCCGCAAGCATGGTAAGCTCTGCTGTCATTTTTCCCCCGCTCTGTTCTACAATTTCCGTATATTTGATATACGGCTTCGTAATACGGGTACTGCTTCCCGCTGCATAAGTCAAAAGCAGGAATACAACAGAAAGCGTCGGTGTAAGCACAAAGCTCCACACACTCTTTCCCGTCTTTTTCAGCAGCAGATAAAGTCCCGGTCCGACCGTCACCAGATAGAGTGCAAACAGCAGAATATAAGGGAAAATGTGCAGGGAAACTTTCTTACCGAGTTCGTCCATCACTACAGCATCCGTATATTCCTCCGTCACATTATATGTCAGCGCGGAAAGCCTCTGCGCTCCCAGCCTGCTCTGATTCTGCTGCATCAGAAAAACAAAATAAACTCCGTAATAATCTTTTTTCTTTCTTCCTAACGATACGGTAAACCACTCAATTTTTCCTTCTCCATAATCCTCCGTAAATAAAAGCGGCACTCCTTCCTCTGCCACCATCATTTTTCCGTGTTCCGGTACAAAACGGCAAAGTTTTACCGCCTCAGTCGCATACAAAATGGTATCGCCCGCTTTTTTCCGAAAGCTTTCCATCGACTCACCGATATAGTTTCTTCCCCATAAGCTCTCCAGCTTCGGCTGTTTAAGCTCTCCGTAGCCGGTCAGATAGTTATAGCGGTTGCTCCGCTCTACCTCATATTCGAGAATCTGCTCATTTAAGCTCTGCTGCACCTCATCCTTCATTCCGTAACAGGTCTGAACATCCTCTACTTCCATCCTCTCTCCCGAGTAAAGTCCGGCCGCCTCTAAGGCTTCCAATACGGCAGGGCCGTCTGCTCCGGTCCCCACGGCAAGCGTTCCGCCTGCCATAATCCAGTCCTTTATCGCTTTGAACTGCCCGCTGCTTAAGTTCTGTTCCACGTTCCCGTCCAGAATCAGAAGGTCAAAAAAATCCAGTCCTTCCTTTTGGTCTGCAATATCCTCCGGATTCAGACACAACACATAGCAGCCAAACGAAGACAGATAATCGTAAGAAGAGGCCTCCTCTCTTCCAAGCACACCGATGACCGAACCGGTGCCGATGCTGAAGCGATTTAACGGGATTTCCCGTTCGGTTAACACCTCTTCCTCTGATGACTTTATCCTTCCCTTTACCGAATTCAGATACCGGTGCATCGGAAGTACAATAAAAAAGCTGCCTTTCCCGTCAGCATCGGTTTTTACTTTAACTTCATAGCTTTGCAGCTGCCCATCCGTATCTTCCAGCACAAATTCAACGCTTCCTTCAAAATAAGCAGCCTCGCTTAAGATACTTCCCCGCATCAGGCAGTTTCTTCCATAGCGTGCATTTCCCTGTACCCCGTACCGCAGCACGACCTCTACCGAATCAGCGCGAAGCTTCATAACACCGTCCGAAAGCTCAGATACCGCCTGCTTTGCGTTCTCGGCAAATACGGTTTGTGTACCGTCTGCTCCCATCGTACAGACAATCAGAAGCACACAAAGCAGCCTGACTATTCTGTTTTTCCAAACCGTTTTCTGACTCATATCAATTATCATGCCTTTCCGTGTCCTGCATATTCCGAACCTTCTGACCGCTTTCCTCCGTCACATCCTGTTTCACGTATTTTTTCGGAAGCGTCACCTGAAACACCGTTCCGTTTAAATCACTCGTTACCTCTATCGTACCGTGATGCATTTCAATCACGCTTTTTGCAATCGTAAGTCCGAGCCCGCTTCCGCCTGTCTGTGCAGACCTTGAGGACTCCACACGATAAAAACGTTCAAAAATATTTTCTAATGCCTCCTTTGGAATAATTTCTCCAAAGTTGATAATCCGGACCGTCACTTCCTCTGTCGTCTGCTGCAGACTCAGTTCCACCCGCTTCCCGTCCGAACCGTACTTGATTGCGTTTCCGATCAGATTGGCAAATGCCCTTGCAAGAAGATTACCGTCCGCATATATATAGGCGTTTTTGTCCGTGTAGTAAAAATCAAGAGCAAGGCCGTTCTTCGTAAAGCTTGGGTAAAACTCTTCTAACAGCTGCTGCAGAATGCGGATTAAATCAAGCTCCTGACAATCCATACGCACTGCTCCAAGCGTCATTTTGCTGTATTCAAACAAATCCTCCACCAGTTTTTCCAGACGTTTTGCCTTTTCGTATGCGGTATTCACATACGTTCTTCTCTGCTCCTCGGAAATATCCTCCCGGTTTGCAAGTCCAAGATAGCCGAGAATGGAGGTCAGCGGCGTCCGCAAATCGTGCGCCACATTCGTTACAAGCTCCGTCTTTCTTGTTTCCACACTGCGGTCGTGTTCTATCATTGCCCTCAAATCATCCGCCATGGTATTTAAGTTGGCAGCAATCATCCCCAGCTCGTCGTTTCCGCGCACCTCTACGCGGTTCTCCAGCCTGCCTCCCGCAAATCCGCGGATTCCGTCGGAAAGCTCTTTAAGATACCGCATGTATTTTCCGGTCAGCAGCCAGAAATAAACTGCAAACAATACGGAAACGAGAAGAATTCCGACGGCAAGAAGCCAGAACATTCTGCTCTCCTGCATCTCTTCTTCCTTTGCAGGAATCCCTGCACCGTTTGCCCCTGCTGCATAGTTGTTCGCAATTCCGTAATAAGGCGATATCTGAAGCACTCCGTTTTCCTGCTTCGGATAATTGTTCTGCGCCTCTGTGAAAAGCTGCTCCTCTCTTCCGGCATTGATGCTGTTATATAAAAACTCCGCAGCCCGAAAGAGAAGCAACACCGTAGCAATGGCAAGAAAGAGGCTGATTAACCCTGCAAACAGTAATTTTTTCTGAATACTGATTGTTCTACTTCCCTGCATTGATTTTATACCCTACTCCCCATACAGTCTCAATAATGCGGGCATTGCCCGAATCCAGTTCTATTTTTTCACGAAGGCGCCTGATGTGGACCATCACCGTATTGTTCGCCTCGTACATTCTTTCATTCCAAACGCGTTCAAAAATTTCATCGGTACTGAAGACCCTGCCCGCATTGGATGCAAGCAGATACAAAATATCGAATTCAATCGGCGTCAGCTTCACGTTTTTTCCATACGAGACCACGCTGTGGCTCTCCCTATTAATGACAAGCGGACCCACAATCAAATCTCCTGTCGTTTCCTTCGGAGCCTCCGGATTTAAGGTGGTATATCTGCGCAGCTGGGACTTTACTCTTGCTGTCAGTTCCAACGGGTTGAACGGTTTAATCACATAATCATCCGCACCGGTGGAAAGACCGACGATTTTATCCTTGTCCGTTGCCTTGGCGCTGAGCATGATAATCGGAATGTTGCTGCGGTCACGAATCATGCGGCAAAGCGTCAGACCGTCTATACCCGGCATCATGATATCAAGAATCGCCAGGTCGATTTTCTCTTTCTCCAGAATGGCAAGTCCTTCTCTTCCGCTATACGCCTTAAATACCTGATAGCCGTCACCTACCAGATGAATTTCCACAAGTTCCGCAATTTCCCTATCGTCATCCACTACAAGTACACTGTATCCTGCCATGTCTGTTCTCTGCTCCTTTCCTGCTGTACGCCCTTCGCATACAGTTTAGCACAAGCGCTTTATTTGTTCTTTAATATTTTCTTACAAATGCCGGTAGGAATTCGCACACCGGCGTGACAATTTCCTAAAACAAAGCGGCATATGGAGACCAGCTCCACACACCGCTTTGTCATAGTTCAATTGCTCCTCAAGTACTTTTCCATGTATTCCTTACACCCAGCCTCTAAAATATGAAATATATTTTTTCTGCATTTAAAGGAAAAGCATTTAATTATAAATCATAAAATTGGAGCAGCACTGTAAGCCGGGTTCTGTATCTGACGATCATCTATCTTGACTGTACGTTGCCGCACAGCTCCTCTGCCCGGTTACCCGGACAGAACGCAACCAACCCGAAAGCACGGCGGGCCGCCGTATCGCTTTCTATTCGGTCTTGCTTCGAGTGGGGTTTACACAGCCCTGCCTGTTACCAGTCAGGCGGTGGTCTCTTACACCACCATTCCACCCTCACCAGGCGTTAGCCCTAAAGGGCTAACGCCTGGCGGTTTCTTTTCTGTTGCACTGGCCTTAGAGTCACCTCCACCGGACGTTATCCGGCACCCTGCCCTGTGAAGCCCGGACTTTCCTCACC
>JBJENV010000078.1:0-116638 GCA_051880375.1 Lachnospiraceae bacterium
CTACCGGAACAACAGCCTCATGTGCCGCAATCTGAAAGACGCTGTCCGCAGAGGTATAGACAATCAGCGCACCTGTTTCTACACTTTCCCTTCCGTAATCCTTAATAACCTCCGTTCCGGAATACGGCTTGTTGCAGATTACTTTTCTTCCGGTCCGCTCCTCAAAGGCATGAATCAGCTCCTCCGGGAAGCCATCCGGAAATGTCGGAAGCGGCTTTGCCGATTCTATACCGGCAATTTCCCAGTGACCGATGGTGGTATCCTTTCCCTTGGATGCCTCTGCCATCCTCATCACTGCTCCCTTTGCCGGCGTATTTCCTTTTTTCAGTTCACGTATTCCCTCCAGATCAAACAGACCATAGGATTCCATGTTCGGCATCGCAAAATATTCACTTGTCGCAGCAGCACGCATCGTATTACTGCCTGCATCTCCATATTCGCCAGAATCCGGCATCTCACCGATTCCTACACTGTCTAATACAATCAAAAAAACACGTTTTCCCATATGCTCTTCTCCTTTACAAAAAATTTAGTCTAATAAATTGTTGTACTGTCATGCACTTCGTGCTATAATCGGTTACAAAGTTTCAAGCGCCGGTCTGCAGCAGGCAGGGCGCCTCCAAGTAACAGAAAGGAAGAGGATTCTCCGTGAAGCAGTTTTTACATAAATACAAGCATGCCTGGACATTTTTATACCTTCCGATTTATCTGCTGTGGTTCACCTGGCTGGAGAGAACCGTAACCGATGAATATCACGAGGTTCGCATGGATTTGGACAGCTATATTCCGTTTCAGGAACTGTTTATCATTCCGTATCTGTTGTGGTTTGTGTTTATCTCGGCCGTTGTCCTTTACTTTTTCTTTACCAACAAGCGGGATTTTTACCGGATTTGCATTTTTCTTTTCATAGGTATGTCCGTCAGCCTGTTCATTTGTACCATCTGGCCGAACGGGCAGAACCTTCGTCCGAATCTGGAAACGCTTGGTCGCGACAATATTTTTATAAAACTTGTCGGCTTTATTTATGCAACCGATACTCCAACCAACGTATGCCCGAGCATCCATGTGCTGAATTCCGTTGGCTGCTGCATTGCAATTTTTCACAGCAATGCATTAAAAGGCAGACATGTTATCCGCATTGCAACACTGATTTTAACAATATCCATCTGTGCTTCCACGATATTTTTAAAACAGCACTCCTGCTTTGATTTGCTTTGCGGTCTGCTGCTTTCTCTCGTTATGTACTGGCTTGCCTACCTTCCGAAGTTCGAACGGATTCCGGAGGAAATCTGCGAAACCAGTACCACTTAGCATCAGTTAAATTTGAAAATTTTTCTGGCAATGGTATAGCCGGTCTCGACCACTTCCTGTCCGGTCCGGCTATGCAGTTTGGAAGCCGTTCCAAGCAGCGTTGCGCTGATTTTCCGATAAACCTTCTTATCCTTGTTCTTTAGGTATTCCCAGATTTCATCCTTTTTCCGAAGACTTTCCTCATCACCGATTTTCATTAAAAATACAGAGGAAATCGTCATCATGATTCCAAGGTACTTCATCATATAGCTGCGAAGCTTTTTGTTTTTAATCTTATATAAATCATGCAGGTCGATCATGGTCTTTGTAACAAAGAGCTGCTGGTCGATGCGCTTCATCATGTTGCTTTCGTTAACCGACTGATCCTCTCTTCCGATAAAGTAACGGTACAGATTCAGGTCCATGTAGTACATGGTTTTCACGGACGGAAGCGGCTGATATACATAAATGTTATCCACGTAGAATGTATGCTTCGGAAGCTCCAGTCCACAGTCTCTTAACAGCTTTGTCCGGTAAATGACCGAGTGCATCAGAATATACTGGCCTACCCTAAAGTGGGAAATGTCATCCCATGTAAATAACTGATTCTGCGGAAGCGCCGTACGGTAGTTAATGACTTTCTTTCTCTTTTCTCCCGCTTTTTCATAAACATAGTTACAAATCAACATATCCAGGTTGGTTCCGTCCTCCACCATGCGTTTTAGCAGAGCCAGCACCTCAAGCAGAGCATCCTCCTTTACCCAGTCATCACTGTCCACAACCTTAAAATAAATACCGGTTGCTTCTCTAAGGCCCGTATTTACGGCACAGCCGTGACCTCCGTTTTCCTGATGAATGACCCGCACAATCGTCGGATACTGTTCTTCCAGCTCCTTACCGATTTCGTAGGTTCTGTCCTTCGAGCCGTCATCCACAATCAGAATTTCCACCTCATCTCCGCCGACAAGCAGAGTTTCCACCGCGTGTCTCATGTAAGCCTCCGAGTTATAGCACGGAATTGCCACTGATAATAATTTCATACAATCCTCCTTGTTTTCCTGAGGAAAATGCCCGCCCACTGATGCGGGCAGAGGATTTTCCTTCCAATTTTTTCTACTGTTTTTATGGTGCAATACTAATATAAATACTTCCCGCTTCCGAAAACATCTCTTCCGCGTCCGTCAGGGAAAGCGTTTTTGTCTGTCCGGTCTTCGGATCATAATACTCGACCTTAGCAGAATTATAGCCGGTAAGTAATACCGCATTCTCGGCATCCTTCATAACAAACACCGGAGAGCCTTTATATACGAAGTAAAGTGCCTCGTCTAACGTAATGCCGTTTAACGACAGCACCCGTTCCGCCAGATAATTGCTTAAGAATTCCTTTACGCTGTCCTGTTCTGACAGTTCCCCGACATCTGCATTGACTCCCTGAAAGGCTAACATTGCTTTTACTGCCGCCTGTCGGCTTGTCAGACCGCTTTCCTTACACGAAACACCCTGAAAACCTGACAAATAATACGCCGCATACTTGATACCGCGCTCCCATATCACTTTTCCCTCGTCGCTGACTACCGTTCCGACGTTCTTTTGTAAATCAGCCAGTCTGATTGCATCGGCACAATCTTCATGACGGGCAATAATTTCACCAAAGGAGTAAACGAGATACTCTTCTTCTGCGCGTTCCAGCTCCGAAATACGCACGGTCGGGTCCTCTTTGATAACCGTATGCAATGCCTCTGCCGTACTCGGAAGTTCCTTCATGACATAAGCGGAAGGAAACGAAATATAATACTCAATGAACATCAGTTCCGTAATACGGCTTGTGAGCGAAATCGGCTTTTTTAATACAGTGTCACGATTTAAAATGTAATCGTCTTCTGCCTCTTCATAACGAAGTCCACCGTTCTTTTCCGTCTTTGTTACACGACTGAGCCGAATGGAATTTTCTGAGGTATCCGCTTCATAAACATAATACCCCTCTTTCTGATATGTCTTTAAAACACCCTTTGCGGCATCCGTAATCTGCACCTGATATGCCGGATACAACAGTTCCCCTGCTCCGCTTACTGTACAGTCGGATAAAAGTCCGTAACCGCACAGCATGTTTTCATCTATCTTACCAAGCATACGTACAAACTCACCCTCCGGTGCCGGCAATTCCGTATGTTCGCCTGATTCCAGATAGATGAGATGTATCCTCGAATAGTCCTCATTTTCCTGCCATGCCACATAGCCCTTTTCTCTTGAAAATACAACGCTGTCCTCCATGGCAGAATCCGAAAGTATACGAAGCTCCTGCGTAATCAGGTTATAAGAATACAGCGTCCGGTATGCCATAAAAAAGAAGACATCATACTCGTTCATATAGCTGAAGCTTCCAAGCTCCTGCCTGATGTTCTGGTAGGTTTCGTTCACCGGAAGGTACAGCATCTCTTCAATCCGGTCCTCTGCGCGATAATACCGATATAATACAATACCGGTCTTTCCCTCGTACTCACCTCGGTTCATATAACCATAAACCATAAAGCTGACATCTCCGTTTTCATAAAGATTTAACACCCGGATATCATGCTGGTCATACGCTTCTCTGACTTCATATGTCTCCTCACCGCGGAAAGAAAATACCTTCGACAGCTTGTTTTCTGCCAGATTATAGTGCCACAATTCCTTATTTCGCACAAATGTCAGCATACTGTTGTCTGCATTTGCAATCAGTTCCAGTTCCGTTTCCGTTGTCACACCGATTTTAAACTGGCTCTGTGAGAGGCTCACAAGCGCCACATCAAATGCCGCTTCCATCGTCCGCTCGTAATTTAACAGATGCTTTGCGGAATCCGTACAAATGATACGGAACTTCTCCGTAATATAATACTTCTCGACACCGGTATCATTCGTAAGTTCTACCATATACTTTAACGTAGCAACCGCGATATTGGAATACAGCTCCGAAATCTGAAGCTCCGGTTCCGTAATAACCACCGGCTTAAGATCTCCCCAGCATACCATGTAAAAGCTGTCCTTGATGTCCACGTAAGCATACGTATCTCCCTCGTCACGATAAGTACTTTCCAGATACGGAATGACCGCATTCTCTCTCTTATTTCTGGCGTTTTCCGAAAACGACAGAATAAAATCCGCCTTTTCCGCAAGATGTGCATCCTGATAATACTTCATGCGAAAGTAATAATAAATCCGTTTACTCTCTGAAGTAATGAGCGTCACCTTAACCGCATATTCCTGCCCCGACGTCATTTTTTCCGTAACCTTAAGGCGCGCCACCTTCAGACCCTCTTCTTTGTCAAATGCATTGACCGTGTCTGATGCAACCTCCTTACCGTCAGAAACGTTTACAACCTCGTACTGAAGCTTACGGACCTCCGATTCCCGCTCATCAATCAACAGTTCCAGCATCTGTTCCTCTTCCACCGAAATCAGATGCTCCCTGACAGACATCAGATCCAGATTTGTCGTATAACCGTGTAGCAGGTTACAGGTAACCCCGTCACTGCGAAGCTCTACGGTCGGCAGCTTCGCTTCTGCCATTTTTGTTGTATTGCTGTCTATATCAAATACCGTTTCATCCATATTGCTGCCAAAAAAGTAAATCGACCCGAAGAACAAAGTGGTAAGCACCATAACCTTAACAAAGTATTTCATTCCTGTATAAATTCCTTTCCGTCCACCATAAAACACAGTTCTCTGTCCTTCTATTGTAACTTCTTTTCCGTAAAACTACAATGAAATTTTCCTTAAGCATTCTTATTTTTTTCGTTCCCTCTCATTTGCCGCTGCATATAGTATATTAATTGCACATATCAGGTGATTCCATGAAGTATCATCATCCCGTTTCTACCGGTCTCCTTACCGGTATCCCGTTTGCAGACCTTTTAAGCTCCGACCGCCTCGGACGTGATATCCGCTACATGAAGCAGTACTATCCAAAGCAGGTCCGCCGCCTTGCGGAAATCACGGAACTGGTTGCCGACCGCTACGACACTCCGCGCAGCTTCTTCTATGACGAATTTCCGGACCGCATTTCCACCCTTCACATTCTGAAGGAAATTACCGATGCCTATCGCGTCGAGCGGGCGCTGGATACAGAGGCTGCTTTCCTTGCAGATGAACAGACCGTTTCTACGATTGCAGAACTTCTGTTATTGCAGGAAATCCTGCTTAGAAGGATGAGACGCCGAAGCAGAACAGAAAATTCCTATCTGATGCCGTAAACATGCGCCGCCAGGCGCAGTAAAAAAGCATCTCCGTACTGCTGTGTTTTCACAGTTTGCGGAGATGCTTCGGAAGGAATTGCACTGCTTTGTTTTCCTTTCTACCATGTATCCGGCAGAATCGGACTTGCGAGGTAGACAATCGTCCTATAATTTGCCTCGTCCTTGCTCATGGCAATGTGCAGATTGATTTTCTTTCCCTCCACGGTGATGTAATCATCTAACAGTGCTGTATATGCATACACCGTGTACAGGTCATCTTCTCTGTGTTCATACGCAATTTCACCGCCCATTGCCTCTAAAATTTCGTCCGTTACTTTGTTTCGCCGGTCTACTGTGAGATACCCCTCATAGGTGCCAATCAGCTGAATGGTCGCGCTGATGTCCGTGCATTTCATCTCCTCCAGAGCTTCCTTAAGCAGCTTTTTGTAGCTGCTGACTGCCTGAATCGAATGCTTTAAATGGATTTTGGCATAAACATAATGTTCGGTTTTTCTTCCCGATTCGCTTTCTTTTGTCAAGCTGATGATACGCAGGGTAGTATCCGCTGCAGCTGCTTTCTTTTCATAGGTGACCTCGCTTCTTGCCTCAGTTTCGATAAGTACCGGCTCCTCCGTGACATTCAGCCCGATGCTTTCTGCCACAGAATACAACATCTGCTTTTTGTCATAGGCATCCGGATATGCTCCGGTATATCTTGCCGTAATTTCCAAAATTCCCTGCTGCTCACCGGGCTTTACAACCGAAAATGCCGTGACAATGTTGCTGTTTTTCTCAAAGAGCGCCCCCGCCATTGCCTGTACCGCAACAAAAATCCATGCTGCCATAATCAGCACAAACAACAGTCGCAGCTTGGTAAGCCTCATTTTCTTCTTCCTGCGCCGTAAGCTTCTCTCTTTGTAGGAAACAGCCGGCTCTTTGTTTTCCTCCTGAATATACGAATTTTCATCCTGCATCATGGTATCCTCCATTCTGTTCCGCTATTTGATATAGCTTCCTGATATGGATATTATTCCCACGAGCAGGACAAGTATTCAGTCACCCGTCACTGCCTGCCATTACTCTCTTGCAATCAATCCGTACAACATGACATTCAACATTTTTCTGCAAAGCTCATCATATTGCTCTGCCCGGCTTTCCTCCACCTGCCCATTTCTGAAACAGGCGCTTACAAAATCCTCAAACAACCGAAGCTGCAGCCTCGCATCCTCCATTGAAATTCCTTCTGCCAGCTTTTCCTTCTTTAAAACATCGGTGAGAAGACGGTCATTCAGCTCATCAAACGGTTTTCGGATATTGCGGATACTCTCCATTAAAGCCTTCTGCTGGCAAACAAGCGTATCACAGAAAAGCCACTGATGCTCCGGATGCTGTTGAAAAAATGCCAGCCGCGCTTCAAAATAGCGTTCCGGCGTGATTTTCTCCTCCCTGAAAAGCAGCTCTTTTTCCAGAGCCTCCGTCAGTTCTTTAAAGCAGCGTTCCACACATGCAAGGTACAGCTCGTCCTTGTTGGCGTAATAATGATACAGCAGTCCCTTCGAGAGCTTTCCGTCGGCACAGATGGAATTGATACTCCCGGATACATAGCCCTGCCTTGCAAATTCACGAAAAGCACAGGTCAAAATAGCCTCCTTGCTTTTTCTGTTCTTTTCCTCTTGCTTCATTTCAAACAACCATGTCCTTCCTGACATTTTCTTATAGTATAGCAAAGTACCTTTCCCCTGTCTATATTGACATCTTACTCCGTCTGTGCTATTCTTGAGGTCAAAACAGACCTGGTGGTTTGTTTTTTTAGAACTGCATTAGAAGGAGAACTACCATGAAACAAAAGAAACTGATTCTGTCCACAATGCTTCTGTCCTTCGGACTGCTTGCTTCCTGCTCCGGGAAGCCTTCCGCCCCTTCGACAAGCGGAGAACTGACAGGCACTCCGGCACCGGAAGTGACCATTTCCCTCAGTCCGTCGCCGGAAGCCACCGTTTCCCCGACACCGTCGCCGGATCCCCTTATTTCCGCTCTGTCCGCACTTTCTTCAGACCTTGAAACACTGTCCGCCGTTCCGCGTCCGGTCGGCTCGGAAGGCGAAGAAGCCGCCGTACAGTATTTGCAGAAGCGTTTTCAGGAAATGGGGTACGAAGTAACCCTCCAGCCGTATACCTCTTCCGACGGGAAAACCGGTTCCAATGTCATCGCCGTAAAACAGGCATCTGCTCCGGAAGCGGATATTCTGGTTATTTCAGCACATCATGACAGCGTTCCGACTGCCTACGGTGCCAACGATAATGCTACCGGCGTTTCCGCGCTGCTCGCAGTTGCAGATGCTCTGAAGAATCTGACCTCCGATACCGAGCTGCGCTTTATCAGCTTTACCGACGAGGAAAACGGGAAAAACGGCTCCCGTCTGTATGTCAACACGCTTTCCGAAGAGGAAAGGCTTCGCATCATCGGCGATATCCAGTTAGATATGCTTGCCGGTCTCGGCTCTGATTTCACCATGCTGTATACCACTGACGGTGCAGCAAACTGGCTCACCGATTTGCTGCAGCAAAAGGCCCCTTCCTTGAATCTGACCGCAGAAACCGCCAGTGACCACACCTCCTTTCAGCTGGCAGGTATTCCGTCTGTACTGCTTAGCCAGAACGCACGGGGTTACCTGTACCATTCTGCCGGAGACATTGCTTCACAGATTGACCTGCCGACCTTGGAGGCAGTTGTCCGTACCGTGGTCCATGCCGTAACAGAAATCTCCTCGGAAGCAACCGCTTCCTACCGTCAGCTGGCAAGAGAGCAGGGCGACGGCTATACCTACTCTCATACCAGACAGACCGTAATCTACTTCGGTTCCTCTCTGGAAACAAGCGAAGCTTACATCGGTGCGAAGGGAACCCTGACCGAACACAGAGAAGAAACCTGGGGAAATTCTACGGGTGCTTACGAAACTCAGGGAAGCTTTACGGACATTTATGATACTTATCGTTATTCCATGCGGTGGTTTGGAGAGGAAGCCCCTATGAATACCTACTATCACTACCGCAACAACTTCCTGCAAAACATTTCGGTCCATCCGACCGAAACCGGCTATACTGCCGAACAAATGCAGGAACTGCTGTATCGTATCTACGGTGCTCCTGAATCTGTCAGGGAAGACGCCGACGGCTCCAAAAAAGAAAATTGGACGGATGTTGTATACAGCAAGTACCTCACCCTTTCCACAAGTGATACGGAATGTACCCTGACCGTCAGCAACTACTCTCTCGGTATATCAAACATCCTTGCCTCCTATGAAGTGAAAAACGGAACGGCAGAAATTCCGTCCGAACTACACTCTTCTATCTTGGATTATGCCTACTCCGTGCTTCCGAAGCGGGCATGGGAAAAAATCACACAGTTTCAGCTGTTTACCGACGGTACAAGCAACATCCTTGCTTACACCTCTCCTCGTAAGAGAGAAGACTACTCCGTAGACAACACGCAGTTTTCCATCAGCATCGATTATTATGACGCATACGACGAAAACGGTGCAAAAAGAGACTGGAGCAAGCTGACCGGTACCGTGATACACGAATACGGACATGTCCTGCTGGAAGATGAAACACAGGTAGATTTGTCTGTCGGAACCAGTACCCATGACCCGGCAGGCTTTATTGAAGGTTCCTTCCGAAAACGGTTTTATGACCGCTTCTGGAAAGACATTTCCGGTTCCGGTGTCAGAGACTACGAAGAAAACCCTACCAACTATGTCAGCCGTTACGGTGCAAACCAGTTCCACGAAGACATTGCCGATACGTTTACCATCTTTGTCCTTGGCGAATGTCCTGCCGGCAATACGGTTGCGGAAGAAAAAATCTTATTCTTCTGGGACGATCCTGATATGGTAAGCATCCGAAACGAAATCCGCGAAAATATCGGTTTGGAACACTAAACTAAAAAGGTGCAGTCAGAAATCCGTTTTCTGCTGCACCTTTTCTTTGTTCTTTTTATTTTTCCTGTGACTGTGCCAGCTCCAGACGAAGCAGAGAGCGCCGCAGAGCAAGCTCTGCCCGCGCAACATTCACCTCTGCATCTCCGCTTGATAAGCGGCGTTCGGCACGAAGCTTTGCCTCTCTGGCACGCTGAACGTCGATTTCCTCCGGCCATTCGCAGGACTCCGCTAAAATCGTGATGTGGTCTCCGAAAATTTCAACGAAGCCGTCATGCAGAGCCGCCTTCCGTTCTCCGCCGTCTTCTTTTATCTTTAAGACGCCGGGTACCAAAATTGCAGTCAAAGGAATGTGATTCTTATAAACACCGATTTCCCCTTCCGAGGTTCTCATCTCTACCATTTCAACATCCCCGTCATAGAAAATGCGATCCGGAGAAATGACCTGCAGGCGGAACAATCTGCTTTGATCTGCCATAGAAATTCTCCTTGTTACTTTTTCACTCTTGCAATAACGTCGTCAATGTTTCCGGCATTTAAGAAATAGCTTTCCGGAATATCATCATGCTTTCCTTCGAGAATCTCTTTAAAGCCCTGAATTGTCTCGGAAATCGGAACGTAGCGTCCCGGAAGACCGGTGAACTGTTCGGCTACATGGAACGGCTGGGACAGGAATCTCTGTACACGTCTTGCTCTTGCTACAAGAAGCTTTTCCTCTTCGGACAGTTCATCCATACCGAGAATTGCAATAATATCCTGCAGTTCCTTATATTTCTGTAAGATTTCCTGCACACCGCGCGCTACCTTGTAATGCTCCTCGCCTACGATACGTGGATCCAGGATACGGGAGGTGGACGCCAACGGGTCTACCGCAGGGTAAATACCAAGCTCTACGATGGAACGCGACAGAGCCGTCGTTGCATCGAGGTGGGCAAACGTTGTTGCCGGAGCCGGGTCGGTATAGTCATCGGCAGGCACATAGACTGCCTGAACCGAAGTGATGGAACCGTTCTTTGTGGAAGTAATACGCTCCTGAAGTGCGCCCATTTCCGTCTGTAAGGTCGGCTGGTAACCAACGGCAGACGGCATACGTCCAAGCAGAGCGGAAACTTCCGAACCTGCCTGCGTAAAACGGAAAATGTTATCAATGAACAGCAGTACGTCCTTACCGGTTTTATCACGGAAATACTCTGCCATCGTAAGACCTGTAAGGCCGACTCTCATTCTGGCTCCCGGCGGCTCGTTCATCTGACCGAACACCATCGTCGTCTTATTGATAACACCGGATTCAATCATTTCATAGTAGAGGTCATTCCCCTCTCTTGTACGCTCGCCTACGCCCGTGAATACGGAATAGCCGTTATGCTCCGTTGCGATATTGGTAATCAGCTCCTGGATTAATACCGTTTTACCTACGCCCGCACCACCGAACAGACCGATTTTACCACCCTTCTGGTAAGGGCAGAGCAAATCAACAACTTTAATACCGGTTTCGAGCATTTCGGTCTGCGTGGACTGTTCCTCGAACGCCGGAGCTTTTCTGTGGATTGGGTAATATTCTACTCCTTCCGGAGCAGGCTTTTCATCAATCGGGTTACCGAGCACGTTAAACATTCTTCCCAGGGTATTCTCTCCGACCGGAACAGAAATCGGTGCGCCGGTTGCTTCCGCATCCATGCCACGTACCAGTCCGTCCGTCGGTCCCATTGCGATACATCTTACGGTATCATCACCGAGATGCTGCGCAACCTCGACAACCAGTGTCTTCTCTCCCATAGGAACCTTAATTGCTTCATAAATTTCCGGCAGGTTGCCCTCCGTAAACTTTATATCAAGTACCGCGCCGATAATCTGAGTGATTTTTCCGATTTTGTTTACTGCCAATTTCGTGTCACTCCTTTGCACTGTAATATTTATTAGTTGATTGCATTTGCGCCGGCAATAATTTCTGTCAGTTCCTGAGTAATGGAGCCCTGTCGTGCTCTGTTATACTTTAAGGACAGGTCAGAAATCATTTCCTCCGCATTGTTTGTTGCAGAATCCATTGCCTGCATTCTTGCACCGTTCTCACTTGCAAACGACTGCATCAGACCGCCGTAAATCAGACTGTTGACATACTTCGGAATGATGAGGTCAAGTGCTTCCTCCGCTTCCGGCTCATAATTCATCAGGGTCAGCTTGTCCGCCGCATCCTCCTCGTCTGCTTCCTCCGATACGACTACCGGAAGGAGTTTGATAAACGTCGGAATATGGCTCACTGTATTCTTAAACTCGGTATAAACAAGATAAATTTCCCCGATGCGTCCCTCTGCGAAATCATTTAAGACTCTGCGCCCGATTGCAACCGCATCGGAAAAGACCGGCTCATTCATCACATCGGAATAGTCCTCTGCAATTTCATAGCCACGGCGTATAAGCGCATCCTTTCCCTTTCTGCCGACTGCATAAATCACGGCATCTTCTTTCTTGATTTCACTCGACAGCACAAGCTTTATGATATTGGAGTTATATCCCCCCGCAAGTCCGCGGTTGGAGGTCACTACGATAATACCCTTCTTTTCCGACTTCCCGCCGTTTAAATACGGATGCAGGATATTCCCCGACTTACGAAGCATTGCATTGACTGCCTCATACATGTGGTGAAAGTACGGTCTTGTATTCTCCGCTCTCGTCTTTGCCTTCTGCAGTTTTACAGTGGAGACAAGCTTCATTGCCTTCGTGATTTGTCCGGTGCTCTGTATACTTTCCTTACGCCTCTTGATGTCTCTCATCGAAGCCATACATTACACCTCTCTATCCGCGGAATTCTGCTTTGAATGCCTCTATTGCCTTAATCAGTGTCTGCTCGGTTTCCTCGCTCATCTGCTTTTCCTCGCGAATTGCCTTCGGCACTTCGGAATACTTGGTGTCGATAAACTCAAACAGTCCCTTCTCAAATTCCTGAATCTCGGAAACCTCGATATCCAGAAGATACTTCTTTGTTGCCGCATAAATGATAATGACCTGATACTCTACCGGCATCGGCTTATACTGCGGCTGCTTTAATACCTCACGGATACGTTCACCCTGTGCCAGCTTTTCCTTTGTATCGGCATCCAGGTCGGAACCGAACTGTGCAAACGCAGCCAATTCTCTGTACTGTGCAAGGTCGATACGAATCGGTCCGGCAATTTTCTTCATTGCCTTAATCTGTGCAGAACCGCCGACTCTCGATACCGAAAGTCCAGGGTTGACTGCCGGGCGGAAACCGGAGTTGAACATTTCCGTCTCCAGATAAATCTGACCGTCCGTAATGGAAATTACGTTGGTCGGGATATAGGCAGATACATCACCTGCCTGTGTTTCGATAATCGGAAGTGCCGTAAGCGAACCGCCGCCAAGCTCATCGGACAGTCTTGCCGCACGTTCCAAAAGTCTCGAGTGCAGGTAGAATACGTCACCCGGATAAGCCTCACGTCCCGGCGGTCTCTTAAGCAGTAAGGAGAGTGTACGGTAAGCAGCTGCATGCTTACTTAAATCATCGTAAACAATCAGAACATCCTGCCCTGCCTCCATCCATTCCTCACCGATTGCACATCCCGAATATGGTGCAATATACTGAAGCGGAGCCAGCTCACTCGCCGTTGCGGCTACAACAGTCGTGTAGTCCATCGCTCCGTATTCTTCTAAGGTTGTTACAATTGAGGCAACTGTGGAAGCCTTCTGTCCGATAGCGACATAAATACACTTCACGTTCTGCCCCTTCTGGTTGATAATCGTATCAATGGCGATTGCCGTCTTACCGGTCTGTCTGTCACCGATGATTAACTCACGCTGTCCTCTTCCGATCGGTACCATCGAGTCGATTGCCTTGATACCGGTCTGCAGCGGAGTATCAACCGACTTTCTCGAAATAACGCCGGAAGCCACACGCTCAATCTGACGGTGTTTTGTAGTTTCAATCGGTCCCTTGCCGTCAATCGGCTGTCCGAGTGCATTGACAACTCGTCCAAGCATTGCGTCACCGACCGGAACCTCTACCACTCGTCCCGTTGTCTTTACCGTATCACCCTCACTGATGCTCTTTGCATCACCAAGTAAAACAGCACCGACGTTGTCCTCCTCCAGGTTTAACACCATGCCGTATACCTCGCCAGGAAATTCGAGCAGTTCTCCCTGCATCGCCTTTTCCAGACCATGAATACGTGCAATACCGTCCGCAACCTGAATTACCGTACCAACATCAGATACTTCTAACTTTGTACTGTAATTTTTAATCTGCTCTTTAATTACCGAACTGATTTCTTCAGGTCTTAAATTCAAGAGATAAGCACCTTCTTTCCGTTTTATACTACCACTGAAATCTTCTTAAGCTCTTTGGTCATGTTCGCCAGCTTTGTGCGGATACTCGAATCCATCACGCGGTCTCCGATGCGAATCACCATGCCGCCGAGCAACGCAGGGTCCGTATTATAGTGCATCTGAAACGACTCATACGATGTCTGCTCAAGAAGCTTTTGTTCCACCTGCTTTTTCTGTTCTGCGGATAATTCCACAGCAGAAGTAACCTGTGCAACTCCGACCTTGTTGTATTCACGAACCTTTGCATGAAAATAGTCGAAGATAGCTTCGATTTCGTTATATCTACCCTTTTCTACGATGATTACAAGAAAGCCTACAATATCATCAAGAAAACGTCCTTTGAACACGTTCTCGATGACGGAAATTTTCTCTTCCTTTGTAATCTGCGGGTGATTTAAGAGTTTTAACAACTCCGGATTTTCCGCAAAAGTCTGTGAAAGTACGGTCACCTGTTCTTCCACTTCCGATACCATGCCGCGCTCCAGGGCCTGTTCAAACAGCGCCTCGCCGTATATTTTGGATACTACTTTTGCCATGTATTCTCACCCATTTCATTCAATGCTTCGTCAATCAGCCTTGCCTGAGTTTCTTCATCGATGGATGCGGAAATAATCTTACCTGCCATCGCCTGTGCAACGTCAATCATTTCCTGTTTTATCTCATCTCTGACCTTACCCTTTTCCAGTTCGATTTCCTTTTCCGCGCGCTCCATGACTCTTGCCGCCTCTGCCTTGGCTTCGTTTACAATCTCGTTTTCACGAGCAAGCGCTTTCTTTCTTCCTGCGCTTAAAATCTCGTCCACATCCTTGTCCGCCCGGCTGATCTTCGCTGTATACTCTTTTTTCATTTCTATGGCGTCTGCCTTTTCCTTTGCGGCAGTGTCCATCTCCTCACGGATTTTGTCCTGGCGCTTTTTCATAAGCTCCCTTGCCGGATTGAACAGGAGATAAGACATTATAAAAAAGAGGAAGAATACGGCAAGTGCCAGAATCACGGCATCTGCTCCAAGCTGAAGATCCAGTCCGAAAATACGGTTTGACATCCCGGATTCTGCCTCTAATATGACCGGAGCGGTATGGCTGATACCTGCTAATAAGTTGCTCAAGATTCGGCCTCCTTTACCTCATTTTGTTATCATGTATTACAGCTTGCCAAGCAGCGGATTTGCGAATAACAAAATAATGGCAACGGCAAAGCCGTAAAGACCTGTTGTCTCGGCAACTGCCTGTCCGAATAACATGGTAGACATAATGTTACCGCGTGCACCCGGATTACGTCCGACTGCTGCTGCTGCATGTCCTGCTGCAATACCCTGACCGATACCAGGACCTACACCTGCAATCATCGCAATACCTGCACCGATTGCAGAACAAGCTAAGATTAAACCTTCGTTTGTAATATTACTCATCATAAAATAAACCTCCGTCTTTCATCAATTTAGATTTTGCAACGCAAAACCTGTAATTTTAATACCGCGGATTTTGGATTTAAACCGCAGGTTTAAAATTTACTACGCTTCCTCTTCCCCAAAGCACTGGGAAATAAATACCATCGTCAGCATACAGAAAACATACGACTGGATTGCTCCCGAAAATACGTCGAAGTATCCGTGCAGAGCACCAAACACCGGCCAGATAAACATCTGAAGCAGCTTTGGAACCAGCCCATAGATTAAGCCCATCATAACGGTTCCCGATAAAATGTTACCGAACAGACGGAGAGACATGGACAATGGTGTCGCAAGCTCACCGATGATGTTAATCGGTGTCAGCAGCAATGGCTGGAACAGCTTGGTCACATGGCCTGCCTTCTCATACTTAAATCCATTGTAATGAATCAGCACAAACGTAATCAGGGCAAGTCCAAGTGTTACGCCGTAATCCGCTGTAGGCGGTCTTAGTCCGAACAGTCCGGACAGATTTGCCACTACGAGAAAAGCAAACAGCGTGCCGATATAGTTGGAAAACTTCCAGCCGTGCTTCTCTCCCATAGTAGTTCTGGTCAGATTGTCTACCGCTTCTACCAGGTATTCAATGATATTGAGGAACGTTCCAGGTACTTCATTCGGATCTGCCTTGCGGATGGCACGGTTTGCAGCCAATGCAAACAATGTCAAAACGACAACAACAATCAGCAGGCAGACATGCGTATTGGTAATCCACAGTTCCTGTCCGAACAGTTCATACTTAAAAAGTCCGTCAACGCCAAAGGTAATTTCCTCACTTTGTGTGGCGGCAAGAACCACTCCTGTTCGTAAGACGCTCCCTAATCCCACTTTCTCACCTTCCTTTACTTAGTATTTTGTTAAAAAGCTTATGAGTCAACGGCTGTAAATAAGCCGCAAACTTCAATGTTAAAATGCCAAGCAGTACTCCCAGAAGTGAAATATACTCCGGAAGCAGTACTGCAAGTATCATTCCGATGACCATGACAGCCATACGCAGAAATGACCCTCTTTTTATTTTTTTTGCCGCTGCCTCTTCTTCATACAGCATGGCCTGCCCCAATGTAAAATACATATGGGATGCCATAAACACTGCAATCACAGCTCCCAGCAGCACACCAAGCGAATACGGCAACCGCTGCTTAATAAACAGATTTCCGAGCAGTTCCACCAAGGTAAAAACGGCAATGCCGGAAAACAACTCATATAACATAGTCTTTCCTTCTGTCTCCATGATAACCTATCTCCTTTACTTTCTTTTTTCTTCTCCCTTACGCTTCAGCTCTTCAATATATGCGAGCTCCGCATCTTCTTTTTGTTTCTCCTTTGCATAGAAGCTCTTTGTCAGATAGTATGCGTTGCGGAATGAAGCTGCAATCCCGAAAAGTAAAAGGATGGGAACAGCATAGACCGTATCCAGCTTTTCGTTTAAGAAAAGTCCGACAAACAGGCACAGAAAAATCGGTGCCAGCATTGTAATGCCGATCTGCGTTATCATAAGCAGTCCTCTGACCAAACCGTTCTTTTTGCCCATTATCATTCTCCTTTTCTTAAACAGATTTATTCTACCACACTTTTCGCGTAAAAGATAGAATTTTTTTCATAACATACAGGAATGCTCCTTCTGTCAATTTTCTCTCAGAATAGTGACAATTTTCTTTTCTCGTGGTACACTTATCCCAATGGGGACTTCTGATATATTTTCCCCAACAGTACTATTGTGAGAAAGGTATGGTTACTTTTTTATGAAAATCATCATCGTAGGTTGCGGTAAGGTCGGCTATGCGCTTGCCCAGCAGCTGAATGACGAGGGCCACGAAATTACAATGATTGATAAATCAACCGAACGTCTTCAGCCTGCCATCAGCAACTTTGATTTACAGGGTGTCGTAGGAAACGGCACCAGTTTCTTAACGCAGAAGGAGGCCGGCATTGAGAATGCCGACCTGTTTATTGCCGTAACAAATCAGGACGAAGTGAACTTAATCAGCTGTCTGATTGCAAAGAAGGCCGGCAACTGCCAGACGATTGCCCGTGTGCGGAACCCTGACTATTTTTCCGAGCTGGACTACTTAAAGCTCTGCATGGATATGTCCATGGTCATCAACCCGGAATGGGCAGCGGCAAGCGAAATTGCCAGACTCATTCAGGTACCGGAGGCAATGGAAATCGACTCGTTTGCAAAGGGCAGAATTGATTTGCTCCGCGTCGCCATTTCCGAAAACTCTCCGCTTCATAACATGAAGGTGTCTGAGTTTTCCAAAAAGATGAATCATGAGGTCCTGGTCTGTATTCTCGTACATGACCATCAGGTCATCATTCCGAACGGCAACAGCATTCTCCGGGCAGGAGATACGATTTCCGTCATTCTCCCTCGTGAGAAAATACCGGAATTTTATAAAATCAGTAAGCTGTCCACACTTCGTGAAATCCGCGATGTCATGATAGCCGGCGGCGGAACGACCTCCTACTATCTGGCACAGATTCTGTTAAAGGCGGGAATTCAGGTAAAAATCATCGAACGTGACAACGAGCGCTGCCATTTTCTAAGCGATGCGCTTCCGAAGGCAACCGTGATCCATGCCGACGCCACGGAGCACGAAGTCTTATTAGAGGAAGGGCTGCCTCAAACCGATGCCTTTGTCTCCATGACAACAACCGACGAGGAAAATGTATTTCTCTCGCTCTATGCAGACAAGGTAAGCCCGCGCAGTAAGAAAATCACCAAGGTCGGCCGGCTTGTCCTGGATGAGATCATAGCAGATCTTCCGGTCGGCAGCCTCATATCGCCGAGAAATATTACAACCGAATACATTCTCCAGTATGTGCGGGCGCAGAGCAATTCCTACGGCAGTAATGTGGAAGCACTGTACCGTCTGATGGATAACCAGGTAGAAGCGCTCGAATTCCATGTGCGTGACAACAGCCCGATTATCGGAATTCCGTTGCAGAATCTGAGCTTAAAAAAGGACCTTCTTGTCTGCTGTATCGTCCGGGGAAAAAGCATTATTACGCCTTCCGGCCGTGACGCCATGCAGTTAAATGACACGGTCATCGTCGTTACAACAAATAAAGGGCTGCAGGATATTTCCGATATTCTGCAAAGCTCCGCACATTAGGAAAGGGGCCGACTTTTATTATGAACTTCTCTATTATCCTCCATATCCTCAGCTGGGTCATCGGTCTGCAGGGTGTTTTCATGCTCCCGCCCTGTATTGTCGGGCTTTACTATGGAGAAACAAAAAATGCCCTGATTTACCTCGCACTCGGAGTCTGTTGTGTTATCATCGGACTGCTGCTCAGACATCCGAAATCCACGAAAACCGCTTTCTATGCCAAGGAAGGCTTTGTTGCTGTTTCCTTAAGCTGGATTATCATGAGTATCATCGGTGCTCTCCCGTTTGTGTTCAGCGGCGATATCCCGTCCTTTACGGATGCACTGTTTGAAATCATCTCCGGTTACACGACAACCGGCTCGAGTATCCTGACCGATGTAGAGGCACTGTCACACTGCAACCTGTTCTTCCGCAGTTTCAGCCACTGGATCGGCGGTATGGGTGTGCTTGTCTTTATTCTTGCCATCCTCCCGATGACCGGCGGCTCTACCATGAACCTGATGAAAGCGGAAAGCCCGGGACCTTCGGTTGGCAAGCTTGTACCCAGAATGCAGCAGACTGCTTTCCTTTTGTATGCCATCTATATGGTTATGACCGCTGCTGAGGTCGTTCTTCTTCTTTTTGGCGGGCTTCCGCTGTTTGACTCACTCTGCCTTTCCTTCGGCACTGCGGGCACCGGCGGCTTTGGTCTCCTAAATGACAGTATTGCAAGCTACTCCGTTTATATACAGATTGTCATCACTGTATTTATGTTCTTATTCGGGGTGAACTTTACCTTCTTTTATTATATTTTAATCCGCCGCGTAAAGGATGCCTTTCATATGGAGGAGGTCCGCTGGTACTTCTGTCTCTATCTGCTTGCGGTTGTACTGCTCACATGGAATCTTGTATCAAACGGCGCAGAATTCGGTCAAAGTCTTCTGCATGTTACCTTTCAGGTTGCTTCAATTATGACAACAACAGGCTATGCCACCACTGACTTTAACCTCTGGCCCGAGTTCTCGCGCATTCTTATGGTCTGCCTGATGTTTGTCGGTGCCTGCGCAGGTTCCACCGGCGGCGGTATCAAGGTGTCGCGTTTTATGATTTATATCAAGCAGGTCGGAAAAGAACTGATGCAGCAGATTCATCCGAGGCGTGTCCGCGTCATCAAGATGGATGGAAAGCCAATCGAACATTCCGTCATACACTCTGCCAATGTCCTGTTGATGGCATATGTGCTTGTGTTTGTCGCTTCCATTCTTTTGATTTCCTTCGACGGTTTTGATACCACAACAAACTTTACGGCAGTTGCCGCAACCCTGAACAATATCGGTCCCGGTCTTAATATGGTGGGTGCTACCGGAAACTTCTCCGAATTTTCCGTCTTTTCCAAGTATGTACTGATGTTTGACATGCTGGCCGGACGTTTGGAACTGATGCCGATGCTTTTATTGTTTTTCCCAGCTACTTGGAAAAGGTAGTGCATTTTTCGTCCATTTGTGGTAGAATAAGATAAAGCATCTGCTTTGACAAAAGAAGGAGGAATCTACCTATGTATTCTGATGTCAGACTATATCGAAAGCGTTTTATTCCGGATGAGCTTCTTCCTCTGAAAGACGACAGGATTCTGTATATGGACGATGAACTGCTTGTAACATCCTGGAACACCTTAAAACCAAGGTCGGACATGGCAACAGGCATCTCTGCCTATTACAGAAAGGAGGGCTTTAAAATCAGCCGTCTTGCAGATATTCATGGTGCGCTCACCCGCTGGTACTGCGATATCGTGTCAGAAACTGCAGACGGCAATAACCTGACCTACTCCGATTTGCTGATTGACGTTGTGATTCTTCCGGACGGAACGATACAGGTAGTGGATTTAGATGAGGCCGCCGATGCACTGGAGCAGGGGTTAATTACACCGGATATGCTGGCACAGGCGCTCCGTTCCACAGACAAGCTTCTCAGGTACATAAGACAGGGCAAATTTCATGATTTGACGAAGTGCATCTTAAGGTACACAGACTAATTTTAACTTGTTACATTTTGTTTCTTATTGCAAAAACTAGAAAAGGGATTTACGTATGTTTAAGAAAAGTAAAGAAAGTCATTCCGATGACAAACAGCTGCTTTTAAACGCTATGCAGCAACTGATTGATGGCTCTTATCATGCCATTGATACCTCTGCCTTTTCCGACCCTGAGGTCGCAGAAAAGCTAAACGAGGTAATTACAGCCTTAAAGAAGTCCAACAACAATTACGTTATGCGTATGAATGAGTCTATGGAGCATATCGGTGACAATTCCTGTGTCAAGGAAATGATTGAACAGGTTATGTCACAAACCTCCTCCATTCAGGATATGTCAGCTTCCAGCAAAACCTTTGAGGCTTCCATCCACAGTATTTCCGAAGAAGTGGGACATATCCGTGATGATGCCGGTGCTGCCATTGAGGTTTCCAAGGCAAGTGTAAACAACATGAATGAAACCATTACTGCCGTTTCCGATTCTGTGGAGCAGATTCGCGGTATCCACGAAAAAGTGGCTGTATTTCAGGAAAAAATTGAGCAGATTACCAACATCATTGACATGGTAAAGAAACTGGCCAACCAGAGTAACCTTCTGGCATTAAACGCCTCCATTGAAGCTGCCCGTGCCGGAGAGGCGGGCAGGGGCTTTGCCATCGTTGCCGGTCAGGTAAAGGAACTGTCCTCCAATACGGCCCACTCCGCCGACATGGTTGTAGATTATGTGGGCGAGCTTGAAGAAAGCCTTGCCGAGTTAAAAGAGCTGGTGGACTCTACCACCTCCCACCTGGAGCAGAGCAACGACAAGGTACATAGCTCGGTACGTGACATCAACAGCATGAGCGAGCATATGAACCTGATTAATGAACGAATCCGCAACATCCATGATGCAGTAAACACCCAGACCAGCGTAACGGAGAGCTTCGTCCGTTCCATCGAGTCCATGGCAGGAAGCTATACTATATTGGAACGCGATTGTTTTGCTACCGGAGAGCATCTTCGCTCCATCAGCCGTTATGTGGATAATGCAAGAAGCGATATGGCAAGAGGCTTTTCAGACCTGACGGTACAGGACTGGATTCGTGTTTTCCAGATCGATCATCATATTCTGACCTGGCGTATCTACAACCACATTGCGGGATTTGAACAGCTGAAGATTACCCAGCTGAACAACCCTGCCGGCTGTAAGCTCGGTAAATGGATTACTGCACAGACGGATGCCCGGATCACCGGCAGCACACAGTTCCGTGAAGTAAAAAAACTTCATGAGGAGCTGCATAAGCATGGCTGCGATTCCTGGTATGCTGCCGAAGAGGGTAACCGTACTTTGGCACTGCATCATTTTGATCTCGCACTGGAAAGCTATCAAAAGTTCTATCAGGCAATCGAGAAATTCAAGACATATATGAGAAGCATCGGACATACGGAAGAAACGCCGATTAAACCGTTTCAAAAGTAAAATTTTTTCTGCCAGCAGGTACTGCCTGCTGGCAAATTTTTTTCCGTAGGAACGCTTATAATGGTTGACGGTACAACAAAGATGTAGTATCATCTATTTTAGTTGATGCTACATCTTTATTAGGATACGAGGTGTTAAAATGGATACTACAAAAAGGCAAATCACAAAAATTGCGAGAGAAGTAAACAAATTGGTAATACGGACCATGAAAGACGACGGGATCGGCTCGGGTGAAATGGATTTGATTCATTTGGTGCGACACAATCCCGGCATTTCTCAAAAGGAAATCTGTTCGCAGCTGAATATGGATAAAGGCGCCGTCGCAAGGCGTACCGCCAGTCTGGAGCATAAAGGATACCTGACCCGAAAAGAAAATCCGGCAGACGGCAGAAGTCAGCTTCTGTATGCTACAGACAAAGCGGAAAAACTGAAAAACTCCAAAGCCACAGTAGAGGCGGTCTTTTATGAGTGGCTGCTTGAAGCTCTGGACGAAAAAGAACAAGCAGCTTTCACTGCTTCCCTAAACAAATTGTACCTGCGCTCCAAACAGGAAAGCCGCAGTGGTTTTCCGCATGTTGCAAGGAAGATTGTATGTGAAAATGAGGAAGAAGAAAATGCACAGGGATAATCGTGATTTAACAGGCCGCATCGGTTTTTATTTCCGAAAAGAACAATGGACTCTCCTGGTTGTGGCAGCAACAGGAATTCTTTACAATGTCGGAATGGTGGCCGGCCCATGGTTTGAGGGTCAGATGGTACAGTACCTATACGACATCATTGGGATGAAACGGCAGCCTGCACAGATGGTTATGCTGGCCGCAGGCTATGTCCTGACCATTCTTTTCGTGCAGTGTATGCGATATCTTAAGCGGCTTTATGTTCGTAAGTTTGCCAACAATATCAGCAAAAGCATGAAAATGACACTCTACTGGAATCTGCTGCATCGTAAAAAGGCAGAGCAGGAAGAAGCCGGCGCCATGATGACAAAAATCATTTCGGATGCAGATGCGTGTGTAGAAGGCATGCGTAAATTTACCACAGAGGTGTTTGACACAGGAGTGGTAATGGCCTCGTATCTGACCTTGCTTCTGTTCTATGACTGGAAATTGACGCTGCTTTCCATGCTATTCCCACCGATTGCATATTTCCTTGCAGAAAAACTAAAAGTGACCGTCACAAAAAATGTTGCGCTCAGTAGGGAAAGTAACGCAAGACTAAATGCGGATACACTGGAGCGTGTTACCAATGCCTTGACTTATCGGGTATACGGTCAGGAAACCAACCGGAATGAAACCTACGAAGCAAGTCTTACGGATTATGAAAAAAAGTCTGTCCGGGCAAATATATGGGAAAGTGCCATGCAGCCGGTTTACCAGGTGATTTCCATGCTGGGTACCGTCATGATCATCTGGTTCGGCGGCAAAAATGTGTTTGGCACCGGATGGAACGTCTGGAATATCGCCGCTTTCACGACCTTCTTCTCCTGTTATCAAAAACTGGCGGTGAAATCATCCAAGGCAGCAAAGCTGTTCAATGCGGTACAAAAAGCGCAGGTATCCTGGCAACGTATCAAACCTTACTTAATCCATGTTGCGGAAGAGCCGGAACAAAGTACGTCTTTAAGTGCGCCGCTTTCCGTCGAAAACATAGCCTTTGCCTATCCCGGGCAAAAGCCGTTGTTTTCCAATGTGTCGTTTCGGGCAAATCCCGGGAACATCATCGGCATGACCGGAGAAATCGCCTGCGGTAAATCGACTCTCGGGAAAATCCTGATTGGAGAGCTTCCTTATCAGGGAAAGATTTCCCTTGGAGATATCATTTTTCCAAATCAGGGGGAACGATATGAAACATGTGTTGGATATCTTGGACATCAGCCGGAGCTGTTTGGCGGCACCATAGAGGAAAACATCTGTCTTGGGAAGCCTGGTGATATCGGTCCGTTCCTCCGCGCTGTCTGTATGGAAGAGGAGGTGTCCGCCTTTCCGGAAGGTATCCATACGGTTATCGGTAGCGGCGGCGTCCGCCTTTCCGGCGGTCAACAGGCCAGAATTGCCCTGGCCAGAACCCTTTATCATCAGAAACCGCTTATGGTTTTAGATGATCCTTTTTCCGCAGTTGACATGGAAACAGAAACTCACATTTTTGACAATCTGCGCCTTTTGCTCAAAGACAGTATTGTGCTGTTGATTTCTCACCGGCTCTCCCTGTTCCCGCAAATGGATCAGGTTCTCTGGATAGAAAACGGAACAATCTCTGCTTCCGGTCATTGTAAATTAATACAGGAAAATGAGCACTATCGGATGCTCTATGAAGCACAAAGAAGGGAGACGAAACCAGATGACAGATAAATCTTCTGTAGCAAAAATTATCGGCAATACGATACGGAAACATCCGGGATTGAGTATTCTTCTGGTCCTGGCAATCCTGCTTGCCATCGTGTTCTCACTTCTTCCGCCCCTTGTTCTGGAAGAAATCGTGAATCATCTGGTTGAAGGAAAACAGATTCTGTTTTCGATGGCAATCGGATATTTTTTGATTGTAGCAATATCCGGACTGATGGATGCCCTGAAGGAGAGCCTGATTACAACCTTCGGTCAAAAAGTAACACATCAGATTCGTTCTGCGATGAGTGAAAAATTAAAACACCTTCCGGCCTCCTATTTTATCGATCGGGAACCGGGTGTAACGGCTTCGCGTTTTGTAAATGATGTGAATACCGTTGAGCATCTGTTTACCTCCGGTATTATCAGTATGGCAGCCGACCTTTGCAAACTTCTTAGTATTCTCATCATCATTTTCACGAAAAGTATTGGTCTGGGACTGGTATTGCTTGTGGTAACTCCGCTGCTTTTTTGGATGACCCGCATATTTCAAAAAAGAATGCTGAATGCACAGATGGAAAACCGAATTGCCGTAGGCAAGACCAACCAACAGATTCCGGAGGCGCTGAAAAATATGCGCACCATTCGTGTTCTGCATCAGGAGCATTATATGCTTAAGCGCTACGGCGCCACCATAGAGCAGAGCTTTCGGGCACAGGAACGTTCCAACTTCTATGATGCGGTCTATTCCCCTATGATTGTTTCCGTCAGTGCAATGCTGATTGGCATGATGATGGTCGCTTCCGCACAAAGCGGCACTATGCAGGTCTTCTTTGGCATGTCTGTGGGTACTGCGGCGGCGGTGATTGCCTATGTCGGGAGTTTCTTCGGTCCTCTTGAGAGCATCGGTATGGAGATTCAGAATGTCCAGTCGGCTGTAGCCGGTGTGCAACGCATCAATGAATTTTTAAGAGAAACAGAACAAAAAACAAATTCGGAACAACTCCATGCCGAAAACGCTGCTGTTCAATTATCTGACGTCTGCTTTCGTTATAAAGATGGCGATCCGGAGATTTTTCATCATTTTAATTATACGGTAACAGAGGGTGAAACCGTTGTCCTGTCCGGCCGGACAGGTGCAGGGAAAAGCACCCTGGTGAAACTGATTGCAGGTTTGTACCAACCGCAACAGGGAATGGTTCGTGTATTTGGCAAAGCACCGGACGCCATTTCAGAAAATGACAAGCGCCGTTTATTTGGCTATGTAGAGCAGCAATTCCGTTTAGTTCCCGGCTCCGTCGCAGATCAGGTGTCTTTGTCAGATCCACAAGTCTCTGAAACACAAATCCGGCAGGCTCTTGACATGGTTGGACTTGGAGTAATTGTAGACCGTCTTCCATACGGTATCCATACGCCCTGCACGGAAGCTCTGTTATCCCAAGGACAGTTTCAGCTTCTTTCGATTGCAAGAGCTGTAGTCCTGAACCCCAAAATTCTGCTTTTGGATGAAATAACCGCAAATCTGGATTCCCGAACAGAGGCAATGGTTTTATCTGCTCTCAGGGCAGCTTCCTTGAATCGGACTGTCATTTCTGTCTCTCACCGTTTGTATGGCGGAGAGCACAATCCGCATATACGCTTTCTGACCCTGTAAGCTTTCACCAAAAAAGGCTGTTATGAGGGTGGCGATTTTATAGTGAGTTTCCGCCGTCCTCATAACAGCCTTTATTCCTTGTAATACTACTCTTCGATTTTATCTATTCTTCTGATATGTCGCTCATCATTCGAAAATGGTGTGTCTAAAAACAAATCTACAATTTCAAGAGCAAGTCCCGGACCAACCACACGTCCGCCCATCGCAAGAATATTGGCATTGTTATGCTCTCTCGTTGCCTTTGCGCTGAAACAGTCATGGCAGAGTGCCGCACGGATTCCCGGCACCTTGTTTGCCGCAATGGAAATACCGATGCCTGTACCGCAGATTAAAATTCCCTTCTCACAAACTCCGTCCACTACCGCATGTGCAACCGCATGTGCAAATTCCGGATAGTCACAAGACTCTTTGGAATATGTTCCGAAATTCCTGTATTCGATTCCCCGCGCCTCAAGATGCGCAATGACCTCCTGCATCAGTTCATATCCGCCATGGTCACAACCTAATCCTATCATAGTAACTCCTGCTCCTCTTTTCTGCGGTATTCATAAGGTCTCCCCAGAATCAACCTACCGCTATTTTCTGTTTTTAAAATCTTCCTTCTGCATAGCTTTTGCTGTCCCTGTCTCAGCTGCAGTGAATCATCTGATATCCTGCAGCCTTTCTCAGACGGTTCATAATAGCCTCAGAAAGCTTTGTATTCTCAAAGCTTTCTGAGTATATCACAGATATCTCTTCCGTGTCAAATGTACGAAGCGCAGAAAAAAGATGTGCTGAAATCTCTTTTTCACTGCCGAGCGATCCAAGCGATACAATATGTTCACAGCAATAGCATTCCTTCGTTTCTTCCGCACAGAGTACTGCCGTACGAATACCTTCTTTCTCTTTCTCAGCCACAAGCCCGTTAATTTTTGCAATGACTGCACTGCGGCTGCCCTCTACGATAGTAATCTGTCCCTTAGGGGCATAGTGACGATATTTCATGCCGGGTGCCTTTGCCACTACAGATTCCTGTGGCTTCATTGCCAACACTGCATTGTCATACGTTACATCGGATGCAATCTGTTCAAAATCCTCTTTTGTAATATAGCCCGGACGCAAAATCATCGGCACATCACCCGACAAATCGATAATGGATGATTCCAGCCCTATATCACACGAACCGCCATCAATAATCATTTCAATTCTTCCGGACAGATCTTCCATTACATGCTCTGCCGTAGTCGGACTTGGTCTACCCGACAGATTTGCACTTGGTGCCGCAATATAAACTCCCGATTCTGCAATCAGCGCGTGCGCAATCTCATCCGACGGCATACGGATTGCCACCGTTTCCAGTCCGCCCGTTGTGGCATACGGTACCACTTCACTTTTCTTTAGAATCATTGTCATCGGTCCCGGCCAAAACTTATCCGCAAGGCGATATGCAAGCTCCGGGATGTCAACCGCGAGCTTCTTTAACGCCTCTATCTCTGCAATATGGATAATCAGAGGATTATCCGACGGTCTGCCCTTTGCGGCATAGATTCTCGCCGATGCTGTCTCATCCAATGCATTCCCTCCGAGACCATACACCGTCTCCGTGGGAAATGCAACCAGTGCACCGGCACGCAGCAGTTCTCCGGCATGCCGCAAATCCTCTCTCTGAAAATTCTTCCTGTTGATTTTAAGTAACTCTGTATTCATATCTGCTCCGTTTCAGCACAGTCTGCAGTATGCTCCTGCTATGCCTTTGCCTTTCAGTCGCCTGCAGCCTGTATCGTATTGATGTATTCTAAAATTCCAAGATGAATGGCAAATGCCACCTTTTCCTGATACTCCTCCGTAATCAAAAGCTCTGCTTCCTGTGGATTGGACAGGAAGCCGCATTCCACAATCGCAAAGGTACAAGGTGAATTTTTTAAAAGATAATAATCCTCGTTTGCCTTTACCTGCCTTGTGTTGCCGTCTGCAAGCTCCGTCAGCAACTGCCTTTGCAGGATTTTGGCAAGTATCTCTCCTTCTTTAGAAGATCGATAGTAAAATACCTGTGCCCCCTTACAGTCTGCTGAAGGATAGCTGTTCTGGTGGATGCTGATTCCCAAAAGCGGCTGCTCTTCTTTAAGAAATGCCACCCTTGCCTTCATATCCTGCGCCTTTCGGTTCTTCGCTCCCGCCTCTGCCAAATCGGCATCTTCTTCTCTTGTCAGGAGAGCCACAACACCGTTCTGCTTAAGAAGCTTCTGTACTTTTTTTGCAATGCTTAAATTGATATCCTTTTCCAGTGCCTGATTGACTCCGACCTTACCCGGGTCATCACCGCCATGTCCGGCATCAATGACAACAACCGGCGCATCCGCAACGTTCTTCCCGGTTGCAAACAAGGCGCCCTCTTTCATAGCTCTTGCAGTATAGAGACTGCCAAGTAATGCAGCCATGGCCAAAAGCCCCGTTACAGCGTACGCCTTTCCCTGATATTTTTCTTTCATATCAAATTCCTGATTGCTTCGTTCGTATTACTTATATGAGCAAAACACACGATTCATACAGGAGTTTTTACTGAATAAAAAAGTCTATTAACGGCCAGATTCCCTCTTTTTCATAGCCAAGACGCCATGCTGCCACACCTGCCACATTTGCTCCGGAAATCAGGCGAAGCTTTTCCGTCAGAGAATCCTCATCCTCCATCCACATCTTATAAACCGTGCCGTCCTTCTCGTATTCCACATAGTTCTGTGCTGTTACCTCATCCCACGAAGCCTTTACATCATTCTGCGCAAGCACACTTTCTGCTCCCGCCATGGTAAGCGCCTCCGAAGACAGCCTGCTCTGTCCATCCTGCTCTGTTTCTTTCCAAAGACGTGTATAAAACGGAATACCCATAATAATGCGTTCTCTGGAGACTTTAGAAATTGTATTGTTGAGTGCGTCCTTCACAAAATGAAGAGATGCCACGGAACCTGCCTCCGCAGAACCGCTGTAGTGCTCATCATACGCCATGATAATCACATAGTCCACTACTTCACCCTGCGTTTTTAAGTCATAAAATTCGTTGTACGGAGCCGGGACATAATTATCCACCGAAAGCACCAGACCGCGGTTACGGCACTGCACCGAGAGTTCTTTTAAAAACTGAATAAAATGCACGCCGGTTGCAGTTGTCAGTGTTTCAAAATCAATATTCAGCCCGTCAAAACCATACGTTTCCGCTTCCTGCATCAGATTTTCAATCAGCTTTGTTCTTGCCGCAGTGCTTGACAATATCTCAAAGGTACTTACGTTTTTATCAAAGTTGTCAACCAGGGCCCAGACTTTAAGCCCCTTCTGATGTGCCTGCTCAACATAAGTCACATCTGCAAGAGAGCTGATTCCGCCCTCTTCATCCGTCAGACGATACCACGTCGGAGATATGACATTCAGTCCCTTCGTGCCCTCAAGCATCGTTTCAAGCTTTGCATTTGCCTCCGGAACCGTTACCTGGTGCCAACCAAGGCGTACCTTGTCCTTCATGGTAATATGTGTGTACTCCGGCCACTGATAGCTGCTCTCTAACACTGCATAATAGGATTCGCTCAAAAACTTTCTCTGAACATAGCCATAAATGCCGTCCTGTGTCATCACCTTAATAAAGCTCTTGCCGCCGGTTCCCGTACCACCGATGTAATACAGCTTTGCAGCTGCCGGAAGCTTCACTAAAATCTCGCTCTTGATATCCGGCTCCACTCTGAGCGGTGCCTCCTCTACCGTATCAAAATACAAAAAATCCACCCACTGATAATGAACTACCAGCCGGTTCGGGTTGCTGTAATATTCAAACTCCACATTGGAAAACAAAGCAATAAACTCCGTAGAAAGATAGTAGTCCTTTCCAAGCTTTCGAAATGCAGGCGCTGCAAGCTTTTTTTCTTCTCCGTTGACAAAATAAACCGTGTCACCCTCATAAATCCGGATGAGCTCCGTAGGCAGCGCAAGTGACAGCGTTTCTTCCTGCTCATCCAGATAAAAGTTACTGTTTAGTAACTCCTTAACCGTTTCATATCTCAGGTAAATACTTCCATCTGCTAACACTGCGCGTTCTTCGTGAGTTGTTGTTTCTAAAATAACGATTGCCTCTGTATCATCTACCACATAATATTCATTCAGCGCCATCATCGAATCGTTCGGCGTATATTTCTTTATCATTGCAAGCGTCAGCGCCACAATCACCATACAGGTTAAAATCGCGCTTCCGATGATTTTTATCTTCATTGATTTATCCATACCAATCCTCCGTTGTTCCCATGCACCGGATAACCTTTTGGGAACCTATACTTTATAGATTAGTATAGCAAATTTTCTACTGCCTGTCATTAAAAATCTTACCGGCAGGGTGAAGAAAATGCCCCTTATTTTGAACGAACGGATGCTTTCCCGCCCTGCCGTAAGTTTCCTGCTGCTACCACCCTGTATGGAACCGTGGATAAAGTCTGTGACGAGTTTTTCCTCCAATGGATTACAACAGGCTCTTAAAAAGCTTTCTGCTTTCTTTCGAACAGGTGAATACAGGGGAATGCAGGGCAAGCTGCCCGACTGCACACTTTCTTCCGAATTCCCGCACTGCAAGAGCGATATCTCCCTCTGTAACAAGTACTACTGCTTTCTGCAGCGGCAACAGTTCATCCAGCGCCTGATGCCACAGCAGCTCTGTCCACTCCGACATACTTCCCACACAGAGCCATAGATCAAAGGGAATGCCTGCGGCATCAAAGGTATCGGCTCCCAAATCGCAGACTATGTAGTCATACCCCCTGCCGCGCCAGCCCTTGACCTCCTGCGGTGCTATTCGTTCCGCTACTGTAATTCCATTCTGTTCATATACAAAGCCTTGCTGTTCTGATTCCCTTTCCAATCGTGTGCGCACACGATTGCAGGAGAGAAACAGGACACGTTTCCCATGCTTTCCAAAGTAAGCCGCCAAAGATGCTGCGAGAGCCATGCTGTGATAAGCTGTCGGTATACCGGTTACCGCAAACCACCTTCCCGTCGGAGGCTGCTCTGATTTATGCCGTCTGCGGGAAAGCCTTTCTATGTCCTGCTTTACCTGCTCTGCGGAGGTATAGGTTTTCTCCCCCTTCCGGAGGCAGTTCTTCACAATATCATAGAAGCCCTTCGGTGATTTTTTTGCATAAAACAGCATATACTCTAACAGTCTGCCCAGTCCGTAAATATCTGTCTGCTCCGACAATATTCCTGCCGTTTCCTGCTCCGGAGCACAAAAGCCGGGACTGCCAAAAAAAGCGCCAATAGGCTCTTCCTGATTTCGGCATATGGCACTGCCGAAATCAATCAGCTTTATGTTACAATCCGTTATCAGAAGATTTTCCGGCTTTAAATCCAGATGCAGTACTCTATGGGCAGGACTATGAATATAATGGAGTATTTCGCATAACTGCTCGGAAAAGTTAAGAAGTAAAGACTCAGAAAGACTTCGCTGTCTTAGTAAATATTGCCTCAACGTTTCTCCTTCAATGAACTCCTCAATCAGATAGGTAGCGGTATCATATTCAAAAATATCGTATATGATAGGAATAGAAGGATGGTGAAACTGTTGTAACAGCTTTGCTTCCCGTACCAGACTCCCATACTGGGGATGCGCTTTATTGACTGTTTTAATAATACGTCTACAGGCAAGCGTCTTATGCTCGACAAGTAAAACCTCCCCACCGATGCCATGATGTATCAGTTTCAGGATATGATACTTGTCCGATAGTTCCTTAGGTAACATGGACTCCTTTCTGCCGCTGCCGCGGCGTTGATAAGTGATTGGCTTTGTGAGTATATTATACTTCCTTCTTTCTAAAATTACCGCCCAAATCTTACTCTCCATTTTCGTGCACAATGCCAAAAAACCTGGTAACTTTTTGGTGACTTTCACGAATCCGACAGACTTTTTTAATATTTTCCTGTATTGACTTTGCATTCGATTTCCATTATACTTTTTGTTACTTATACAAAGTATAAGAAAAGGAGGTAAGCACTATGAAAATTGAGAAAATCAGTGATACTCAGATACGCTGCACCCTCAGTAAGCAGGACCTTGCAGAACGTGAATTAAAACTCAGTGAACTTGCTTACGGCTCCGACAAAGCCAAGGCACTGTTCCGGGAACTGATGCTTCAGGCTTCTTATGAATGTGGTTTTGAAGCAGATGACATTCCTCTTATGATAGAAGCAATTCCGATTTCCTCCGAATCTCTTGTTCTGGTGATGACAAAGGTGGAAGATCCGGATGAGTTAGACACCCGTTTTTCCAACTTCTCTTCGTTTAAAGAGCAGTCCGGAGAAGAACCAGTTTCCTCGTTTCCATCCGCCTTTGCCGATGAAATTCTGGAATGCTTCGGTCAGCTCAGCGAGCTGATTGGCAGAGCAAAGGAAGGTGTCAGTGCGGATGAAACTACAGAAAAGGAGACCGGCCAACCGGCTGAATCAGCAGAGCAGACTGCTCCGGTGGCACTTGCAAAGGTATTTTCTTTCCCGTCCTTAAAGGCGGCCACTTCGCTTGCCACAGTAATTGCGCCGTATTATTTCGGTGAAAATACACTGTATAAGGATACAGCAGCCTCCCGCTACTATTTAGTAGCAGAAATGTCAAACCACACTCCTGAGGAATTCAACAAAATCTGCAATGTTATTGCGGAATACGGCACTCCGGAGCGTACCTCTTACGCTTCGCTTTCCTACTATGCCGAGCATTATACGCCGGTTGTTGCAAAGGATGCCGTACAGACGCTTGCGGCACTGTAAAACACTTCTGTTTGAGATGCTTTCAAAGCAAGCGCCCTCCGGCGCATAAAAAACACCAGCCCTGGCTGGTGTTTTTTATGTCATTCTTTTTTATTCGGTGCGAAGTGCTACTACCGGGTCCTTCTTGGCTGCGCTTCTTGACGGAATCAGACCGGAGAAAATCGTTAACAGCATACTGATTGCAATTAAAATCAGTGCCGCTGAAACCGGAAGCTGTGCATTCAGGGTATTGATACCGGTCAGATGGTGAATGACTGCGTTAATCGGCAGGCAGAGCAGATAGGTAACAAGCACTCCGAGTGCTCCGGAAGCAAAGCCGATAATCAGGGTTTCTGCATTGAACATACTTGAAACATCATGCTTGGAAGCACCCATTGCACGCAGAATACCGATTTCCTTTGTCCTCTCCTGAACCGAAATCAGCGTAATGACGCCAATCATAATCGACGATACTACCAGTGAAATTGCCACAAAGGCAATCAGCACGTAAGTAATCGTATTAATAATAGAGGTTACGGAGGACATCATCAGTCCGACATAATCCGTGTACTTAATCTGCGAAGCCTCATCTACTGTCTTATTGTAATCCGCAATCGCATCCTCAATCACATCTTTATTTTCAAAGCTCGAGGCATACAGATTGATGCTCGCCGGCTCATCAAGGTCGACATACCCCAGCTCTCTTAAATTGTTTTCATAACTGGAGGAGGAAAACTCCAATACTTCTTCATAGTACTCCGCGCACTGCTCTGTTGTAAAGCTGTCTGCCGACAAATCAAAAGCGTAGGCAAGTTCCTGAACGCTCATGGCAGATAACTGAAGCTGTACCTGCTCCGCATACTGAAGCTTCACCTGTTCTTCCATCATCTGCGTAAATATGGTCGTAATGTCCTCATCGCTCATATTAGAAATATATGCTTCGATTTCTGCCTCGTTCATACCGGTCTGCTGTGTAAAGACCTGTCTTAAAACATCCACCATATCTGCGCGTTCCATGCCGGTCATGGCCTGTGCTACCATAGCGTCCAGCTGTTCTCCGGACGGAATGCTCATGATTTTTACATAAGACGAAGCCTTACCGGCTTCGTCTAAGCCTGCCACATAATCACGAAACGCTGCTTCCTTTTCCGCATCGCTTAACTTACCGGCATTTTCTTCAAACGGAAGATTCGTGAAAATATCTGTCACCGGATTCTGAAGCTGTGCCTGAAGCGCTGCCGATTCGCGGGAATGCTCGATTACATACTCTGTCAGCTTGCTCGTATAGGCAATGGAACCGGTCAGCATCGCAATATCCGCATCCTCGTTCGGACGGATAATGCCGGAAACCTTTAACGGGATGGCGTTATCATATAAGTACTTCAGTCCTGCGTCCGTCTTTCTCAAATCCGTATACAACCCGGTATGATTGTCGTAGCTGTAACAATCAGAATTCAAAATAACCTTAAACTCCATGTTGCAGATATCTTCATAGCTCCAACTCTTATTCATATCCACGGAAACTTCCGTTCCCTTTACCGCCGCTTCCATCAGGGAGTAAATCTCCTCTTCCGACTCCAGACCGAGCGCGTAAAGCGTCATATCGGCAAGCTCGTTGTTTTTGTCTAACACAAGCACAACTTCATTATAGCTATTCGGCCATGAACCGTAGACCACGTCATACTGGCTCTCCAAAATATCGTTAATCGGCTTCCCGTTGTCACCCGGCAGCATTTCCTGCCAGAGGCCCATGGAACCGCCGACCGACATCAGCGAGCCTAAGGAAGAATCCGAAGAAAGCGTGCTTCCGCTCATCGCCGACATATCCATACCGATGTATTCCATCATCATGCTCTTTAACAGTTCCTCGGTATCCGACGGAATAATATTTCCGTCAACATTCTTCGTATATACAAGCAAGTCCATGTCATAAGTATACTGGATACCGCTCACCGCCTCATAAAGCGGACTGTTTTCGTCGGCATGCTCCTTTTCGATAAATTCCTTAAAGGATTTCAAATCATTTTCCGAGGTTTCGATACTGTTTAACGCTTCAATCGTATCATAAACAACCGGCTTTACATAAACCGCATCATTCTCATGTTCCGTCTTGCCCTTTGCCGTCCCCATAAAACTCTGCATCAGCGAGCTGACATCCACACTGGTAGACTCAATCGTCAGCGGATACGAGGAAAGCGTATTCTCCTGTACCAGATCAATGTAGGCAGTCATCCCGCGCGATACCGCAAAAATCAGCGCGATACCGATGATTCCGATACTGCCCGCGAACGAAGTCAGTATTGTTCTTCCCTTCTTACTGATTAAATTCTTTAAAGAAAGGGAGCATGCCGTTCCAAAAGACATGGAAGGTTTCTTCTCTTTGCCACTGTTATGCGTCGCTTTTTCCGCCGCACGTTCGAGCTGCTGCTCCTTTTCATCAAGCGGCATGGAATCGGACTTTAACTCACCGTCCAGCATACGGATGATTCTCGTCGAATACTGCTCGGCAAGCTCCGGGTTATGCGTTACCATAATAATCAGCTTATCCTTCGAAATCTCCTTTAAGATTTCCATTACCTGTACGCTCGTCTCAGTGTCGAGCGCTCCGGTCGGCTCGTCTGCAAGAATAATATCCGGATTGTTGACAAGCGCACGGGCAATTGCTACCCTCTGCATCTGTCCGCCGGACATCTGGCTCGGCCGCTTGTTCAACTGATTTCCCAGACCTACTTTCTCCAGCGCCTGCTTTGCACGTTCCTTTCTTTCCTTCTTGGATACGCCGGTCAGCGTCAGCGCAAGCTCCACATTCTGCAATACGGTCTGATGAGGAATCAGGTTATAGCTCTGGAACACGAAACCAATCGAATGATTTCTGTAGGTATCCCAGTCCCTGTCTTTAAAATCCTTCGTAGACTTTCCGTTAATCACCAGGTCACCGGACGTATACTGGTCCAGACCTCCGATAATATTCAACATCGTTGTTTTTCCGCAGCCGGACGGACCGAGAATCGATACAAATTCATTTTTTCTGAACTGCAGGCTGATTCCCTTTAGCGCATGCACCGTACCGTCACCGGCAGGATAATCCTTTTTAATGTTCTTAAGCTCCAACATAAAAACTGCCTCCTGTCAACTCAATTTGATTTACTCATTTTGAGCTTATTCTAGGAGGCATTTCTCAAATTATCTTCAATTCAATCTCAACTTTTGTTGAGGTTCACAATAAATACGGAACCGACATCCGGTGTACTCTCCACATGGATTTCACCGCCGCACTTCTTTATAATCTCCTTGCAGAGTGCAAGTCCCAGCCCGTTCCCCTGCGACTTTCTTGAGGTATCGCCCTGATAAAACTTATCAAAAATATGCTTTTGCGTTTCCTCTGTCATACCGATGCCTTCGTCGCTGACAATGACCTGAAGCATCGTCTTTTCTTCTTTTAAATAGACGGAAATCTTTCCGCCCTGCTCGCTGTACTTGATTGCATTTCCGATTAAGTTGCTCCACACCTGAAACAGCAGCACCGGCTGGCCGCGATAGGTAAGCTCCGGAAGTTCCAGATCAAATTCAATGTTCTTCTTTCCCCACTTCGGCTCCAGCAGAACAATGGCTTCTCTGATTTGTTCATCCAGCCGGAAGGTTTCCGGCTCCTCTAAAAACTGCTGATGCTCCAGCTTGGAAAGACGCAGAATATTTTCCGTCAGGTCATTGAGCTTATCAATATGAAACAGTATTTTCCGTACATATACCTGACGCTCTTCCTGGGTAAGCTCCGGGTCCTGCAAAAAGGTAGCATAGCCGCTGATGGCCGAGAGCGGCGTTTTAAATTCATGAGACACATCCGCAACGAAATCATTCCGCATAATCTCTACTGAGTTCAGTTCCTTTACCATACGGTTGAAATTCCGTATCGTGCTGTCCAGCTCTTCCAGATGTCCTCCGTATGGCAGCTGAACCGAAAAATCTCCTGCTGCCACCTTTTTGGATGCCTCGCTGATTTGCTCTAACGGTACAAAAAAATGCCTCATCAAATAGTAGGATGCAATCAGGGATAGCAGCACACAAAACAGACAGATAAAGAACATTGTCATCCACGGATTGGCAAATCGTTCAATAGAAACTCCCAGCTTTATCAGGGTATACCCCGTCAAATATGAAATCAGCAGGAACATCAGGACAATTCCCAAAAGTCCGAATGCCATTCTGGTGCGCATTTTATACATTCTGATTTTTTTCTCGTTCATAGAACCGTTTCCACACTGTCTTTTCATTTTTTCATCACCCTGTAGCCCAGTCCCCGGATGGTTACGATTTCAAAATCCTCATTCTTTTTAAAACGTTCCCGCAGCCTGCTGATATGCACATCCAGAGTATGGGAATCCACATAACCGTCCGGTCCCCAGATATCGTCTAAAATCTGCTGCCTCGTAAAAATCTGCCCCGGATACGACAACAGCTTATAGAGCAGCTGAAACTCCTTCTGCGGAAGAATCTGACTGCCCTCACTGTCCGTTACGGTCCATGTATCGTAAAACAACACCGTGTCCCCGAACGTCAGCTTTCTCTCGCTGACACTCTTTGCCCGGCGTAAAAGTGCCTGCACGCGAAGCAGCATTTCCTGCAAATCCACCGGCTTCACCATATAATCGTCTGCTCCCGAAAGAAATCCGTTCTGCTTGTCCATAATGTCGCCCTTAGCGGTAATTAGCATAACAGGCATTGCCATCTGTGCTTCCCGCAGTTCCTTCACAAACGTAAAACCGTTCATCCCCGGCATCATGACATCGGAAATTATCAGGTCTATTGTTTCTTCCTCTAACAGCTTTAACGCTTCCGCCGCATCCGGTGCGCCAAGCGCGATATAGCCTTTTCGCCCGAGCGTTCTGCAAAACAGCTGATTCAGTTCAACATCGTCCTCTACAACAAGAATCCGGAACACTATATCATACACCTCGTCTTTCGATATTCGGAAATCGTCATTCCTGTCCAAATGCGGAAAGCTCTTAAAAAAGAGTTCAGTTTCTTTTCCATAATCGTCTTCTCTCCTAACCAGATAGTTTTTTGATACAACGATTATATAAAAAACGCAGGCATATTGGAACACCATAATACGCCTGCATTTTATCATTTTGCGCCAAATAGGTTTTTCTACTTGTTGCTCAGGTACTCGTTAATTTCGTCTACTAACGGGTCTACCTCAAGACCATGCACCATGCAGGCTTCCTCTAAGGACTCACCCTGTGCGGACGGGCATCCGATACAGTGCATACCGTAATTCAACAGAATGGAAATAATATTCTGGTCTACGCGAATTACTTCGCCGATGGTCATTTCCTTTGTTACTGTCATAACCAAATTTCCTCCTTCTAACAGCCTTCAAGCTGCCTTATCTTTCTTTGGCAGCTGCGATATCTGCCGTTGTCTTTCATTATATTCCACAGTATGTACCTACGTCAAGGCAGTTTTTTATTCTGTGTATCCGAAGGAAAGTATTGTAAACGCCTTGTCCTCCTGCCCTTCTTTCATCCGGATCTCGACAGTGTGCTCTGCCGCCGTTTTCTCATCAATCAGCAGCACCACATTACAGTTGTTCCAGCCACCTGCGCTGTAACCGTTCACTGTCATCACCGGTACGCCGTCCACGTAAATCTCCGCCTCGCCAAAGCTGTTGCTGTTGGAGGTTTTATAGTTTAACATCAGATTCTTACAGGTAAGCTTCATTACAAAGCTTTCATTGCCCGCTGTACCGTCGTGCTTCCAGTTATTCGGAAAGGAGGTCTGATAGCTTAAACCGAATTTCTGAACTGCCGTATCTGTCAGCACAAAGCTTCCCGGTGTAATGGAAAGGTCGGTTGTGGCAGAGTCAATCATCACCACATGCTTAAATTCCAGCCCTTTTTTTCCGGTTTCCGGTACTGCAAGCGGTTTGTCTGCCTCTTCGGCATCTACCACAGCCAGAAGATTCATCAGGCATTCGCTCATCATCTTATGTCCGTAGGTAGTCGGATGATAATCATCTTTAAAGAAAATCGCATCCGATAAATGCTTTGTCTTATATGGCTCTACGATAGCATCCTTTATGCTGACCATCGGAAGGTCATAATACTTTCCTACAGGAATGTATGTATCCTGCACATTCCACTTACTCTTTGATACGGCAAATAAAAGAATCACCGCTGCATCATTTTCCTGGGAAAGCACATCATGAATCAGTCCCTCATACGCCCGTGTGCCGGTCGCTTCCTGCCAGTCATTCACGGCGAATTCCAAAACCAATAAATCCGGTTCTGCCCCCAGCGCATCGACAACATCTTTTTGAAAGCGGATTGCCCCCAAACACGACGGTGTACCGCTCAAGCCTGCATTGACTACATTAATATTATCTCCGGTACCGTAGGTTTCTGCAAATGCTCTGCCAAACTGATATGCATAACCGTCGCTCTGTTTTGTAGCACCTGCCCCTTCCGTAATAGAGCCTCCGAGAAGAGCAATGTGAACCTGTTCGCCGCTTCTTGCCTTTTCCAGTACCTTTTTTAAGCGGGCGTTATTACCGGAGGACACCAAAGAATCTTCTATCATTTCAGCATACCAGTCCGCCTCCGGCGTTGGTTCCGGCGTAGACGTTGCTGTCGGTTCCGGAGTCGCCGTTGCTTTCGGCGTGACAGTTGCCTTTGGTGCTTCCGTAGAAACCGCTGCCTGTGTCGGTGTTACTTCAGGTGCCAACTCCTGTTCTTTTGTACCGCAGCCTGCTATCAGAAGCATTGCTGCAAAAGCTGCGATGATATATGCCTTTTTCATTGTTCCGTTCCTCCTTCCGGTCCCAGATAGGAATATGGAAGCTCTCCGCGGTAAATCACGATTTTCTGCAACACAAGTCCCGCATCAATCCCGTAAAAGCAAAGCCGATGCGCCCCTTCTTCCAATGTCACCCTGCTTTCACAGATGTGGGCATTGATTTCCACGGCATGACACCACTGCGGCTCATAGCAGTCGCCTGCCACATAGCCCTTTGGCAGTGCATTTATCACAAGTTCCGTCTTATCATCCAGGAAAAGTCCGTAACGCAGTTCTACCTTGTCACCGTCCAGATGATTGCTTGGTGCCAGCGTAACCTGCACCTTGTATTCTCCCGCACGGTCTGCGGTAAACTCATATTCCAGATACGGCAGCCCTTCCACTTTTCCTGTCCTGTCGTAACGCTTTGCAGGCTCCATGGTAACCGGATATACCTTAACGGAAGCATCATGCCTTCCGTAGTCTGGAATTACCTGAAACTGTGCCTTTTCTCCGTCTGCAAGCACCATAGCTTCGTTTTTTGTAAACCGGTCTGCCTGCAGAACCGTAATTCCTTCCACCGGTCTTATTTCTGCATTCAGAATTTCATTTACAAGCGCATTCGTCGTCATGTTACAGTCTGCACCCTCTACGATTACCGGCACCGGCGGAGCGCAGTGTTCCGCATTCCACGAAACATATCCAAGATGAGGCTGGCTCATCATCTTCCTCCACTTACCGCCGGACATTTCCTCATTATAATGCTTCGCGAGAGCTTTGTCCTTTTCGATTGCCTCTTCCACCAGTGCGGCAAATCCGTTTGCTCTGGCATCCTTTTTCTCTGCATAATAGCGATTGTATGCAGAGTAAATGTAAAGCGCTACTACGTTGGCCGATGCCACTGCCGGATAATATACCAGCTGTTCAAAGGCATCCTGAAGCTTTGCAGGAATTTTCGTCCTTAAGTCTTCGGCCTCTTCCATCAGGCAAAGTGCCTTTCCAAGCATTCTGCTTGCTTCTCCGAAATTCCTGATGCTGTAAATATGTTCTCTCATGTATTCGGGCTTGCAAATGGCATTTAGTTTGGAATAACCCGCTAATACTGCTGCTATCTGTGCTTGTGTTTCTTCCGTTACGCCATAGGCGAACTGCTGCTTTGCAAACTGCAGATAATATTCTCCCGGTGTCACACTGCCGCCTGTTCCGTATGTATCAAAATCATAAGCCAGATCCATATAGTAGGAAATCTGCAGTTCCATTGGCTTTAAATCACCGACATTTACAATCCAGATATCACGTACCCCACAGTCATACGTTTCGGAAAGCTGTTCCCATGTTTTTTCCAGCTGCATAACATTCAGCCACATGTAACCTCTCGGACCGCCGTTGTAATCAAAATGATAGTACATGCCCCATCCGCCTTTTCGGTTCTTTAACTGCTCCGTGACAGGCAGGGAACGGACATTTCCGTAGTTATCCTCACAAAGCATGATGACCACATCATCCAACGGTGAGGTGCCGTCCGGAAGTCTCCAGTTCTTTAAGCCCTCACTGACCGAATCGCCGTTCCAGTACTTTTCCACCTCTTTATACACTACCAGCATCTTCGGTGCATCTGCAAGACCGTCCGCAGCTAAAAGCTCCTTCTGGGTCAGAATGATATCCTTTAATAAATCAATATTGTACTTTAAACCGCCTTCTAAAGCAGAATCCGCTTCGCCCCGCATACCAATCGTTATGACGCTCTCATATGGCTTATTCCGGTGGATTCCGTCCTTCCAGAACCGCGTAATACCCTCTCGGTTTACGGCAAAATCCCAGTTATATCTGTCTGTATAATTCTGCCAGAGATGCCGCCATTCTTCTCCGGCGCGGCACATCGGTTCGTGATGGGAGGTTCCCATGACTATGCCGTATTCATCTGCCATCCGGATATTGTCCTGCGGATGCTCACTTCCCTCCTCGGAAAAGACATTTCCCCACATGGCAGGCCACAGATAATTTCCCTTCAAGCGCAAAATGAGTTCAAACACATGGCGATACATCTTATCGTTCAATCCGCCGAATTTCCCATATGCCCAGCCGGTAAAGGATGGGGATTCATCATTGATAAAAATGCCGCGGTATTTTACCGAAGGTTCCTTTGATGTAAACTCCACCTCATCCTGTCGTAAAATCAATGTCTCTTTCGTTTCCGGCACAACATCAGCAAACCAGACCCACGGACTGACACCAATCAACTCAGACAGGCGGTAAATACCATAGATGCAACCACGTTTATCGCTGCCGGCAATCATCAGGCATTCGGTTACACCGTTAAGGCCGCAGTCCATAAGCCTCGTGCTGTAGCACTCCCACTTGCCTTCTATTTCTGCAAGGCTCCAGTCCCCTCGCTCTACGGCTTCTCGAATCAGCGGATTCTGCAGCATGGTTCCTACAACGAGAACGGTGCCATGAAGCCCTGACACCTCTGTCACAAGCTCCGGCCTCTTCCCCGTTACTAAAAACACATCTTCTGCAAACGCCTCTGCCGCAAGACGGATACCCTGATAGCCCGTATCGGCAGGATCCAGATAAATCTGTACCGGATTTTCCCCTCCGGCTAACGTGAACCTTTTTCCATTCACAACTCTACCTCCCGGACCTCTTTCTTGAGGCCTTGTTTTTATTCTACCGAAATTGCCAGGTATCCCAGTTGTAGCCGCTTCCGCAGAATATAAAATAAACATCATGTACTCCGGTAACTATCGTTTGCAGGCTGCATACCTGTTCCTCAAATACTCTTTCCTTTCCGTCTGCTTTTGGTATTGCTAAAGAACCGATGACATCACCGGATAACCCATCGATGCGAATTTCGATGACGCCCTCTGTTTCTTTGCTTCGTAAGACAGAAGCCGCAAACTGCGTTGCACCGTTATTTCCAAAATCCACACCCTTTAATCCAATCCAGGAGCCGGTTTCCATACCGGTAACCGCCATGTTGCCGGAACCGCAGGAGCTGCTGCTCTCTCCGCACCGGACTGTCTGAATTCCCGCCATATTCCACATCGTTTCTGCTTCTACCGTATCATATGGGTTTAAGAAGCCCTGCTGCTTGACACCTTCCCTTGTTCCTTTTACCTGTTTCAGGGTTCCGTCTGCCGCTGACTCCAGTCTGTCGATATGCGTGGAACGATATCCTCCGCTCAAACCAAGAGTCTTCTCCAGGAGCTGGGCATGATAGGCGATATACCACTGGTCGCGGAATTGAAAAATACAATGATGGTTGTTACCGCCCACACCAAAAAACTTGCCCGGATTCGGAAGCACCACACCCCGGTAGGTAAACGGTCCCATCGGGTTATCACTGGTCATATAGCAGATTTCACCGTTCACCATGCCATATTCCGCCGTGCCGTCCGGCGTCACACTAAAATTCGAGGAGTAGGAATAATAATAAGTACTGCCCATTTTGTGAATACCGGAATCTTCAAACAGAAACGGCGGGTCAATCGCCACAGGATTCCCCTCGAGACTGAGCATATCTTCTCCCAGCTTTGCCACTCTGGCCGTATATGGATGCGCTTCCTTCCCTTCCGGAACACCGCCCCCGAAATAGATATACGCTGAGCCGTCATCATCCACTAAGACTGCCGGATCAAAGAGCCACGGTATCCCGGCACAGGTTGGTGTGCTTCTGGAAATTAATGCTTCGCCCAAAGGGTCCGTAAACGGTCCTGTCGGACTGTCTGCCGTCAATACACCGATGCCGCCTCCGCTGTTGGCAAAATATAAAAAGAATTTTGGTTTTCCGTCTATTCTCTTCCACACTGCCGCAGGCGCCCAGGAATTGTTTGCCCACTTTGCCGCACCGTTTTCCGAGGCGGCGTAAACCGTTCCGTGGTCTGTCCAGTTCACCATATCCTTAGAAGAAATAACATTAATGGTGTTGATTCTGGAATAGGAATTATTCTTCAGGTTTCCATCCTCGTCATACTCTAAGACATCCCCGGTCATATAAATATACAAAGTATCCTCATATACCATAGCATACGGGTCTGCTCCGAATCTTTGCGTCATTAACGGATTATGATCCGACATTCCCTTGCTGCTTTTTGCCCGTTCCATGCTCTGTTGCATTTTGTCCTCCCTTACCGTCGCTGCTGTGCTTTTGCCATATCTGACAAAATCTGAACCATTTTCCCTTTGATAAACTCCCTCGCTTCTTCCTTCACAAGAAAATACAGATAGGAATCCATCACAAATTCCTGCGACAGCCCGCGCCCTACAATTTTAAAATTCACATAACCTCTTTCAATATAACGTTCTATTTCCTCATTGGATAGAAAGGACGGTCTTTTCCTGCACTCGGAAAAATCTCTTCTTCCATTCTGATGCGGGCACTGAAATAGTGTATCCCGATCAAATTCCAGCTGCGACAAAGATTCCGCGCGGTAATGCTCCGCCCGTTTTGAACAGTTCGGAGAACAGATTTCGTTCACCAGTATTTCAATCCTGTCAGCGCATGGTTCCAGTTCCGTGAGCACGGTTTCATCATGATTCAGGTCATAATCCAGTACGACCAGATAATAATCTTTTTCCAGCTCCTGCTTGATTTCCTCCAGATTGACCATCCGCTTTGTGGTAGAGGAAATCATTTTAAAACCCGGATATTCCTTCCTTATGTATTCCTCTAACGTCGGTCGGTTGACTAAGACCTGATTCTTTCCATTGTCTGCCAGCTTCATAATCATGTTGCAGTAGGTATCCAGATTGTGTTTTTCCTCCAGCAGGGAATTGGTCCAGGTAAAGCGTACCGGTACCCCTCTTACATTGTACATCTTAATAATTTTATCGATATCACCTTTGAAAGCAGAGCCGAACACAGCACGCCCGCCATTCCAGATTGCTCCCGGAAAGGTTCCGTATACGGAGCCTATCTTATAGCCCTCCTTAAACTTACTCGGATAATCCTTCATCAGATTCAGCAGAATCTGATTTAAAAGCCTGAAATTACATAAGCCGGGCAAATGCCAATATACTTCCTTCATATGCTTCACTCTCCTTTTCCCACGTTGTATGAGTTTTTACGGCCATATTCCCGGTCTCGGACGGTTTACCACAAGAATGCGGCTTGACGCCAGATTATTGAGTAACTGAATCCGTACATAGCCCTGATGTTCCGGCTTAATCAGGTAATGGCAATAGGTCTCTACCAAAGAGAAGATATTTGCTGTTCTGCCCTCAATTTTAAAGTTGTTAAAGCCCATCGGCAGATATTTTTCATAAATAGCCTCCGGTGAAACATAGGTAGAATAGTCCTGAATCGTATAGATGCAGTTCATGTCGCCATACTCACATTTCCACGGAATCTGCGGAATTTTTTTATCCGCCGGCCGGTTTCTGTTTTCCAGCTCAATTCGGTGGTTTTGTGCAATGTTTTTATAATGGTCGCCACGTCTCTTACAGCCCGGTACACATAATGCATTCACCAAAACCTCGCACTTTTCCGGCTTCTTTATCTGTCTTAGCAGTTCCCAGTTATTGTTCATATTGTAATCCAGTACAACCAGATAATAGTCTTTGTCCAATTCTTCATTCAATGTATCAATGTCTTTAATTTCCTTGCAGGTGGAACTGTTAATCTTAAATTTCGGATAGGTTTTGCGGATATATTCCTCCAATATCGGAGAAACCACTAACACCTCATTCATTCCGTTATCTGCTTCCTGCATGCAGAAGTTACAATAAAAATCTTCCAAATCCTCTTTTTGAATCAGCGGATTCGTATAAGTATAGCGCACCGGAACCCCCTGTGCGTTGATATTCTTAATTACATTTCTTACAAACTGGGTGTCACACTGGTCACCCACAATCAGTCTTCCCCCTGCCCACAAGGACATCGGGAATTCCCCAAAAAACGACGCAATTCTTACTCCCTCTCTAAAATAATCCGGCTTCTGCTTTAACAGGCTCAGAATCAGCATGTTCAGCGGATAATTATATCTCAGTCCCGGCAAATGAAAATTTACTTCCATAAAGTCCTCCCCTCCAAAGTGTTTTTACACTTCTTTCCCTGATGCAGAGCAGGGAATGGTACCCGGAAATACCATTCCCTGTTCTGTTACAAATCAGTTATCAAACTGTACTTATCTCTTACTTGTTAGCATCACTAATGTATGCATTCCATGCTTCTCTTAACTGCTCACCCTTCTGAGCCGGTGTATAAACTTCTCCGGTTTCGGAATCCGCATAGCCTAAGCCCCAAAGAAGGTCACTGCCAAGCTCAATACCGGATACCATGGTGTGGTGCAGAAGAACACCGTTCTCTGTTAATCTCTGTAACGTCAAATCAACGGACTCCGTATCACGGAAGTTACCATAGTAGCTTGCCTTCCAGGAATCATCATCTTCAAAGCCCGGAATCGGCTGTGTATAAAGGTTGTATGCAAATGCAAGCTTCCATGCCTTATCTGCACTATAGCATGCCGGAATTACCAATACGTTATCTTCATAGAAACCGATGTAATCCTTTGCACTCGGTCCCTTCGGGAATACAACGCAGCCATAGTCATCAGTCATGGCATTCTTTAATGTACCTGCTCTGTAAACCTGATCGGTAAAGAATACGGCACTGCCGTTTTCAAATTCAGCAATAAAGTAATCCCAGTTAGAACCTTCCGGCTGAGGCATTTCATAGGTAGCTCTCATTCTTACGGACCAGTTCAGTGCTTCAATGGTCTCTGCAGACTCTAAATCATTGTAGAACTTACCGTCTGCTGTCTTGTCGATGAAAGAACCGCCGTTTGCAATAACTGCCGACTTATGGAACTCAGAGCCCTGCTGTACCATTGCGTAAATATCGGTGATACCATCACTGTTGGTATCTCTCTGTACCTGTGCACATACCTGCTCGAACTTATCCCAGGTCCACTCGCCGTTTTCCTGCCACTTATAGATATCGTTAGGATCAATACCTGCTTCTTCCAGAAGTCTCTTGTTGAAGTACAGACAGCCTCTCGGCTCCGGGTCTACACCTCTCATGCCGTAAATGGAAGAGCCCTTGCTCATCAGGACATGAACACCGCTTCTCCATTTCTTTTCGCTAAAATCAAGACAATCCAGTGTGGATAAATCATACATTAAATCGCTGTTCATGGCAGATACGACAGTACCGCACTGACGAAGTACGAAAATGTAGTTTGAATCGTCACCGCCGGAGTTTGCGTAGTCTACAAAATCCTGTGGGTTGGAACCCCAGTCACCGATTGCCTGCTCCTTAATCGTAAAGTTGTAGGTCTCCTGAATCCAGTCAAGGTATTCATAACGGGCTTCATCGTAAGCATTCTGAGCCTCAAGTCTTTCGCCCGAATTCCACCAGTCACGGATGATAATTTCCATGCCGCCAAGGTCATATGTATTTCCGTTCGCATCGGTTAATACAGTGTAAACACCCAAATCCTCCGGCTGCGGCTCCTCTGTAGGAACCGGTGTAGAAGCTGTTTCTTTGTTACCGCTGTTGTCCGGTGCCTTTGTCGGGTCTGCATTGTTATCTTTGTTTTCCTTAGCCCCACAACCTGCTGCTCCCACTGCCATTACCATAGCCATGGAAACTGCCAACGTTTTTCTTACTGCTTTACTTATCATTGCTTTTATCCTCCTCTTTTTTTATTTCTCACCCATCCTTTAGGCAGTCCGGGATTTTCCGGGATTCCGGACTTAAGACGGGAAAAAATACAGTGTTACATTTTCAGACCGGTACTGCTTAAGCTTTCCACAAAGCCCTTCTGCGCAAACAGGTACAATACCAAAAGCGGTACGATAACCATCAGGGTACCGGTGGAAATAATACAGTTTGTGTAGCCGATGGATGCACCGGCCGGGTCGTTTAACTGCGTTTGAATATACGCATTCAGCTGTGCCGCGATACGGCTTAATTGCATGGACAGCAGCTTTGTATTTCCTAAGAACATCCTGGAGTAAAAACTGTCGGTCCATTGCCATACAAAGGCAAACAGAAAACAGGATGTTAAAATAGGCTTTGCGTCCGGAAGCATAATGCTGAAGAAGGTTCTTAACGTACCACAACCATCCACATAAGCCGCTTCCTCTAATTCCTTCGGCTGATTACGGAAAAACTGGCGTATCATAAAGATGTACAACCCGTTCTTTAACCCCATACATCCCGCACTCATCAGGTAGTATGGCAGTACCGAACCTCGCAGATTCAGTGATTCTCCCTTGATTGCCTCGATCAGTCCAAACACATCAAAAAAACGGAAGTGCAGGTACAACGGTGTCGATATAGTCTGCGGCGGAATCACTATGATTAAAATGACACACGCAAACCAGAATTTCTTAAACGGGAACTCAAATCTTGCAAACCCATAACCAACCAGTGTACAGACCGCAACCTGCAGTATGGCAATCGTAAGCGAAATCAGGAATGTATTTCTTAATGCCGTGCCATATCCCATAAAGGTGGCTGCCAGCTCATAGTTTGCTGCCGTAAAATGCTCCGGAACATTGATAATCATTGCATTATACAAATCTTCTTCTGCCATGAAGCTGACCGATATTTTGTTGAAGATTGGCTGCAGAATCAAAAAACACATTCCGAACAGCATCAGCATTCGCACGATACGGTAGGAGACGTTTCCTGCAACCTTTTTCAGCAGATAACCTTCGCTGGCTTTATTTCTTGCCCAAAAGCGATTCCATTTACTCTGTTTTTTTTCTGCCTTAGTCATAGTAATAAACCCCCTTTGAAATAATCAGTGAACTTATTCCTATGAATGCCAGGACGATACCGAAGTAAATCCACGACATGGCAGAAGCGGAATCGTACTTTAACTGCTCTAACATGACCGTCTGGATTTTTTCCATTACCTTATTGTCTGTTCGCATACAGAAATCCACGATGGTATAAACCAGATTTACCAAAAGGAGAGGGCTAATCATCGGGAATGTAATTTTCCATAAGCTTTCCCATGCGGTACAGCCCTCAATGGAGGCTGCTTCATACATACTCTTGGAAATGGTCTGCAGACCGGAAAGGAAAATGATAATCTGAATTCCGGATGCAATCGCCACATCATATATACCGTCCACAATATCAAATACTACGTTAAACACGCTGTTACCGACACCGGAAGTAATCAGTATCTCCTTAATAGCATCTGTAATGTTAACTCCGCTTCCGCTCTGCTCAATCACGTCCTTCATGGAAGCCATCAGCTCATTATCGTATTCTACACCGATGATAACACCGGAAGAAAGAATCACCGGAAGGAAGAAGATGGCACGCACAAATGCACGTCCTTTAAATTTCTGATTCAGCAACAGCGCCACGAAAAAGCTGAATACCATAATTGCTATGGTGTTGATGATCATTCGCCAAACTTCCTCCCATAGCAGACGGCTGAAATCCACATCTACCGTAAAGGCACGGACATAGTTTGTAATTCCTTCAAAATGAATCGAAAATCCGCGGCCGCTTACATCTACCGTACTCAGACTCATGTACAGCGACTGGAAAAGCGGTTTCACCATAAAGGCAAGGAAGCCCAAAATGAAAGGCAGGATAAACAAATATCCGGCAATTGCTTTTCGTTTCTGAAGACCCTCGTATTTCTTATGTTTCTTCATACTTAAAACCCCTCTCTGTCCTTTCTATTGACTACCGTGTCACGGTGTAATCCCTTGCAGGCACCATGGTTCCGTCAGCTGCAGTTGCATCATTGTATCCATAATTTACATAAACCTTTGTACCATCCTCATAGGTAGTACAGGTAAGTTCGTCCGCCAGAAACTCGTGATTCACCATTTCCTGATGAAATACGTGTCCAAGCTCACGGTTATACCGGTTGTATATCTCATACATACGCTTGTTACAGGAAGCATATTCTGCACCAAAATATTCTGTGTACAGCGTATTCTGTAAGGTAAAGGAACTCTCCTGCATAATGGTGAAGGAAAGCCCCGCACCATACTCTGCGGATTTTAACAGTTCCTCCTCCATATTCTTTGTCAGATTCAAAGACTCTCCTGTGTATTCCTTGTAACCGTGCAGCGCTAACTGATAAAACGGAATCGCTTTATCAAGAATGGAATATTTCGAACCTGCCAGATCCATATTGGTTACCATATCCGCATAAGCAATGGCGTAATCATTGCCCCAGTTCATCAGAACCGGCGTATCTGAGGTAATCGTCTGTAGCTGTGCCTGCTGGCTTTCCATTGCGCCCTGTCTGCTGACCGGTGCTTTTCTTGTAAAGTCGGAGGAAAGAGTCATGCCGATATCCGCAAAGGAAACACCGCCCTGATACTTCTTTACCTCTTTCACAAGGTTCTGTACCATTTCCTGAATCAGATTCTCCTTTAACAGGTAATAGGTATCCAGTCCTTCCCGCTTTGCATAGGTGGTCGTACTGTACTCGTACAGCTCCGCTTTTTCCTTGCTGACAAAACGTGCCGCATCCGTATAAACGAAAAATCCGTCAAGCAAATCACTGTCAATTGCATAGTTGGTAATACCGTCTAAATATACCGGAATACCAAGTTCTGTAGCTGTACTCATCATCTGCTTTAATGCCTTCTTACCTCCTAACTCCTTCACCGGAGAAACGGAAGAGAGCATTTTCTGCTTCATACCTCCGTTTGCCCATCCGGAAAGCTTTATGGATAGCTGATTCATTCCGGAAGCTTTTAACTGCAGAAGCAGTTCCTCTGCTTCTGCAAAGGTCGTTAACGCTAACGGTTTTGATACCGGAACGCCAAGCACCTGCTTCACCTTATCCACTGCTCCGACGATTTCAACGAGTACCGGCGCTTCACCGGTTTCCTGTTTTACAAAGGCACCTTCGTATGTGTGGAAGAGATAGTCCTGATATGCCTTTGCCATATCGTTGTAGTCACCGGAATTTACAAACCGGTATCTCTGCTTCAGCGACTCTCCCTCCGGAAGCGATTCTTCATAGACAAACATGTTTCCGTTGTATTTGTCCGAAACATCGTACTGTTCTCGCTTTGTTATCGTGTAAACAGCGTTAACGAAATTGTAGCTGTTGTTTCTTCCGCTGATATCTGCCTGAATTGCCGCATACGGTGCTCCCTGCTCCAGGATGCAGATATAGGAGGCATTGCCCTTTGCTTCGCCGAACACGTTATAGGCTGTTTTGGTTTCATGTACAACGGCATCTCTGTCCAGCGCCATATCCCAGCCGTAAACCTGGGCATAATAGCTGTTTTGCGATGTTTTTCCGTTATTAAACGTAATCAGGGCACCTCCACCCTCCGGCACAAGCAGATAACCTTCGTCCTGGGTCCCTGCCGCTCCGAAATACGGAAGCAGTGACAGATAATAAACCGGAAAATCCTCTTTGTATTCAATGCTGTCAAAAGGAACCTCTACCGTAAAATCTCCGCCATCCAGACGGTAAATCACACTTAAGTTAAACACCGGCTTATCGGATGTTTTTTCCGCAGTGTCCTTTTCCTTATCTTCCAGATATTCCTCATAGGTATACCCCTGTTCCTCAAACAGGCTCTCCAGCTTTTTCTTTACCGCTTCATTTGCCGTATCACGGATTGCATAAATCACGGTGGTTTCCATCAGAGGATATCGTTCTACCAGTTCATCTTTTATCTTCTCGTCACTTTTACTTAATTTATTGATATCATACTTTTTGTAGTACTGGGACATCAGATTCTTATTTCCGCCGCTTAACACATCCATGTAAGCCTGGTACCGTTCCTCTTCCATAACAAGAGGAAGGATAAATTCCCTCTCCACATCACCGATGGAGTAGTCAACCCTGATATAATCCTCCCCCTGTTCTATTTCGTACAGGTGATTCAGCATACTGTAGGAGTAGTTGTTATACAGAGTGTCAACACCGTTAATCGTGCTGTAGGTCAGTAATACGGTGGATTTTAGTTTTGCTTTCTCTGTCGTGAAGGCCAGTGCATCACTGTCTGCATCCTGCGGATTGGAGTACCATACCTCTCCGGTATCCTTCACCGTCAGTGTAAACTGGGTTGTCTCCGCATCCATCGTAAACAGGAGCTTATCACTTTCCATTGTATATTCTTTTGCATCCCCGGAATAGCCCCTCAGTTCAATCGTTTCTTCCACGATTTGCTCTTCCGGCCACAGCATGATGACAACGACTGCGGCCAGAATCACAAGGAGGGTAATCATCGGTCCGATCAGACTTTTCAATTTTTTAATCAGTGCAGCTTTCAGTTCTGCCTTTCTTACTGCTTTGTCCTTTTTCATGGTGTTCTCCCCCCGCTGTTACATTCTAAAGAGAATTTCCCTAACAATAGAAACAAAATATGCAATGCCCTGCGTAATCATACTGAAAAACAGCAGCAGAATAAACACAATGACCAGCATGGCAAAGATAGACATTACCGTAAAAAGCAGTGTTTTCTTCAATGTGTATTCATGAATCTGCATCATGGCAGCGATAATCAGAAATCCTACCCACACAAGGGACAATGTACTGATAACGCTATAAAATTCCGCCTCATCTACGGTTACCATATTGCTGAATATAATCAGCGGAAACTGCAAAAGCGGGTATGGAGTCATGGCGTAACAGGTTGCCATATAAATCTGCTTCAGTCTGGCTTTCCCGTCAAACAAGGTAGTCAGTGCCCAGTTTCCGACACACCACAGCGCCAACGGAAACAGCACACTCGCCAAATAGAGAAAAATGTTGACTTCCGGCCAGTACACCTTATTAAAAATAAAACTGGTAAACTGCAGACGGAAGATTCTGGCAAGCAGTGTTAAAATCAATATGGTATTGGCTGCTGCAATGGAGCCTCTTTTTTCATGGGTCAAATCCCAAAAACCATCCAGCGGATGTGTCAGACAATACATTGCAAATTTCAACTGTGCAAAATATCGCGTATAAGTTTCTTTCTTTTTTAATGAAGCTAACATACCTGCCTCCGATTCCAATGATGTTTCTTGTTACCTTGTAAAGATATCTGCCGTATCAATCTCATGCTTCAGCTTTTTCACCTTTCCGATGGCAAGCGGCAGCACAATCAAAAGAAGCCCTACCGAAATAATGGCTGCAATATGCTCCTCTACCCATTCCTTACGGTATTGCTTAAAGGCTTTGGAGTAATTTTCATCATCCATTTTCAACTCGAAATAATCCATTGCTTCCCGGTATCTCTCCTGACGCATCAGAGAACGCCCGATACCGATATAGGCCAGATCATAGTTTCCGTTCAGGTTCAGTACTTCCTGCCAGGTTTCTCCGGAAGCGGCATATTCTCCGCTTCTGAATTCATCAATAGCACGGTAAATCAGGCTTCCGTAATTCGTTGGCGTAAACAGCGTAATACTACAGTCCTGCTGATCCAGTACAAACAAGTCATAGCCCATGTGGTCGATAGCTACCGGAAGCTTGAAATATCCGTCCAGGTTACCGTTACCGCCAAAGGCAAATAACAGTCGTCCCTGGTCATCATAGGCAAACAGACGGCCTCTGACCTTATCCAGTCCAACGTAAGAATCGTTGTCAAATGCGGTAATATCCGTTATCAGGGACGGTCCGGAATAACCGCCGCCGTCACCCCAGTGAATATCACCGATAATATACCAGTTACCGTTCCGTATCAGGATATCGCTTCCCATCATGTTCAGGCGGCGGATTGGGTCTGCCGCACCGGAATCCAGGTCTTTCTCCGATACATTGGTCGTACATGCGTAAATAAAGCCTTCGTAGTCCATATACAGATTGTCATATTCTGTCGGAACAAAGTTCTGCATCTTGGCACGCTGTTCCTTTGTCGCAATCTTTTTCCAGACATAATCCGCAAAGTTATAGGTAACCGGTGTTGCACCGATAAATCCGGAAAAAGTTCCGTCTGCCTCAAACTTAATCAGACCCTTATTGACATTGGTACCGACACAGTACACTCTGTCTGCCGTATCAATGGCAATCTTGCTCGGAAGGAAGGACAGCGACTGGTCAAACGTTTCATCCGTCGGCTTTGTAAATTCCATCACATAATTCAGTTCTTTATCCAGCTTTAAAATTCTTCCGTTTCCCTTATCTGCAATGAAAAAATGGTCTTCGGAAACCGCAATGTCGGTCGGATTGGAAAAGGTAGTTACCTCCACATCTCCGCTAAAGCTGTTAAATTCACGCACCAGTGCAAGCTTATTGATGTCCGTGCGTTCCAGCTCCAGAATACGGTTATTGCCCGTATCGCAGATATATACATAATTCTCATAAACAAACATACCCTGCGGGGATGACAATTTCGTTTCCAGTCCCAAGTTTGCTGCGGTGAACACACCTGCCACCGTATAAGCATCCGGTGAATATTGTACATCTCCCCAGTAATCAAACGTATAGGTATATCCTATTTCTGCTGCCTGTGCCTGCACCGGCATACTCATGAGAATCATAAGACAAGCTGCCGTTAAGGCTCCTATTCTTTTTGCTATTCTTTTCATAAGCATTCTCCCTGCATACGATGTACAAAATCAATCCTTCAATCCCGAACTTGCCATCGTCTCCAGAATCTGACTCTGGGACATAATGAAAATGGCGATTGGAACAACCATAGTAACTACCGTAACTGCCGCTGCCTGACCGGTTCTTGCAATACCGCCGCCCTGCACCTGCTGCAATGCAAATACCAGGGTTTTCTTTTCTTCCGAATAGATAAAGGTACCTGCTCTGTCGTTCCACAGTCTCTGTACCGAGAAGATAATCAAAGTCAGCCATGCCGGCTTTACATTTGGCATCACGATATTATAAAACACCTTCCACTCACTGGCTCCGTCAATCTTCGCCGCTTCAATCAGAGCCATCGGAATTCCTTCCATGAACTGCTTCATTAAAAACAATCCGATTGGCGCCGCAAAGGCCGGAATGATGACAGCCCAGTAGGTATCAATCATATGAAGCTTATTGATAATCACATAGTTTGGAATGGCAGTAACGTAGCCGGAGAACATCATGGCCACCGTTACCAGCTTGAAAAACGTTTTACCTCCCGGAAAATCATACTTTGCCAGTACGAAAGCACCCATAGAAGCAATAATCAGATGTCCGAAGGTTCCCACCGCTGTAATGAAAACGGTGTTGAATACGTATCGCGGAAATGTTACCCAGCTCTTTCCCATGTTGACAAGCAGGTCGGAGAAGTTATCTAACGTCGGATTTTGCGCGAAAAACTTCGGCGGAAACATAAACAACTCATCCAACGGCTTTAGGGCGTTGCTGACTGCAAATACCAGCGGTATTACCATAATAACCGCGGTCAGCAGCAAAAACAGATAAAGAAAAATATCTCCCGCAATAGAACGATTCGGCTTTCTTCTTTTTATTATTTTTGTTTTATGTTTTTTTGTTGTATTTCGCTTTTCTTTGCTCATATCAGGTTCCCACTCTTCTCAACAGACTTTGGATTGCTTTGTTACATAACAGCATAACCAATACCAACAAGGTCGCAATTGCCGATGCATACCCCATTTCAAATCTGGAATAACCATAGTCATACAAATGCGTTACAACCGTTCGTGCCGCATAATCCGTACTCGGATAGCCGCACAGCGCCATGGTAACGTCACAGACGTTAAATGCCTGAGTGATGGACATGACCGCACCGAACATTAACATCGGCCGCATTCCCGGAAGAGTGATGTACCAAAGCTCCTGCCAGCGGTTTTTTACACCATCCATATACCCCGCCTCGTACTGTGAACGGTCAACACCCTGAAGACCGGCTACGAAGGAAAGGAAGCCCGCGCCAAGACTGGTCCATAAAATAACCAGCATACAAACCGGAAGCATGTAATCCGGGTTAATCAGCCACAGCACCGGTGTATCAATAATACCGAGATCCATTAAAAATGCATTTACATAACCGTATGCATCACCGCGGAAGAGCTGAGAAAAGATAACAAACACGTTACCTGCAATCGACGGTGCATAAAAAACGATAACTGCAATGGTACGTACCCAGCGCGGCAGCTCGTTAATCAGCCAGGCAAACAGGAAGGAACCGATGTATCCTAACGGTCCTGTAATGATGGCTATCATAAAGGTATTCTTCACGCCCTGCAGAAAGATGTCATCCTCCAGTATCAGGCTGATATAGTTCTGTAACCCTATGAATCTCGGAGGCTCCAGAATGTTATAGTAAGTAAAGCTGTAGCAGATCGATGTAATTACCGGCAGAACAACAAAGGTAATAAATACAAGTGCATAAGGTGCCAGGAACAGGTAACACATCTTTCTCTGCTTCGCTTTTTTTACTGCCACCTGAAAATTATGCTTTCGCAGAATCAGGTATTTTCGAATATATTCCTTCACAATGTGTCACTCCCTTCTTATTCTGTCGGCAGGCCAAACTCTTTCCGCTTCTTTGTGATTTCTTCATTGATGGTGATGACATAGTCAATAATCGTTTCTCTCGGGTCCTCATGGTTGATGATAACCTTACGAATCGCATTGGTAATATGCCGTCCTGTGTAGTAACCACCCGGAACCTCTTCAATTCCGACGGTCCAATCCCACTGTTCGTTCAATACCTTGATATCCTCTGCGCTCCAGGACAGCTGTGTAAACGCTTCACGGTTTGCTGTTGCATATCTTGCGGAAGAGCCAAGCAGCGCTTCGATTTCCCGACCGAAGCGAACCTGGGTTTCTGCTTTTGCCCACCACTTCATGAACTCCCATGCCTTCTGCTTCAGTCCTTCGTCTGCAGTCCGGACCATCATGGTTGCGCTTCCGGTAATAAAGTCGGAACGGTCTATGTAGATATTGCCGTTTTCATCCACCCGCTCTGTACCCGGAAGCAGGCCAAACTCCCAAAGGCCCCGGATTTCCGGTGCAGATACCATCAGTGTATTGTAGGTAGAATATGGGGCAATGCCAATCGGCATTTCGCCGGAACGGAACCGGCTGACAAAGTCGTAAACCTGCGGAATACCATAGTCCGTAAAGTATCTGGTATAATCGTCAAAGGCTTTTACACCGGCCTCATCATTTACCCTTGTTTTTGTTCCCGCTTCGTTGTATAAATCTCCGCCGTTCTGAAACAGCAGGGAAAAATACAGCGTCAGGTCCGGTGTATTGGAAGCGATGGAAGTATTAGCAGATGCCGTAGTGCTGCTTCCGGCAGCACTCGGAATACCTACCGACATGCTGTTTCCCTGAATCGTCGGCATCATTTCAATCAGTTCCTGCCAGGTCTGCGGAATACCAAGTCCAAGCTCCTCTAACACATCAGTGCGGTAGAACATTACGCTGAAGGTCTGTGTTTCCGGAACCGCATAAATGTGTTCGCCCAGTCTGTACTGTCTGTACGAGCTCTCGGTATACGGAGCCAGCACCTCTTCATAATCTGCAAACTGGGTAATATCCTCTGCCGCACCACGGAGTGCAAAGTTCACCGGCTGGTCGGCACCTACGGACAAAATTACGTTCGGTCCTCTGCCTGCCATTACCGCACTTAAAATTGCTCCGGCATCTACAATTTCCACGTTTACCTTAATGCCGGTATCCGGTGTAAACGTATCGTCAATCATCGTCTTTAAAATGGTACCCTGGTCGCGGCCGGAGGTAATCCATACCGTAACGATCTCTTCCTCGTCACCGTAAACATCACCGACGGAATTGTAATCTACAATGAAGGAAGCAACAAATGCCTTTACCTCATGTACCATCTTATCAAAGAAATTACTCTTATCTTTCTCCGGCGCCGTCTCTGTGCCGCAAACCACAAGATAGTCGATATCCAATTTGATTTCCGACATATTGAGGATTGCCGTGCCGAGCGCCGTAATATTATCCTTAAAGGTTGTAAATTCGACTGTAATCTTTTCCGGACGGTCCACAAAGCGCTCCAGCTGCTGTGCAACCGTCTGTGCGGATGCTATCTTATCCGCCTTCTGTCCGGTATAAGCCACCGTATCATCTACAATTTTGTATAAGCGCTTATATTCCAGCTCCATTGCCTCCATGAGTTCCGGATAAACAGTCTCAATATGGTAATCACGGTACTTATCCGGGGAAGCTCCGGTATAAACAAGAAGCTTACGGTAAATCTGGTTCAGACGATAGGTAGAATTCTGTAAATCCTCCAGAATAGCACCCATGCCGCCGAGTGTAGCTTCCAGACGAATCGTATGTGTTCCCGCTGTCAGATAAAACTCATACGGAACATCCTGATCGTCTGCTAACATCAGACAACTCCAGTCCGTATCATATGCAAAACCGATTTCCTTCATTTCCTCAAACGGAATTGCACCGTCTATGTACACGCTTCGGCAGGATACGCTGCCTCTGGAATAATTCTGACGGCCTTTTATCATAATATTGTAATAGCCATCCTCCGGAACGGAAAATTCCCACTCAATCCACTGTCCTGAGGTTCTCCATGCATCACCGCCGGTATAGTTTAATATCGTATTCATAACACTGTATGGCTGTGTCCCTGCGGAGGCTTTATCATATTTTGCATATAAAGAGGATTCGGAACGTCTTACTGCCGCTTCTCCCTGAATCTTATTTAAATAGGTCAGTCCCTGACCCTTTGCAGGTGCACCGCCCTGTGCATGATATTCTTCATAAGATACAGGAGCATCTACACCACTGACGGTCAGCTTTCTTAGCACCATCGGTTCATTTACGCCGACAAACGTAATTGTATTTTTACCGGCTTCCAGATAAAACTGATACGGTTCTACCACATAGCCCATATCATCCTTACAGTAAGCCGTCTGCCATTCGTATACTTCTATCTGTGCCGGACGGATTTCATTTCCCTGATTATCCGTTCTCGGTGCATATGCATCGGTCCAGATGCGTCCGAACGTAATGTTTTCTGCATCTGAAAACGGAAGCTCCCCATTGATATAAACGCTTCGTTCAATGGCAACGCCTCTGGATTCTACGGTCATATACTCCAGTAAGATGTTATATACCCCGGTTTCCGGAATATCCACTTCCCATGTGACCGTTGATTCCGTATCGGTGTACAGTGCTTTTTCTTCCCCCGCATAGTTTGTGTAAATTTCTGCTCCGTTTCCTTCCGTAAACGAATACAAATCTACTTCTATCTCATACTGAGGCATCGCTGCTGTTTCGTGCGCCTTCTGATATCTGGTGTAGGTTCCCTCAATTACAGCTCCGGCTACGTCCGCAGACAAATCTGTTCCCGCGTATTTTTCACTGAAATTTTCTACCGGCCGTAAACTCATTAACCACAATGCCAGACATCCGGCAACCAGCACTCCCAAAAAAATAAGTAATTTTTTAATAGAGCCCTTCATACATGCCTCCCCGTTCTCCTGATATAACCTTTCCGCATCACCAGTAATGTTTTTATATGATATAGGTTCCCTATATCATATAAAGCAGACTAGTCTGCTTTTTGCGCGATATTGCTTTTATGAGTACAGTATACTCTATATTTTTTCTCTCTGCTTATTATTCTTTGCTATCATCCTTTCACAAATTGCTCAATTCCTTTGCCCTTTCCTCATTATTTTATGTGCAATATTTACTTTTTGAACGAATAATGTTATACTGGCTTTAGCATTTTTGCTTAAACAAAGAATAAAATCATTTGGGTTTAAAAGCATATAAAAAAGCAATTTCTGACCATTTCAAAGCAAAAAGGGGAAGGTATTTCATGGCAAAGCTTGATAAGATGAACCAGCTTGAAAACTTAAATATAATAAACAGCGACTGGCCCGGCGCAAAATATATTAACAATACGCATGAACTGGTGGCTTACCACAACGACACCTGTATCCGCATCTGGCGTAATACAGAGTCCATCGGCTACAAACCTCACTGGCACTCCTCCATCGAAATCATCATGCCGGTAGAGAACTGCTACGATGTAAAAATCAACAACAAAGACTACCATCTGAATCCGAATGAAATCCTGATCATCCCGCCGCGCGAGCTTCATGAACTGATTGCTCCGCCGAAAGGAGTCCGCTTTATTTTTCTGTTCAATATCAGTGTTCTGACCCAGTTAAAGGGCTACGCTGCCATTCAGTCCATGCTGGCACTGCCGCTTCACATTACAAAGGACACTCATCCTTTGATTTACAGTGAAGTCTGCCAGTCTCTTTTAGAAATGTGTAACGAATACGCCTCCGGCAATCCTTACAGCGAGCTGACCATTTTTTCTCTGTTGATAAAACTGTTGATTACTCTGTATGAAAATCACATCCAGACAGCGGATTTATTCCAGAATGTAAATGTAAGCAAGCATCAGGAATATGTAAGCAAGTTCGGTAATCTGTTAGAGTACATTGATACACATTATACGGAAGATCTGACGTTAGAGGACATGGCAGACATTATCGGCTTCTCCAAATATCATTTTTCCAGACTGTTCAAGCAGTATACCAAATTCACCTTCTGCGATTATCTGAAGCACCGGCGGATTCAGGCTGCGGAAATGCTGTTAGAGCAGCCGGAATACTCTATCACGGAGGTTGCGCTGCAGTCCGGTTTTCCAAGTATCTCTACCTTCAACCGGATTTTCAAGGAGCAGAAAAACTGTACGCCGACGGAATACCGTATGATGAAATCGAAACGCAAATCACATCACTAAAAAGAACGCAGAGTCATCAAAATGCCTTGGCTCTGCGTTCTTTTCATTTTTCAATATCTTATATTACCACACTCTGTAATTCCCGCTCAGTGCTAAAAACGCAAAGAAATACAGGCAGTTATCATAGTACCTTCTCTCGCCGGTGCGAAGCGGCATGTGAAAGAAGCTCTCTACCCATTCTCTGCTTTCTTCACCGGTTGCAGCTAACGATGCCTGAGCCACTGTCGCCGACAGTCCTACCGGATGCAGTGCCTTATCATTTACCTGTGTTCCATCGATTTCATAGATGAAATATTCATTACTGTGCAGTGCAGGAAGCAAAAACTTCTGGATATGATCTGCTGCCGCACACTGCCCTTCATCTACGCCAAACCACTCATAATCCAGACCGATGTTGGCAACGGTACGATAGGAATCGCTGAAAAACCAGTCATGACGGTCTTTTGTCCACGGCAGAGGACGGCTCATCGGACTACCGTCAAATTCCGCATACTCTGCAGAAAAACCGGTCACCGGGTGACAGGCCTTCGCCAGATACTTTCTGCTGGCCTCTGCTGCTTTCTTCCAGAATTCCCGGTCCTCCTCGTCTGCCCAGAGAGCAAACAGCTCGTAAAAATGCGGCAGATGATAAGACGGGTCTGTAAAATCAATCCCCGGAACAAACAGAATCTGATGATTGGACAGATTCCACATCGGAGTTCCCGTTCTGCCGTTCTGCCCCTTGTGCAGACAGGCACGAAGGATTTCCTTTGCCTGAGCTTCGTAATGAAAAATTCCTTCGCCGTTCCCCCAGCGGTGTGCTGCAAAGAACAATGCCATTGCAAAGAATTCTTCCCCATCCGGTGCCGGTCCGTCGGCATTTTTTGTGCCGTCCACGGCACAGGACCAGGCAAAATAGCCTTCGTTATACCCGTCCTTCATCCACATATAGGTCTTTGCCCATTTCCAGATGCGGTCAAACTCCTCTTTCATGTTAAGCTGCACACAAATCATCATGCCATAGGACATTCCTTCCGTCCGGGCATCATGATTTCCGGTGTCCATGATATAAGCCATATCATCCCCTACCGGGAAATAGACACGTTCCTCTTCTGTACCGTAAAACCATGTGTTCCGGATTTCCTCTAATCTCCTTGTAATCTCTTCCTCTGAAATCCCCATTTCCGCAAATACATTACGATAGTTCTGTTCTTGCCACATACCATTTCCTCCCGCTGTCATTTTACTTTATCTCTAGTATATTTTTCTTCCCTTTTCATCCGGAATTCCGCTTTTTCTATAAAAGTACGAATTTACCTGATCCCGCCATTCCTTTGCATTAGAAAGCTGTCTGTCAAAACGCTCACTTACATTCGTAAATACGGTGTCAGGCACTTTGCCCCGAAGCCTCCGAAAGCAGGCAATCATTTCTTTTACTTCCTCCACACCTTCAAAATGGCTGTCATAAATATGCTGAATCAATGTTTTTCCTGTAGACAGTACATGAGTATACGGTACATGATGGAAAAACAGCAACAGTTCTTCCGGACAGGAGTTGATATCATTGTACATGGATGCATTCGGCTCGTCATACTGACGTACATAGCCGGTCCCCGTATCCGTCCGGTCGACTCCGATTCCGAAGTGGTCTGCCCGGTGATAGGTTCCCCAGCGGGAGTATTCGTAGCCATCCACGCTGCAGCCATAGTGGGTATGCGGTGTCACCATCCAGCCGATGCCGAGCGGACTGGTGTAGTGTTCGTATACCTCTCTCGACGGGAGTAAAATGGAAAGCATCGCCTCCACCACCTCCGTGTCGTTTGATAAGGTCAGCCGAATCCACTCTTCTGCAATTTCTTTTGCCGTCAGGGAATTCCGGAATGCCAGACGCCCAAACCCATACAGATTGGCGGCCGCCAGCACATTGCCCGTCCAGTTCTCATCATTTCCGGTATTGCAGACAGCAGCAATCCCCATATGCAGATTGCGACGCTCCCCGCTCCGGCCGCTGAGGATATCAGCCACGGTATCCTTTTCTTTTCTGCAATAGGTCTTAAACTCAAGAATTTCCTTGAACATCGGAATCAGATAGCAGACATCAATCTGCTGTCCGGTATACTCCTGTGCAATCTGGACTTCCATCATCCGGTTTGTTTTTTTCAATCCGCCAAGCAACGGAGAAACCGGCTCTCTGATTTGAAAATCCATTGGCCCGTTTTTAATCTGCAAAATGACATTGTCATGATAGTCGCCGTCCATCCCGATAAAATTGTCATATCCTGCTCTCGCTCTGTCGGTCTTGACATCCCGCCAGTCCTGCGTACAGTTATAAACAAAACAACGCCAGATAATCAACGCTCCGTAAGGTTTTACGATATCCGCCAGCATATTGGCACCGTCTGCCTGCGTTCTTCCATAGGTGAACGGTCCCGGGCGTCCTTCCGAATCTGCCTTGACCAAAAAGCCTCCCAGCTTCGGCACACGGCGGAATACCTCTTCCATCTTTTTTGTCCACCAGTCAATGACTGCCGCATCCAGAGGATCCGCACTCTGCGGACCCGAAAGTTCTATCGGGGCTGCAAAGTTAAGGCTCAGATAAAGCCGGATGCCATAACCGGCAAACAGTTCGGACAACTCTGCCACCTTGTCAAAATAACGCTCCGTTATCAGATAAGTGGCTGCCTCCTTTACATTGACGTTGTTGATTACAACGCCGTTGATTCCGATGCTTGCTAAGAATCTGGCATAATCCTTCGTCCGCTCATTCAGGATGAGTTCATTGTTTTCAAAAAAGAAGGAACGTCCGGAATAACCGCGTTCTATGCTGCCGTCCATGTTATCCCAGTGATTGTACATGCGAAGCGGCTGGTCCGGTATCTGAAGCGTCTGAATTTCTCCAAGGGATTCCTCCATGGCAATGATACGAAGCAGATGAAACACTCCGTATAACACACCGCTTTCCTCTCCGGCTTCCAGAATCAGATGCCCCGTTTCTTCGGTCAGCCGATAAGCTCCCTCGATTGCTTCCGGAAGTACTGCTCTCTTAATTTGAAGTGTTGCCGTGTTCACAGTCTCCGCTTCCCCAGTACTGTCCACGGAAAAATAATTCATGGAAAGCATTCCTCTTAAGCCCCGTTCCAGTTCCTTAAGTGCATTGTTCACCACGGGATGCTCTGCAGAAAAACCGGACAGCCCAATTCTTTGAAAATACGCCCTGTTTTCTTTGCTGTTTACCTTTCTGTATTCCAGCCAGAGCTGTGTAAAGCCCTTTGTTTCCATAGCATTCTCCTATTTCAGAACCTTGTTGTTATTGATGGCAATCCGGTACTCCTGTACCTTTGTACCGGTCAGAGCCGTACTTCTTGCGTCCGGTGCATGACCGCCGACGTAAATCGAAGCACTTCCTTCGGAAAGGCGCAGTATTCCTTCCTCATCAAACAGTGCAAAGGCTTCCTGCGGCAGCCGAAGCGTAACTGTCTTTGTTTCGCCTGCCTTCAGAAAAAGCTTTTTGATTCCCTTCAGCTGGGCATTCGGCGTATTCTCACGATTTACTTTTACATAAATCTGTACTGTTTCCGCACCATCCATTTTCCCTGTGTTTGTAACGTCAAGCGTCACCGATATGCCTTCTTCCTCCAGAGCCGTTTTGTCAATTCTTACGTTGTTATAGGAAAAGGCAGTATAGGAAAGACCATAACCGAACGGATACAATGCTTCCGTCTGCATATAGCGATAGGTTCTTCCCTTCATGTTGTAATCCGTAAATGCCGGAAGCTCCTCCAGCGAACGATAAAAGGTTACCGGGAGCCTTCCTTCCGGATTTTTCTCACCAAATAAGATATCTGCAATTGCTTTACCGCCCTGTGCCCCCGGATACCAGCACTGAAGAATCGCCGGAATGTGTTCGTCTGCCCAGTTTACAGCCAGAGCTGAGCCGGATAACAGTACCAGTACCACAGGCTTGCCGCTGGCATATATTTCCTCCAAAATCTGCTGCTGCAGACCCGGAAGATTTAAGTTTGGCTTATCTCCGCTGGCGAATTCGTTTCCTTCATCGCCTTCCTCTCCTTCCAGACTGGAATCCAGTCCCATGCAGGCAATTACCACATCGCTTTCTGCACAGACTCCTTGTACTTCGGAGAGACGGTCATTCACCGTTCCAAGCCCCTGCACTTTATCATGACAGAGATGGCAGCCTTCGGAGGTCATGACACGAACCTCGTCACCAAGGTAATCCTGCAGCCCCTCTAACACAGTCCAGTATCTGGATGCCGTGCCCTCATAGTTACCCACCAGCGCCATCCGGTTATTGGCATTCGGCCCGATGACACCTACGGTCTTTAGATTTGTTTTATCTAACGGAAGCAGATGGTTTTCGTTCTTTAACAGAACCACACACTTTTCCGCCGCTTTTCTGTTGAGCTCACGCATTGGCACACTGTCCACTACGGAATACGGAATCCGGTTGAACTTGTTGTCCTCCAGCTTATCGAAAACGCCCAGCTTCATTCTGGTCGTAAATAAATTGACAAGTGCTTCATCCAGACGCTTTTCGGACACTCTGCCCTCTTCTACCGCCTGCCTAAGATAATGGAACAGATTTCCGCAGTTTAAATCACAGCCGTTATTCATTGCCATGGAAACGGATTCCACCGGCGTACTTGTTACTTTATGTCCTTCATGGAAATCCTTGATTGCCCAGCAGTCACTGACCACATGCCCTTCAAAGCCCCATTCCTCTCTTAAAATATCCTGTAACAGCTCTTTGTTGCCGCAGCATGGTGCGCCGTTGGTACGGTTATAAGCTCCCATAACCGCCTCTACCTTTGCCTCCTGTACACATGCCTTAAAAGCAGGCAGATAGGTTTCGTGCAAATCCTGCTTTGTTACTACTGCATCAAAGCTGTGACGCAAATCCTCCGGACCGCTGTGTACCGCAAAATGCTTTGCACATGCTGCTGCCTTCAGATAATTTTCATCATGTCCCTGTAAGCCTTCTACAAAGCGAACCCCAAGTCTGGAGGTAAGATACGGGTCCTCCCCGAAGGTCTCATGTCCACGGCCCCAGCGCGGATCACGGAAAATATTCACATTCGGAGACCAGAAGGTCAGCCCCTTATAGATATCCGTGTCATCCGATGCCTGTTCCATATTAAACTTGGCACGTCCCTCCGTGGAAATGGCATCCGCCACCTCCTCGATAAAATCCTCATCAAAAGTGGCTGCCAAAGCAATCGCCTGAGGAAACACTGTAGCAACTCCTGCACGTGCCACCCCATGCAGAGCTTCATTCCACCAGTTATATTTCTTAATGCCGAGGCGTTCGATTTCCGGTGCCCAGTTGAGTGTCTGACTTACCTTTTCCTCCAGAGTCATCTGTGCTACCAGTTTTTCCGCACGCTGTCTGAATTCTGCATTTTTCTCTTTATTCCGTACAATTTCCATGTCCGTCCTCCCGGTTATCCACGTTTTTTCTTCCAGATGAAGATACCTGCTGCCAAAAGAACAACAATTCCTGCCGCAACAGCCACATACCCGATGGCATTCCTGCTGTCATTCTGTACTGCCGGTTCTGCCACGTCCGGCTGCTCCGCTTCCAAATCCTCTGTCGGCACAGGTTCCCCGGTTGGTTCGGGTGCTTCGGTAGATTTCGGAACCTCTGTCGGTTTTGGAGACGGTGTCGGCTTCGGAGACGGCGTCGGTGTCGGCTGGGTCAGGCTGAGGTATTTGTCCTCATCGGCAAATGCCCAGAATGCCGGCTTTGCCTGATAGCCTCCGTCAAACAGTAGCGGAAGCTGACTGCTCTTTCCGTCAGCGGCACCTCCGACACTGTTCGAAGTCTGCAGCCAGGAGTTCGGATCAATGACACCCCAGAAGGTCATGCCGCAGAAGTTGATTCCTTCCGCCTGCAGCTTTTTGATGGATTCATAAAAAGAATGATACCGGTTTGCCTGTCGGCGGTACTCGGTTTCCTTACTGTATTCGGTTCCTATGTAATCGGAGCTTACCTTTAAATCCCACTCCGTAATCTGTATCTTATCTACTATTTGTCCATAAGTCCTTACAGCATTCTCAAAGACAGCAGTGGTCGGATTCATCTGGGTCTCATAGTGTCCCTGCATGCCCATGCCGTCGATACGGGTTCCTTCCGCTTCCTTGACATCCCGCAAAAGCTGTGCTATTCCCTGCACCTTTTTACTGTGAAACTCATTGTAATCGTTGTAATATAAATCCACACTCTCCGGCAGGTACTGATTTGCAAACCGGAACGCCTGAATGATAAACTCATTGCTCTGGTAAACAGCCCACCACTTGGAATTTTCCTTGTCACTGCGGTATGTGCCGGTGCTGTCGCTGACTGCTTCATTTACTACGTCCCAGCCGTAGAACATATCCTTATACTTACTGTCTTCTCCGGTAAAATGTTCTGCCACCGAAGCAATGTACCATTCCAGACGCTTCGACATGGTCTCTGCATCTACCAGCTTTCCGGAGGTTTTATAATTCTCGTAAAAGAACCAGTCCGGTGTCTGGGAATGCCATACAAGGACATGTCCGCGAACCCGGATGGTATCCTCCGGATGGTTTTTATTCCACTTATAAATGACATCCAGTGTCCGCTCTGCACGCGAAAAATCCAGAACCGGAACTAACAGCTCCTCACCATGAAATACCACTGTTTCGGTTCTTGGGTTATTACTATAGCCAAACATGGCATCCGGCTTTAACTCATTTCCTAACGTCACCGCATTAAAATGCTTTGTGACCAGTCCCATCAACTCCACATCCGTAAGCTCGGAATTAACAATGGCGGTTCCTACGATGAAATCCTCCCCCATTACCTTTGTCACAGCATCCTTTAAGTCTACAATGTTCTTCTGGATTTTTTCCGGTTCTGCCGTCTTCTGGTATAATTCAATTCCGGTTACATAATAGGTTCCCTTAACGCCCGGTCCCTGACCGTACTGTGTACCCTGCTCCAAAAAGCGAAGCGCAACCATTTCCACCTGCCCGCTCCAGGTCGGTGTAAAGGTTCCGGTAAATTTGGTCCATACACCCGGCTCCAGAATCTGCTGCACCGTACCGCTCACACCCTGGCTGTAGCTGTCACTGCCGTTTGCACGGATGTGCGGAGAAATCTCCACACTGCGCTGCTCCGCCGGTGCATCCTTATAGTCTTCCGGGTCCAGCATCACATAAAACGTGTAATAATAGGTCTGGTTTTTCTCTACCTTATCTGTAACATTCTGGGCAAAGCACTGATAATTCGAGGTTCTGTCTGTAATCTTTCCGTAGGTGGTAATGCCGTCCACCACCGGAGTTTCCGAAACCTCCGCCGTAATTGTGGCACCGTTCTGGTGCACATTCCATACCTCCAGCTGGTCGGGATTCTCAAAGGAACCATTAATAATCAGGTTTTCCCCCTCTTCTGCCCATACTTTCCCGGTCTGTCCGCCCAGTCCTCCAAGACATAAAACCGCTGCCAATACTGCTGCTACCAACCCTTTTCCTTTTCGCATAACCTTCATCCTTTCCTCTCTGCGCCCGACAGGTACAGTACTTTACTTTCACTATACACGAAACGGCAGAAAAATTCTTTACGATTGTTGTGATTTATTGCTCTCTTTTTGCTAACTTTCAGAATCCGGCACATTTTTCCGGAACTGAAACCACGCAAAATCAAACGCACTGCCCGGCAGAAACACAAAGGAAACCTTTGTCCTTCCCTGTTTTGGTGCAATCGTAAATTCCCGCTCCGTATCTGTTTTTGCATACGAAAATTCCAGTGATTCCCGTTCCTTCCTTCCATCTTCCCATTCGGTGAAAAGCTGTATATTGTTGGACTCGTGCGGTGTCTTTCCGCAAATCACAAGCTTTCCTGCTGTGTTTTCCCCAAAGTCCATACCTTCAAATACCAGAGTTACATTGTTTCCGATACCCACAATGGAAGCCTCCTGCTTTTCATAGGTATCACCATAAATGCTATCCGCCTCTGCCGCCGCCAGACGGCTGTATGCCTTTTCCCGCTTCGTAAACTGAAATCCCTTCATATGAATTTTCCGGTCTAATTCTACAGCAAACGTGGTAATTCCGTGAAGACGTTTCTGCAGACGGAAGGTATCCGGAAGATAGGTATTCCATACACTCGGCAGGGTGTAATCCTTTCTGCCGATAATCTGACTTCCTTTCTCATACGGAATCCCTTCCCAGAAGGTAAACGGCGTTTCTCCAAAGGAAAATACGGGTATTGTCACCTCATCCGAGCCAAACTCTCCAAAATCGAGGTTTTCGTATGCTACCCAGCTCTTCCCGTCCCGCGACGTCGAAATTCCCCGCTCGTTTCCGTTTCCGATGGCTCCGCCGGATGCCGAAAAAAGGGATGCCGACAAAAATTCATACGGATTCAGATTCCGCTTTCCAAGTCCCTCCGAGCGATATTCCAACATGGAAATCAGTGAAACAGCATTTCTTCCGTTTTTGCACATACAGCGGACATAAAATTCACCGTCGCCCCTTACTTCTATCTCTGCTTTCTTCGAATTCTCTTTCTCCAGGCGGACGGTTGCAAAGGTGCTGTCGACACCGGCAGCATCTGTCACTCTCCAGAAGAGTTTCTGTGCATCTGCGTTTTCCGGATAAACCTCTGCGCATAGTTCTGTACTCCTGTTTTCCGGTGTAAGCAGGGTAGCGCCCTGCGGATGCAGTTCTATTTTTCGAATCGGGATTTTAACAAAATCCTGCCTCTTCTTCGCAAACGGACGCTTTCTGGTCAGTGTTTCCGTGCTTCTTTCTCCTTCTGCACGGCAAACCAGTACCGCATCCTTCATTCCTTCCGAAGCAACCGTCACCTTGATTTCTCCGGCAGCTCCGGTGCTTCGTACTACCGCTAACAGCTTTCCGCCAAACATGCGCTTCGAATCCGTACAATACGGGTCGGTATCCGTACTGTCTCCGTTATCCAGTCCTGCAAGCTCTCCGGCTCCGTCTACGAATACCATTACTCTGTTATTTGCATTCTGAACCGGAACGCCGTTTCTGTCCTTCGCCGAAATCGTAATAAAAATCAACGCTTCGTCCTCGGCAGCAATTGTCGTTTTGTCTGCCTCAAGGCAAAGCTCCGCGGCATCCCCGAAGGATACCTGTCTGTCCTCTGCAACGATGTTACCGTTCTCATCATATGCAGCCGCATACAATTCTCCCGGCTCATAAAGAAGCTGCCAGTCTCCCGTGATGCTTTTTCCATGTTTATGGTCAAGCTGGCGTTTTCCGAGAGATCTGTGGTTGAAAAACAGTTCTATCACCGGAGCGTTAGAGCACACCCTGACATCTATCTTTTGTCCCGGATTAAAATCCCAGTACGGGAAAATATGTACCATTGGCTTTTCACGGTAACTCGTCCATCCGGCCTGATACATATAATAAGAATCCTTTGGAAAACCTGCCGTATCCGCCTGGCCAAAATAGGAATTCCTTCCGTGGTACGGGGTCGGTTCCCCGATATAGTCGATACCGGACCACAAAAACTGCCCCAGCGAATACTCTGTATCGCGTTCCTTTGTAATACAAAATTCGATACTCGGTGCACCCCAGCTGGTAATACTGTTTCCAAGACTGGAACACTGCTCGTCATCGTCCGCTAAAATCTCCTTTGCAAGAGGGAAGTGATAAATACCGCGGCTCTGCACAACAGAAGCCGTTTCACTTCCGTAAATGATCCAGTCCGGATGCTCCCTGTGATGCTCTTCATAGAGCTTCTCCGCATAATTATATCCGGTCAGTTTAATGATATCTGCGCACTTCTGCGTATTAATCCAGGGAAGGAAATTGCTTGCAAAGGTAACAAAAGCATTCTGCTTCGGGTCATGCTTCTGTACCAGCTGCATCAGCCAACGCAGTGTCTCCTGGCCCCGCTCGTCCGCATGCGTATCATAAATTTCATTGCCGACCGACCAGAGAATCACACTCGGATGATTGCGGTCTCTCCGTATCCAGTTTGCCACATCCCTTTCCGCCCAGTCTTCAAAAAAGCGTCCGTAGTCGTACTGCGTCTTTCCCTTCTTCCAGCAGTCAAATGCCTCGCTCATCACCAGAAGCCCCATTTCATCAGCAAGCTCCATCAACTCCACGGCAGGCATATTGTGTGCGGTACGAATCGCATTTGCGCCCATTTCCTTCATGAGCTTCAGCTGTCTTCGTATGGCATCTTTGTTGACCGCACTTCCGAGGCAGCCAAGGTCATGATGCAGGCAGACACCCTGCAGCTTCACGTGAACTCCGTTTAAGAAAAACCCGCGATCACTGGTAAATTCTATCGTCCGGTAGCCAAAGCGGATGCATTCGGAATCAAGCAGTTCTCCGTCCCGGAAGAGTTCTGCCTGTAATTCATAAAGATAAGGGCAGGCCCCGGACCACTCTGTCGGATGTTCTACATACAAATCCGCATCCGGCTCCGCTACAGAAGCTTGCTTTTGCATCACCACACGGTGCTCTTTATCGTAAATCGTATAGACAACCGTATCTTCCGAAAGCCGCTCCGCTTCCGGAAGTGAAATTTCTGCCGTCACCTCGGTATGATACCCGTTGCCCTCTTTTCGCGTATGAATATAAATACCGTCTGCCGCAAAATGTACACGGTTCCGGTAAATCAGCCAGACAGGACGGTAAATTCCCGCTCCGGTATACCATCTGGAATTCGGCGCCTGATGAACGACCTTGACCAGAATATCATTTTTTCCGGGCCGGACAAAGTCCGTAATCTCCACCTCAAAGGTGGTGTAACCGTACATCCACTCTCCCGCTTTTTGCCCGTTTACATAAATGGAAGCGTTCATATAAACACCTTCAAAACGCAAAAAGAGCTTTCGCTGTTCGTTTACGTCTACCTCAAGCGTCCGACGATACCAGCCGACAGAATCCTCATACAGGTTTTCCGCATTTTCTATCAGCCAATCATGCGGTATTACTACTTCGCAAAATCGGTCTTCTTCATAATGTTCCGGTATCTGTCCTTCCTTTATTGGCTGCTTTTGAAAGGTCCAGCCGTATTTGAGACTTACTTTTTTTTTCATTTTTCTTATCCTTATGCTAAGGTATAGCCAAATCCCAGAATGGTAAAGTTTTTACTTCCATCCTCCGGAATCAGCCGAATCTCTACCTGATGTTCACCTGTCTGTTCACCGCTGTACGCAATAACCGCATTGCAGTGGTTCCAGCCGATTTCTAACGGATTTATCGTTCTTGTACAGCTTCCGTCTACCCATACCTCCACGCAGCCAAAGGTCGGATCTCCGCTGTCCTTATAGACAAGCAGCAAATCCTTACAGCAAATGTCCAGCCGGAAGCTTTCTTTTCCTTTCCCCGCCATATGCATCCAGTGAGCCGGGAATTCCGGCGTGGTATAAGCGTGGTCATCCTGTTCCACACACTGAAGCGCAGTATCCGTATCTTCAAAGGAACCTGCTTCTATCCTCTTTACCGCTGCATGCTTTGCTGCGCTTTCTTTGTCAAATGCTTTCAGTGCGCGATAGGTATTTCCGATAACCGGTTCCTTAGTCAAATCTACATCATCCGTATCCTCTGCGCCTAAATCTGCAAGTTTCCAGAAATAATCAATGCAGTCTGCCATAATTCTGTGTCCGGCATTGGTCGGATGATACAAATCATAAAAGTACTGACGCTTTGTGATAACCGGATGTTCCTCATAAAATTGAGGAACCACTGCATTCTTGACACTTACCATCGGCAGATTATAGTGATATCCGACTCTCGACAAATTCTCCTGAAGATTAAAATCATCCATAAAGACGGAAAACATCAGGAGTACCGCCGGATGTCCTGCTCCCTCCATTGCCATCAATGCAAGACTTTCAAAGCAAACACCGTTTGTTTCATCTCCGGCATCATTCACCGCAAATTCTATCACAACAATGTCCGGAACAACCGTACCGTTTCTTAAGACATCACTCTCATATCTTGTCAGCCCAAGTTCAGAAGGAGTTCCTCCCACTCCGGCCTTGACATAATGCACATTGCTTCCGTCACCGTATCCAAAGCGTTCCCGGAACGCAAGATAAGAGCGGTATGCATAGCACTCCGTTGCAATCGGCTTTGCTCCCGCTCCCTGCGTAATGGAACCGCCGATATAGGCAATGGTAACATCCTCTCCTGCCCTCGCCTTTGCAATCGCGCGCTTCATACGGTACAGGTTGCCGACATTCATGCAGGAATCGGCAAGCATCTTCTGATAACGTTCCGATGTAAAATCTACCGGAGGGTCCGGAATCAGCTCCGGCACCTCGTATCCGTCATTCAGATAAAACTTTACTGTCATTTTTCCGGTAAAGTATTTTGGGAAGTTCATCTGGAAGGCAGCTAACACGGTATCCTCAAGACATTCCGGATAATCGCTGACAAGCATTACCGCCTCCTGTCCGTTACACGTTACCTCTGTCCGGTAGCAGGTTCCGTTATAGCCGGTTTCTGTTCTGCACTGTAGTGAAAAACCTATCGTTTCTTCCCGGTCTTCCGGCTTGTCGGAAAGCAGTGTAACACCGATACTGTGTACGAGCCGTTTAAAATCTTTGCAGTGCTGCAAATCTTCTGCAAGCCGGGCATCCAGTTCCGGAAGCAGTGAGGTTACCTTTGCTGCAACCCGTCCTTCCAAATAATTTACTTCACTGTAACCACCCTGTCCGTTGGGTCTTCCCTCCACCCCGTCATCTAACATAATATAAACTGCAGGACGCTTTTTGGTCGGGTCCTTCGGAGCCTTTGGTCCACACGCTTCATAGTTCTGTTCCATATAAACCTCCATTCCGGAGCGTTTGCGCGACGGGGCGGCGCGAATATCAGATTCGCGCCTGCCATCAGGGGAATTTGTGACGCTACGGCACAAATTCCGTGTGAAAAATCAGCACTTTCAGTGTGATTTTTCACACTACGCCCCTCTCCTGTCTGTTTCCCCATGTTTTTATAGTCTAACTATATCAACATGACATTTTATCCTCTACTCAAATATTGCGTTCTTTTTCCGCATTTTTGCGAAGAACATCCTCGGCATATTTTCCTGTAATAAAAAAGTGCCGTGTGAAAAAATTTTCACATAGCACTTTTCATAATATCAGAATTCTCTTTTAATAACGCGGTCCCTCGATGAAATACGCTACATTTCCATCCTGGTCGAGGATGACAAACCAGGAAAGATTATTCTTTCCTTCCTCATAAAACTGAGTGAGCGACTCTGTAAAATGCTGCAAGTGGTAAGAAAACAATTCCGGGTCGCTTGTTACATATTCTTCACCGAAATAGCGGTCGCAATGCTCCTTCACATACTCATAGGAAACATCGGACGGGTGTATATTCATATGATATTCGGTTGCCTGCGTAAGCGTCAATTCTACCTTGTCAACCGCTTCATTCCAAATGTCATAGCTGCCATCCATCTCGCCCTCATTGCCTGCGGCATGCCACCGGTCCTGTTCTTTAGAATCAATATACCGTATCGGATCAATCACTATTTTCATTTCCTCCGGCCGGATTTCCTTAATGAAGCACGCATAGTCATAAGTTTCCACCGTATAATCAAACTCATCATTTTTCCCGGGCTCATAACACCATGTCCCCGGAGCCTGTGTCGGCGTTGATTCCTTTGCGCCGTTCTCCTGCTTTGCACAGCCGCAGATTAAAAGAAAAAATGTAGTCATTAGTAGGAATATCATCTTTTTTCTAAAACACTGAAACATACTCATTGAAACCTCCTTATTTTTATATACAGCGGCACATTCAGCAGCACGACAACCTGAATGGTCAATATTACCCCATAATTAACCGGCATCCGGATATCCTCCAAATACATCATAAGCCCGCTTCCCATTGTCCAGAATACAGCCTTCTCCGGAAACATCCTTAAAATGTAGCCACGCCTCTGTACCATCCTCTAACCGCACTTTTGCCCAATCTCCCAAGGTGCCAAGGCTATATACCTTCTGTGGTCTGGAAAGAATCTCCTCACCGGTATCATCCGGCTCTGTATACATGACAAGCGGTTCCAGTAATTCCAATTCATACGGCACAGGTGTCGCAATAAAAGAGTCCATCCGTTCCAGCGTTCCCTTATCATTCAGGCGGTATGTTAGATCCGCACCATACTGTATTCCCAGAAAATCCACAATCACATCCCTGACCAAAAGAGTACCGTCTCCATCATATTCCGCTGTACTGAATGGCCGCATGGAACCGAATGTTGTTAACCAGTCAATTTCCTTCAACTCACTGTCATAGTAGGTAATGGACTCCACAGGATCGGCTGTTTCATAGAAAAACACTAAATTATAATACCCGTCAGACACATCGATATCCACAATATAATATTCTTCCCATGGCTGATGATAATCCGTCTCAAACGGTTTATAGACAGGTCTCCATGGATAGCAAAGCTCCTGCAAAATACCATTGATATAAATGCCTTCCTCCGCGGTATAGATCTGCTCTGCCGCTCCATCGCCGTTTAAATCAAGTTCTATTCCTTCTCCTTCGTTACACAGTACTCTTGTGATTCCGTCTGCCATAACCGGAGTATATGTAACGGAAGCCGAAAGCGTTATGAACGGAGTCGGCGCAGCAGTGACTGCCGGCTTTTCTGTTGGCACAGGCGCTGCCGTAGGATTTTCCTGCCCTTCACTATTCTGGCAGCCGGCAAAAATGAAAAGAATAAGCAATAATACCGCAGACTTTTTCATATACACCCTCCCTTGAAGAAGTTTACCACGGCGTTTTCATAAGAGGCTGTTTTTCGCCTCCTTTTATTCATTTTATCATGAATATGCAAGATAATAAATAGACAAATTTACTCACTGGGGCAGCAAAATCTGTCTATTTACACTTTCACCAAATTTCTTCTATAATATTAAGTTTCTATATTATGATAAATCTCCTTTAAGCGTTTCTCAAAAAATTTGATATACCATGTGTCATTGCACGCTAAACTTAGATAATATAATCTTTTTACTTCCTGAAAGCACTGTTCCTTTAATACCTCATCATCAAAAAAGTTTTTTCGCTCTATATAACGTATGAGACAGTTTTTCAGCATATATAATCCTGACATATCTCCATATGCAATGAGTTCCTTGGTGGCACTTTCTACAAGGTCATTTGCTTTTTTGTATTGATTTGTATTCAATAATGCGTCAGCCAGGCGATAGGCAAAACCGGAAAGAAATCTTGAATAAAGATCAAAATTCAAATAACCTTGTTCTATGTTTTCCAATAGCTGTTCCAGCAAAGGTATCATACTGTCATACCTTTTTGCTAAAAACAGCATATTAAAATAAGTCAAGTAGGTATTCAATTCGGCATCCGTAAACGGCCATTTGCTGATGTCTGCTCCCTCCGGCGCCATCTGCTTTAACGTATCCTCAAAAAACTCAAAGTTTTCATTCTCTCTTACGGATTCATCCGTTGTAAGGCATTTTACTTCTCTTTTTAAAGCATTCAAAAATGTTCTTCCCGGGTTTGAATTTTCCGCTACATACGTTTCAAACAGCTCCAGTTTTCTTTCTGCCTCCTTATATTCCCTTTGAAACATGAGAACAAGGATTTCATTATACATCCGGTATACCGTGTAGCTTTCCATATCCATTGCAGCACATGCCGTATGTGATACCTGGTGATAAAGCTTCAACAATTCTTTTATCGTATGCCTGCTCATATCTGCCAGCCCTGTTTCCATCCGGTAAAGCGTCTTCTCTGAAAAAACATAGTTACACAGCTCACATACTTTTTTTCTGCTGTAGCCTAATGCTTCTCTTTTCATTCGTAAATTTTGTGCGATATCATAGTTTTCCATAATTCAATCTTCCTATTAATGTTTTCGCTATGCTCATGATGATACCCATGATAAAACGTATCATAAACCGTATCCGCAAGCATATAATTATGCACGATAGCTTTTATACTGTTCTCATTCGCCTGCTGCAACTTAGAAGTTTCCTTTTCTATTTCTCCCTGGGCATCTGCCATCAGTTCATAAAGCTCTGCATTTAAATAACACACTCTGAAATACTCAGAAACCTTTAATCCATCTTTGCACTGTCTGATACATCCCTCATATTCCCGCATCTCGTACTGACATTTTGCAAAGCAGTACTTTAATACCGCATAAAATGAATATGCTCTTTCTATATTGGCATACTCTGATTCAACATAAGTCAGAATCAGATATAATTTTTTCATCCGCTCGGCTGTATTTGATACGGTACATTCATAATACTCTATCAGTAATGCCAATTCATCTGGAGAAAACAATCTTCTCTGTTTTAACCGCTCCTCAAAGCAGGGAATCGCCTGTTCCACAAATCCCTGGATTTCGTTCTGATCCTCTTCCGTTATTTTATTCTGACGTTTTCTCAACATAGCATGCAGTCTATAATAAATCTGTAACTGTAAAAAATCTTTTTTGTTACAAAGCTGATAAAAGTCCATAAGCTTACTTTCTGCTTCATCATATCTCCAAAGTAATAAATCGCGATAAAGCTCTATTTCCATGTTTACCATCTGATTTTCCTTGTGGTCAAGATGAAATATGACGGCTGAATCCAGAACATGAAGTCTTCCAAGAAGCGCACGAAGCACCCAGTAGCTTTCTTCTCGTTCTTCTGCTTCTACCGCACGCAAGGTATCCGGAGTAATAATCCCCTCACAAACATCTTCCCTTGTCAGATGCTTTTCCTCTCTTGTTTTTTTTAAGATTTTTCCAATTCCTTCGTTCATAAATTCTCCTGAGATTTCCCATTTTTTATAGTATACATAAAATCCCGTATTTCTGCAATTCCAAAACGAAAGAAGGAGCACTGAAAGATAACTTCTATTTCACATTCCCGTCAACCAAAAAATTCACCTTGTATTTTTTATCATTTTATATTAGAATAGGGACAGTAAGAAAGAAGGAGGATACCATCATGGCATATAAAATCAACGACGGCTGTGTCAGCTGCGGCGCTTGTGCTGCTGAATGTCCGGTAGGCGCAATTTCCGAAGGAGCTTCCCATTACGAAATTGATGCCGATGCCTGCTTAGAGTGCGGTGCTTGTGCAGCTACATGCCCAACAGGTTCTATCGAGCAGTAATTCATATCGTAGCAAACATAAAAATCGCTGTAAGCACTATGGCCTACAGCGATTTTTCTTTAGGGTCGTTTTTACAGTCCCTTTTCATTTTGTCACTTTCTGCCGGAGCCCCTGCGGAAGAATCCACGGCGCTCCTCCTCTATTGCCGTCTGCTGTCTTGCCGCCTGATACTCCCGTATCGTGCGGTCCAACTTACGGTAGCGCTCCTCTTCCAGGCTCTCCCGCTCTCTGAACAGATAATTCATTTCCTTCATGATTCTCTGTGCAATGCGCGTATCCATTTCCTCCAGCAGAGCTTTATTATTCTGCGTCAGGAGTTCCGTCATCACCGTACCGAAAACAGCATAAGCCTGTCCGTTTTCTTCTGTGCCTTCTACCGGTTCTCCGTTCGGAATTTTTGCAACAGAAGTATCTTCCTCTTCTTCCTCCGCCTGCATGTCCGCAAGAATTTTCTTCATTTTAAGCCGGAGGCTGCGCCGCTCCTCTGTCTTCAGTTCCAACACCTCCGACAGCTTCGGCAGCAACAGCTTAATCATCCGGAACGTAAAGCCTTCTTCTCTGAGCTTCTGCACATCCTTTAACAGTGTCACCTCCGCCTCGCGGTAATAACGCCTGTTTCCCTCACTTCTCGGAATCTCCAGACCAAGCTGCTTTTCCGTCGACCTTAATACACTCTGTTCTATCCCCATCATTTTCGCAATTTCCGAAATGGTATATCTTTCTTCTGCTCCTGCATCCATTCCTGTCATCCTTCCATGCTGATTCTACTGAATTTATGATACCGAAGAATATACCGGTTCGCAAGATAAAAGTAATATTTTCCCATACTTTTCGTCGACAAAAAAACAAGCAGGCCTGCCTTTTCAGACAAGCCTGCAAATTGCTTAATCTCTCTGCCCGGATTGCTCCAGATTTCCGAACTTCTGAATCTGTCCCATCCACTTCAGCTTTACGGTTCCGGTCGGACCGTTTCGCTGTTTACCGATGATAAGCTCGGTAATGCCCGGTTCCTCGGTGTCCTTGTTATAATATTCGTCGCGGTAAATAAACATAACTACATCGGCATCCTGCTCAATCGCACCGGATTCACGCAAATCCGAAAGCATCGGACGCTTATCGGGACGCTGCTCCACGGCACGGCTTAACTGCGACAGTGCAATGACCGGACAGTTGATTTCTCTGGCCAGTGCCTTTAAGGATCGTGAAATTTCCGAAACCTCCTGCTGTCTGGACTCCGAGCGCCCGCTTCCGCTCATTAACTGCAGATAGTCGATGATAACAAGACCTAAATTTTTTTCCAGCTTCAGCTTACGGCACTTGGAGCGAAGCTCAGAAATCGAAATGCCCGGCGTATCGTCAATGACAAGACCGGACTCGCCGATATTTCTTGCGCTCTCCATCAGATTTGCCCATTCCTCGTCCTTTAAGTCACCCGTCCGGATATTCTGGGAATCTACCCTGGAGTTCATTGCCAGCATACGGTTAATCAACTGTTCCTTGGACATTTCCAGACTGAAGATTGCCGTTGTAATATGGGAGCGTACCGCAATATACTCGGCAAGATTTAACACGAGTGCCGTTTTTCCCATGGACGGTCTTGCCGCAATCAGAATTAAGTCCGAACGCTGCAGACCGGCAGTTTTATAGTCCAGGTCCCGGAAGCCGGTCGCAATTCCCGTAATCCGCCCCTTGCTTTTTGCCGCTGCCTCAATATTCCGGAGTGCCCGGAACACCGTTTCCCTGATGTCCTCATAATCTCCGCCGCCGCGGTTCTGAATAATACTGAATACCTGCTTTTCCGTCTCCTCCAGAATCGTATCGACACGTTCCTTGTCGAGATAACAGGTGTTTGCAATCGTTTCGGTAATTTTAATCAACCGTCTGGAAAGTGCCTTTTCCGCTACAATATCGGCATAATATTTGATATTTGCGGAGGTCGGTACCGCATCGGTTACGTCACGGATAAATTCCATGCCGCATACCTCCGGAGAAACATCCTTTTCCTTTAACTTATCCAAAATCGTGACAAGGTCGGACGGCCTTCCTTCATTGTGAAGCTCCACCATGGCTTCAAATAAAACGCCGTACTGGCGGATATAAAAATCCTCCGGCTTTAAAATTTCCGATGCCACGACAATCGCTTCTTTATCCATAATCATGGAACCGATGACCGACTGCTCTGCCTCTTTGCTATGCGGTTGTACTTTCTTAATGAGAGCCTCTTCCATGACCTTCCCCGTTCTTTATCCTGCCTATGCTTCTTCTACTTTCACGGTAACCTCTGCCGTTACCTTCGGATGCAACCGAATCGGTACATGATACGTGCCGAAATTGCGGATTGGCTCTGCAAGCTGCAGCTTCTTTTTGTCGACATCAAGCTTCATCTGTTCCTTCATTGCTACCGTAATTTCCTTGGTGGAAACGGAGCCGAAGGTACGTCCGCCTTCGCCGCCCTTAATTTTTAATACAATGCTGCCCGCCTCAATCTGTGCTGCAAGTGCCTTTGCTTCCTCGAAAATTTCCTGCTGGCGCTTTTCCTCCGCTGCCTTCTTAAGCTTTAAATCATTGAGTGTCTTTGCTGTCTTTTCCACTCCGAGTTTCTTAGGAAGAATAAAGTTTCTGGCATAACCGTCGCTTACCTTAACAATATCCCCTTTTTTGCCCAGACTCTTTACATCTTCCAATAAAATAACTTCCATGTTATATTTCTCCTTTCTCCGCCATATCGCGTAATACCTGTTTTACCCGCTCTATCGCCTCTTCTATTGCGCAATCCTCCATCTGTGCGCCGGCAGCGCTCATGTGCCCGCCGCCGCCGATTTTCTCCATTACTACCTGCACATTCAGTTCATCAATGGAACGTGCACTGATATAAATCTTATCAGCATATTCTGTGAAAACAAAGGATGCCTTAACTTTATCAATATTTAGCAACTCATTCGCTGTCTGTGCCGCAACGATGGTCGGACTTTCCAGACCCTTGCTTTCCGATACCGCAAACGCATAATACTCCATAAATACTTCTGCAGATGAGACGGCTTCAGCTATTACCTGATATTCTGCGAACTCAGTTCGGAACAGCTTGCGGATTTTTGTCACATCCGCCCCGCTTCTTCTTAAGTAAGCCGCTGCCTCGAATGTACGCACTCCGGTCTTCATAAGAAAATTATTTGTATCAATCATTATGCCGGCATACATGGCATCCGCTTCCACAGTCTTCAGCTTGAAGCCCTCACCGATATACTGCAATATTTCCGCTACCATTTCGCAGGTTGAGGACGCATACGGCTCAATATAGGAAAGCACTGCATTTTCAATGGCCTCTCCGGTCTGTCTGTGATGGTCTAAAATCACAATGGTCTTTGTCAACGCAAGCAGTTCCTTGCAATCCGTAAAATTCGGCCGGTTGACGTCTACCACCACAAGCAGCGTATTGTCATCTACAACTTCCTGCGCTTTTGCGCCGGTTAAAAACATATCCTCCTCATATTCCGGATTGTTCTGGAAGCGTTCCAGCATCGGACGAATGGAGGAACTTACTTCGGAAAGAACAATATGCGCCTTTTTCTCCAGCGTTTTTGCCACACGATACACACCGATTGCCGCACCGAGCGCGTCAATATCTGCAAGCGAATGTCCCATGATGACAACCCGCTCTTTGTTTTCGATATATTCCTTTAAGGCATGTGCCTTGACTCTGGCTTTTACCTTGGTATTCTTTTCCAGTCCTACACTCTTTCCGCCGTAATAAGAAATCTTTTCTCCGTCCTTGACAACCGCCTGGTCGCCGCCGCGTCCGAGCGCAAGGTCGATGGCGGAACGTGCCAGTTCATAACTCTTCGTGTAGGTCGGCGCCCCGACGCCGATACCGATGGAAATCGTAACGGACAGTTCGTAAATATTTAAGTTCCGGATTTCCTCCAGAATCGAAAAACGGTTTGTTTCTATGACATTTAAATATTTCTGCTTAAACACAAAAATATATTTGTCCTTTTCGAGCTTTTTGATAATTGCATCGATACTGGACATATATTTGTTGATTTCCCGTTCCACCCACGCTGTAACAAGGGAACGGCGAACCTCATCGGCGCCCTCAAAGGCTTCCTCGTAATTATCAATATAAAGCAGACCGACAATCAGCTTTTCTTCTACGTTTTCCTTCTTTAATGCCGTAATTTCCGTCTCGTCGTACAGATACATTGCCATCATCGTATTGGCAGTCGTTCTGTCTCCGACCTGCGCTTCCCAGAGCACATCCTCCTGATATTCATCCAGATTAAGCAGACGAAGCTGTACACGGTAGTTCTTTCTGCCGTGTACGATAGGAATCGTTACATCCTCCTCAACCGTCGGAAGTGTCTCCAGCGAAAAGTCCGGAAAAATTTCCCGAATGGAATGCCTTGCCGTCTTATCAAATTCAATAATATCCCGCAGCTCGTTGTTTGCCCAGATTAAGTGGCCTTCCATATCAAGAATACCGTACGGAATGTCCAGCTCTTTCAAAAATGTACGCTGCACCTGACCGTAGTCCACCGCAAAGCGTACCAGTTCTCCCATGATATAGGAGCGTTTAAATACAAACAAAAGCAAAACAATCAGCACATAAACTGCCGTATAACAGAGCATAATAAGTGCTGCCGTTTTATTTACAATATAAATACTTAACACCATGCATAAGAGCAGTGCCGTTAAGTACAGCGGCCACTGGAGATAGCCCCTTAAAGCTCCCTTCAGCTTCAGTCTGACCTTTTCCTTTTTCATTCTGTTCCTCCCTATGCGCTGCCTGTATGGGCAAATTTTTGCCCTTTTGCATACTAGTATATCACATATCGGCGCAAAGAGAAAGTAGGAAGTTTAATAAATGCCTCCGATGCCAAGGTCCGTATCTATCGTATTCATATTGTACAGCACCAAAACATCCGTTACCTCCGCATTTTCGTTGATAAATGTGCTGACAGATTCTTTATAATACCTTGTGTCCACCACATAAATTTTCCGATAATGATTTACCAGAAACGGCACCATGCAGTTTGCATAACTATCCTTTATCAGCACCAGAACATCCTCACTGTCTGTTGTCTCATTGATGATCTCAATCATCGGATGAATGTTGTTTAAAAAATAAGAGTATTCATCCTTTTCCTTTAAGTACTTCGGCGCATAAAGCGAATCGCTCACCTCATCCGTGTCAAGATAACGGACAGAAAGAGAAAGTCCTTCCTGCGCAAACACGGTAATTTCATCCGTCCCGGCAAACCGGTCGTTTAACTTGGAATATATCGTTCCCTGAAAGTCCTCCGACACAACCGTCGGTGTGAAGCAATCCATGCCAAGCGGCTCCATCCCCTTCGCCTTACAATACTCCGCATAAGCCACGTACGCGCCATAGGTTGTCCAGTGATGATCCAGCCGGTAGTAAAGCTGATATTCCTCCTTTTTTTCAAGAAGTGCCTCCGTCACGTCTACGGTTTTTGAAGCAAGTGCTGCGTAAATACGTGCCATTTCCTCCGTCTGACTTGCATTTTTTGCATGAGCGGGAAGCCTGTCCGCATAGACTGTGACTGCCGTCGGTGCAAGCAGGAATGTCACGTCGGCATGCTCTACCTTCTGTTCCAGACGTGTAAATGCGGAAATGATACGCTCCGTGTTCTCCGGTTTCCGGTACTCCTCGATAAAATATCCATCCTTGCACAGATAAATACCGCCTACCTGATTCTTTCCGGTCAGACGTTCATACCACGTCCGCACCGTCATAAACGCATCGCGAAGCGGAAAATGGTCGCATACATACGTTTCAAAGTCCTGCATGAACGAACCGTCCCGAATGGTTGTCAGCGTCAGCTTAGGGAACTGTTCCAGATAACGGTTTTCCTGTTCGGAATATTCCTTTTTCGGAAGAAACAAAAGCCCTGTCGAAAGCAGCAGAATGCACGCAAGCACCGCAATCCAGACAATCTTTGCACTTTTCTTTTCCATACTGATTTCCGTGCTCCTTTCCTCTGCCCTAAAAACGGAAGTATAAAAACGGATTATAGGTATCCGCCACAAGATACGAAACGGTTACGACAAACAGAACAAGGCATACCGCACAGACGCCTGCGCTCACAAGCTTTGCCGCAGTGCCGCGCAGCTTCTCTGCCTTTTTCTTCAGCCATACTGCGGTCGGTGCTGCAAAAAGAACTGCCGCAAGCAGAACGGTTCCGTAGTTCTTAAGATAAAACAGAAGATGTTCCCCAAGCGATACTCCGTTTGTAAAAAACATCACGCCAAGATAGGAAACGGCACTGCCCAGATCCTCTATCGCAAATATGGTAAACCCGACAATGACAATGACAAGGAGATACAGATGTCTGAAAAACGCAGGAAGCTTCTTTAACGCCCTTCCCCAGACATACTTTTCCATACACAGCAGCACGCCGTAATAAACGCCCCATAGTACATAATTCCACGAAGCCCCGTGCCACAAACCGGTCAGGAACCATACGACAGCAATATTAAATAAATGCCGTCCAACCTTACAGCGGTTGCCGCCAAGCGGAATGTATACATAATCCCGGAACCAGGTGGAAAGGGAAATGTGCCACCTTCTCCAAAACTCCGTTACGGAATCTGCCGCAAGCGGGTAGTTGAAGTTTTCCATAAAATGAAAGCCGAGCATTCTGCCGAGTCCGATTGCCATATCGCTGTATGCCGAAAAATCAAAGTACAGCTGGAGCGTAAATGCAGCTGCACCGAGCCATGCCATGGCAAAACCAAGCTCGTCCGAAGGAAGCTGCTTCGCCGACTCCCAGAGAAGTCCGAGCTGGTTGGCAATCAGTACCTTCTTAAATAATCCGACCAGGAATCTCATCCCGCCGTCAAAAAACTCATCTCTGCGAATCACTCTGTGATGCAGTTCCTCCCGCACGGTCTGAAAGCGGACAATCGGTCCCGCAATGAGCTGAGGAAACATCGAAACATACATCAGGTATTCCGGAAAGCTCTTTTCTACAGTGACCTCTCTGCGGTATAAATCAATGGTATAGCTTAACGACTGGAACACAAAAAAGCTGATGCCGATCGGGAGCGAAAGCGAGAGCAGCGGAAGACTTGTCCCAAATACATGATTGACCGTATCCACAAGAAAATCCGCATACTTAAAAAAGCCCAGCGCCGCTAAATCAACCAAAAGCGAGGCTGACAGGCAGAGCCTTCTGCCAAGCGGTTTTTCATCAAAACGCTGCATCAGCCTGCCAAGCAGATAGTCGGAAAACGATACCCCTATCATCAGAAACACATACACCGGCTCGCCCCACGCATAAAAGAGTAAACTGAAGAAAAGCAGCACATAGTTTCTGCACTGCTTTGGTAACAAAAAATAGCATAGGAAAAAGGTTGGAAAAAAGAAAAATAAAAACGGTATACTGCTGAAAACCATGCTACTCTCCTGTTATTTCAGAGCGTCAGGAAGCTGTTCCAAAAGCTCTGCTTTCTTTGAGGAAATAATCAGCACGACATAATCGCCGTTTGTGACTACCTCACTCTTTTCCACAATTTTGTACTGCTCCGGAAGATAACTTTCCAGTTCGGTCTTCTTCTGCTTAATAATATTGTTTAAAAGCTTTACGACAGCCTCATTGCTCTCGCCGTCCTTCATCTTTACCAGTATGATATTTTCTGCCAGCAGTGCATCCTCCGCCGCCGCAAACACATACTCGTCAAAGGTCGACAAATCCGCGCCGTAATAGTTTGTAATGTAATCATCTTCTAACCGTACCATTGTGGGAAGCTCCACGTTCGTTTCCATCTGTGTATAAATCTCTTCCAACGTCTGCGTAACGACTGCTTCACGGTTATCCTCCTTCTTTCCGCAGCCTGTAAGCAGGCAAAGGGAAAGGAAACATCCCGCAATGATAAGTAATCCTCTCTTTTTCATAGTCAACCTCCCATTTTGCAAAGTCTCTTATTCTGCCGGTCCGCCCGCAGCTTCATATTCCTTCAGAAGCTGTTCTTTTGCATAATCCACAAGAACATCCTTCCACATCAGATAGGCTTCCTTTGTCAGATGCACATTCGTACCGTCACTGTATTCCGTATTCAGTGCGCCGGTTTCATCCATCAGCATGGTTGCCACATCAATATACCCCATGCCGTTTTCCAAGCAGTACTCCTGTATCTTCCCGTTTGCTTCCGTAATTTTGGCATTGGTAAGTCCCGGTCCCTCGCAATCCGCACGCATCGGCGTAATGCTGATGATATAAATCTTTGTCTCCGGTACGGCTGCCTGGATATTGGCAATCAGTTTTTTATAATTTTCTATAAAACCATCCACACCGTTGACACCGATGTCATTCAGCCCGAAAAACAACATTACTCTCTTCGGATTCATAAGCTTCATGCTCTCCCAGATTGGCTGCTGTTCTCCCTTATAAATCGGATGAAGGTCGCTGTTTTCCTTCAGAGCTTCCCTTGCCGAGTAACTGACCGCCACAAGAAAATCACTTCCGCCGAAGGTTTCCTTATCATAATACGGCACCCTCCAGTAAAAAAGAGACAGTACGGAATCTCCCGCAAACACCGTATCTTTAAAAAAGTCGGCTGCATTAAAATCATCCTTTGTCAGCTCCGGTACATCAGACGGAGCCTCCGTCGGTTTTATCGTCGGTTCTATCGTCGGCTCAGCTGTCGGTTTTGCCGCAGGTTCGGTCGGCACGGCTTCTGTCGGAAGCGGCATTTCAGTCGGTACTTCGGTTGTCTGCGGCTCAGCTGTCGGCTCTGCTGCTTTGGTCGGTGCAGGTGTCAATGACACAAACGACGGATTCCAGGTCTGTGTTGCTTCCGTACATGCCGAAAAAAGCGCAAGTGCTCCGGCCACGGCGGTAATAAAAATCAATTTTTGATATGTATGCTTCAAAGTGTTTTTCTCTCCTTTTGATTGCGGAGTACCTGTCCAAACTGTAAACAGATTCCGTCTGAAATAGTGTATCATGTTATGATAATTATTTCAACGAAAGATTCCTTTACATTTTTGATACAAAATTTCGAATTCCGTCGACGCAGGCCATACCGACACGATACAGCGCCTCTTCCGTATTGGCTCCGATATGCGGGGTAAGTACCACCTGCGGAAGCCGGTACAACGGATGATGTTTTGTTAACGGCTCCTCCGTTATCACATCCAGTGCCGCACCCGCCAGCCGCCTATTCCGTATCGCTTCTTCCAGAGCTGCTTCATTTAGCAGCCCTCCGCGTGCCGTATTAATGAGATATGCTCCCTGCTTCATTGCCGCAAACACATCTCTTCCGATGATTCCTTTTGTCTCCTCGCAAAGAGCCATGCAGGGTAAAACAAAATCGGCCTCTGCCACTGCCTCCGTAATGGTTTCTGCATATTCCATGCCAAGCTCTTCTGCCGTTTCCCTTGACAGGCTTCTCGACCATCCGATAAGACGCATACCAAAGCCATGCCTGCAAATATATGCTGTCCTTTTTGCAATTTCCCCGACACCGAGAAATGCCGCGGTCTTTCCGGCAAGCTCAATACCGGAAAGCGCCATTGCCACCTCCGGCTCCGCCGTCGTTCTTCCTTCCGAAAGCAGCTGATTCGACAGGGAAAGTTTTCTTGCTGCCGACAGCATCAGCGCAATATTCAGCTCCGCCACCGATGCCGCATTACGATGCGGTGCCGATATGACACGGATTCCCCTGCGTTCTGCCGCTTCCAAATCCACACCATCCATACCGGTTCCGTGAACCGCAATGATTTTCAGACTCGTTGCCTGTTCCAGTACTTCTTTCGTCAGCTGCAGATTTCTGCTGATCAGGGCATCCGCCTCCGAAAGCCTTTCCCAATCATCTAAAATTTCAGAAAAGGAGGCAAGCTCCTTTCTTGCCTCCTCATGAATATACTCATATAAAAATGTTTTCAAAGCTCTTCTCCTATAACTGCGTGTTCACAAAAATCTCGTAAATAGCACGGATGGCATCGTCAAAATCCTTGTTTGCCACACCGATGATAATGTTTAACTCACTCGAACCCTGATCAATCATCTTGATGTTGATGTTGCGGTGTGCTAAGGATGCCAGTGTTCTTGCCGCAACACCGCGGTTGGACTTCATGCCCCGGCCGACCACGGCAATCAGCGCTACATCCGCATCAATTTCAATGCTGTCCGGCTTTGCCAGACGATGCAGGGCAGATAAGACAGTCTGCTCCTTACCTTCAAACTCCGGCTGATGTACAAACACGCTTAATGTATCGATTCCGGACGGCATATGCTCAAACGAGATTCCGCTCATCTCAAATGCTTCCAGTACCTTTCTGCCAAAACCCACTTCGGAATTCATCATGTCCTTTTCAATATTAATCGAGACAAAGCCCTTCTTTCCGGCAACACCGGTAATTGTGAATTCCGGTTGTCTGCAGGTACTTTCCACAATCATCGTACCCGGGTCTTCCGGACGGTTTGTATTGCGGATGTTAATCGGGATACCGCTCTTTCTGACCGGGAAAATTGCATCCTCATGCAGCACGGTAGCCCCCATATAGGCAAGCTCACGCAGTTCCTTATAGGTAATGGTCGTAATCGCTGCCGGATTTTCCACGATTCTTGGATCTGCAATTAAAAATCCGGAAACATCGGTCCAATTTTCATAAATATCGGCATGCACCGCTTTTGCAAGAATGGAGCCGGTGATATCAGAGCCGCCTCTCGAAAAGGTCTTGATCACGCCGCTTTCCTTTGCACCGTAAAAGCCCGGGAGCACAACATTTCCCATCTTCTTTACACGTTCGGAAAGCACCTCATTGGTCTTATCGGCAAGGAAGTTTCCTTCTTCATCAAAGAAAATGACCTCTGCCGCATCCAGAAACTCATATCCGAGATAGTTTGCCATAACGATACCGTTTAAATACTCGCCGCGGGAAGCTGCATAATCCGAACCCGCCTTATTCTGAAACTGTACCTGAATGGTTTTAAACTCCTCCTCTAAGGAAAGCTTTAACGAAAGCCCTGCGATGATTTCATCATATCTTGCCTTAATCTGTGCAAGCTCTGTATCAAATGCCTTTCCTTCCTCCGCCAGAGCATAGCAGGCATACAACATATCCGTTACCTTGGTATCTCCCGAATGCCTTTTTCCCGGAGCTGACGGAACGACATACTTTCTGCCGGCATCTGCGTGGATGATGTCTCCGACCTTCCGAAACTGTTCTGCGCTGGCAAGCGAGCTGCCGCCGAATTTTACAACCTTACTCATGGTACTGCTTCTCCTCCAAATCCCAGAATCCTTTTGCCTCTGTAATTTCAATATAACAACGCTTTTCCATTTATGATACACGATTTTTGAAGATAATCAAGTTTTTTTTACATTTTTATACCGTTTTTCTTTTCGGTGGCATGGAACACATTCCATGCATATACTGATAATGACAACAAAGGTTGAGATTTCAAAATGGAAGTCTGTTTAAACAACATCAAAGTTGGCGACCGGGGAACTGTAGCAGAGGTTTCTGCGGATCATCATATATTTAAGCGTCTGACGGATATCGGTCTCATCAAGGGAACGGACATTGAGTGCCTCCAGATTAACGCAGGGCGGAGTCTTGCCATCCTGCTGGTGCGGGGTGCAAGATTTGCTTTCCGGTTCGATGACCTTACCGGCATCCGCTATACTCCGGAACCAAAAAAATATTCCATGAAAAGCGAGGTAATACTGCTTGGGACTGACGAGTCACTCGACAGGTCACCATGCAATGGATGGTGACGAATTTGTCAAGAAACAGCACGAAACCGATAAAATCATCGCTCTTGCCGGCAATCCGAATGTCGGCAAGAGTACTGTTTTTAATGCACTGACCGGCGGCAGACAGCACACCGGAAACTGGCCCGGCAAAACCGTAAGCTCCGCACACGGTGTCTGTCACTTCCGCGAAACCGACTATCTGATTGTGGATTTGCCGGGAAGCTATTCCCTTGACGCACATTCCGCAGAAGAAGAAATCACGAGAGACTATATCTTAAGCGGTGTTGCCGATGCCGCCGTTATTGTCTGCGACGCCACCTGCTTAGAACGCAACCTGATTCTTGCCCTGCAGATTATCCGATGTCAGCCCGCTTCCGTCCTCTGTGTCAATCTGATGGACGAAGCAGAAAAGAAGGGTATCCTGGTCAACCTGAAGCTTCTGTCGGAGCGTCTTCACGTTCCCGTTGTCGGGACATCGGCAAGAAGCAGAAAGGGGCTGACGGAGCTGTTAGAGGCTGTGGAAGCAGTCTGCGCTCTTCCTGTCCCCGGTACAGGTTCCGAGCCGGATGCAGACAAAGCGGCACAACCTCCGCTTGCCGAGCTCGCACATACCTTATGCGACGGAGTACTTACCTATACAAAGCCGGACTACGATAGATCCATCCGGAACGCCGACCGGCTCCTTACCAGCAGATGGTTTGGGTTCCCGCTGATGTTCCTGCTTTTACTTTGCATCTTCTGGCTGACGATTACCGGTGCCAATGCTCCGTCCGAGCTGCTTGCAGATGCACTGTTCGGTCTGGAAGACATACTCTATGACTTACTGACTCGCCTTCCGCTTCCAACCGTCCTCGCAGAGCTGCTTGTCCATGGCTCCTACCGCACACTCGCATGGGTCGTCTCGGTCATGCTGCCGCCGATGGCAATCTTCTTTCCGCTGTTTACCTTGCTTGAGGACTCCGGCTATCTGCCGCGCATTGCCTTTAACATGGATGCATGTTTTAAAAAGTGCCGTGCCTGCGGGAAACAGGCTCTTACGATGTGCATGGGGTTTGGCTGCAATGCCGCGGGCGTCATCGGCTGCCGTATCATCGACTCACCGAGGGAACGTCTTATTGCCATCCTCACCAATGCATTTGTACCGTGCAACGGCCGTTTCCCGACGCTAATTGCACTGATTAGCATGTTTTTTATCACCGGAGCCGTCGGCTGGTACTCCTCCCTTCAGGCAGCGTTCCTTCTTGCTCTTGTGATTTTGCTTGGCATACTTGCTACCATGCTGGTTTCCTATCTGCTCTCGGTCACAATACTAAAGGGAATGCCGTCGTCCTTTCTGCTGGAGCTTCCACCGTACCGCCGCCCGCAAATCGGAAAGGTACTGGTACGTTCCGTCTTCGACCGCACGCTGTTTGTGCTCGGTCGTGCCGTTACAGTTGCCGCTCCCGCAGGGCTTCTGCTCTGGGTACTTGCCAATGTTTCTGTAGGCGGCAGCCCGCTGCTTGCCACACTTGCAGAGCTTCTGCATCCTTTTGCCGTGCTGATGGGTCTGGACGGTGTCATTCTGCTTGCATTTTTGCTCGGCTTTCCTGCCAACGAAATTGTCGTGCCGATTATGATTATGTGCTACCTGTCCTCCGGAACGCTGACTGAATACGAAAGTCTTGCCGAATTAAAGCTGCTGTTCCTGCAAAACGGCTGGACGTTAAAGACCGCGGTCTGCACGATGCTGTTTATGCTGTTTCACTTTCCCTGCTCAACGACCTGTATCACGATTTACAAGGAAACCAAAAAGCTTCGATACACGCTGCTTGCCATCCTGCTGCCAACCGTGGTCGGCATGTTATGCTGTATGTTCGTCAACCTCGTCTGGCGATAGGACAAAACAGCATGCGCTGTCAGATGCGGCACAAAAAAACTGCGCCGGAACAGAAATTTTACTTTCTCTGTTCCGGTGCGGTTTACTTTTTTCTCTTATATCATTCTCTTCTGACTTATAGTATTCTCTGTCCATTAATCACTAACTGGAAGGTAAGTAACAGCTTTTCTGCTGCCTTCCGGCATAAAATCATGCGTCCCATAAAGATTTCAAAATAATCCATTACAGCACAAACCGAAGTGTCAATCGTCAGATTAAGTTCCAGATACGAATCCTTGACAACCTTAACCTCTGACTGCTTCACCGAAAAATTAACGCGGTCGTGGATATCAAACGTAGAAACATCCTGATTTCTTACTCTCGTATAACGGACATCCGTCTTATCAGCCAGAATGAGTGCCGCTGCCACCGCATTGACCGGAAATGCCGTCGATTCGTCATGATTTCCGATTGCCGTAATCACCGTAGAAATTTCATCCGCATCCATCCCCATGCGGTCTAAGATACGAAATGCCATGACTGCGCCGCTCTGCGCATGGTCCACACGATTAATGACGTTACCGATGTCATGCAGGTAGCCCGCAATCTTTGCAAGCTCTACCTCCCGCGCAGGATAACCCAATGTCTCTAAAATTCTGCCCGCAGTCTGCGCCACCTTTCCGACATGCGTAAAGCTGTGTTCCGTATAGCCAAGCGCAATTAACGACTCATCTGCTTTCTTGATATAGGTTCTGACCGCCTCATCCGTTACAATATCCTGCCATGTAATCATACCCTTTCTTCTTCCTTTCCACTCTTCTGCCGGAAACCTTTTCTTTATTTTTCTCCCTGTCTCACCGGGAACAGCACGGAAATCCTCGTTCCGCGTCCTTCCTCACTGAATAACTCCATGCTCGCATCATGCTGTGCCACAATATGCTTGACGATTGCAAGACCGAGTCCCGTGCCTCCGGTCTGCTTGGAACGGCTCTTATCCACACGGTAAAAGCGTTCGAACACCCGCTCCTGATGCTCCTTCGGGATGCCGATGCCGGTATCCGTTACCGCAAGACAGACCTTATCCGCAGCTTTTGTAACCGAAACCGTCACACATCCGTTTTCCTTGTTGTAGCGGATTGCATTATCACACAGATTCCATAGCAGTTCCTCTATCATGTCGGGATTGGCATAAATGATTGCCTCTTCCCCCGAAACCGTAAGTGTTACCTGCCGCTTTTGGGCATTGACTTTCATTGCTTCCACCGTTCGTTCTGCCAAAGAAAGCAGTTCTACGCTCTGCATCGGCACCTGCACATCGCTTCCGTCCATTTCGGACAAATGAATGATATCATTAATCAGCGCTAACAGCCGGTTGGAATTATGATGGATTTCCTTTGCAAACCGCGGGATATCCTCTCCCTGCGCAATCCCGGTTTCTATTAACTCCGAATAACCCGAAATTGCCGTCAGCGGAGTTTTTAACTCATGCGATACATTCGCCGTAAAGTCCTGACGAATGCGCGCACTTCGCAGAATGTTTTCATGCTGTGTGCGTATCGTCTGTACAAACGGCTCCAGTTCTTTATAAACAGGCACCGCCTCCGGCCGGTCGAGATTTTCCGCCAGCTCTGTTAACGGTCGCAGTAAATTTCTCGTAAACAGCCTTGCAAGCAGAACACAAAGCACCAGAATAATCAAAAGCACTGCTAATAATGCCGGAATACCATGCGACATCACTCCCCAGATACTTCCGGCATCCCTTGCCAGACGAAGCACCGTCCCGTCCGGCAGACTTACTGCATAATAATATGTGCTTTTCTGCAATGTCTCCGAAATACGGACGGCAGTTCCCTCTCCGTACCGGATTGCCTCTTTCACTTCCGGACGTTCTGCATGGTTTTCCATTTCCGCGGAATTTCCTTCCGTTTCCCCAAGAACCCTTCCGTCTGCTCCAATCCATGTGACACGTATTCCTGTCTGCTCCGCCGCAACCGTATACAGACTCTCTTCCTTATACTCTTCCGTGTATAACAGCAGCTTCGCATATTCTTCCAGGTCGTCGCGTACCTGCTGCTTCAACAGTCCGTAAAACACGAACGTCATGAAAAGCATCGTAATCACGGTTGCGAGAACCGAAGCCACAATTAACTGCCTGTTGATTTTCTTTTTCATTCCATTACATACCCGACATTTCTGACTGTTTTAATTCTTGCCCCTTCTGACTTAAGCTTCTGCCGCAGCGTCTTGATATGCATATCCACCGTGCGTGTTTCTCCTTCGTAGTAGGTTCCCCAGACATGCTCCATCATCTGCTCTCTGGACATCACAATTCCCGCATTCATCACAAGAAAGCGCAGTAACTCGTATTCCTTAAATGTCAGCTCACACGGAACGTCTCCTACATAGACCGCATGACGCTCTCCGTCGATGACAATTTCTCCGAGGCGGAGTATCTTTTCCTCCGTCTCGTTTTTTGTTCTGCGAAGCAGCGCTTTGACCCTGGAAATCAGTTCCATAATGCCAAACGGCTTCGTCATATAGTCGTCGGCACCGTTATCCAGCCCCTTGACCTTATCTAACTCCGTTCCCTTTGCAGTTACCATCAGAATCGGCAGACGTTTTGTGTCTCCGCGCATCCGAAGCCCCTTTAAAATTTCCAGACCGTCTTCATCCGGCAGCATAATGTCAAGCACGATCAAATCCGGCGTTTTCTCTGCCAGACGCTTATAAAAGGAGGCTGCGTCTTCAAACGCTTCCACCTGATGTCCACCGCTTTTTAAAGCAAACGTTTCAATTTCCCGAATGTTTTTGTCGTCTTCCACAATATAAATAACAGCCACTTTCTGTTACTCCTTTCCGTCCGGACGTTTGCTCCGGAACCCTTTATTGCTCTGGCAGACGGTACTTTTTCTTCATTTCCTGGTAATCGTGTCGGAACTCTTCGTTTTCTTCTCTCTTTAACGTATCCAGATACTCATGCGCCTCCACTGCATCATCCTGCATCTGGATAATGCAGACTGCAATGTTGGAACAATGGTCGGATACTCTTTCATAGTTCGTACTGATATCGGAAAGCACAAAGCCGAGTTCTATCGTACATTCTCCGCTCTGAAGACGCTGTACGTGACGGTTTTTCACCTTCCGGTTCAGTCCGTCGATGACCTCCTCCAACGGCTCTACGGTCTTTGCCTTTGCCACATCCTCGCTTTCAAAGACTTCTACCGTGGTATTGACAATATCCTTTACCGCACGGGTGAACACGCTAAGCTCTTCTGCCGCCGCCGGAGAAAACTTCAGATTCTTTTCATGCATTTCTCTTGCCGCATCGCCAAGGTTCACAGCATGGTCGGAAATACGCTCAAAGTCGCCGATACAGTGCAGAATCTTTGATACCGTACTGCTGTCTTTTTTAGAAAGATTCCGGCTGCTGATTTTTATCAGATAAGCACCAAGCTCATCCTCGTAACGGTCTACCAGACTTTCCAGCTCCTCCAATTCCTTTGCCTTTGCTTCATCATAGTTTCCTAACAGATCAATGCCGTCAAACAATGCTTTTCTTGCAAGCTCCGCCATGTTGGACGTCACATTCTTACACTGCTCCATGGCGAATGCCGGAGTATCCAAGAAGCGTGCATCCAGTACCTGAAATTCGTCTGTCTTTACCACTTCATCCTTCTTATCCCGAATCGTCCAGACCGCAAGCTTCTCAAGGAAGCCGGCAAACGGGAATAATACAATCGTTGCCCCTACGTTAAACAAACTGTGTATCAATGCGACATTGCCTGCGCTTGCCGTTTCGTCCAGAAACGCAAAATCAAATACCGCATTGAGAGCATAAAACGCAATCATAAAAACCGCAGTACCGATGATATTAAAGTACAGATGAACCGCTGCGGTACGCTTGGCATTCTTCTTTGCACCGATACTGGATAAAATAGCCGTCACGCAGGTACCGATATTCTGTCCGAGTACAATCGGAATAACTGCCCCATAGGTAACAATTCCGGATACACAGAATGCCTGCAAAATACCGATAGAAGCAGCTGAACTCTGGATAATTGCCGTCAGTACAAGACCGGCAAGCATACCAAGCACCGGATTTTTAAACATCGTCAGAAGATTCTGAAAGCCCTCTATCTCTGCAAGACCGGATACGGCGCTGCTCATGGCATTCATACCGAACATCAGAATTGCAAAGCCGAGAAAAATGCTTCCTAAGTCCTTTTTCTTTTCATTCTTGCAAAACATTACAAGAACAATGCCGACAACCGCAAGAATCGGTGAAAACGAGGTCGGCTTTAACATCGTCATAAAGAAGTTGGAACCATCCAGTCCCGCAAGGCTTAAAATCCAGGAGGTAATCGTTGTACCGATATTGGCACCCATGATAATACCGACTGCCTGTCCGAGCTTCATGATGCCCGAGTTTACAAAGCCCACTACCATTACCGTAGTTGCCGAAGAGGACTGAATCGCCGCCGTTACGGCTGCACCGAGCAGGACTGCCTTAAAGCGGGTGGATGTCATCTTTTCCAACAGCTTTTCCAGGCGACCGCCGGACAGCTTCTCCAGACTGTTTCCCATCACTTCCATTCCGTACAGAAGCAGGGCAAGACCTCCCAACATTGATAACACATCAAAAATATCCATGTCATTCTCCTTTTTATCCCATAGTGCAAACATACGCTGCAAAGTGAGGACAAAACCTCACAATTTCTATCATACTGGAAAAAAGGAAAATTTTCAATGTAAAATTGGTGTAAACTCTGTGTGCATTCTGTGATTTTTCAAAATATCTATTTTTCTTCGTCTACATGTCTGCCGGTAATCGAAAAAATCACCCATTCTGCGATATTAACCGCGTGGTCGCCGATACGTTCAAAATACTTTGCCGCCATCAGCAGATCCTCTGCCTGTTCTCCGGTTTCCACCCTGTCATAAATGAGCTGAATCAGCTCTGACTTTACCTGTAAGAACAATGCATCCACCGCATCATCCCTTGCAATGACCGACTTTGCCAGCTCCACATCCTTTCTGACGAAAGCATCCAGCGCCTGAATTACCATGACAATCGTTTCCTTTGCCATTTCCTTCATCTGCACCGGGCTTTTCTCATACGGCTGCTTGGAAAGCAGAATCGTCAGCTCCGAAATATCCGTTGCATGGTCGCCGATACGTTCCATATCCGTAATCATTTTCAGCGCCGACGAAATCAGGCGGAGGTCGCTTGCCACCGGCTGCTGCTGCAGCAGAAGCTTCATACACAGCGCCTCAATTTCACGCTCCTTGCGGTCAATATCGTCCTCGTATTCCATCGCACGGTGCGCCTGCTCCACATTCTGTGTGACGAGGCCGTCCACCGCCGCTTCAATCGCCTGCTCTATCAGGTTCCCCATATTGATTAATTCATTGTTAAGCTGCTCTAACTGTCTGTCGAACCGGTTTCTCATCAGCCAAACCTCCCCGTAATATAGTCTTCGGTACGCTTATCCTTCGGTACCGAGAACAGCGTTTCCGTATCGCCTGCTTCAATGACCTCGCCAAGCAGAAAGAACACGGTTTTATCCGATATTCTCGTTGCCTGCTGCATATTGTGGGTCACAATGACAATCGTATACTGCTTCTTTAATTCCAGTACCAGATCCTCAATCTTGGATGTCGAAATCGGGTCCAGTGCCGAGGTCGGTTCATCCATTAACAGCACCTCCGGACAGACCGCTAACGCCCTTGCAATGCAAAGCCTCTGCTGCTGACCGCCGGAAAGCCCGAGTGCGCTTGTCCGCAGGCGGTCCTTGACTTCATCCCAGATTGCCGCGTCTTTTAGCGACTTTTCCACAATGGCATCCAACTGCTTCTTTGCACGGATACCATGTGTTCTCGGTCCGAACGCAATGTTGTCATAAATGCTCATCGGGAACGGATTCGGCTTCTGGAATACCATACCGACACGCTTTCTGAGTAAGTTCACATCCATATTTCCGTAAATGTCTTCTCCGTCCAACCGTATCTCTCCGGTGATGTTACAGCCCTCCACCAGGTCATTCATCCGGTTTAACGATTTTAACAGTGTCGATTTTCCGCAGCCGGACGGCCCGATAAATGCCGTTATCTGTTTTTCTTCTATCTCCAGATTGATGTTTTTTAATGCCTGAAACTCTCCGTAAAACAGGTCTACATTTTTAATATCTATTTTATTCATCCGGTCACCATGCCTTTCTGCGACCTAAACCTTCCGGTTCAGCCCCGTCCTTTTGTAATTTTTCGTGCAAGCATTGCGGAGAGCGTATTAATCAGCACGACGACAAGCAGCAGTACAACCGCCGTTGCATACGCCTGATTGACATGCAATCCCTCACCGCTTAACACCCACATGTGAAGCGCCAGCGTTTCTGCCGAAGAAAACAGACTGTCTGCCACCTCCGGCACCGTACCCGAGGTATAAATTAACGCTGCAGTTTCCCCGACAATGCGCCCGATTGCTAAAATAACGCCCGCCATAATGCCCGGAACCGCCGCCGGAAGTACAATTTTTAAAATCGTACGGAACTTTCCCGCGCCAAGCCCGAAGCTTGCCTCCCTGTAGGAATCCGGCACCGCAAGCAGTGCTTCCTCGGTTGTCCTTAAAATTAACGGAAGTATCATAATCGAAACCGTGCAGGCTCCTGCTAAAATCGAATAATTCCATTTGAGCGCCGTTACAAAAAACAGCATACCGAACAGTCCGTATACAATCGAAGGAATTCCCGAGAGCGTTTCTGCCATCAGACGGATGACCTTTACTAAAAAGTTGCCGCGCTTTGCATATTCCGCGAGATAAATTGCCGCACCGATGCCGCACGGAACCGCAAGCAGAAGGGAAAGCAGCGTCATCAATACGGTATTGATAATGGCTGGCAGCATCGATACATTGTCCGAAGTATACTTCCATGCAAACAAATCCGGTGTCAGATACGGAATCCCCTTATACAAAATATAAGCAATCAGAAACAAAAGAATTCCGATTGTAAATACTGCTGATAGAATCACAAGCAAAAACAGTACGAGCGAACCCGGATGCTTTTTGTAGCTCTCCCATTTCTGTTTCCACGTGACCCGGTTACTATAGTTAGGTTCTGTCATGTTCCACTTTCTCTCCTTTCCATAAATCAAAATCAAAGCACCATGCCATCTAAACTTTGCTGATTCGCTTCTTTATGAAAAAGAAAATCGAGTTAATGATCAGAATGAATACAAACAGTACAACCCCGTTTGCAATCAAAGCTTCCCTGTGCAAATCCTGTGCATAGCCCATTTCCATGACAATATTCGTCGTAAGCGTCCGGACGCCCTTAAAAATACTGGTCGGAATGACCTTCTGATTGCCGGCTACCATATTGACTGCCATTGTCTCGCCGATGGCTCTGCCGATACCGAGTACAACGCCGGCAAGAACGCCGGATTTTGCCGCAGGAAGCACAATGCAGAACAGGCTGCGTTCTCTTGTTGCACCAAGCGCCAGCGCGCCTTCGTAATAATACTCCGGTACCGCGCGGATGGCAGACTCCGCTACTCCGATAATCGTCGGCAGAATCATAATGCCAAGCAGAATCGCTGCGGTAAGCAGGCTTAATCCGTTCCCCGGAAACAGATTCCGGATGACCGGCACAATCACAACGAGCGCAAAGAAGCCGTATACAACCGATGGAATTCCGGCTAACAGTTCAACTGCCGGTTTTAAAAACCGATACAGCTTTTTCGGACAGATTTTTGCCATGAAAACTGCCGATAAAATGCCAACCGGAACCCCAAGGAGTACCGCGCCGACGGTAACATAAATACTTCCGATAATCATCGGATAAATCCCGAACAGACCCTCTAACGGTTTCCACTGCTTTCCGAGTAAGAATTCTTTCCATCCGATTTCAAAAATTGCCGGAAGTCCGCCGGAAAACAGGAAGACGCAAATCAGTGCTACCGCGAGAATCGAAATGCAGGCAACGAAAAGAAAGACCAGTTCTATGGTCTTTTCTTTTCTGCTGCTTTTTGTTGTTGTCTTATTTGCAGTCTTTTTCATGTATCGGCTTCCTACTCTGCAATGTCGGACCATACGGTCGTATTGCCGGTGTAAATGCTCTCTACCTGTTCCTTTGTCATATTGTCTACCGGATTTTCCTTATTTACAATAACGGCAACACCGTCGTTTGCGATTGTGATTTCCGTTAAGCCTTTTTCCTTTTCGCTGTCCTTGACTGCTCTGGATGCCATACCGATATCGCAGGTGCCGTCAATCGCGTTGTTCATACCGGTGGAGGAATCGCTGGTCAGAATCTCAATTTCCGCATTCGGATTGATAACAAGATAAGCTTCCTTTAACTTCTGCATCACCGGAGATACGGAAGAAGAACCGGAAATCGTAATCTTGCCTGCTGGCTTATTTCCTGTATAAGCTCCTGCATCGGATACCGAAATGTAACCGTTCTTTTCGATTACCGCCTGTCCGTCACTGCTGAGGATATAATTGATAAAATCCTGTGCAACTTCACTGACTTCACCCTTGGTTGCAATGTTGAACGGTCTGTAAATCTTATAGGTTCCGTTTTTGATGTTTGCCACACTTGCAGCCACGCCGTCAATCTTTACCGCCTTTACGGTATCATTTAACGAACCGAGGGAAATATAACCGATGGAATACAAATCACCTTCTACGGTTGTCATCATAACCGATGTGCTGTTTGTGATGCTGGCTTCGTCCGTTGTATAGTCTACCTTTTCGCCTGCCTCGTTCTTCTTTTCAATACCGAACAGCTCAATAAATGCGCCTCTTGTACCGGAGCCGTCCTCTCTTGTCAGAATCGAAATTTCCTGTGATTTGTCAAACCCCTTATCCTTTCCGCAGCCCGTCATACCAAAAACGAGGGATACTGCCATCACCATAACCATTGCTTTTTTTGCCCAGTGAAACTTTTTCATAGAAATAATCCTCCCATTTGTTCCGCCCGTTATTTACGGCGGTGTTTCTTGTTTTACTTTCCGTTTACAGTAGAAAGCATACAGGATGGATGTAAAATATGAAATCAGCAGAATGTAAAATGTATGTAAAAAAGCAGGTAAAAAAAGAGGATATCCCTAAAGTCAAATGACTGAAAGGATGTCCTCTTTTCATTCCTTACTCTCTATCTTTCATAAATCTGATACTGTTTCCCGCCGCGTACAAATACCGGGATGACAGAAAGCGGTGCTTCTGCCGTGACGGTCTGACCTCCGGTATATTGTTTGCCGGTATAGCTCTCGGTCCAGTTTTCACCCTCCGGCAGATACACACAACGTTCCGAAACGCCCTCTTCCATGACAGGCGCTACTAAAAGGTCCGGTCCGAACATATACTGGTCTTGTGTTTCCCAGCAGGTCTTATCCGAGTAAAAATCATAAAACATCGGCCGCATCACCGGAGCACCGGTCTCGCTCGCTTCCCTCATGCACTCACGGATGTACGGACGCAGACGCTCTCTGATGAATAAGAACTGCTTTAAAATTTCAAAGTTGTCCTCACCGAAGCTCCATACCTCATTGTCCTGTCCGCTCGTCAACTGACGCACACCGTTAATGAATTCTTCCTCGCGCTCATACCACGGAGAACGCTCACCATGCATGCGGAAGACCGGACAGAAGGCGCCCCACGCAAACCAGCGCACCAAAAGCTCTTTGAATTTCGGGTCGGAAATGTCGCCGCCGACAAAACCACCGATGTCCGAGGTCCACCACGGGATACCGGCAATCCCCATATTCAGGCCTGCCTGCAACTGCTCACGCATCGCGCGGAACGACGAATGAATATCGCCCGACCACGTCAGTACGCCGTACTTCTGGCTGCCTGCCCAGGCGCAGCGTACCAGACTCAGAATCTCCGTTTCACCCTCTTTTTTCAGGCCATCGTAAAAGCCCTTCGCATACATGACCGGATAAATATTGGTACACTGAAGCGCCGGTCCGGCGTAATAGCGATAATTGTCAAAGTCATACGGTCCGTATTCCGGCTCCGCCTCATCTAACCAGAAGCAACGGATTCCCTTTTTATAGTAGTGTTCCTTACACTTCTCCCAGACAAATTCTCTTGCGCCCGGATGCGTCGTATCATAAAAGACCGTATTGCCCATCCAGCTCATGTGATACGACAAGCCGCGGTCCGGATTGACAAGATAGCCCTTATCGAGCATCTCGCCGTAATTCTCGCTCCGCTCGTCAATCGTCGGCCAGACCGAAACAACAGTTTCGATGCCAAGCTCCTTTAATTCCTTTACCATTGCCTCTGGGTCCGGCCAGTCTCTCGGTTCAAACTGAAAGTCGCCCTGTCTCGTCCAGTGGAAAAAGTCCACCACAATCGCATCCATCGGAAGTCCCAGCGCCTTGTGTTTCCGTGCTACCGCAAGGATTTCATCCTGCGTACGGTAGCGGAGCTTGCACTGCCAGTAGCCAAGGCCGTATTCCGGCATCATCGGGGTTCTTCCGGTTGCCGCACTGTACTGTTCCTCCAGCTCTGCCGGAGTGTCTCCTGCCGTAATGAAATAATCCATCTTCTTTGTACTTTTTGCCACCCATTCGGTTTTGTTGGTACCGAACGTTGCGGTTCCGATTGCCGGATTATTCCAGAAAAAGCCGTAACCGCGGTTTGAAATATAAAACGGAACACTTGCCTGACTGTTGCGGTGCGCAAGCTCTAACGTTGCTCCCTTTTTGTCCAGGTGCTTTTCCTGATACTGCCCCATACCGAAGATTTTTTCATCATCAAACGCCTCAAACCGTGCGGTCAGCATATAGTCGGTCGTACCCGCAATCGGCTTTAACTCCCTTGCATCCACACGAAGCGGCACACAGTAACGGTTGATGCGGTTCCTGTTGCGCCAGTACTCTGCGGTCAATAACTCACCCTTCTGATTGTAATAAGATATCCAGCCCTCGTGCGACACCCTCGCGGTAATTTTACCGTTGGTTATCGCCGCCTCCGTTGCGGTCTGATGATACTTCGCATACTCGTCCGAACGGTACCACGGGTCTGTCACGTCGATTTCCGTAAACGTAATCTCCGGTACGCACTGCTCCACTTCCTCGGTCAGTGCCCAGTCATTGGAGTCCATCTCGGCTTCCGCCGTCATACGCACACGCAGGGAATTCCTTCCCCACGGTTCAATCCACACCTGTGATTTGTTTTCCGCAATCACCAGACGGTTGTTATCTTTAAAAATTCTCATACTCCCTCCATTCCGGCGGAATGCTCCGCCAACTCGCCGTAAATCAGTCCTCTGGAGCCGGTTGCCAGGAAAAAGCGTCCAAACGTCCGGCTGTCTCCGTCCAGACTGTTGATTTCTCCAAACATCTGCTTTTCCGTGTTTAGCCGTACCCACGTTTCTGCCTCGTCCAAAGAACGGTAAAAGCCGTACTTTCCTTCGATGCTGCCGCTGATGTAAATCGCCTTATCTTCTCCGAAATACGCCCCGCCAGGCGTCCGCACACCAAGTCCGACGCGGTATACCGTTTCGCCGTCCTTTGTCAGGCGCTTCACGCTGACCGTATCCGTTCTCTTATCGTACCGAAGCTTCCAAAGCCCGTGATTCCCCAGTGCCAGATAGAAGCTGCCGCTTCTGCCCGCATCTCCTCTGATTTCGGTCTTATTGGCGCAGTCAATCAGGGAAAAGTCGACCTTCGGAAAAGTCTCTCCTGCCGTTTCCATCACCAGCTTCCTTTCGTAAAAGGTCGCGCCGCCGTCCGTGCTCACATAAAGCTGTGATGCCTCTCCGAAGCCGTAAAACAGGCTGTCATCCACACGGTCGGAAAAAACCTTCATTCCATGTACAACTCCTAACGTGCCCTTGCCGTCTTCCAGTCCTTTTCCTTCCGTTCCGATTTCGCATCCGTTTGCATCAAAGATACGGCACTTTGCAAAGCTTTGTCCTCCGTCCGCACTGTAAATGACACACGAAGCAGGAAGTGAAATCCACTCCGCCACCGACCAGACAAGCCGCGTACCATCCGGCGACATTGCTACCCAGCCGGAATTCACATTCGGATGCTCTATTCCATGTAACAATTCATCTAATTTATCCGTAATTCCAAACGGCATCGGCAGACGCGTAAACGTCTCTCCCGCATCCTTTGTCACAATCAGACCGCCCTTTGTCTTTCCGGTCCAGTTTCCTCTGGGCGTCGCGACAAAGCACTCAGGCATTGTATCCGAAACATCTGCATTGATACAGGTGATATAACGGTTTCCTTCCGCATCATCGAACGAATTCCTGCAAGGCTTTGTCAAATCGCGGAACGCAAAGCCGCCAAGGTCACCCACAATATCAATAACCTGCACCGGACCGGCGCTCGGGCTGTATACATTTAAATGCACCGTCTCCTCGATACCGTCGCACCAGTCGGAAAATACAGGGTGCTCTTCTGTCAGGTTTTTAGTGCGAAAGACGCCGGTTCCGGAATTAAACCACGCTTCCCTTTCATCAAACGGATTGATTTTCATATCGCTTAGCCAGTGCAGCAGCGAATGTCCGCCGTTATACTCCGGCTTCATGTACGAGGTTCTGAACTGAAGTGTTCCGATACTCAAATCGTATAAAATCGTTTCCCAGGTCCTTCCGTAGTCAAAGGAACGATAGACACAGTCACCGTCCTCCTTGCAAATCGTCGTACAGACCAGAAGTCCCGGCATCGCCTGACAGGAGGAAATTCCTCCGAAGCCGTAGGCAAGCGGCAGTTCCTCCTCCTTCTTTTCCGGCGTGATGTCTTCATAGCCGGAAAACCTGCCCTCCGAATCGAGTGAATATCGAAGTACCCTGCCGCCGAGTGTATCCCCCGAATCACAGCTGTAGCCTAACTCCGTCACATAGGAATGAGCCCCCGTATTGGCAAGCGTCACATACAGATAGCTTCCGTCATAATCATAACGCTGTGCCACATAGCCCGACCACTTCGAGCCCGGAATCCTCCGGTTCTTTGGCTGCGGCATCGGTGCAAAGCTTCTGCCGCCGTCATAGGAAACATACAGTGTTGTTCCGCGCATTCCGGTTCTGCTTCCATCCGCTTCCGCTCCCGCACTTCCGGTTGTTACGCCTGCCGTACCTACAACAAGCAGTTCCGGGGTGTCCGGTGATACAAAAACGAAGGTCAGATATGTTTCCCCGCAGATATCCTTTACCTCCCAGGTATCTCCTTCGTCACGGCTGATGAGCAGACCGCCCTTCTGACTGGCGTAGGTAATCGTTCCGTCCTCCGAAATCACCAGACGACAGCCGGTACCTCTGCCGTTTAAATTGCCGTGTACCGCGGTCGGTATCCGGTGATAGGAAAAGGTTTCCCCGAAATCCTTTGATACGGCAAGCACCCCTTCGTCCCGTCCGTCCACGCCGCAGGCAATATAAAGACTGCCCTTTACCTTTTCCCTTACGGCAATCGCCGCAGGATAGGTTTCATCCAGCCGCTGCATCGAAACATGGTCTATCAGGCTCTTCCAGCGCTCTTCTTCCGGAATGTACCGGTAGACGCCCCCGATGTCGGTCCGGCAGTAAAGCACTCCAGGATGGGTTTTAGAATACAGGAATCCGGTCACATAACCGCCGCCCGGAATCGGCGCATTTTTATATTCATAACGTAGTGTCTCCAATGTGGCACCTCCTTGCAACTCTTTCGCTTTATACTGATAGTTCAGACTCTTTTGTCCTTTTTTCTATTGTAGCAGAAAGCAGGGAATATACACATAGTAAGAATTATAGCATATGTACAGTAAAAAACAAAACTCAGGGTACTCTCCGGTTGCGAAGGAAACGGATTTACGGTACAATTGTGTTATGCTTTGCAAACAGCAAAGTAAAGCAGAATACAAATTCAGTATACCATCGGAGGTTTTTTATGGAACAGCATCTTGAGATTTACCCGGAAGAGAAAGAGGAACTTTATTCTTTGCTTGCAAGCCAGCTACGTTCTCTGACAGAGGGTGAGCGGCACCCGGTTCCGAATCTTGCAAACGCTTCTGCCCTGCTTTTTTCTGCTTTACGGGATATCAACTGGGCAGGCTTTTATCTGATGGAGGAAGGAAGCCTTCTGCTCGGCCCTTTTCAGGGAAAAACAGCCTGTATCCGTATTCCGCTCGGTCGAGGCGTATGCGGTACTGCCGCAAAGGAGAACAAAACAATACTTGTGCCGGATGTCCATGCATTTCCGGGACATATCGCATGTGACTCTGCGTCCAATTCCGAAATCGTACTGCCGATTCATAAGAACGGCGCCGTCGTCGGCGTGCTTGACATCGACAGTCCGTTGACAAACCGCTTTGATGAGGCGGATGCTGCAGGGCTTTCTCACCTTGTAGCGATTTTGGAGGAAGCATGCGATTTTATATAAAGCGCGAGTAAAAAGACCGAATATTCAAAAAATTTTTTTCTGTAAAAAAAATGGTTGACATATCTGTTTCGCTATGGTATAAATAATACAAATTTACATCACGTTACTTCGGTAACGTGATAATGTAAAAGAAACCTGTGAAAAAGAGCAAGTACCTTTGAAGGCACCGGCACAGAGAACGGCAGAGGGTGGAACTGCCGTACGAGTAGTCAGAGGGAATGGGCTTTGGAGGGCGAACTGAACCTTTAGTAGGTAAGCCGGAGGGAATCTCCGTTATCAAAATCGGCATATGAACGTATGCACTAAGTCGGGTATCGAAGGATACCAAGCCGGGTGGCACCGCAGGAGTTTTTTACTCTTGTCCCTGCAATTGTTGTTTGGGACAGGAGTATTTTTTTACCCTTTTCCAGACAGCCGACAACATCAACTTATTTTTCCCATGCAGGGAATCCCCACATCCGGGGAGGAAAGGAAGGTACTTATGAACAAAGAAATCCCTTACAAAATCTATCTGGAAGAACACGAGATGCCAAAGCAGTGGTACAATATGCGTGCCGATATGAAGAACAAACCGGCACCGTTATTAAACCCGGGAACCCTACAGCCTATGACGGCAGCGGAGCTTGCTCCTGTTTTCTGCGAAGAGCTGGTTGCCCAGGAGCTGGATGAGACCACACCGTTTATCGATATCCCGGAGGAAATCCGCGATTTCTACAAGATGTACCGTCCATCACCGCTTGTACGTGCTTACTGTCTGGAAGAAAAGCTTCAGACGCCGGCAAAAATTTATTATAAGTTTGAAGGAAACAACACAAGCGGAAGCCATAAATTAAATTCCGCCATTGCGCAGGCCTATTACGCAAAGAAACAGGGCTTAAAGGGTGTCACGACAGAAACCGGCGCCGGTCAGTGGGGTACAGCTCTTTCGATGGCATGCTCCTACTTCGGTCTGGACTGTAAGGTTTACATGGTAAAGATTTCGTACGAGCAGAAACCGTTCCGCCGTGAGGTTATGCGTACCTACGGTGCTTCCGTTACTCCGTCCCCTTCGATGGACACCAACGTCGGCAGAAAGATTCTTGCCGAGCATCCGGGTACAAACGGAAGCCTTGGCTGTGCGATTTCCGAAGCAGTGGAAGTGGCTACTTCCACAGAGGGTTACCGCTATGTACTTGGCAGCGTACTCAATCAGGTACTTTTACATCAGTCCGTCATCGGTCTGGAAACCAAGGCTGCGCTTGATAAATACGGCATTACACCGGACATTATCATCGGCTGTGCCGGAGGCGGCTCCAACCTCGGCGGTTTGATTGCACCGTTTATGGGCGAAAAGCTCCGCGGAGAAAAGGATTACCGCTTCATTGCCGTAGAACCGGCTTCCTGCCCAAGCTTTACAAGAGGAAAGTTTGCTTATGACTTCTGCGACACCGGTATGGTTTGCCCGCTCGCAAAAATGTACACCTTAGGCAGCGGCTTTATCCCGTCTCCGAACCATGCAGGCGGTCTCCGCTATCACGGCATGAGCTCCACACTCTCCCAGCTTTATCACGACGGTCTGATGGAAGCCGTTTCCGTAGAGCAGACTGCAGTCTTTAAAGCAGCCGAGCAGTTTGCAAGAGTAGAAGGCATCCTTCCGGCACCGGAAAGCAGCCACGCTATCAAGGTTGCCATCGACGAGGCATTAAAATGTAAAGAAACCGGCGAAGAAAAGACCATTGTCTTCGGTCTGACCGGTACCGGATATTTCGATATGTATGCTTACGAAAGCTTCCACGACGGAAAGATGACCGACTATATCCCGACAGATGCGGATTTGCAGAAGGGCTTTGACGGAATCCCGAAATTCCCGGGAAATGAGTTTTAAAATAAGATACTGTTTTCCATAAGCGGACAGGAGGCAGAGAAACGGATTCTCTGCCTCCTGTCTACATTTGCTAACTACTCCAGAATCAGAATGTCATCATACCCTTGTTTTCTAGCCCACTTTTCAGCATAAGAACCTTTTTTTACAGTGATACTTGTTATGTTGTCGCAGGAAGCGAAGGCACCCGACCATATGGTTTTCAAGCTTTCCGGCAGATGAATACTTTTTAAGCCGGCACATCCTTCAAATGCCTGCATATCTATGAACTCTACCCCCTCCGGTATATGAAGACTTGTCAAGCTGCTACAGCCAAAAAATGCCCCAGAGCCTATCTCCTTTACTCCGTCCGGGATTTCAATACTTGTCAAGCTTCTGCAATAAGCAAATGCTCCGTCTGCTATATATGTTACACCCTTTGGGATATTGATACTTGTTAAGCTGGTGCACTGAATAAATGCATTATCCTCAATGCTTGTTACACTCTCCGGAAGTTCGACATTCGTAAGATTAAAACATTTCATAAATGCATAAGCACCAATACTCGTTATGCCTTCCGGTAAATCAATACTCTTCAAATTTTGATTTCCAGAAAATGCAGGTGCAGTAATACTCTTTATCCCGATAAAAGTATAATCATGAACTTCCGGGTTCACCCAATACAAAACGCCATCTCCAAGCACAACGTCACGTTGGTTGTTTATTATCTGTCTTTCCCACGGAGTGTCGCCAAATGCTACATACCCAATATATTCCACCGTGTTCGGTATATGAATATTTGTCAAATTAGTACACCACAAAAATGCTCCGTTATATATTTTAGTTACACTATCCGGCAGATAAATGCTTGTCAAGCCTTTACAGTGAAAAAATGCTTCCCAGTCTATGTACGTTACTCCTTCTGCCATGTCGACATTCGTTAAGCTATTACACTCGTAAAATGCCTGATAACCTATGTACGTTATATTACTTGGGATGCTGATACTTGATAAACTACTGCATTCAAAAAATGTTCTTGGTTCTATGCCCGTTACCCCTTCCGGAATGCGGATACCCGTTAAGCTATTACAATTCTGAAAAGCACATTCCCCGATATACGTTACTCCATCCGGAATTTCGATACTCGTCAAGCCATCACAATAACAAAAAGCACTGTTCCCGATGTACGTTACTCCATCCGGAATTTCGATATCCGTCAAGCCTTTACAACGACCAAAAGCCCATTTCCCGATGTACGTTACTCCATCCGGAATTTCGATATCCGTCAAGCCTTTACATTGGTCAAAGGCATTATTTCCTATGCTCTTTACACCCTTCGGAATAGTAAATAATCCTTCCAAATCCTTTCTTACCCAATAAAGAATCCCGTCTCCAAGTATAAGATAGTCCTTGCTTTCTTTTTGCTCTTTCAACCATTCCGTATCTTTAAATGCATCTTCTGCTATATATGATACGCTTTTCGGAATATCAATATTGGATATATTATACCTGTTTATGAATACCAGACTTTCTATCGTGGTTACACCATCCGGTATGCGGATACTACTATGATCATAAGGCCAGTACTCAAACGCACGACGTCCTATGCATGTTACCGGATATCCCTCAATCGTTGCAGGAATGCTTATTTCAGTCAAGTTCTCTAAATACTCAAAATACTCATCCGACGCTCCGGTAATAGTAACTTCTCCATCCTCAATCTTATACTGAAAAGCACTCGCCGGCACTACACTCAAATCCGGTGTCGGCGTTGCCGTTGGCTTTGGTGTCGGTGTTGCGGTTGGCTTCGGTGTCGGCGTTGCGGTTGGCTTCGGTGTTGGCGTCGCGGTCGGCTTCGGTGTCGGCGTTGCCGTCGGCTTTGGTGTCGGCGTCGCGGTCGGCTTCGGTGTCGGCGTTGCCGTCGGCTTCGGTGTCGGCGTTGCGGTCGGCTTTGGTGTCGGTGTTGCCGTCGCCTTTGGTGTTGGTGTTGCGGTCGGCTTTGGTGTCGGTGTTGCCGTCGCCTTTGGTGTTGGTGTCGCCGTCGGCTTTGGTGTCGGCGTTGCGGTCGGTTCCGGTGTCGACGTAGCTGTCGGCTCCGGTGTCGGCGTTGCCGTCGGCTTTGGTGTCGGTGTTGCCGTCGGCTTTGGTGTTGGTGTCGCCGTCGGCTCCGGTGTTGGTGTCGCCGTCGGCTCCGGTGTCGGCGTTGCCGTCGCCGTTGGCTCCAATGTTGGCTCCGCGGTCGGCGTTGCCGTTGGTTCCAATGTTGGCTCTGCTTCCTTCGTCGGTGCAACTGTTGCTGTTGCCATAGGCGCATCCGTATTGACTGAATACTGACAGCCTGACAGCCCAAGTGCTGTCACCACTGCCAGTGCGAACAATAGTTTCTTTTTCATAATGCCCTCCTGTATATTTGACATGCTGTTATTTTACAGCATATCATATCACATTTCAATGAATTATGCTGAAATATTTCAAAATATGAAATTTACAATATACATTTATAAGCGTTGTGAGATATTCTATTTAAGCAAGAAGATCTCTCACATGATTCGTTGTTTCGGAAGCTGAATAAACTGACTGCTATTCTATCTCCTTATCAACCTCACTAATCAGCTCTCCCAGCAGCTTGTTTACAATTCCCAGTACACCGCACAGTTCTCCTGCTTCTGTTTCAATTTCTGCTTCCAGTCCTTTTCTTAAGACCGACACTAAATCTCTGATATCCTCCAGTCTTATCCAAACCTTTAGAAGTACCTCTTTTTCTTTTCCCTTGTCCATTTTCATCTTTCCTCCTACAATTCATAATTTAACAAGTGCACATATTATTAAAATGTGGAGGCTATCTTACCGCTGTTTATGGATATTAGCAAGACAAAAAACACTGCAGCAGCATAAACCGTTACGCTGTCATAAGCATAGTATTTTATATAGTATATAAAAATAAAAAGTCCGCAGTACAACGCTTGCATACTACGGACTTTGATAGGGCAAATACTTCATCTGCTTTCTATCTCATTGTGTTTTGAAAAAATTACACCGCTACACCAATATTCATTAAACATTTTCTATTATTCTTCCGGTGTTTAATTCATCACATTATATCCTTTTTCCTTTGCCCATTGTTCAGCATAAGAACCCTTCGGTGCAAAAATCACCTCGAGACTTCCACAGCTAAGAAATGCCATGTCATCAATACTTGTCACGCTGTCCGGGATGGCGATGCTTGTCAGACTACTACAATCTCTAAATGCCCAGTCCCGAATACTTGTAACACTATCCGGAATGGTGATGTTTGTTAGTCTGCTGCAACCATAAAATGTACCTACACCGATACTTGTCACACTGTCCGGGATGATAATGCTCGTCAGACTTCTACAACCCAAAAATGCATATATGTCGATGCTTGTCACACTGTCCGGGATGGTGATGCTTGTCAGACTACTACATCCACAAAATGCTTCGTACCCGATGCTTGTCACACTGTCCGGAATGGTGATGCTCGTCAGACTACTACATCCATAAAATGCATGTTCACCGATGCTTGTCACATTGTCCGGAATGGTGATGCTTGTCAGACTGCTACATCCGCTAAATGCTTCGTCACCGATACTTGTCACACTGTCCGGGATGATGATGCTCGTTAGTCTTTTACAATCATAAAATGCCCTTTCACCGATACTTGTCACACTGTCCGGGATGATGATGCTCGTCGGACTTTCATAGCGGTAAAATGCTTTCTCTCCAATTTCAGTCACCGCAATTCCATAAATCTTTTCCGGTATTACCACCACACTAAAAGAAGTATCACTTAAACCGATAATCTTAATGGTTCCATCGTCCTTCTGCTCATACTTAAATGGACTGGCATCCGTTACCGGTGCCGGATCCGCGATTGGCTCTGGTGTGTAGTTTCGTACATTATACCCATTTTCCTTTGCCCATTGTTCAGCATAAGAACCCTTTGGTGCAAAAATCACCTCAAGACTGCTACAGCTGCTAAATGCTTCGTCGCCGATGCTTGTCACACTGTCCGGGATGGTGATGCTTGTCAGACTGCTACAGCTACTAAATGCTCTATCCCCGATACGTATCACACTGTCCGGGATGGTGATGCTTGTCAGACTACTACATCCACTAAATGCCTGGTACCCGATACTTGTAATACGGTCCGGGATTTCTATACATGTCAGACTACTACATCCCTTAAATGCGCTTTCACCGATACTTGTCACACTGTTCGGAATGGTGATGCTTGTCAGACTGCTACAGCTACTAAATGCTCTATCCCCGATACGTATCACACTGTCCGGAATGGTGATGCTTGTCAGGCTGCTACAGCTACTAAATGCCTCGTCCCAGATACTTGTCACACCATCCGCAATTTCTATACTTGTTAGGCTATCACACCAATTAAATGCATCTTCCCCGATGCTTGTCACGCTGTTCGGGATGGTGATGCTTGTCAGACTACTACATCCACTAAATGCTTCGTCACCTATGCTTGTCACACTGTCCGGGATGGTGATGCTTGTCAAACTACTACATCCACTAAATGCCTCGTCGCCGATACTTGTCACGCTATCCGGGATGGTGATGCTTGTCAGACTACTACATCCACGAAATGCTTCGTCACCGATACTTGTCACGCTGTCCGGGATGGCGATGCTTGTCAGACTACTACATCCACTAAATGCCTCGTTCCAGATACTTGTCACACCCTCTGAAATAGTTATGTTTGTCAGATTCTCACAGTCCTCAAATGCTCTATCCCAGAGATGTATCACGCTGCCGGGAATTGTTATACTTGTTAAACTATCGCCGTTATGAAATCGTGTAATAATTACCACCGGTAGTCCGTCTATCGTATCCGGTATCACTACTTCTTTTAACGATTTATCTTTTAACCCTGTAATCACAATAGACCTATATCCTATTTCAGTATCCTCTTCATATTCAAAACAACTCGCATCTGTCGCCGCTACTGGTGTTGCCGTTGGCTCCGGCGTAGGCGCTGCCGTTGGTTCCGGTGTCGCTGTCAGTGCTGTCGTCGCTGTCGGCTCTGGTGTTGCTGTTGACTCCTCTTCCTTTGGCGGTGCAACCGTTGTTGTCGCCACAGGCGCAGCCGTGTTGACTGCATTCTGACAACCTGCCAATCCAAGCACAGTAACAACTGTTAATACTGTTAATACTGCTAATAGTTCCTTTTTCATAAGAACCTCCCTGTATATTTAGTATGCTGTTATTTTACAGCATGCCGTATCTAATTTCAATCTATTGTACTGAAATATTTCAAAATATGAAGTTTTACAGTATACAGCTATAATCGTTGTGAGATATTACATTTAAGCAAGGAGGTTTCTCACATGATTAGTTACGAACCATTATGGAATACATTAAAGGCCAAAGGAGAGACCACCTATACGCTCATTACCAGACACAACATAGACCGACGCACTATCTTTAAGCTGAAGCATAACGAAAGCGTTACCGTCTTGACTTTAGAAAAGCTCTGTCTCGCACTTGACTGCTCCGTGCAGGACGTTATCTGTATTTCTCCGGATGTTTCGGAAGCCGAATAAAAAAGTCCGCAGTACAAAACTTGTTTCATTACACATTTTCTATTATTCTCCCGGCGTGTAATGCTGTACAATATGTCTGCCAAACAATCCGTCAATATAAGAGCCTTCCGGTGTATAGATTACTTTAAGATTTTTGCAATCATAAAATATATTATATCCTATCTCTGTCACACTGTCCGGGATTGTGATGCTGGTCAGACTGCTACAACTATCAAATACATAGCCTCCCAGGCTTGTCACACTGTCCGGAATTGTGATGCTTGTCAGACTGCTACAACAAGAAAATGCGTAATGTCCTATTCTTGTCAAGCCGTCCGAGAGCTTGATGCTTGTCAGATTGGTACAATATCGAAAAGCATTTTCTTCTATCTCTGTCACGCTGTCCGGGATTGTGATGCTTGTCAGACTGCTGCACAAATAAAATGCTCCGTTATTTATTCTTGTCACACTATCCGGGATTGTAAAGCTTGTCAGATTGGTACACCAAAGAAACAGACCATCACATATCACTGTTATGCTGTCCGGGATGGTGATGCTTGTCAGACTGCTACAACAAGAAAATGCATATTTTCCTATTTCTGTCACACTGTCCGGGATGGTGATGCTTGTCAGACTGCTACATTCATAAAATGCAAAGGCTCCTATGCTTGTCACACTGTCCGGGATTGTGATGCTGGTCAGACTGCTGCAATATCGAAAAGCATCTTCACCTATTTCTTCCACCGGAAGTCCATCTATCTCACCCGGCACCGACACTATCGTTAACGAATCATCCTTTAATCCTGTAATCCGAATATTTCCGTCATTATTATGCTCAAACTCAAAATAACTCGCATCTGTTACCGGTACCGGTGTTGGAATCGCTGTCGGCTTTGGAGTCGGGGTTGCCGTCGGCTCCGGCGTAGGTGTTGACGTTGGCTTCGGTGTCGGCGTTGACGTTGGCTTCGGCGTAGGCGTTGACGTTGGCTTCGGCGTAGGTGTTGACGTTGGCTCCGGTGTCGGCGTTGACGTTGGCTCCGGCGTAGGTGTTGACGTTGGCTTCGGTGTCGGTGTTGACGTTGGCTCCGGTGTCGGCGTTGACGTTGGCTCCGGCGTAGGTGTTGACGTTGGCTCCGGTGTCGGTGTTGACGTTGGCTCCGGCGTAGGCGCTGCTGTTGGCTCCGGCGTAGGCGTTAATGTTGGTTCCGGTGTAGGCGCTGATGTCGGTTCCGGTGTCGCTGTCAGTGCTGTCGTCGCTGTCGGCTCCGATGTTGACGTTGGCTCTGCTTCCTTTGTCGGTGCAACCGTTGCTGTCGCTACTGGCGCATCTGTCTCGACTGCATTCTGACAGCCTGCAATTCCAAGGACTGCAACAACTACAAGTACTACTAATAATTTCTTTCTCATAATATCCTCCCTGTATATTAAATATGCTGTTATTTTACAGCATATCGCATCGCTTTTCAATCCATTGTACTGAAATATTTCAAAATATGAAGTTTACAGTATACAGCTATAAACGTTGTGAGATATTACGTTTTAAACAGGGAGGTCTCTCAATGATTAGTTACGAACCATTATGGAACATGTAAAAGTCACCCCAGGCAGATGTCCATAGTCCCAGATGCAGTACATAATCAATTCCTTCTACGGTTATCCTAACAACTGTACACAAAAAAGAAAACGATGCTTAATACCATGAATAACTTACCAATATTAAACTTCTTTTTCACTTTCCTGTACCCCGTTATTAATTTCCTAAACTCCAAAAAATACTCTTTGAAAAACAATAGTAGCGGCAGTCTTTGCAAAATCCATCAAACCATCTATTGCTTTTTCCTTTACCTTTTCTTTGAAAGCTTCTTTCTTTTTCATCTCAATCAGACTAAGTTCAAGTTCAGGCAATTCGGAATTTTTCTCTTCCAATATGCATTTTGCTTCCTTAAGCACCTTTCTTCCCCGTTGCTTTATCTCAACGTCTATGCAGTTCAGATCACCGGCAAAGGGCTCGGCATCCATCTGAATCAAGCCTTCCTCCTGCAGACCGTAAAGAGCCTCGTCACGAAGTCGGATATCCTTATTGTTCATATTTTCCATAAGTTTATCAAGGCCCTCTCCAATACTCTCAATCTCAAATTCCTCCGCACTCTCCTCAAGCTCATTGAGTATCATCAGCCAGTTAAGTTCTTCCTCGGTTATCCATGCAAACATGATTTTTCTCTTCATTGTATCTGTATTCATTGTGTTTTTCCTCCTGTTTCTTTCAGCGGAATTAATCGCTTCGAATTCTGCTTTTACGTGTAAAGTAAATAAATTTAACATTGAGTTCCTTATTCTCCCGGTGTGTAGTTCAGTACATTATAGCCGTTTTCCTTTGCCCATCTTTCTGCATAAGAACCTTTCGGGGCAAAAATTACTTCAAGTTTGCAATTCTCAAACGCATACTTACTTATCGAATTCACACTATTCGGGATTCTTATGCTCGCCAGATTACTACATCCAAAAAATGTATACTCTTCTATCGCTTTCACACCGTCCGGGATTTCTATGCTTGTCAGACTTTTACAGCCCTCAAATGCTCCTTTCCCGATACTCGTCACACTGTCCGGAATATTAATGCTTGTTAGCCCGCTACAGTATTCAAATGCGTAACTCCCGACACTTGTCACGCTGTCCGGGATTTCTATGCTTGTCAGACTACTACATTCACAAAATGCATTATTTCCGATACTTGTCACACCGTCCGGGATTTCTATGCTTGTCAGACTGCTACAGTAAGCAAATGTACTTACATAAATACATGTCACGCTTTTCGGAATACTAATGCTTGTTAGCCCGCTACAGTATCTAAATGCGACACCCCCGATACTTGTCACACTGTCCGGGATTATGATATTCGTCAGACTATCACAACTTTCAAATGCAAAATCCCCGATACTTGTCACACTGTCCGGGATTTCTATGCTTGTCAGACTATCACAACTTTTAAATGCACTATCCCCAATACTTGTCACACTGCCTGGAATTTCTATACTTGTAAGGTTCTCCCATCCGGCAAATGCACCGTCTATTATACTGGTCGCTCCGTCTGGAATTGTTGCATTAGTCATACTACTACATCCAGCAAACGCATATTTCCCGATACTCGTCACACTGTCCGGAATATTAATGCTTGTTAGCCCGCTACAGTATTCAAATGCGTAACTCCCGACACTTGTCACGCTGTCCGGGATTTCTATGCTTGTCAGACTTGTACAGTGAGAAAATGCCTTATCACCGATAGTTGTCACACTGTCCGGAATATTAATGCTCGTTAACCCGCTACAGTACTCAAATGCACTTTCCCCGATACTTGTCACACTGTCCGGGATTTCTATGCTTATCAGACTTTTACACTCCTCAAATGCTCTTTCCCCGATACTTGTCACACTGTCCGGGATTATGATATTCGTCAGACTATCACAACTTTCAAATGCATAATCCCCGATACTTGTCACACTGTCCGGGATTATGATATTCGTCAGACTATCACAACTTTCAAATGCTTCTTCCCCGATACTTGTCAAACCGTCCGGCAGTCTGACACTTGTTAATGTATGCTGACCTCTAAATGCTTCATTTCCTATACTTATTACACCATTCGGTATCCAAATGCTTGTCAAATCAATATATTTGATTATTCCGTCAAATGCGTTATCCCCTATCCTCGTCACAGGTATTCCATATAAATTATCCGGTATTACCACATCCGTAATAGAAGTGTTCTTCAATCCAGTAATCATAATGGTACCATCGTCCATCTGCTCAAACAACAAATCCTTAGCATCTGTTGCCTTAGCAGGCTTTGGAATTTCTGTCGGCTTGGGTGTTGCTGTCGGTATTGGCGTTGCCGTTGGTGTCGGTGTTACCGTCGGCGTCGGTGTTACCGTTGGTGTCGCTGTTGGTGCTTTCGCCTCCGGTGTTGCCGTTGGTGTCGCTGTCGGCTCCGGTGTTGCCGTTGGTGTCGCTGTCGGCTCCGGTGTTGCTGTTGGCTCTGCTTCCTTTGTCGGTGCAATCGTTGCTGTCACCGCAGGCGCATCTGTCTCGACTGCATTCTGGCAGCCTGCAAGTCCAAGGACTGCAACAACCGCTAATCCTGCTAATAGTTTCTTTCTCATAATAGCCTCCCTGTATATTAAATATGCTGTTATTTTACAGCATATTGTACCGCTTTTCAATCCATTATACTGAAATTTTTCAAAATATGAAGTTTTACAGTATACATTTATAATCGTTGTGAGATATTACAT
>JBJENV010000079.1:0-43379 GCA_051880375.1 Lachnospiraceae bacterium
TGGCAGAAAAAATTTTATATTTTTTTGATTGTCTACTTGACGGGAAGCAGTTCAGCAGGCTTGCAGTACATGGGTCTTTCTATTCTTTCACTCCGCTTTGTACGGAAATTATGTGTCAGATGTGTGTCAAATCCACACCTCTGACCTCGCAAAGCCTTGTAAATAAAGGCTTTAGTCCATTGTGTACGGCATCAGTGCAAAGGCAAGTGGCTTCTGTTCCGTGTACGCATCATATATGCCAAGCCCCCTTAGCTTCTACGTTTCCATCGTTACTTCAAAGGAAGCTTTTGTACCATGTACGCACCCTTTTGTACATAAAAATGTGTCAAAAAGTGTGTCAGACAAAGATTCCCGACACAAATTTATAATACCTTTCATTATATGGCGTACCAATGCTAACGACTAAAATAGCACTCCCATATACCGTTCCGTTGGGCACAGAGTAAAATCTTGGATCAGTTACTGACATCTGTACATACTCATACCCCCGATATGTAAAGGTTGCTTTTGTTTTAGGTCGTCCATTCGGATTCTCCACCTGCTCTATTCTCAAATTCTGAACTGCAACCAGTGTCAGAGAGTATCCTACTGTATTCACTCTCTGTTCAGAAATATATGAATACTGATTGCCTAAAATATAAGTTCTTGTTTCAGCAGGATGAGCCTCCAATACATCATCCATTGAAGCCACTCTAACATATTTTATATATTTTGAAGTATCCATCAGCACATTTTCTGGCTGAATTTCATCACCACACGCCTCGATTACAGGAACATCTACGACATCTAGGACCTCACATTTAGTTCCATCTTCATAGTATAAATCACTATCCTGAATGGCACCATGAGTTTCCTCGTCATCACTGACTAATCTTACCCAGCTACCGGTTTCAACATTGATTCCCGCAACACACTTACCCGAAAACTTCGACGACTCTGTCATAATAATAAGCCTCATAATCGCCATAATATTCCCCCTTCTAAATGTGAATTATATTGCCACCTAACTCCTTCGCCAAGTATTCCGCCAATAACCGTCTATGACAACATTCTGGTGTTGGTTCAGAACACAATAACAGTACTCTTGAATACTTCTCATAATTCTTTTCAAAATCATGAGCAACCCTTCTCCTAGAAATTAAATCATTATACCTTATTTCGTATTCTTCCCATGTTATTTCGTCCTTTTTATATGCCTGCAGAATTTCTTTTGTCGGAGCATAAACTACATCATGGTCATAATCACAATCACATATTGCTCGTAAAAAGTATGCTAAATCCTTACCTCTGGTAAATCCCGCCAGCTGTGACTGATTGTTTAATCTAACGTCTACCAGTATTTCAATATTATTATTTATAATGTTTTTAAAAAAAGTTTCTGCACTTTTTTGTGTAAATCCCATTGTATATATGTCCATATATGCTCCTTTAAATTCCAACCGCTTGTTTCTGATTGATACGATATCCTATTTCCTTATTTCTATTGCGGTATGCTTGTACTATATATTCCTCGTCACTGATTATGTTCTGATAGTTAAACATTGATAACTGCCTTCTGTCAGAAAAATATTCATCAAGTAAACGCTCGTCTAATTCTCTCTGTGTTTGTATCTTGCCATCTGAAAGTATATGGTTGACTTCTATTCCATTCACATCAAAAGCTCTAGCAACCATAATTGCTCTGTGACAGTCAAAAGGGTCTTTTTCTGTACACATCAAAGCTATTTTATTTCCACGTTCCAATCCTAAGATTACATTTTCCATACCAATATTAAATCTATCAGATTGTGTTACTTTCTCGAAATCCAAGTAACCTTCTGGGCTATACAACGCCAATTCCGTAGGACGTGCCCCAAAATATTTGCCCATATAAGAATACTTAATACCGTTCTTTTCTAAAAATGAATGTATACTCTCTCTATTAAATTGTTCCGCATATTTCGAATAAGGAGTACTCCGAACATCCAAAACATGATTAACTCCATGCTTTTTCAATAAACTCATAAAATAGTCCGGAGTATGCTGCGAATGTCCTATTGTAAATAAATCACCCATCACATAACCTCCTTCAAATTTTGTCCCGTTCATAATCATTATAACATACTTTCTCCAAATATGTACAAAAAATTTAGTTGTTTTCAATTTAATTTTTAATGATTATTACTTTTTTAGAAGAGAGCAGGGGCAAATTCCACATCTGCTCCTGCTCTCCTCTAAACCATTTTTCCGTCCAAGTTTTTCATAGCATCTATTTTAAAAACACAAATAAATCCCATATTTTCCCCATATACCTATATCCTTTTTCTTAAATCCGCTACAAATACTTCAAAAATCCCATCTCATTTTTTAACCCCACTGCTATCGCATTTTTTCCGCCACTGCTAAAGATTTTTTTCCAAACAGTGAACCCATTTTTACCAATCTTCTTCTGTTGTTATCATTTTGCCTTACCCTTATCTCGCTTTTCTTTCACAACGATTCCTTTACTTTTTAATTGCAGATACTATCGTTTCCTGCTTTCAAAATAACACAACTGCAACCGCTTCCTGCCTCCTTAAACTTTTCTTTTCTGCCAAACCATAAACTCATAATGCAAACCTCCACGCAGACAAAAAGCGAAAGAACCTAAATATCTAAGTTCCTTCGCTTCTTGTAACAAATATTCTAAACTGCTTCCTTTAAATATACTGCCTTATATACTTCTCATATAATCCCCTAATTTTCATTGCGAATTCATCATCCGCAAAGCGCCCCGACATGTTGCAAAGCATAAACTCTCCTACAATCTGTCCCGTGGGAACCAATACAAGCTTCACTTCTTTTTGACACGCACCGCAAAAGACAACCTCAACCAAATCTTTCATTATATCTGTCCTTCCTCCTTTGCAAGCGTTCTCAATGTCGTAGAAAGCAACTCATTCAACAGCTCTGACCTAGAAACTGGCTCATTTCCTTGCGTTGTAAGTGCTATTGAAAAACCAACTTCCCTCGTCTCACTGAAATCTCCCGAAGTCTTTATACTTCCACTTATGATTGCCTTTCTTTCCATCGTTCGTCCTCCTGTATATTTTAAATATACCTCTTATATGAGAACGCTCCGGCGGCAAGCAAAAACCGCTCGAATGCTCTTTCTTCTTTCTATGGATAATTGCATGTAAAAAAAGTCCGCAGTACAAAACTTGTGTACTACGGACTTTTCAATCTTATGAATTCACTATCATCACTTGTTTTTCTCACGTTCCAAAAGATACTTACTAAAAGAGGCACATACCGTGTCAATATCAACAGATGCAAAAATATACTTTTTTCTCACTGTACTCAACGAAAAATAACCATATTTCATCGTTTTATTATTCAGCAGTCGTTTTTCCCTCTTAATATCAACAATTTCATTCAGCAGAACCGAAACATTCCTGCCATAAATATCAATACCGTAGCATTTTATACTAGACACAAACAAATCCGAGGTAGTGATTTCTTTATATCTGTAATAATGTACTACAGCAATAGCAATGAAAAATATATCAAAAAAAACCATAAATATTATAAAGAACATTTCTTTCATCCCTAAATACATCCATGTGTAAAAGGCAGACAATAATAAGGCCGCAAAAACCGTATATACAATTGTAAACTTAAGCGTCGTCAGAACCTTCTTAGCTACTCTGATTCGTGCCCATACCTTTTCTTTTTTGTTTTCTTTTACCGCCTGTTCAAGAACATGTCCCAGCTGAACAATTTCTGCAGATGACTCCTCCACTGTCATCAAATCCGATTTCATCTGCATTATTGGTGGTATACTCTGCTCATCTGCTTCCTCTTGTCTTTCCGTCACTGATTCCACCATGTATTTCTGCTTTTCTGTTGATTTTTCCTGCTCCAGACCTACCAGCTTTGCTCCACAGGATATACAAAATACAGAATTATCTGGTAACTTACTGCCACACTTATTACAATACATTTTCTTCCTCCTTGTCACCCTTTATAATAATACGAGGAAAAATAAAGTTGCAAACCACTTCTCTATGTTAAAAACTTAAACTCTTTACTTACCAAAAAAGTCAAATACATCCTTACCCAGGTCATCTATTTTTTCTTTTGCTGCATTTATTTCGTAATGATACTTGCAATATCCATCTTTGTATACCTCATCATCACATTCCTTACAATGTGTTAGTCCTGCACATCCTGCCAAACAGCACGCTAAAATTGCTCCTAATAAAAGTAATGAAATCTTTTTCTTCATAATAATTTTCTCTCCTTTTTATGTACTTTTTCCCATTTTCTTCAAACACTTATTATGCATTCTTTATTTTTCCTCGTCATACCTAATATGTTACTGCTATTGTTGCATCTGACACCATATTCTGCTAGCCGTCAAATTGACCAAAAATCAACAACTGTGAATACTACTAATATTCTCTTTCTCATAACGCCTCCCTGTATATTTGATATGCTGTTATTTTACAGCATACTGCGCCATTTTTCAATCCATTGTACTGAAATATTTCAAAATATGAAGTTTTACAGTATACATTTATAATTTTTGTGAGATATTACACTTAAGCAAGGAGGTCTCTCTCATGATTAGCTATGAACCATTATGGAATACTCTTAAAGTCAAAGGAGAGACCACCTATACTCTCATTACCAGACACAACATAGACCGACGCACTATCTTCAAACTGAAGCATAATGAAAGCGTTACCGTTTTGACTTTAGAAAAGCTCTGTCTCGCACTTGACTGCTCCGTGCAGGACGTTATCTGTATTTCTCCGGATGTTTCGGAAGCCGAATAAACTGACTGCTATTCTATTTCCTTATCCACCTCACTGATTAGCTCTGTCAGTAGCTTGCTTACAATCCCTATCACACTGCATAGCTCTCCTGCTTCTGTTTCAATCTCTGCTTCCAGTCCTTTTCTTAAGACCGACACTAAATCTCTGATATCCGCCAGCCTCATCCATACCCTTAGAAGTACCTCTTTTTCGTTTCCATTGTCCATTTTCTTCTTTCCTCCTCCAATTCATTATTTAACAGATACACCTATCTTTAAAAATGTGGAGGTCATCTTACCGCTGTTTATAAACATTGGCAAGACAAAAGAAAAACACCGTAACAGCATAAGCCATTACAGTGTTCTTGCAGCACCATACAAAGCGGAGCCTCGCGTTCTTTCTGAACGCTCGGTCGCTTCGCTCCATGAAAGAACAGAAAGACCCATGTACATACAAGCAAGCTTGCAGTACATGGGTCTTTCTATTCTTTCACTCCGCTTTGTACGGAAATTATGTGTCAGCTGTGTGTCAAATTCACACCTCTGACCTCGCAAACCCTTGAAAATAAAGGCTTTAGTCCATTGTGTACGGCATCAGTGCAACGTGGCGAGCGCGCTTTACAGCAACGGTTAATGCTCTCTGATGCTTTGCACAGTTTCCTGTGATTCTGCGAGGAAGAATCTTACCTCTTTCAGATACGTATCTCTTTAACTTGTTTACATCCTTATAGTCGATACCTGCGTTTGTCTTATCAGCGCAGAATACACAAACCTTTTTTCTTCTGCGAACAACGCGTCTCTTCATCGGAGCGTCTGTTCTTTCCGGCTTATCTGTCTTTGTAACAGCCATGGTTACTACCTCCTTATCCAATTCCTGTCCCATACAGGGTCATTCTGCATTCTAGTTAAATGGTAATTCTTCGTCTATTCCGTCTGGAATATTCATGAATCCGTCACCTGCTGCACTCGGCTCCGGTCTGGATGGAGCGCGGTAAGCACCTGCACCTGCGTCGCCGCCCTGTGCATTCTTGCTCTCTGCGAACTCGATGTCGTCTAACACAACGTCTGTTGTGTAAACCTTCTGACCGTCCTTGTTCGTGTAGCTTCCGGTCTGGATTCTTCCGGTAACAGCAATTTTTGTACCCTGTCTCAAGTACTTCTCAGCAAATTCTGCGGTTCTGCCAAAAGCGACACAGCCGATAAAATCAGCGTTCTGCTGATCGGCGCCGTCCTGACGTCTGCCTCTGCGGTCAACAGCAAGCGTAAATCTTGCGATTGCCATGTTATCTCCGCCCTGAGAATACCGAATATCCGGGTCTCTGGTGAGTCTGCCCATTAAGATGACTCTATTCATTAGGAATCCCTCCTATTATTCTGCGTCCCGTCTCGTGCATAAGAATCTGATGACATTGTCCATAATGCGTACTCTCTGTTCAACTTCCGCCGGAACTGTAGCATCAGCATCGAACTGAATGAAGAAATAGTATCCTTCTTTCATCTTCTGAATTTCGTAAGCCAGTCTCTTCTTACCCCAGTCTTCCACGTTAGTGATAACGCCGCCGAATCTGGTGATAATTTCCTTTGCAGCCTCTACTGTAGCTGTCTTTACGTCATCCTCAACTTTTGCATTTACAACTAAGGCTAATTCATACTGATTCATAGTTGTGTTGCACCTCCTTTTGGTCTCTGGCCCTCTCCCTCAGGAAAGAGCAAGGAAAAATTTAAACTCGTCACAAATACGAATTTTAACATACTTTTTCCAGCCTGTCAATCATTTTTTCACTATAGCACTTGACATTTCGGTGCTTTCAGTATCTTTTTTACTATATATTTCTCCACAACGTTGTCGTATACCTTCAAATCTTTCTCCATGTTATAGAAAAAGAGCGGTGCTCCCAAACACCGCTCTGTAAAGAATCTATATGAACCATCTCTCAATTTTCAACTTAATATTCGATTTTCCTTACTCTTTTCTTATGCGGTAATGCCTAACACATCCTTCACTATCCGCATATCGTTTTCTAATACATTTACTCTAAGAGACATCATTTCCTTCTCCTGTTCCATCTGCAATGCTTCATCCAGCCTTCTGAATAAATCCAGATGTCCCTCTGCAATTACCTTGATATTTTTGTTTGTCTCATTTTCCAGAGTCATTTCTATGGATGTTACCCGCCGGTTCAAATCCGTAACATTCTGCTTCAGCACATCCACTTCCTGCTTCAAATCAGCGACATCCTGCTTCAGCACATCCACTTCCTGCCGCAGCTCTGCCATGCCCTGCTTCAGTTCAGTCACTTCCTGCTTTAAGCCGGTTACATCCTCTTGGAGCCCACAAACTCCGCCGTATATCGCCTGTAATAGTTCTCGGTCCGTCATTCTCTTTCACCTCCTTCGTTTTTATTTACCACACAGCCTCGCCCTACTGTGTATATTTCATCATAGCACAATCCCGGACAAAAATCCATCGGAATCTACCATTTCGGTCGCACTTCCGGGCAGTAATTGTTCCGCACTGCCGCACGCATTTCCACATAACAACCGCAGACGCGGCACATTCCGTTTAACAGATTTTCGCATTCCGTACAGAGCTTCAGCCGGGACTCATACTCTTTTTGCGGAGTTTTGATGTCCTCTTCGATTCGTGCAATGTAGTCCTGCATCGTCCGAAACAGTTCACCCTCGTCAAAGTCACGGATTAAGCACTTTTTGCAAAAGCGCCAGTCTTCTCCGTGCAACTCTCCTGCACTTTTGCTCTTTTCTTCCGCGGCACAGATTTCCGCTTCCTTCTTTTGTTTCATAACATCATTCTCCGCTCTTTGGCTCCGGATGCATCGGAACAATCTGACGGATATTACGTTCCAGCTGCTTTCTCGGAAGCATCACCTGATGTTCACAGCCTCTGCACTTTAATCGAAAATCCATTCCGACCCGAAGTACTTCCCATTCTTTACTGCCGCACGGATGCGGCTTCTTCAATTTTAAAATATCTCCTACCTGAATTTCCATCGTAATAACCACGCCTTTCCATTGTCTTTGCCTCCGGTATTCCCATCATCCGACATGCCTCTGCTCCCTATCCGGAATCAGCTTCGCCCTTGTCAGGGCATAAACAATACCCGGAATCAGGACAAGCTGAATCGCAATTCCCGGAAATGCTGTTATAAATCCGGATGTCACCCACGCCGTCATCGTATAGCTGCCCGCCGAAAAAATGAAAGCTTTTGCCACTCCGGCAAATATTCTTCCTGCAAGCATGGCAATAAACAGACTAAGGTACAAATCAACAAGCAGTTTACCTGTATGTATCAGTTTCATCATCAATCCGGTCACCAGTCCATAGACAGCCAGTTCCACCAGCATAGACGGCAGATATGCCATCGCCGGCATCGATGTCAGCACACTGGATAACACCGGTCCCAAAATGCCGCAGACCAGACCGTACTGCCAGCCTGCAATCAGTCCGCAAAGCAGCACCGGAATATGCATCGGACAGAAAACATTTCCGGCATTCGGTATCGCATGGAATGCAATCGGCAGCACTACACAAAGTGCGGCACAAAGTGCACAAATTATCATCTTCTTTAAACTCTCGTGTTTCATACTCATTCCCCCTGTGTTCTTTGTTATCATCATACAAAGTCTTATCTTCTTAAGCTGAAATCGCTTTTAGCATACCATTTTTCCACCGTTTTGTACATTCTTTTTTTGCACCGGACGATTGTACCATCTTTTTTTAAAATATACTTGCCTTTTTTCATCACATGATGTAGTATATAAACATATTATATGTAGTTTTGAAAACTACATATAAAGTTTTTAAAGTCTGTATATTGTGTTTTAGTCTGCGTAATATAAATAAGAAGAAACACACTGTAGCTAAACCATTGCAATTTTTTTGAAAGGAGTCGCTTATGTCAAAAGAAACGTTAGAAAACAATTTAAAGCATCCAAAGGAACCCGGAAGCGCCATAACCCATTTTATCGGTGCCGTCATGGTGCTGCTTGCGGCACTGCCGCTTTTAGTGCGCGCTGCCGCAAAATCACATCCGGTTTATCTTGTATCCCTCGTCATTTTTGTCAGCAGCATGTTTTTGCTGTATCTGGCAAGCACGCTGTACCACACCTTTAATATTTCAGAGCATTCCAACCATCTGCTGAAAAAGTTTGACCACATGATGATTTATGTCCTGATAGCCGGCTCCTACACGCCGGTCTGCCTGATTGCCCTGCGCGGTGCTTCCGGAACCCTTCTGTTTGTTCTTGTCTGGGCGGTTGCCCTGATTGGCATCCTGCAGTGTATGTTTTGGATTAACTGTCCAAAATGGGTTTCCTCCGTCATTTACATTGCAATGGGCTGGCTTTGCATATTTTCACTTTCCGATATTATTCAGGCACTCTCTCCTGCGGCATTTGGCTGGCTGCTTGCAGGCGGTATTATCTACACTGTCGGCGGCATTATTTACGCCTTAAAGCTTCCGGTGTTCAACCGGCTGCACAAGAACTTCGGTTCACATGAGATTTTCCATCTGTTCTGCCTTGGCGGAAGCCTGTGTCATTTTGTTCTGATGTATTTGTTTATTGTAGAAATGCCGATTCTATAGTCAGGACTCTTCCTATGCACCCTGACAAAAAAGAAGCTCCGATCATCCTGCGGAACTTCTTTTTTGTTTTTTCATATATTATGATATGGAGTTGGTACATATCATTAGCGGTCGGTTTTCTTTTTACCGTAATTTCTGCTCTTTCTGATACCGTACCAGCTTTGCCGACCGCTTCACATAGATTTCGGGTTATTCTGCCATGACATCCTCTTCTCCATGTAACAGAAGCATTGGATTAATCGGTTCCTCTCCCTCTAATACCTGAAAATACAGGTTCGGGCCTTCAATCACATAATACCTGGTCGGCGCAGCCACCGCACCGATACAGTCTCCTTCTTTCACAACATCTCCTACCTCCAGTCCGTCAAGTGCAAGCTGACCGTATACAAGATAGATGTCGTTTCCCAGTGCAAGCTTTACCGTTTTTCCGGTTCTCACATTGTCGGTAATCGAAACAACCACACCCTTTGCAGCCGCAAACACCGGTGTACCTACCTCAGAGGATAATACCACTGCATTGCTTGTCCTGAACTGTTCCAGCGTATAGTGAAAAACTCCGTGATCCGGACTGTACGGAATGAGTACCTCACCACGGATTGGCCATAAGAGTCCCGATTCCTTCTGATAATTCAGACTCTCAGCAATGACCTGAGGGCTTAAAACCGTAGCTGTGTCGTCCGGCTCCTTTTCTGTTTTTTCAGGAAGAGAAGTTCCCTGTTCCGGTCCCTCAGCTACCTGTGTCCCGCCATTTACTTCCGCACTCTGCACCGGTGTCGTATCGCCCGGCTGTTCCGAACCGTCAGATTCGTCCCCACCATCTGCAACCTGAGTTTCGTCTCCGGCGGATGCCTCCTGTCCGTCTGCAACCTGTGTATCATCCGGGAGATTCGTTTGATCCGAACCGTCCGCTACCTGTCCTGCCTGTCCTTCATCCGGCGAAGCAGTAACGTCCGGAAAATTACCTGCCACATTTGTATTTCCGTCACCGCCATCTGCCAAATCCGGCGTTTCCGGCGAATTCAAATCCACAAGCGGATCCGGTGTCTCCTCCGTTCCGTTTTTTCCTATGCTCAGCACTCCTACCGTAGTGATTGCAGCAATTCCTAAGATTACCACACCCGCCAACGCCTTTTTTCTGATACTGTCATTTGACTTATTCACAAAAACCCCTGCCTTTCTGTTCAACCTTTATAGTGCTATCCTTATTTTCTCCATTCGTCCTTCTTTTATACAGACCTTTTCTTTATGAATTCCTCATTTTTCCGTCTTTTTTATGCTTTTAGTTGATTTTTTCGCCTTTAGATTATGTCGTATTCTTTTTCACTCCGACTATAATTAATGCATCAATCCATCTATGGGAAAGGAAACGAGCGTATGGATGCAACCAGACAGGCCGAGTTCGGTGCAAGACTCCGGAAACAGCGGGAATATTTAAATCTGACCAGAGAAGCATTTGCTGAAAAAGTAAATTTATCACCTCAGTTTATTGCAGAAATTGAACTTGGTAAAAAAGGACTTTCGCTGGATACGCTGATTCGCATCTGCGAATATTTTAACCTGTCCGCAGATTATCTTTTGTTTGGCAAAACGGAAGCTGCCGCCAATACTCCTCTGAATTCCATATTAAAGGATCTCCCGTCTTCCTATTTGTCTACTGCGGAAAATATGTTAGAGTTGCTACGTGATACTATCGAAACTGCTGCAGCAACCAAAAATAAGTAAAATAAAAAGCTGCCGTCCTGTTTGTCAGTCAGACAAAAACAGGATGACAGCTTTTCTTTTCCTTTATTCCGTTCTATTTCATTTTTTATTTCTTTGCCAGTTCCACCTTTTCCAGATGCCAGATGTCTCTTACATACTCCTCAATGGTACGGTCAGACGAGAACTTGCCGCTCTTTGCAATATTAATTAATGAAGATTTTGCCCAGCCTTCTTCATCACGGTAGGCTGCCTCGATTTTCCGCTGTGCCTTGGCATAGGACTCAAAATCCTTTAAAATGAAATACTGGTCTGCCCGTTCTCCGCCGTTGTTCTCCAACAAAGAGTTATAAAGCTCGCGGAACAGCTCCGGATTATCCGGCGAATAGGTGCCGTCAATCAGCTGGGTCATCGCCATACGGATATCGGTATTCGTGTTATAGATTTCCTTCGGATTGTATTGTCCGTTGTGCTCGTATGCAATGACCTCCTCCGCACTCAGTCCGAAAATCACCGCATTTTCCTTACCGACCTCTTCTACAATTTCCACGTTGGCGCCGTCCATCGTTCCGAGTGTGATGGCACCGTTTAACATAAACTTCATATTGCCGGTACCGGAAGCCTCCTTACTTGCCGTCGAAATCTGCTCTGATACATCCGCTGCCGCAAAAATAAGCTCTGCATTGGATACGCGGTAATTTTCAATGAAGACAACCTTAATCTTTCCGTGAATGGAAGCATCGTTGTTGATGACATCACCGACGCTGTTAATCAGCTTAATGATTGCCTTTGCACGACGGTAACCTGCGGATGCCTTTGCACCGAAAATAAACGTTCTCGGATAGAAGTCCATATCCGGATTCTTCTTTAACTCATTGTACAGGTACATAATATGCAAAATGTTTAAGAACTGTCTCTTATACTCGTGCAGACGCTTTACCTGAACGTCGAAAATAGAGTGTGGGTCTACTTCAATTCCGTTGTGCTTTTTAATATAAGCAGCCAGCCGAACCTTATTCTGGTACTTGATGTTGCGGATTTCATTCCGGCACTTTTCATCATCCACATACAGCATCAGCTGATTTAAGTGGGACAAATCGGTAATCCAGTCATCCCCGATTTTGCTCGTTACCCAGTCAGCAAGCAGCGGATTGCCGTGCAGCAGGAAACGTCTCTGTGTAATACCGTTGGTCTTGTTGTTGAACTTTTCCGGCCACAGCTCGTAAAAATCCTTTAACTGCTCCTTCTTTAAAATTTCCGTATGCAGTGCTGCTACACCGTTCACCGAGAAGCCTGCTACAATCGCAAGATTTGCCATGCGTACCTGTCCGTCGTAGACAATCGCCATCTTCTGTACCTTGCTGTAATCACCCGGATATTTTTCCTGCAACAGCATAAGGAACCGACGGTTGATTTCCTCCACAATCTGATAAATACGAGGAAGAAGTCTGGAAAACAGCTCCAGCGGCCACTTTTCGAGTGCTTCGGACATAATCGTATGGTTGGTGTAAGCACAGCACTTTGTTGTAACCTCCCATGCCTCTTCCCAGGAAAGGTAATAATCATCCAGGAGAATTCTCATCAGCTCCGCCACCGTCACGGTCGGATGCGTATCATTTAACTGGAAGCAGACCTTTTCATACAGTTTGCGTACATCATCATGGGTTTTCATATACTTGGACACGGCACTCTGAATACTTGCCGATACAAAAAAGTACTGCTGCTTTAAACGAAGTTCCTTACCTGCATAATGGTTGTCATTCGGATAAAGTACCTCGCAGATGGTACGTGCCAAATTTTCCTGCTCGACTGCCTTCTGATAGTCACCTTTATCAAACGAATCCAGATTAAAATCGTTGATTGCCTCCGCATCCCAGATACGAAGCGTGTTCACAATACCGTTGCCATAACCGATGACCGGAAGGTCATACGGAACAGCCAGTACGGAGCGATAGTTTTCCTGAATGAAGTGGTCCTTCCCGTTTTCGGCACGAACCATTTTAACATATCCTCCGAACTTGACCTCGACCGCATATTCCGCACGCTTGATTTCAAACGGATTACCATGCTTTAACCAGTTATCCGGCTTCTCTACCTGAAAGCCGTTCTCAATTGCCTGCTTGAACATACCGTACTTATAGCGGATACCGCAGCCGTACGCCGGATAGCCAAGCGTGGATAACGAGTCAAGGAAACAGGCAGCCAGACGGCCAAGACCACCGTTTCCGAGCGCTGCATCCGGTTCTTCGTCTTCTATCGTATCCAGCTGGAAGCCAAGCTCCTCTAACACCTCCTTGACCACCGGAAGTGCCTTCATATTAATAATATTATTGCCGAGAGCACGACCCATTAAAAACTCCATGGACAGATAATACACGGTCTTTACGTCCTTCTGTTCATAGGTTTTATGAGTATTCATCCACATATCAATGATATAATCCTTCAGTGCAAAGGACACTGCCTGGAACAGTTGCTGTTTATTTGCTTCTTCTACATCCTTGCGGAACAACATACGCATATTGCTCGCAATTTTTTTCTTAAGCTCTTCCTTTGTAATTTCCATGTAGTAGTACCTTACCTTTCCTAGTTTGTACGCTTTACACCGATTGTAACATCTTCTCCGTTCAAATTCCAGTCTTTTGTAAAGCCGTCTAACGTTCCTGTCACAAGCTCCGTCGCCAGAACAACGGATTTGATTTCCTCTTCCTTTGCCTTGGCTAACTTCTCCAGCTTCTCATTGCCGCTCACATAGATAACGATATGATCCATGACCTCAAAACCGGCTTCCTTACGCATGGTCTGCACCTTGGAAATGATTTCACGTACAAAGCCCTCTTCAATCAGTTCCGGTGTCAGGTTCGTATCAAGGACTACAGTGATGCCGTGGTCGGAATCCGAGACATAACCTTCCTTCTGTGCCGACTCGATTAATAAATCTTCTGTAGCAAGTTCTTCCGGTACACCGTCTACCGTTACCGTAACCTTACCGGTTTCATTTAACGAATCCATGGCTGCATTTCCATCGATGTTGGCAAGCACTTCCTTCAATGCATTCAGCCTGCTGCCAAACCGTCTGCCGAGTGTCTTTAACTGCGGCTTAAAGGTATAGGAGGTAAAGGAGCGGACATCGTTTGTGAATTCCACACTCTTTACATTTAATTCATCTGCTACGATTTCACGGAAAAATTCCGGGAGCTCACGCTCTGCCTTGACATACATTGCAGATATCGGCTGCCGCTGCTTGATGTTGGCGGTATTTCTGCACGCACGGCCAAGCACGACAATCTGAAGCACCTCTTCCATTTCCTGCTCTAACTTTTTGTCGATGAAGCTTTCGTTCACCGTCGGGAAGTCACACAGATGAACACTTTCCGGTGCGCTCTTGTCGATGCTGCATACCAGATTGCGGTAAATATCCTCCGTCATAAACGGAATCATCGGCGCTGCCGCCTTTGCAATCGTTACAAGCGCAGTGTAGAGCGTCATATAAGCATTAATCTTATCCTGCTCCATACCCTTTGCCCAGAAACGCTCTCTGCCGCGTCGCACATACCAGTTGCTCATTTCATCCACAAAATCCTGCAGTGCTCTTGCTGCCTCCGGAATCCGGTAGTTCCACAGGTCGTCATCCACTTCCTTCACGGTGGAATTCAAGCGGGATAACAGCCACTTATCCATGACGGATAATTTATCATATTCCAATGTATATTTTGTTGCATCAAACTCATCAATATTCGCATACAGAACAAAGAAAGCGTAGGTATTCCAAAGCGTACCCATGAACTTACGCTGTCCTTCCTGCACTGCCTTGCCGTGGAAACGGTTCGGAAGCCACGGAGCCGAGTTGATATAGAAGTACCAGCGGATAGCGTCTGCACCGTATTCGTTCAATGCCTCAAACGGATCGACCGCATTTCCTTTGCTCTTACTCATCTTCTGCCCGTTTTCGTCCTGCACATGACCGAGTACGATGACGTTTTCATACGGGGCCTTGTTAAACAAAAGTGTCGATTCCGCCATCAGTGAATGGAACCAGCCTCTTGTCTGGTCGACCGCCTCGGAAATGAACTGTGCCGGGAACTGCTGTTCAAACAGCTCCTTATTTTCAAACGGATAGTGATGCTGTGCAAACGGCATCGCACCGGAGTCAAACCAGCAGTCCAACACCTCCGGCACACGGGTCATCTGTCCGCCGCACTTCGGACAGTTCAATTTGATTTCATCGATATACGGGCGGTGGAATTCTACGGTTTTTGCCTTTTCGTTACCGCTCATCTCCACCAGCTCCTGTCTGCTGCCGACGCAGTGCCGGTAACCGCACTTACATTCCCAGATATTTAACGGTGTGCCCCAGTAACGGTTTCTCGAAATTGCCCAGTCCTGAATATTCTCGAGCCAGTTTCCGAAACGGCCCTTTCCGATGGATTCCGGAATCCAGTTGACGGTATTATTATTGCGGATTAAGTCATCCCTTACCGCGGTCTCCTTGATGTACCAGGACTCTCTTGCATAATAGATAAGAGGCGTATCACATCTCCAGCAGTGAGGATAGCTGTGCTCAAACTTCGGTGCGTCAAACAACAGCCCCTTCTTTTCCAAATCTGCCAGCACCATCGGGTCCGCTTTCTTTACAAATACGCCCGCATACGGCGTTTCTGCCGTCATGTTGCCCTGACCGTCTACCAGCTGTACAAACGGAAGGTCATAGTTGCGGCCGACCTTTGCATCATCTTCACCAAAGGCAGGTGCAATGTGAACGACACCGGTACCGTCGGTCAGCGTAACGTAGCTGTCACAGGTGACATAGTAAGCCTTCTTGTTCTGCTGCCTGCAAAGCTCCACCGCGCAGTCAAACAGCGGCTCGTATTCCTTGTATTCCAGTTCCTTTCCGGTATAGCGTTCGAGTACCTCGTATGCCGGCTTTGCTTCGATTCCCTTTTCCTTATCTTCCTTTACGGCAAGCTTTCCGAGTACGGTGTTGCAAAGCGCCTCAGCCATATAATAGGTATAGCCGTCTGCCGCCTTTACCTTTACATAGGTTTCTACCGGATTGACACAGAGCGCCACGTTGGACGGAAGCGTCCAAGGTGTTGTTGTCCATGCAAGAATGTAAGCATCCTCCCCTTTTACCTTAAAACGTGCGATAGCGGAACGCTCCTTCACATCCTTATAGCCCTGCGCCACCTCGGCGCTCGATAACGGTGTGCCGCAGCGCGGGCAGTACGGTACAATCTTAAAGCCCTTATATAAAAGCCCCTTATCCCAAATCTGGCGAAGTGCCCACCATTCGGACTCAATGTAATCATCATGGTAAGTAACATACGGATGCTCCATGTCTGCCCAGAAGCCGACCGTACCTGAGAAATCCTCCCACATGCCCTTATACTTCCAGACGCTCTCCTTACACTTGTCAATGAACGGCTCCAGACCGTATGCTTCAATCTGATCCTTTCCGTTGATGCCGAGCAGCTTTTCCACTTCGATTTCCACCGGAAGTCCGTGGGTATCCCAGCCTGCCTTACGCGGTACCATGAAGCCCTTCATCGTGCGGTATCTCGGAATCATATCCTTGATGACACGGGTCAGCACATGGCCGATGTGCGGCTTGCCGTTTGCGGTTGGCGGTCCGTCATAGAATGTATACGTTTTTCCCTGCTTTCTGGATTCCATGCTCTTTTCGAAAATGCCCTCTTCCTTCCAGAACAGCTCGACGGCCTTTTCTCTGTCTACGAAATTCATGTTCGTGTCCACTTTTTTGTACATAAGCTGATACCTCCAAAATATTATTAACCTGACTTTGTGCAGAAAAAATACATCTCTGCATTTTTTGCTGCAACAAGCAGCTTGAATAGAAAAAGGCTCTTCTCCCTGCAAACGGGACGAAGAGCCTTATACATTCGTTATACCACCCATTCGCGTACGAATTTTGATTGTTGATGATTCCTATTACATAGAAACCGAGTGACACAACGCATCAAAATTTGATACCCTATCCATATAACGGTGGAAACCGGCGCAGCCTACTGGAATGCTCTTTCGACCTGCGACTCAGAAGTGATGTTCCCCGCATCGTACTTGCCGCCGGCTCCCACTCTCCCGGCTTCGCTGTGCCTTTCCTGCTGCGGCTACTGTCTTCTTCAACGTCTTTTTCTGTATTATATTATTATATCGGGCGGAAATTGTCAAGTTAAAACAGGACTTGAATAAAAAGGCAGAATGCCCCTTCACCATCTTGAAAAAGATACCGTTTCATGATATTCTGAATCCATGTTTTCACCTAAGGACAAAAATGTTGCGGAGGATTTATGAAAAAGAAATTATTGTTTACTGCGCTTTTCCTTGCCTTGCTGGTTGGGAAAACTGCGGAAAGTGTCTATGCAGATGAATTGACTCCGACGCTTTCGCTTTCCAACGGAGGAAATTCCGCAAAGCTTACAGATGATTCTCATTATACAACTGTCAAATTTGACAAAGAAGATACCATTACTATTACAGCTTCCAATGATTCCTGCATTTACGGTATCTACATATCCTGGGGTTCCCAGCCTGTTGCCTGGACACTGACTACCGACAGTGGTAACCTTTCCTGCGGTTTAGACGGATTCCTGCATGAATACGTTTCCTTAGAAAGTCCTTCGTCATCCGTAATGATTCAAATTCCTGCGGATTCCATGTACATAGACGGCATTCGTATTTTTGGAGAAGGCGAACTTCCTCCTGATGTCCAGGTATGGAATCCTTCCTGCGAACGTGCCGACATTATGGTTGTATCCTCTCATGCCGACGATGAAATCTTATTCTTTGGCGGTGTACTTCCTACCTATGCTTATCTATATGATGCAGAGATACAGGTTGTTTATATGTGTGAGTTTTGGACAACCTCAAAGGTCAGAGAGCATGAAAAGCTGGATGGTCTGTGGGAAGCCGGCATCCGGTTTTATCCGGTCTGCGGCAACTTTTACGATATATACTCAAAAGACCGGGAGACGGCCAAAAATCAATATGACTATAATGAAATGGTATCCTTCCTTGTGGCACAGATTCGGGATTTTCAACCTCAGGTGATTGTCACCCATGATATTTTCGGGGAATATGGTCACGGATTTCATCAACTTACCTGCCAATCTGTTATGGCTGCCGTTGAACTTGCCGCAAAAGCAGACGAGTATCCTGAATCTGCCAAGCTTTACGGCACATGGAATACCCCAAAAACATACCTGCATATTTTCCCGGTAAATTCCATTACCTTAGATTTGCGCATCCCGATTGAGGAAGACTATGCCGGCAGAACGGCTATTGAGATATTAAAAAAAGCCTATACCAAACACGTGTCACAGCAATATTGCTGGTTTTATGTGTCCGACGATTACGAATACAGTTGTGCCGACTTCGGCTTATACCGTTCACTTGTCGGTCCTGATACCACCAATGACCTGCTATGTAACCTGAAAACTTATGCAGTTCAGGAGAAAGAAGAAGCGGCCCGCCTGGAAGCCGAGCGAATTGCCGCTCTCAAAGCTGAAGAAGAACGACTGGCTGCCGAAGAAGCCGCTATTGCAGCCCGGAAAGTCGAAGAAGAACGACTGGCTGCCGAAAAAGCCGCTGCTGCTCTTAAGGCGGAAGAAGAGCGACTGGCTGCCGAAGAAGCCGCTCGCCTGGAGGCCGAGCAGATTGCCGCCAGAGAAGCGGAAAGAAGTGCCTGTCTGGCCGAAATTCAAAGGCTTTCCAAAGAGCTGGATGCAGCAGAAAAGAGAATTCTGCTTTTAGCCTGCAGTACTCTTTTCTGTCTTCTTGCCGCTGCAGGTGCCTGGATTAAGACTATCATAGCATCACATCATAAGAATACAAAAACTGCCCCTTCATCCCGGCGGGGCTGATATAAAATAAGAAATGCTCCGTTTGTGAGCATGGACAGAGAGAGGCAATCACATGAAAAAGAAGATACTCGTCGTATGGATCACTATAGCTATCCTCGGATTCATCGGATGTCAGGGTAACACGCAGACAAACGCACCGTCTGCAACATTGACACCGGAACCAACCGTAACGCAATTCCCGCCGGCAGATCCTGCATTTGCTGTCTCTGCTACGCTGACTCCGGTTCCGGAGGCAACGTCGACACCACAGCCTGCTGATACGCCGACTCCGGTGCCTACCTCCACTCCGACTCCGACCTTAACACCAACCCCAACCCCGAAGCCGTCCGTCACCCTGATGATGGCAGGGGATATTTTATTGCATACCCGCATCGAAGATTACAGTATACAGGAGGATGGCAGTTATCAATTTGATGCCATTTTTTCCAATACTGCAAAAGAAATTTCATCTGCCGATCTCGCTATTGTAAATCAGGAGGTCATTATCGGCGGAGTAACCCTTGGTGTGTCCGGCTACCCTGCTTTTAACGCCCCATACGCCGTTGGCGACGCTCTGGTAAAGGCAGGCTTCGATGTGGTGCTGCATGCCACGAATCATGCTCTGGACAAAGGAAAACAGGGGCTATTAAACTGTATCGGTTTCTGGGAAGAAACCTATCCGGAAATTGATGTACTCGGTATTCATGGCAGTTCAGAGGATCAGGATGAAATCTGCATTTTGGAAGTAGAGGGAATCCGCATCGCAATTTTAAATTATACCTATGGAACCAATGGCATATCGATGCCGAAGGATATGCCTTATGCCGTGGACATGTTAGAGGAAGCTGCTGTTATCCGGGATTTAAAACTGGCAAAAGAGAGCGCGGATTTTGTAATCGTCTGCCCGCACTGGGGCACAGAATACCGCCTGACACCGGACATAAGCCAGAAGCAATGGGCAGAGCTGTTTTTTAAATATGGCGCGGATCTGGTCATTGGAACCCATCCTCACGTGATTGAACCGATTGAATGGATGATCAATGAGGAAACCGGTGAACGGATGCTGATATATTATTCTATAGGAAATTACGTGAACTGGACTTCCGGTAAGGGAGACGGCGTTGCCAACCGCATGGTGGGCGGCATAGCAAATATCACCATTGAACTGGATGAAGACGGCGAGGCATTTATTGCGGACTATGGTGTAGATGCCGTAGTGTGCCATGTCGAACATAAAACCAATGGCATTACCGTATATCCGCTCTCTGAATATACGGAAGACCTGGCAGGCAGAAACGCTATTTGTGCGCAGGATGAGCACTTTTCCTTAGAGTACTGCATTGACCTTTGCAATAAGGTATGGGGAACACTTTGGCGGTAACCTGATGTAAGAAACAGGTTTCATACAAAAGAAATACGATTGGAGTCCACTTATGAAAAAAAATATTTTTTGGATAAGCTATGCCGTTTTTGTTGTTGTTCTGGTAATAGCAGGTTCATGGGCAGTAGGATATGTAAATGAGGTTCTGACAGACTATGAAGCGGCACAGCCGGAAAAGGTAGTAGAAAGCGAAATAGAACGTATCAAAGAAGCAGCCGCAAAGGATACGCTGGAAGAAGAAATTACATTTTTTGAACTGAAACAGGCAGCATATGACATAGATATTTCCGATTTCAGAGAATATAAAGACAAAATTAAAAATGCAAAAGAACTAACCTACAAAATAAAAACCGGCGGATATAGCGAATCGGAGCAGGTTTTTCATATTCTTGCGGATGATGAAATCGTTGCGGTACTCACTCTGGAAAGTGTAAAAGAGGAAATCAAACTTGCCATTCTCACGGTAAGTGACTGGCAGGTAAAGTCGGTGACCCCTGTGATAACTCTCGTGAACTATGATTACAAAGTGGATGCTCCCAAAGATTATAAAGTAACGATTAATGGAACAGAACTGACAGATTCAGAGGACGGTCCGGAGGAGGGCTGGAAAACATATCTTGTTGCGACACTGTATCATGAACCGGAAATTAAAATTTATGACGAATACGGCGATGAGGTTCTTTATGACATTGTAGACAATCACGTAAAACCGATTGTATATACTTATCATTTAAGACTCCCAAAGAGCTTTTCTGTTTCTGCCGGAACAAGAAAGCAGGACGGAATTGCAGAAGGTAATGAAATACGTTACTCGTTTACAACCCCTTATGAGGTGCTTACATTGACGGATGCTCATGGAAACAGTATAGAATACAGAGGCGGTGACAGTATTTATACCTATGACTATACGGTAAGAATTCCGGATAATTTTCAGTTGTCTGTAAACGGAAAGAGTGCAGCAGAATATCAAACAGCCGCAACGGAAATCAGTAAATATCAGTATTGTGCGGAATATGCGGTAATGCCAAAGCTGATAACCTATGAAATCAGAGAAGCTTTATGCGAACCTGATTTCGTACTATATGATAATCTCAATCAACAAATGGACTGTGTCTTTGAAAACTATATGTTTGAAGTTACAGAACAGTCAGGTCTTAATACAGTGCCGGAAGAAGTTGCTGCGCAGCTGGATGTACTTGAAATTGCCCAAATGTGGAGCAGATTTATGACGAAGGATCTGGACGGAGCAAAAAACGGATTTGAAACAATGAAGAAATACCTCATTAAAGATTCCTACTTGTACAATGTTGCATATAAGTGGGCTACCAATATTGATATTACATTTGTCAGCAGTCATGTTTTGGATCATCCGCCTTTCTCAGAGGAAAAAGTAACGAACTATATCAGCTATGGAGATCACTTATTTTCCTGTGACATTTCATTTCTCAAACACATGGACCTGGTTTCAAGGAATATGAAGGTTACGGATGAAATGAACAGTACGTTCTACTTTATGTATTATGATGAAACCGAAGACGGAAAAGATAACCCTCACTGGGTTATTCTGGATATTCAGGAAATTGTTTCGAAATAAACATAAAAAGCTTTCTGAAAGGAAAAAGAGAACTCATGAAATCGAAAATCGTAAGATACGCAGGACGCACAGGACTTGTCCTAATCACATTTGTTGCAGCAGTTGCAGTTACCCTTTACTTGATTATCCATTCATTTTGTAACGGCAGTTCGTCTCCGGCTGCAAAAAAAGTATTTGTTTCCACCATTCTCGAAACAGGTCAGCTTAAATTTCTCGCTTCATGGTTTTTATCGGCAGAAGAAATACAGGAAATCGTTGACTCTAATTCCATGGAGGAATTTAATGAGGAGGTCAATACCTCTCTGATTGTGGTAAAAGCGAAAAGCAATTTATCAAGCGGGAAAGCATCACAGACATCAACCAGTGACGGAATTATCACTTCTTCTTCAGAAAATACACAGGAAACAGAAGAAGAGAGCGAGGATATAGAAATTGTTGAAATCGCCGGACGAACATTTTACGCCACGCTTATGATTGTGAAGGACCCTTCCAGAGTAAGTCTTGCTACCATTTATCCATGGCGCGATTATGGCGTCACATTAGACACGCTCGTTAAGGATAATGATGCCATTGCAGGTATCAACGGAGGCATTTATGATTCCTACAATCATACCGGCGGAAGACCGCTTGGCGTTGTGGTAAGCAACGGAGAAATTCAGATGAACGAGCCGCAATGTCTTAAAGGACTTGTATTAATCGGGCTCACAGAAGACGATATTCTGGTTATCATTGACCTCGCCGATAAGACAGCGAAAGACGTAGAAAAGATGGTAGCCGAACAAAAAATCAGAGACGCCGTTACTTTTCAGGAGGAAAGCAGCGATAAGAACAATCATTTTGTCCAGCTTATCCTCAATGGTAAAGAACGTGAATTAAACGGAATGGGAAGCGGTCTGAATCCGAGAACCGCCATTGGACAGCGGGCAGACGGCGCATTACTGCTTTTAGTAACAGACGGTCGCGGAACCTCCGGCCATTTGGGTGCATCAGCATCGGATTTGATCAGTATCATGACGGAATATGGAGCAGTAAATGCAGCAAATCTGGATGGAGGAAGCTCCTCCTGCATGTATTATGACGGAGAATATCTTATGTCAAGTGTTACATTTTACTATGTAAATTCTTCCTGGAAGCTGCCGTTCGCCTTCGTTGTAAAATAGCCCCTACTTTCCAAGTACCTCTTCTATCCTGCAAATAATACGCTGGCGCACCATGTCCGAGATTTCCACCGTCTTCATGTCCTTGTATTCCTCATACGGAATCGGCGGCAGATAGTGCACCTGCGTATCTACTCTGCCCGGATGGAAACCCTCAAATACCTTATAGGAATCAATGAGCGCCACCGGCACAATCGGCACCTTTGCCTTTAAGGCGCTCTTAAAACAGCCCGGTTTGAACTCTTTTACCACATTATGATTATGAAAATAGCCGCCCTCCGGGAAAATGATAAACCGCTTTCCCGCTGCTGCTTCGTCTGCAATTTCCAGAATAATTTTCATCGACTGGCGGATGTCATCCTTTTTCATACGCTTGCCCTCCACCAGATCCACGACCTGACTGGTCAGCGGTGCATGGGAACGCGCATCATCCATCAATACCGAGCACGGCTTTTCATGCGTATGAAAAATACCAAGTGCATCATACTTTCCCTGATGATTGGCATACATAATATAACCGCCCTCCTTCGGCAGGTTTTCCGTACCATATGCCCTTGTATGCACACCGCCGGTCCGCTTCATCAGCTGAACGATATGTCTGACCTTTGCATAACGCCTTTCCAACGAATATTTTTCAGGATGCGCCGCCATATACGCCAGTCTCGGTATTGTATACGGCGCACGGAACAAATTCATGAAAATACAAAAATAAAATCGAAACATTTCTACAAATCTCCCCTTTTCATAAGTATTAATGTAGTACATTTGCTACTTTTCGTCAAGCCGGAATGCGTTATTAAAACGTAATAATTTTTTGCTTTGTAGTTTTTCAGATTTGTGCTATACTAATAAGGAATGCACTTTTACAAGGAGGATTGCTATGACACAGCAAAATCTGACTCTGCTCACCGACTTTTATGAGCTGACCATGATGCAGGGCTATTATAAGACAAATAACCACGATATTGTTATTTTTGATGCATTTTACCGCGAAAATCCGTGCAGCGGCGGTTATTCCGTATGCGCAGGGCTGGAGCAGGTAATCGATTATATTAAGAATCTGCACTTTTCCGCAGAGGATATTGAATATCTTCGTTCCCAGAACGTATTTGACGAAGACTTTTTAGCGTATCTGGCAGATTTCCGCTTTTCCGGCGATATTTATGCTATTCCGGAGGGCAGTGTTGTGTTTCCGATGGAGCCGATGCTAAAGGTCATTGCCCCGATCATGGAAGCACAGTTAGTGGAAACTGCCGTACTTACCATGTTAAATCATCAGAGCCTGATTGCAACCAAGGCAGCCCGCGTCTGCTATGCAGCTAAGGGCGATGCGATTATGGAATTCGGTCTGCGCCGCGCGCAGGGTCCGGATGCCGGTACTTACGGTGCAAGAGCCGCCGTCATCGGTGGCTGTGCAGGTACCAGCAACGTACTGGCCGCTAAACTATTCGGCATGCCGGCACTCGGCACCCATGCACACAGCTGGATTATGAGTTTTCCGGATGAACTGACCGCATTCCGCAAATATGCAGAGCTTTACCCGGAAAATATTACTCTGCTCGTAGACACCTACGACACACTGCATTCCGGTGTTCCGCATGCCATTCAGGTCTTCACCGAGCTGCGCAGAGACGGCAAGCTTCCGAAGCGCTACGGTATCCGTTTAGACAGCGGCGACCTTGCTTACCTTTCCAAAAAAGCAAGAAAGCAGTTAGATGCCGCCGGTTTTACCGATGCTTCCATCTGTGCTTCGAGCGATTTGGACGAATACCTGATTGACAGCTTAAAGTCCCAGGGTGCGGCAATCAACTCCTGGGGTGTCGGCACAAACTTAATCACCTCCAAAGACTGGCCGGCATTCGGCGGCGTTTATAAGCTTGCCGCAATTAAAAAGGACGGCGAATTCGTTCCGAAGATTAAGCTGTCCGAAAATCCGATTAAGATTACGAATCCGGGCAACAAAACCGTATTCCGTATTTATGATAAGGAAACAAAGAAAATCAAGGCTGACTTAATTGCCTTTGCCGATGAGGTCATTCCGGAAAACAAACCTCTTCATCTGTTTGATCCGGTTGCCACCTGGAAGCGCACCACTCTTCCGGCAGGTTCCTTTACCGTCAGAGAACTGTTAGTCCCTGTTTTCCTCGGCGGAACATGCGTTTACGAGTCTCCGTCAGTCATGGACATTCGTTCCTACTGCCAGTCCGAATTAAATACTCTTTGGGATGAGACAAGACGTTTTGTGAATCCGCAGAATGTCTATGTCGATTTATCCGACAGACTCTACACCACAAAGAATCAGTTACTTGATATTATCCACGGGCAGACGAGAGACAATGCCAGGTAACATCAGGTAATCCACCGTTAGAAATGAGGAATATCATGCAGTACAAAAAAATAGTTACGATAGTGATTTTCATGGCAGGCATGGCATTGCTTTACGGCTGCAGTACGCAGAGACCGCATGCTGCCACGGATGCGACTCCGACCAGTCCGCCAAACCTTGTCGACTATGTCACGCAGACACCGGATCATCCTTCCGACACCGGTTCGGAATCCGTGTCACCGCTGCCGCCGACATCCACGTACCCACCAACCGCGACACCGACACCGACGGCAACTCCGACGCCAACACCGACGCCGACTCCAACACCGACTCCGACGCCGATTCCGACGGTTCCGCCTGCTCCGGTTGCTCTGAATACCGACTTAAAAAACACCGATACCTTCCTGGTCAACCGTGAGTATCCGTTATCGGAAACCTATGCACCGTCAGACCTTGTCGTTCCGGATATACCGTTCAGCTTCTCCGATAAAACGGCGGATAAACGGAAATTGCGCAAAGTAGCTGCCGATGCACTGGAGGAGCTGTATCATGCCGCAAAGAACGAGGCGGGTCTTACGATTTACGGCGTTTCGGGATATCGTTCCTATAACCGCCAGTACGACATTTACGGTACTAATCTGATTACTAAAGGACTGCGGCACACCAACCTTTACTCTGCCGCACCGGGAACAAGCGAACATCAGACCGGACTTGCGATCGATGTATCCTGTGCCTCCATCGGCTATGCCCTAAAAGACAGCTTTGCCTCTACGCCGGAGGGCATCTGGCTGAAGGAAAACTGCTGGCGCTTCGGCTTTATCCTCCGCTATCCGAAGGAAAAGGAAAGCATCACCGGCTATGCCTACGAGCCGTGGCACATCCGCTATGTCGGAGTTCCGCTTGCCTACTATCTGCATACGACAGGACTGACGTTAGATGAATATTACGGAACCGCTTCCAAGTATACACTGACAGAGCTTGCAACACTTCCTTTGATTGATACGGCAACGGACCGTTTCTATAACCTCTATGCATCGGTCAAAGGAGGAACATTGCTTTATCTTGCAGACGGAACGCTCTCCATCTCAGCCGTAAGCGGTTATCCGCATGTCATACTTCCGATTACCAACGCGGAAGGCACCGTCATCAAGCTTGACACTACGACTCTCTATCTGGAACCGGTATATGACGCCCAGGGTAATCTGATGCTAACGGAAGAAGATACACCGTATTTTAAGAAGCCTTACTTCGATGCAGAAGGAAACCTCTGGCTGAATTATAACAATGAACCTGTCTTTTTGGAGCCGCTGTTCCAGAAAGACGGCACACTTGCCAAGGACGTCGATGGAAATGTGCTATACACGGAGCCGGTGACAGACGGCAACGGTAATGTATTTATTACTGCCGACGGCGGTATCCTGCCAAAGCTTCCGATTCGTGAAAACGGTGAACTGACGTATGACGTCGATGGTTCGGTTCTGTTCTATGAGCCGTTCCTTGATCCGGAAACCGGTGAGTTCTACTATGACCAGAACGGTCTTCCGTTCTTTAGTGCCGAATATTATCTCGCACTGGAAGAAGAACTTTTTGTTCCTTCGGAAAACCCGGAGGAAGAAAATACGGAACAGCCATCCGAGCCGGAGCAGCCGGATCTTCCGGACTCTTCCGAGCTTCCGGATTACACCGAACCTTCCACGGAGCCTTCCGACGAATTCGGCACGGAAGGTTATCCGGTCGGTTAAAATTTTTAGTATCCAATCCGCGGGCGCCCCTCTTCGGCGTCCGTAAGACAGAAGGAGAAGAAAAATGAGAACTGTTTTAGTATTACTTGCTTTTGTCGTATTTTTTATAGTAACCCTTCCGGTTTATCTGATACTGTTACTCATTCAAAAGAAAAACCGGAGGCTTTGCTCTGTCATTGCACAAAAATTTGTTGCCGTCGGTTTCCGCTTTATCATGTTCTTTACCGGAACAAAAACCGTTGTTCTCGGCAGAGAAAACGTGCCGAAGGATCAGGCAGTGCTCTACGTGGCAAACCACCGCAGCCTGTTCGATACTCCGATTGCCTACAGTACCGTACCGACGCTGACCGGCTTTGTGGCAAAAATCGAAACCAAAAAGGTTCCGTTTTTAAGCTGGTGGATGCGCCTCGTCAACTGTGTGTTCTTAGACCGCGAGGATCTTCGTGCCGGAATGCAGATGATTTTAACCTGTATCGACAATATCAAGGCAGGCTATTCGATGTACATCGCACCTGAGGGCACCAGAAGCCAGGGTGACGAACTGCTGCCTTTTAAGGAAGGTTCCTTTAAACCGGCCGAAAAAACCGGCTGTCTCGTCATTCCGGTTGCCATTTCCGGCACGGACGACCTTTTAGAAAACCATTTCCCTTGGATTCACAAGGCAGCGACCGTCATCGAATACGGAAAGCCGATTGACCCGAATGCCTTATCCAAGGAAGAGCGCAAAAAAATGGGCGCTTATGCAAGAGATGTCATTACCGAAATGCTGAAGGGGCATGAAGTTTACATAAAGAACAACCCTTCCTACAAAAAAAAGAACGGTTCGCCATCCGTTTGATAAATTGCTTGCATTTTGCATAATATTTGCTACAATAATTAGATGAAAACGAAAAAAGGGAGGAATAAATTCATGCAACCATGGCTTATTGTTTTACTTGTCATTACCGGCATACTGCTGATTGCTTTCATCGCTTTGATGATATACGGAAACAAAATGCAGAAAAAATCCGAAGCCGCTCAGCAGAATATGCTGGCAGGAGCACAGACCTATTCCCTTCTTGTCATTGACAAGAAGATGATGAAATTAAAGGATGCGGGATTTCCGAAGGTTGTCCTTGACCAGACGCCAAAGTATTTACGCGGTTCCAAGGTACCGGTGGTAAAGGCAAAAATCGGTCCAAAGGTAACCACCTTGATGTGCGATGCAAAAATCTTTGATTTAATCCCTGTCAAAAAGGAAGTCAAAGCAGTCATGAACGGCATCTATATCATTGATGTCAAGGGTCTGCGCAGCGGTTTGGAAACAAAGCAGCCAAAGCAGGGCTTCTTTAAGAGAATGAAGGCAAAGTTTAAGAAACAGGCTTAAATACTTTTGATATTCCCATCACTCATAAGAGCAGTCCATTGCGGCTGCTTTTTTGACATTCGGACAGTTTAAAAACATGGAAAGGTGGCGCATGTATGGCATATCGCATTGCAGTCTGTGACGACAATGCCGCAGATTCCGAATATGTGTTAAAGCTGCTTTCTGCCTGGGCAAAAGACAGAGATGTGCCCATTCAGGCAGAACAGTTTCCTTCTGCCGAAGCCTTTTTGTTCCGGTATGCAGAAGACAAATCCTTCGACATTCTCCTGTTAGATGTTGAAATGGGCGGCATGGACGGCGTAACCATGGCAAAACGGATACGCCCGGAAAACGAAACCGTGCAGCTTGTTTTTATCACAGGCTATTCCGATTACATTGCAGAGGGCTATGAGGTATCCGCGCTCCACTATCTGATGAAGCCGGTAAAAAAAGAAAAGCTGTATTCCGTATTAGACCGTGCATTGGAAAAATGCAGGCAGAATGAGCGTTTTCTGAACTTAGAGCTTTCCGGTGAACTGGTGCGGATTCCGTTCTATGAAATTTCCTATCTGGAGGTTCATCAGAACTATGTCACGATACATGCCAAAAAGGAGTACACGGTAAAACGTCCCTTAAGCGATTTTGAAACAGAACTTGACAGACGCTTTACCCGGGTAGGCAGAGCCATGATTCTAAATCTGAACTTTATTCGATGCGTTACCAGAACGGAAGTACAGCTTACCAGCGGAACCACGCTTCCCCTGCCACGCGGTGCCTACGAACCGCTCAACCGTGCCATCATCGCCAATACCTAAGGAGAACACACCATGTCCCTATTTTCAAAGCAGATCGACAAACGAATTGCCGCTTACCAGCAGGAGCTCATAGAAACCCATTATCAGGAGGTAGAAAACATGTACCGGCAGATGCGCGGCTGGCGGCACGACTACCGGAACCATATCCAGGCCATGAAGGCCTACGCCGCGAACGGAGACTTAAGTGCCATCAAGGCTTATCTCGACGAGCTGGATACCGACTTAAATACTGTAGATACGGTGATTAAGACCGGAAATGCCATGGCAGACGCCATCTTAAACAGCAAAATCTCTCTCGCCAAAGCAAAAAACATTCCGGTCCAAGTGGATGCCCACATTCCGGTCAGGTTAAACATGTCGGAGCTTGATTTGTGCGTTATCCTCGGGAACCTCTTTGATAATGCAATGGATGCCAGTCTGTCGCTGCCGGAAGGCAAACGGATGATTCGCGTCTATTTGGGCATGAGAAACACACAGCTCTATATTTCCTTTACCAATCTCACCGCAGGAAAGAAAATGACGAAAATCGGAAGCCGCTTTAAGACTACAAAAGGGCAGGGACACGGCTTTGGTCTGGTGCGTATTGATACGATTGTGGAACGCCTGAACGGATATTTAAGCCGCAACAGCGAAGACGGTGCATTTACAACGGAAATATTAATTCCACAGGTGTGAACTTTCGCGATTCATCACCCGATAAAAGCAATTCGTCCCCGGAATACTCCGGAGACGAATTTTTATGTTAAGCTTTTCCTATCAACGAAGTATCGCAGGCTTTCCTGCGATATGAAGAAAAGAGGGTACGTATGAAACAGACAACAAAACCAACCTATACCGTGTGGCAGAACACCGTCTATATGCTGCAGGTTTCATGGCTGTCAGGCAAAAGTATCTTTTTGTTTCTGTCTGCAGGCCTTATCGTTCAGGTACTAAAACCGCTTACAGAGCTTACCATAGCTCCCGCTATCCTGCAAGCCGTGGAGTCTTCAGCTTCGCCCGCCAGACTTCTGCTTACCATAGCAGGTTTTACGCTGGTACTGATGCTTCTCACCGGGCTGAATACCTGGCTGGATCGCGCCATGATTCCGAGCTACTGCCGCCCACAATACTACTTTGACAGACTGATCAGTGAAAAATCCTGTACCACTGCTTATGCAAACACTCTGCTGACGGGCTATACAGGCAAATACCAACAGGCAGTAAATGCTCTGAACGATGCCTGCGAGCTAACAGAGGCGCTCGCAAATCTTCTGACTGCCCTGACCGGCTTTGCCCTCTACGCTGCTCTGCTTTCCGGTCTGAACTTGAGCCTGGTCGCAATCGTAACCGCAACGGCTGTCATCGGTTATTTTGTCAACCGCCGCACCAATGAATGGGCCTACCGGCATCGGGAGGAAGCTTCCGGAATACAACGTCAGATGTCCTATGTTTATCAGACTGTCATGGAAGGAAACATTGGGAAGGATATCCGTATCTTTGGAATCGGCAGCTGGCTCAAGGATATTTACAATTCAGCCCTGAGGCTGTATCAGGGCTTCTTAAGCCGCAGGGAAAAACATTACTTAGCGGCAGATCTTGCGGATGTACTGTTAGCATTTCTGCGTAACGGAATTGCCTATGTATACTTAATCCGCCTGTCCTTGACGCAGGGGCTGCCGGCTTCTTACTTCCTGCTGTATTTTGCTGCCATAAGCGGCTTTACCTCCTGGATTACCACCATTTTTGACAAGTTATCCCGCCTCCGGAAAATCAGTCTGAGCGTATGTGAGCTCCGGGAATACTTAGAACTTCCGGAACCGTTCCGGACAGAAGGCGGTCTGCCTCTTTCCTGCGAAACTGACCGGCCTTATGAGCTTAAGTTAAAGCATGTCTCCTACCGCTATCCGGGAGGAGATAAGAATACGATTTCCGACCTGAACTTAACCATACACCCGGGCGAAAAGCTTGCCATCGTAGGCTTAAACGGTGCAGGAAAGACAACCCTGGTGAAGCTTTTGTGCGGCCTGCTTGACCCGGACAAGGGACAGGTACTGCTAAACGGTCAGGATATCAGAGAATTCAACCGACCGGACTATTACCGGCTGTTTTCCACCGTATTTCAGGATGTTTCGCTGCTTGACTCTACCATTGCCGCCAACGTCGCACAGACAGAGAAGGGAATCGATATGGAGCGAGTGGCAGACTGTATCGAAAAAGCAGGGCTTACCAAAGCGGTGAACGGACTGCCTGCCGGTCTCATGACGCATCTTGGCAGGCTCATGTATGACGACGGCATTGAACTGTCCGGCGGTCAGACGCAGCGTCTGATATTAGCGCGTGCGCTGTATAAGGATGCCCCCGTCCTTGTCCTCGATGAACCGACCGCAGCACTCGACCCGATTGCCGAACATGACGTTTACATGAAATACAACGAAATGAGTGCCGGGCGTACCAGTATTTTTATCTCACACCGGCTTGCCTCCACCCGTTTCTGCGACCGCATCCTCTTTTTAGCGAACGGTGCCATTGCAGAGGAAGGAACCCATGAGGAGCTCATTTCACAAAACGGCGGATATGCCGCCCTGTTTGAAGTGCAGAGCCGCTACTATCAGGAGGGAGGGGAAGAGCATGGCAAAAATTGAAGAAACGTTTTCCTTAAAACAGGCCTTACGCCTGCACTTGTGGGCAGCAAAGATATGGTGGAAGATTCAGCCGTCGCTGTTCCTTTCCACCGGTCTGTTCGCTCTATGTGAAACACTGACACCTTATGTGACAATCTGGCTGTCCGCACAGATTATTAACGAACTGTCCGGACGCAGAAATGCTGCCGTACTCTGGCAATTGGTGGTCGTTACGGTGTTTACGACTGCCGTACTCTCCGTCTTAAGTGCCTGCCTGAAGCGCTGGAGGGAAGCCGTCCACGGCGCAGAAAGCGAATATGAAGACCGCCTGTACATAGAAAAGCTGACAGATATGGACTATGCAGCCGCAGAGTCGGCAGCAACAAAGGATATTCTCCTTGAAATGAAGTACCATATGCAGGGTAACGTTTACGGGTTTACCAAGATACACTATTGGTATTTTGAGCGAATCGTCAAAGGGCTTGCTTCTGTCGGTGCTACGACTGCGCTCTGTGTCAGCCTGTTTACAAAGCAGGTTCCCCAAAGTGCGGGCAGCCTTGTCCTTTTAAACCATCCTCTGGCAACGCTCATCCTGATTGCCGTTTTGCTTGGCGGCATCCTGCTGACACCGATGCTGTCGGCAAAAGCCAATACCTGTTATGATAAGATGTGGCCGTACAACAACCGTTATAACCGCTGGTGCAACAGCTTTCTTTATATCGGCCTGAAACGGGAACGCAGTCTGGATGTGCGTATGTACAACCAGCAGAATATGGTAAAAGAAAACATGCAAAAATACGAAACCATGCTTCCCGGCGCTCCGGTCACAAAGCTGTATCAGGGACCTTTGGGGCTTTATTCCGCGGCAAGTGCCCTGTCCGGCGTTGCGCTGATTGGAATTGTCTATGCCTTTGTCTGCTTAAAGGCACTGGGCGGTGCCTTCGGTATCGGTTCCGTGACACAGTACGTTGGTGCCATCACCGCCTTGTGCTCCGGCATTACCGAGCTGGCTGATGTTTTAAGCGACTGCAGAACCAACGCCGGCTTTCTGGATGCCATCCGGAAGTATCTTGACATTCCGAACGATATGTACCGGGGCAGTCTGACAACGGAAAAGCGTACCGACCGGCAGTATGAAGTGGAATTTCAGGATGTATCCTTCCGATACCCGGGAAGTGATACCTGGGCTCTGCGCCACGTATCCATGAAATTCAAACTCGGAAGCCGCCTTGCGATTGTCGGCGAAAACGGAAGTGGAAAATCCACCTTCATCAAACTGCTCTGCAGGCTGTATGATGCTACGGAAGGGACGATTCTGTTAAACGGAATTGATATCCGGAAGTACCGTCTGAAAGAGTACATGGACATTTTCTCGGTCGTATTTCAGGACTTCCGCCTCCTTGCACAACCGATTGGCGCAAATGTCGCCGGCAGCCGCGCCTACGATAAGGAACGGGTATTACAATGCCTGAAGGATGCCGGTTTTGAGGAACGCCTTGCCTTGATGCCAAAGGGACTGGGTACCTGCCTCTATAAGACTCTGGAAAAGGACGGCGTCGAGATATCCGGCGGGGAAGCCCAGAAAATCGCGATTGCCAGGGCACTTTACAAGGATGCGCCTTTTATCATTCTGGATGAACCTACGGCGGCACTGGACCCGATTGCGGAAGCGGAAATTTACAGCAAATTCAATGACATTGCCGGTGACAAAACAGCAATTTACATCAGCCACCGTCTGTCCTCCTGCAAGTTCTGCGATGAAATTGCGGTCTTCCATGACGGTGCGGTTGTGGAACAGGGTACCCATAAAGAGCTGTTAGCGAATAAAAACGGCAAATACTATGAACTTTGGAATGCACAGGCACAGTATTATACGAGGGAAGAGCACGTATCGGAACATGAACTTTCAACTTCGGACTTGCCATAGAAACGCGCTTTATAAAGCAGAAATGGCGGGATGATTCCCGCCATTTCCTAGATTGAAAACTCCTTCACTTCTATATCCAGTTCGCATTCGGATACATACGCTTCATTGATTTCCAGTTCATACACAAGTCTCACCGCCAGTGTTCCGTCCTCTTCGGTCGTAAACAGATGGTTCGTTGTCGTTCCGAGCGTCATATCGCCGAACGGCGTAGAATAGCAGGTATACTGTTTCTGCCCGGTTGCAAAAAACATCTGCGTCGTAACGTTTCCCTGCTTTACCATTTCGAGTGAGTCTTTTGTAATCTTAATCCGGTTTTTCGTCAGTTTTCCGTCCTCATCCGCTTCTTCATAGGAAAGATAATGCGTGTCCCCCTTGCGCTGATAGGTTCCGGTGCTGATGACTTCGATTGCCTCTGCCGCATCTACGTCCGGCTGAAGCCCTCTGACCTTAATCACAACATCCTTTTTCACTTATGCTTCCCGCCTCCGTTCTTCCGGCTGCCTTAATTTATTCAAAACTCTTGACCGCAACGTCCTCGACCTTAATCATTTCACACGGCAGAATCGTATTGGCAAAATTCCGGAACTTCTCGGCGCCGTCACTGACATAAAAGCGGTGCGTTCCCGGCTTCCCGGTATCTTCCTTCAAAATATGGTAATCCTCCAGCACATACTTTAGCTCCTGTGCGGTTTCATACGCCGGATTGACTAAGGTTACGTTATCGCCCATCACCTGACCGATAACCTTGCGAAGCAACGGATAATGCGTACAGCCAAGCACCAGCGTATCTATCTGCTCCTTTTTCAGCCCTGCAAGGTAGCGTTCCGCCACCTGCTTTGTAATCGGGTCATCCAGCCAGCATTCCTCCACAAGCGGCACAAACAGCGGACATGCTGTTTCATATACCTCAACCTCCGGGTTGGTTTTCTTTAAGAATTCCCGGTACATACCGCTCGAAATCGTTCCGACCGTTCCGATAACGCCGATTTTTTTATTTCTTGTTGTCTGTGCTGCCGTTTTTGCGCCCGGCTTTACCACACCGATAAACGGAACGTCAAATTCCTTTTTGATGATTTCCAGAGCAAGCGCACTGACCGTATTGCACGCCACAACAATGGCCTTCACGTTCTGCGCCATTAAAAATCTGGCAATCTGTCTCGAATAGGTGATGATGGTTTCCGGCGATTTGCTGCCGTAAGGCACTCTTGCGGTATCACCGAAATACACAATCGACTCTGCCGGAAGCGCGTTCATGATTTCCTTTGCGACGGTCAGACCGCCGATACCGGAGTCAAATACTCCGATTGGTGCTTCCTTATTCATAGAAAGTATCTCCTTCCATTCTTCTCTGACAATATCAGCCAATCTATTTCTCTATTGCTTCGTCTGTCATTCTATTAGTCTGCCAATTTGTCCGCCGGATACTATAAGTTTATCTTACGCACATGTGCCAGTTCTATCAGCTGCTGAATCAAAGCCTTCTTTGGCAGCCCCTGCTCTTCCCACAGCATCGGATACATGCTGATGGACGTAAAGCCCGGCAGCGTATTGATTTCGTTAAATACCACACGATTGGTTCCATGCTCCAAAAAGAAATCCACTCTGGAAAGTCCGTATCCATCTACTGCTTTAAAGATACGAACGGCACAGTCCCTGATTTCCTCTGCCTTTCCTGACGGGAGCTCCGGGGACAGCACGGTGCGGGATTCTGCGTTGTGATACTTCGCTTCATAATCATAAAACTCCGCCGCCGCAAGCACCTCACCGACGCCCGAAGCCTTCGGCTGCTCTCCGCCAAGTACTCCGCATTCGATTTCCCGTCCTACGATGGTTTCCTCGACTAAAATCTTCCGGTCGTGCTTTGCTGCCTCCAATAATCCTGCAACCAGCTCCTCACGGTTTGCTGCCTTCGATACGCCGCGGGACGAGCCTGCGTTGGACGGTTTGATAAAGACCGGATAGCCAAGCTTTGCTTCGATTTTTTCATAGGTTGCCGTATCGTTTACTTCGTCCCCGATGACCGGCACATATGCCGCCTGGGAAATGCCTAAGGTATCGACAATCAGCTTTGTATAAAGCTTATCCATGGATACCGCCGAGGCGAGCACGCCGCAGCCGACATACGGAATTCCCGCGAGTTCAAACAGCCCCTGTACGGTTCCGTCCTCGCCGTTTAATCCGTGCAGTACCGGGAAAGCCACATCGATGTGATGCGCCGTCATCTGACCGTCTTCCAGTACATACAGTGCCTGCTCCTTTGTATCCGGCGAAAGAACCGCCTGCTTTTTACCGTTTACCCAGCTTCCGTTCTGAATCTGCTCTACTGACTCCGTAAGCAGCCAGCGTCCTTCCTTTGTAATACCGACTGCAAAAATTTCGTATTCTTCTGTATCAATCCCCGAAAGCACCGTCGCTGCCGAAACGCACGACACCTCATGCTCCGACGACCTTCCTCCAAACAGCACCAGTATGTTTTTCTTAGCCATGTTCTTATCCTCTTTCCTGCACATTTCTGCTTCTTTCTATTCTACTATGATTCTGACTGCAATTCAACCACAATCTTTTTACTTGAGTTTCGTATTTCAGAATACCGGAAAGAAGAAGAACACTTTTAATAACACGGCAACAGTCAGTTTTTTCTTCTCCTAGCCGCTCATTCCCTTGTCTAAGGGCTTCTCACATCTTTCTGTCACGACGTTTGATTGCACGCTGCACCGCAAACTCGCATCCGGCGGCGCTCTCTCCGCAGTTATGACGAAGGAGTAAAGATACGCCGCTCGGCTGCTCAGACAATGCTTTTGCAGCGTGCTTCGTCGTTCCATAAAGATGCGGAAGCACTAAGACAAGGTCCACATGCGGCGTAGAAGAAAAAGCTGTCTTGCTGCCGTGTTACTACAGAATGGCGTTCTTCTTTCCGGTATCTTCATAATACGAAAACTCAAGTGGTTTCTCAGCTACTATAGCAAATTGCAGCAGAATTTTGAAGTACGTTTTGTGCCGCAGGCTGTGCAAATTGTGGCATACCTGTAAATCAATAGGAATAACATGCGTATAACATAAAAAACAGGTTGGCAGCAGTCATCACTTCGAGGTATACTGTTTTTAGAAAAAAATAAGGTGACCCGGATGTCAGAAGCACGCCGGTCAGTAAAGATAGGAGAACAGGTATGAATCAATTCGAAGAACTATTAAATCAGGCAGTAAACAGACAGAGTGTAGCAGGCGCTAATGTATTAGTACTGAAGGATGGCGTTGAGGTTCTTTATGCCGAAGCCGGTTTTCAGGATTTAGAGCATCACATCCCGATGAAACGTGATACCATTTTTCGCTTGTATTCTCAGACCAAGCCCATTACCGCGGCTGCCGTTGTACAGCTTGCATCCCGCGGAATCGTTGATATCGGCGGATATGTTTCGGATTATCTGCCGGAATTCGGCGCCTCATATTTAACAGTGAACGGGGTAAGAACCCGGACACAAAATATTACCGTGCGTGACCTTATGAACATGACTTCCGGTATTCCTTATCCGGACACAAGCGATAGCGGAATGCAGTCCGGTGCTGTTTTTGATGAGGTCATCCGTCGTCTGTATACCGACCACCCTGTCACAACCGCTGAGTTTTCCGAGAAAATGAGCAAGGTAGATTTAAAATTCGAGCCGGGCTCCCGCTTTGATTACGGTGCTTCCGCCGATATTCTCGGAGCGCTCGTGGAACGTGTTTCCGGTATGTCCTTCGGCAGCTTTTTAAAGAAAGAATTTTTTGAACCTCTGGAAATGAACGATACGGATTTTTATGTTCCGAAAGAAAAAGCGCACCGGCTGGCAAAGGTGTATGATTATCGCAGAAACGAAAACGGAGAGGAAGTTATCGACAATAAAGAAGGCAGATTACGTGAAGTCGTAACAGACCATCTTGGATTACGCTACTTAAGAGATGTTCCGCCTTCCTTTGAATCCGGCGGTGCCGGTCTTTGCTCCACCTTAGATGACTATGCAAAATTTGCGACTATGCTCCTTAAGCAGGGCACTTATAACGGAAAAGAAATCATGTCAAAAAGTGCTGTCCGGTTTTTGACACATGGCGGCCTTTCTCCTGCCATGCGCCCGGACTGGCAGGGCGGCTGGGATTGGATGAAAGGCTACACCTACGGCAATCTGATGCGCGTCTGCAAGGAAGAGGACCAGACCTGTATCTTCACCGGAAAAGGGGAATATGGCTGGGACGGCTGGCTCGGTACTCATTTTTCCAATGAGCCGGAATACCGTCTGACGTTCCTCGTCGGTCTCCAGCAGGTCGGTCTCGGTGAAGCTGCGACGCTGACGCATAAGCTAAAGAATGCAGTTATGAGCAGGTTTGCAAAATAAGTATTCCGTCAGACATAACGTAAAACTTTTGCGGTAAAATATAACGGTAAAAATTCTCCGAAGGTATAAAGTTCCCGGTTTTGTCCATACTGATACCATACTATTATTTCCTATTATCACTATGACAAAACCGGAGGATACCTGCTATGAACCATTGTAAAGAACAGTTACTTTCTCTTCTCTTATTGATTACTGCCATACTGACGCTCCTTACCTTTTTTCAGGCGCGCGCAAAAAAAACGCCGACCGCCTATCAAAGTATGGAAGCCGAAGTGCAGGACAGCGCTCTGTCTGAGGATGTCATACGGCTACATATTCTGGCAGACGATGACACGAAGGAAGCGCAGGAGCTGAAGCTGCTTGTCCGCGATGCGCTGCTGCCATATCTGAATGCGCTGACGATTTCCGCCGCAGATAAATCCGAGGCCATGGTAAGCTTATCTTCACACTGTGATGAGCTGAAGGAAATTGCAGAGGAAATACTGCAATCCAAGGGGGTATGCTGTGATGTGACAGTTTCCGTGACCTCCTGCTACTTCCCGCTCCGTATTTACGGCAGCCAGACATATCTTTCGAAGGATGCCGTCCTTTTTCCGCCGGGTTATTATGACACCGTAAACGTTATCATCGGCAGGGGCGAGGGGCACAACTGGTGGTGCCTTGCCTATCCGTCACTCTGCTTTATCGATGCCTCCTACGACTACGTTCCGAAGGAAACCGCAGAATATCTGAAGGTTTTCTCCACGATAAAAAAGAGTCGTCTGAATCAGCTTTTTTACGGAGGCTTTTCTGTTTCCGAATTAAGCGAAGCAGCTTCCGAGGAAGAGGTTAAGATTGTCCTTGGCAGCCGTCTGTATGAGTTTTTCCGCTCGCTGTTTGAGTAATAGTCCGGAACATGCTTGTTACACTTCGTGCTTCTGTCGGTTTTCTTTTCGTTTTACTTAACCGGCACCGCAAACACGCCATATACTGTCATCGGTTTATCACTGGCGCTGGCGAAATATCCGGTCATGTTTTCCAGTTTCACGTTTTCTGCCGTCATGGTCTTCTGCACATCTGCAAATGTAAACCGAAGGATATCCGGATTATTGCTACCTTCACTTGCATATACTTTATACCAGCCGCCTTGCAGAACCATATATGGTTCTGCTTCCGAACGATAAACCAAAACAATATCATATTGTTCATTTAGGTACGGTTTCCAGTTTTCCAACCAGATATTTCCCCAGGTATCAATATAATGTCCTTCATCAGAGCGGTAAATCTGCACCCAGTCCTCTGCCATTTCAATAGAGTTCCAGTCAAATGAAGGCTGAACATAAGACTCATACACCGGAAGACTGCTTTTCTGCCCATACACTGCCATTACTGCATTCAACATCGGAATTGCACTCTCAAACCAGGTACAGGTCTGGCGATAAATCAGACCATATGCCTCTCCCGTACCATTATAGGTCGCACTGTTATCCCAAAATACACACGGAATTCCTGCATCCTTGGCACAGGAAAGAAAATGAGTTGCCCATCTTGCTCTGTCATCATCATTCCTAAAGTCTGATGCACCAAACTCACCGATAATAATCGGTACATTTTTATCCGCAGAGATCTTCTTTAAATCACGGAACAGAGACGTAATACTGGTTTCATAATTTTCACCATAGCCGCTCTTTCCCGGAAAAGAATGGTTTGCATAGCTGCTTGTATCCATGGCAAAGAAGTATGGATAATATGCATGTACTGAAAGTGCAATATTTCCACCGTTTTCCGGCACCTCAATGGACTTCACTGTTGCTATATTGGAAGATGCTCCATATCCCGGAAGCATCAGCAGACGCTCTGCATTTGCCGCAGAGCCCTGCTCACGAACAGTATTTACAAACACCTGATTCAGATGATTCACATACTGCCATGTTTCCTTATCTCCTCCGCCCCACTCGACAGAACTACCAAGTCCGGTCTGTCTTGGTTCATTCATGCCTTCAAAAATGAGATGCTGATCATAATCTGCAAAAGCTACTGCTATCTGAGTCCAGATATCTTTCAGCATTTTTGCCGCCTTATTGTAGGCTGTGTCTGTAAACTCTGCTGCATTAACCCAATCCTCGTGATGCACATTCAAAATGACAAACATATCAAGTTCATAAGCATAATCTACCGTCTTCTTTACATAAGCAAGCCATGCTTCATTGATAATGTATTTGTCCTGATTACTGTCATATTTTACATGCTGATACCAGGTGGTCGGAATACGTACGGTATTAAATCCTGCCGCTTTAACCGCATCAAACAATTCTTTCGTCGGCTCTATGTTGCCCCATGCTGTTACCGATTTAGCAGGTGCTGTATCAAAGGTAACATTATAACCTGTACTGTCTAAGGTGTTTCCCAGGTTCCAACCAACTATCATCTGAGATGTAATTTCAAAAGCAGTCAGTCCGGTCAATGTGTTTTCTGTTGTTACCGGAGCCTTCGTTGGCACCGGTGTATTCGTTGCTGTCGGCTTTGGTGTCGCTGTCGGCTTTGGCGTTGCTGTCGGCTTTAGCGTTGCTGTCGGCTTTGGCGTTGCTGTCGGCTTTGGCGTCGCTGTCGGCTTTGGCGTCGCTGTCGGCTTTGGTGTCGCTGTCGGCTTTGGCGTTACTGTCGACTCCGGTGCCAGCTCAACGATTGCTTCCACTTCCATTGTCGGCATCTCTGTTACACTTGTCAACGGTACATCCGTAGTGCTTGCCTTCTGACAGCCTGCAAAACCAAGGACTGCAGTAACTATAAAGAATGCTAGCTGCTTCTTTTTCATAAATTCCTCCTTAACACATATCATTTTGATACATGCATCATGTTATTAAGGGTATTATATTCCTTTAATTAGTTATAATCAACTGAATTGTTCAGAACCAGCGTTGAGGAATCAATTCGGGAATTTGACAATTGAATAATAAAAAATACCCTGCGGGCCGTATAATTCCTGCACTTTTGTTGCAATCTACGGACCGTAGAGCCTTATCTGATAACGGGTAGATATTTTTGCACGATTGTGCTATGATACCTTCGACCATATGACAGAACACTCATTTGCGGAGGATTTGAAATTGAAAGAAGTCAATCTGGCCGAAGGTGCCATCTTTCCTAAATTAATCAGGTTTTCGCTGCCTATGATAGCAGGTAATCTGCTGCAGCAGCTTTATAATCTCGTAGATACCTTAATCGTCGGTAAATGTCTCGGAGCGGATGCTTTGGCTTCCGTCGGCTCTTCGTATACACTGATGATTTTTATTACTTCCATTCTGATCGGGCTTTGTATGGGAAGCGGTGCGTTTTTTTCAGCCGATTACGGAGCCGCAGAGGAACAGAGGCTGAAGGAGGATATCCGGCTTTCTTTCTGGTTTATTCTATCTGTTTCCGTCATCATCTATCTGGTGATTTATCCGGGAATGCAGCTGATTCAACGTCTGCTGATGACGCCGCCCGAACTGATGGGGCTGATGAGTGACTATCTTTCTGTCGTGTTTGTCGGCATAGTTTTTGTATTCCTCTATAACTTTTTTTCCTACCTGCTCCGGGCAATGGGAAATTCATTTATCCCGCTTATTTTTCTGGCAGTATCCGCAATTTTAAATATCGGGCTGGATCTATGGTTTATCGTAGGGCTGAAACTTGGCGTCAGCGGTGCCGCATGGGCAACAGTCATTGCGCAGGCAGTATCGGGAATCGGAATCGCTGTCTATTCGTTTCGAAAGCTTCCGCTGCTTAGGCAGGGCAAAGACCGTGTAAGGTGGAATTTCGACAGACTAAAGCAAATCATAGTAACGGATGTGGCAACCGGAATCCAGCAATCCGTGATGAATTTTGGAATCCTCATGATTCAGGGGCTGGTCAACAGCTTTGGAAGCAGCGTCATGGCTTCGTTTGCCGCAGCAGTCAAAATTGATACGATTGCCTATATGCCAGCTCAGGAATTCGGAAATGCTTACTCCCTGTTCGTCTCGCAGAATTATGGTGCCGGGAAACCGGAGCGGATAAAAGCCGGAACCCGGATATCGTTTGCAGCATCCTGTATCTTCTGTGCAATCCTGTCTGTTTTTATTTTTACCTTTGCAAAAGATTTCATGGCGCTTTTTATTGATGCAGGCGAAGTGCAGATTATTGCCGAAGGAACAAGATACCTAAGAATAGAAGGAGCCATGTATGTGGGAATCGGTATCCTGTTCCTTTGGTACGGTTATTTCAGAGGTATCAACAAGCCACACATATCACTGATTCTTACTGTCATCTCCCTGGGTACCCGTGTGGCATTATCCTATGCCCTGGCACCGCATACCGCACTGGGCGTAGTCGCAATATGGTGTTCCATACCGATTGGATGGGGGCTTGCTGATGTGGCGGGATATCTTTTTTACCGGAAAGCGTGACAGCATCAAGGCAATGTTCATGATGGAAATTCTTTGAGACAAAGCAATAACTCTCTCCCGGCGACAGTACCTGTAGGAACATGTTTTCTTCAGGTACTGTCGCTTTTCTGAATGAAAAACGGAAGTAGTTTCTCATAATCCATTCAGATACCTAATATACTACTGTATATTTCCAAATCTGCATCCTGAAACACATTAAATATAACCTGCTTTATTCCCGTATCTGTTATCAAAAAGTCCTTTACCGTCTTTACTGCAATTTCCGCTGCTCTTTGCTGCGGAAACCGGAAAACACCGGTAGACAGACAACAAAACGCAATTGACTCTGCTCTATTTTCAGCGGCAAGTTTTAAGCATTCTCTGTAACAGCTTGCTAACATTTTTTCATCTTCTTCGGTCACTTCCCACTGAATGATCGGTCCCACCGTGTGTAGAATGAACTTTGCCGGAAGATTATATCCTTTTGTTATTTTTGCCTGCCCGGCAGGTTCCTCATGTCCCTGTTTTATCATAATTTCATTCATTTTCAGTCTAAGCTGAACCCCTGCATAGGTATGAATGAAATTGTCAATACAGGAATGCATTGGTGAAAAGCATCCAAGCATCCGGCTATTGCAGGCATTTACGATTGCATCACATTTTAAAGTTGTAATATCTCCCTGCCAGATAAACAAACGCTCATCGGAAGCTTCCGGTTGCAACTCACGGGCATCCGTTATACCTCGTTCCATATTTCTCTGTTGCAGATATTCATCCTGCACCATCAAGAACTCATCCTCTATAG
>JBJENV010000080.1:0-11038 GCA_051880375.1 Lachnospiraceae bacterium
TGACGGTAGATATGGCGCTCGGCTGTTCCACGAACAGTATGCTGCACCTTCCGGCAATCGCACATGAGGTCGGCATTGATTTGAACCTGGATATTGCAAATGAAATCAGCGCAAAGACGCCGAATCTTTGTCATCTTGCTCCGGCAGGACACACCTACATAGAAGAACTCAACGAGGCAGGCGGTGTGTATGCCGTGATGAACGAACTGAGTAAAAAGAATTTGTTAAATCTTGATTTAATCACAGTAACCGGCAAGACGGTAGGCGAAAACATCAAGAATGTGACCAATAAGAATCCGGAGGTCATTCGTCCGATTGACAATCCATACAGCAAGACCGGCGGTATTGCTGTCTTAAAGGGCAATCTTGCACCGGACAGCGGTGTGGTGAAGCGTTCCGCAGTTGTACCGGAAATGATGAAGCACGAAGGTCCGGCAAGAGTCTTCGACTGTGAGGAGGATGCGATTGCAGCCATTAAGGGCGGCAAAATCGTTGCCGGTGATGTTGTTGTTATCCGCTATGAAGGACCGAAGGGCGGTCCGGGCATGAGAGAAATGCTAAATCCGACCTCCGCCATTGCGGGTATGGGACTTGGTTCGTCGGTTGCCCTGATTACGGACGGACGTTTCTCCGGCGCGTCGAGAGGCGCTTCGATTGGTCATGTATCGCCGGAGGCAGCAGTCGGCGGCCCGATTGCTCTTGTAAAGGAAGGCGATATCATTCGCATTGATATTGACGCAAATACATTGGACGTATTAATCAGTGACGAGGAAATGGAAGCAAGAAGAAAGGAATGGAAACCAAGAGAGCCGAAGGTAACGACCGGTTATCTGGCACGCTATGCTTCGATGGTGACCTCGGGCAACCGTGGCGCGGTGCTTGAGATTAAGTAGGACTCTTTGAAAAGCAGAGTAATAAATATAACAGTAACGAGGTGGACTATGAAATTAAACGGTTCTGAAATATTAGTAGAATGTCTGAAAGAGCAGGGCGTAGATACCGTGTTCGGCTATCCGGGCGGTGCGGTTTTAAATATTTACGATGCGCTCTATAAGCATCAGACGGAAATCAGACATATTTTGACTTCCCACGAGCAGGGAGCGGCACATGCGGCAGACGGTTATGCGCGTGCGACCGGTAAGGTTGGTGTCTGCATCGCAACGAGCGGTCCGGGAGCAACCAACTTAGTCACCGGCATTGCAACGGCATACATGGATTCTGTACCGATGGTAGCAATTACCGGTAACGTAACGGTTCCGTTACTTGGAAAGGATTCCTTCCAGGAGGTGGATATTGCGGGCATTACGATGCCGATTACAAAGCACAACTTTATTGTAAAGGATGTCACAAAGCTTGCAGACACAATCCGTCGTGCTTTCCTGATTGCAAAAAGCGGACGTCCGGGTCCGGTGCTGATTGATATTACAAAGGATGTGACCGCTGCGACGACCGAATATACACCACAGGTTCCGCCGGAGGTGGCGCGCTCCTGCGAGCAGATCAGTGAAGAGGCACTGCGCCTGGCAGCTGCTTTAATCAACGCTTCCGAAAAACCGATGATTTTTGTCGGCGGCGGTGCGGTGATTTCCGAGGCATCCGCGGAATTAAAAGAACTGGTAGAAAAGATGGATACTCCGATTTGCGATTCCTTAATGGGGAAGGGAGCATTCGACGGCGAAGACCCTCATTATACCGGAATGCTCGGTATGCACGGAACCAAAGCTTCCAACTTTGCGGTAACGGAGTGCGATTTGTTAGTAGCTGTCGGTGTACGCTTCAGCGATCGTGTCATCGGAAACGCAAAGCGGTTTGCCCCGAATGCGAAGGTACTGCATATTGATATCGATCCGGCGGAAATCAATAAAAACATTATTTCCTATGCATCCGTAATCGGAGATGTCAAGGAAGTACTTACCCGTCTGAATCCGATGGTAAACAGGACGCAGCATAAGGAATGGATGGCTTATGTTGCGGAGTTAAAAGAGAAGTATCCGTTAAGCTATCATAAGGAAAAGCTGACCGGACCGTATATTTTGGAAACCCTGTATAAAGTAACCGAGGGAAATGCCGTTGTGGCAACCGAGGTCGGACAGCATCAGATGTGGGCGGCGCAGTACTATAAGTACAAGGAACCGAGAACCCTGCTTACTTCGGGCGGTCTCGGAACGATGGGCTATGGACTTGGTGCCTGCATCGGAGCCAAGGTGGCGCGTCCGGATAAGGTTGTGGTAAATATTGCAGGTGACGGCTGCTTCCGCATGAATATGAACGAAATTGCTACGGCAACAAGATACAACATTCCGATTATCCAGATGGTATTCAACAATCACGTACTCGGAATGGTGCGCCAGTGGCAGGCACTGTTTTACGGACAGAGATATTCCTACACGACGTTAAACGACTGCGTCGATTTTGCAAAGCTTGCGGAGGCGATGGGAGCCAAGGCATACCGCGTCACAAAAAAGGAAGAGGTAGAACCGGTGCTGCGAGAGGCAATCGCGCTTAATATTCCGGTCGTTATCGACTTCCAGATTGAAAGCGACGACAAGGTATGGCCGATGGTAGCGCCGGGCGCAGCGATTGAAGAGGCGTTTACGGAGGAAGATTTGGAAAAGTAAATATAAGATGACAGTCAGCCTGCCTTCTGCTGCTTTGGTAGTGAGGCAGGCTGCTTTTTGTTGAAAAATATTAAAAAAGCGGAAAACGTAAACAAAACTTTAACATTTGCGTGTTAGAATAAATTGAAATGCAAAGGAGGTACATTCATGTTTCAAATATTAGTTGTAGAAGATGACAGAGATTTGAACAGAGCGGTGTGTTCTTTTCTGAATCAAAGCGGCTATGAGGCAACCGGATGCCTGAATGCAGAGGATGCCTATGATGCTATGTATGATAAGATGTTTGATTTAATTGTATCCGACATTATGATGCCGGGTGTAGATGGCTTTGAATTTGCTAAAACTGTTCGTTCACTGAATGAGGATATTCCGATTCTGTTTATGACGGCACGTGATGATTTCGCATCGAAACAGCGTGGCTACCGTATTGGCATCGACGATTATATGGTAAAACCCGTCGATCTTGACGAACTGTTTTTGCGTATCGGTGCGCTGCTTCGCCGTTCCAAAATCGCATCCAGCCGCAGGCTTGAGGTTGGCAATTTTACGATGGATGCCGATGAGCATACCGCCTATCTGAATGACGAGGAAATCCAGCTCACAATGCGTGAGTTCAATTTGTTATACAAACTCTTATCATATCCAAAGAAAACCTTTACCCGTCAACAGTTGATGGACGAATTTTGGGATGCGGATACCCCTTCCGGCCCCCGGACAGTTGATGTGTATATGACAAAGCTGCGTGGTAAACTCGGCGACTGTGATTCTTTTGAAATCGTAACCGTTCACGGATTAGGATACAAGGCGGTACTAAAATGAAGTTATTGAAGGAGATATACACTTATATTGTTACCTTTATCATTTATTTTTTGTTGTGTGCGTTTGTAATCACGATTTCCTTTCTTATATTTTTTCGGAATTTTGGAGAGATACAGGAAATGCAGGTCCGTTTTGCAGCAGTTGCGACATTTTTAAATGTGTTGTTTTTGACTCTGCTCTTTACGATTGGAGCTGCCATTCGCCGCAGATTCACGGTAGACCGTCCGGTAAGGGAGATACAAAAGGTACTTGACCGGTTAACGAACGGTGATTACAGTGCGAGGATATCCGAATCCTTCATTGCGGGAAAATACAGCAAATTCGGTGAAATTGCAGAGAGTATCAATGATCTTGCCAAGGAGCTTTCCGGTGTAGAAACCTTACGTACTGACTTCATTTCCAATGTGTCGCATGAACTCAAGACACCGCTTGCCGTTATGCAGAACTATGGAACGATGCTCCAGCAACCGGAATTAAGCGAAGAAAAGCGGATGGAATACGCAAAGTCCATTAGTGACGCCAGCCGCAGACTGGCGCATTTAATCACAAACATTTTGAAACTGAATAAGCTGGAAAACCAGCAGATATTTCCTGATATGAAGGAATACGACCTTAGCGAGCAGATTGTGGAATGTCTTTTGCAGTTTGAAAATGTGTGGGAGAAGAAGAACATTGATATTGACACCGATATACCTGCCGGAGTCAGTATTTGTGCAGATGCCGAGCTGCTTACTCTTGTCTGGAACAACCTGCTGTCCAATGCCTTCAAGTTTACTGAAGACGGAGGTACTGTAGGGGTACAGCTTATTGCTGACGAACAGTATGTAATTGTAAAGGTTTCCGATAGCGGCTGTGGAATGAAACCGGAGGTGGGCGCCCGTATTTTTGATAAATTCTATCAAGGCGATACTTCACATTCAACACAAGGTAACGGACTCGGTCTTGCCCTTGTAAAGCGGGTTGTGGATATTATGCAAGGTGAAATCGGTGTAGAAAGCGTTTACGGACAAGGCAGCATCTTCACCGTAAAAGTACGGAGGTTCTGATATGATAAATTGGAAGAAAAACGGGAAAAAACTGCTTTTCCCGCCGATATGGCTGATGCTTCTGTTAGCTGTTATCAGTACCATTGCGTTAGTTGCTGTTTTTAAAAATAACTGGGATACTTCTCCTGCTGCCTACGTAATATATATCGTGTCATTTTACTCACTTTCTGTAATTTGTGCATCCTGCGTTATGACATTTCCGGGTTATTATCGGAAGATAAAACAGAAGATTTACGAAAATAAATTCGGGAACAAATACATGAATGATGCAGCATATAGGACGCACCTTTCCCTTTATGTGTCGCTTGGTATTAATCTTGTGTATGTAGCAATCAATTTGTTTACCGGCATTTGGTATCATTCGGTGTGGTCCATCACCCTTGCAGCTTACTACAGTATTCTAGCGGTGATGCGCTTTTTGCTGCTCTGGTTTGTTGACCGGGTGGGTATCGGAAAGAACCGTGTGAAAGAGCTTAGGCGTTCAAGACTTTGCGGCATTATTCTTATGACGGTAAACCTTGCACTTTCCGGTGTTGTGATTTTAGTAATCGTTCAAAATAAGGGATTTGAATATCACGGTATGCTGATTTATGTAATGGCAATGTACGCTTTTTATGTTACTACCCATTCGATTATCAATATCTTTAAGTACCGCAAGTATAACAGTCCGGTTATGTCAACGGCAAAATTAATCAGTCTGGCGGCGGCTCTCGTATCTATGCTGTCACTTGAAACTGCTATGCTTTCTCAGTTTGGTGATCAAAATACAACACCTCATTTCAATCAGATTATGGTTGGGGCAACCGGCGCAGGAGTGTGTGCGATTGTGGTAACGATGTCTGTTTATATCATCGTCCGCACAAACAAGGAATTAGAAAAGATGCGTGTTAATAATTCTCAAACATAACTTTATCACTATATAAACAAACAGGTTGTATGATAAATGCAAAATTAAGAAGGAGTAAGAACAAAATGGAAAATCAGGAGAAAGAAAAATTCAGTTATACCTATTCTGCCAAAGAGCAGGAGGAAGTCAATAAGATTCGAAAAAAGTATGTAGCGACGGAAGATAAGATGGAACAGCTTCGCAAGCTGGATGCCGGTGTCAACCAAAAAGCTACCACTGTATCTATCATCGTGGGCGTTACCGGTGCTTTGATTATGGGCGTCGGAATGTGCTGTGCTATGGTTTGGCAGGGCTTCTGGTTTGTACCGGGGATTTTTATCGGGCTGATTGGTATGGCGATTCTGGCTATGGCATATCCGATATATCAGAGGGTCATCAAAAAAGAGCGAGAGAAGATTGCGCCTGAAATTATTCGTCTGACGGACGAACTGCTGAAATGAAATGGAATCGTTCTCATAAGCACAAGAACTGTTTCGCAGATCGCGATGCAGTTCTTTTTTTGCTGTTTAACATTTTAGAAACAAAAAAATATTATTTCGGAAACAGGACCGAATTATTTCTCAAACTGCTGGGCTGCTGAGTATGGCAACAAACTGAATCTTACATATTTATTTTGTCGAGAAGGCTCAGAAAGTTTTTATAGAATTTTAATGAGTAAGAAGATCATTAATAGCTGGCGCTTTTCAGGAAAGACATGATATAATATGTTAGAAAAGGCTAACTAATCTTTTTTGGACTTCCTCTCATGGCAAGGCGCAGACGGAAATTATTGCGGAAAATCCTGTCGATGAGGAAACTTTGCGGAAAGCAATCGAAGAAACAGGTTATACTGTTCAATCCATAAAGACGGAGCCGTATGCGAAAAAAGGGCTGTTTCGTCGATAAAATTCATAAAGCGAATCAGATAAAAAGGATAAAGATTTAAGTGAGGTGATTAGAATGCCGACAGAAATTATATTTGGAATTTTGCTCCCGTTCCTTGGGACAGCGATGGGTGCTGCCTGTGTGTTATTTATGAGAAAATCTATGGGCGATTTCCTGCAGAGGATTTTGACGGGGTTCGCAGCAGGAGTTATGGTGGCTGCTTCGGTGTGGAGTCTGCTCATCCCGTCCATGGAGCAGGCGGAGCATATGGGGAAGTGGTCGTTTGTTCCGGCGGTTGTGGGCTTTTGGATGGGAATTTTGTTTTTGCTTTTCCTTGACCATGTGATTCCTCATATGCACAGGGGAAGTGAAGAAGCGGAAGGACCAAAAGCAAAACTGCAGACGACGACGATGCTCGTTTTAGCGGTTACGTTACACAATCTTCCGGAGGGGATGGCGGTAGGCGCGGTTTATGCAGGATATCTTGCCGGGAATGCCAATATCACTGCCATGGGGGCACTGGCGTTAGCTCTCGGAATAGCAATACAGAATTTTCCGGAAGGAGCAATTATCTCTATGCCGCTGAAAGCAGAGGGCATGAGTAAGAGAAAAGCCTTTTTGCAAGGAGTGCTTTCCGGAATTGTAGAGCCGATAGGTGCAGTCATAACGATTTTTGCAGCGGGGATGATTCTTCCTGTTTTGCCGTATCTGCTCAGCTTTGCGGCAGGAGCCATGATTTATGTAGTAGTGGAAGAATTGGTTCCTGAAATGTCGCAGGGCAGCCATTCCAATATCGGAACAATTTTCTTTGCAGTAGGATTCAGTGTAATGATGATACTTGATGTAGCGTTGGGGTGAAGAACAGAACACGAATGGAAAGGTTCTATTCCAAATGAAGTCGCATAAAATGAAAATACAGCAAATTTCCTATTGACAAATCGGAGGATAGGACTTACAATATCTTCATTGACAATTTAGCAAGGTAAAGCGTCAATAAGTTATAAAACTATAGCAGTACAGAAATAACGCTGTGTACTGTAAGCAGTATCCCTTAAGCCGTAAAAGCGGCAGGTTATGTCTTAGAGAGGAGAGTTTATATGGCAAGAGTGTACAATTTTTCCGCAGGACCTGCGGTACTTCCGGAGGAAGTGTTAAAAGAAGCAGCAGAAGAAATGCTGGATTACAAGGGCACCGGGATGTCCGTAATGGAGATGAGCCATCGATCTAAGGCATACGAAGCAATTATTCAGACGGCGGAACAGGATTTACGCGATTTAATCGGTATTCCGGATAATTATAAGGTGCTGTTTTTACAGGGCGGTGCTTCACAGCAGTTTGCCATGATTCCGATGAACCTGATGAAGAATAAGGTGGCAGACTATATTATCACCGGTCAGTGGGCAAAGAAAGCGTATGCAGAGGCACAGATTTATGGTACGGCAAATGCGGTTGCATCGTCTGCCGACAAGACGTTCTCGTACATACCGGACTGCTCCGACTTACCAATTAGTGAAAACGCGGATTATGTTTATATCTGTGAAAACAACACGATTTACGGCACCAAATTTAAAACGCTGCCGAATACAAAGGGAAAACCGCTCGTAGCAGATGTATCGTCCTGTTTCTTGTCGGAGCCGGTGGACATCACAAAGTACGGCATCATGTACGGCGGTGTACAGAAAAACATCGGACCTGCCGGTGTAGTAATTGTCATTATCAGAGAAGATTTGATTACGGAGGATACCTTACCGGGAACTCCGACCATGTTAAAATATAAGATTCATGCAGACAACAATTCTCTTTATAACACACCGCCTGCTTACGGTATTTATATCTGCGGCAAGGTGTTCCAGTGGTTAAAGGGCATGGGCGGTCTTGAAGTTATGAAGCAGAAAAACGAAGAAAAGGCAAAGCTTCTTTATGATTTCCTGGATGAAAGCAAGCTGTTTACCGGTACGGTTCGCAAGGAAGACCGTTCGTTGATGAACGTTCCGTTCATTACCGGAAACGAAGAACTGGATGCGAAGTTCGTCAAGGAAGCAAAGGCGGCAGGACTTGAAAACTTAAAGGGACACCGCACCGTGGGCGGCATGAGAGCCAGCATTTACAACGCAATGCCGAAGGCCGGTGTGGAGAAGCTGGTAGAATTCATGAGTGACTTTGAAAAGAAAAACCTGTAAGGAGGAGCCTATGTATCGTTATCACTGCTTAAACAAAATTTCCAAGGTAGGCACTGCCTGCTTTACAAACGATTATGAAGCAACCGACAGCATGGATGCGGCAGATGTCGTATTAGTCAGAAGTGCAGCCATGCATGAAATAGATTTTTCGGATTCGGTCAAGGCAATTGCAAGAGCCGGAGCCGGAGTCAACAACATTCCGCTGGAGCGTTGTGCAGAAGAAGGTATTGTGGTATTCAATACGCCGGGGGCAAATGCTAACGGCGTAAAGGAGCTTGTGCTTGCCGGTATGCTGCTTGCATCAAGAGATGTGGTCGGTGGCATTGACTGGGTAAAAGAAAACAAGGATTTGCCGGATATTGCAAAGCAGGTGGAAAAAGCAAAATCGGCATTTGCAGGAAAGGAAATCAAGGGAAAGCGTCTCGGAGTTATCGGACTCGGAGCTATCGGCGTTGAAGTTGCGAATGCAGCAGTAGCGCTTGGCATGGAGGTTTACGGTTTTGACCCGTTCATTTCCGTAGAGCATGCATGGAGATTGTCCGGTTCCGTAAAGGCAGTTAAGACAAAGGAAGAAATTTACCGTGACTGCGATTACATTACGATTCATGTTCCGCTCTTAGAAGATACGAAGGGCATGATTAATAAAACAACGATTGCACAGATGAAGGACGGTGTGATTGTACTGAACTTTGCACGAGACCAGTTGGTAAACGAAGCTGATATGATAGAAGCCTTGGAGGAAGGAAAGGTTGCACGCTATGTGACTGATTTCCCGAATCTGACAACCGCAGGCAAGAAGGGAATCATTGCGATTCCGCATCTAGGAGCTTCGACCGAGGAATCGGAAGATAACTGTGCGGTCATGGCGGTTAAGCAGCTGATGGATTATCTGGAAAACGGAAACATCACGAATTCCGTCAATTACCCGAATGTAGATGCAGGTATCTGCCAGACGCCGGCGCGTGTCGGCATTCTGCATAAGAATGTCCCGAATATGCTGGCGCAGTTTACCAGTGTTTTTTCGGCAGACGGTATCAATATCGAAAACATGATTAATAAGAGCCGCGGGGAATTTTCCTACACCGTGCTGGATGTGACGGCAGTCAATGAGAAGCTTGCAGAAAAGCTTTCGGAGATTGCAGAGGTGCGCAGAGTGCGTATCATTAAGGGTTAGCTGACTACATACTTTTTATAGACTCTCTTTCTAATGCAGGATGGGCGCAGACAACAGTCTGCGCCTGTTTTGCATGGTAAGGAAACGCGAGTGAGAAAGCGTCAGGAGTCGGGGGTATTGAGAACGGTTTATTGAATTCACAGGTCAGACATGGTACAATAGATACAATAAAGTGCTGGAGTGATAAGAAAGGGCAGAGATATGAAGATTGCTACCTATAATGTCTGGAATGAAGAAAAGGGAGCCGATATCCGGCGAAAGCAACTGATTCATGAAATACGGACGGTGGATGCAGATATCATTGGACTACAGGAGGTAACACCGGACTTCTATCAGAACTATTTGCGAAAAGAGACAGGATATCCGTACTCTGTGTTTGAGAAGTATCATGATGAGGAAGAAGGACTTGCTATTTTAAGCAGATTTCCAATCCGAAATACAGTCTTCCTTTATGAACATGAGGAATTTAAGTATAGTGTGGCACTTCATGTTTCCTTTGAAGCAGAAGGAATGAAATTTTCGCTTACGAATGTCCACCTGCCATGGGATTCGGTGAAAAAGAGAGAGGAGCAGATTGTTGCGATTGATGCTTTTCTGCATGCGAATCAGGAAGCGGATTTCTTTCTTCTGCTTGGAGATTTTAACAGCGATACCGGTTCTAGCGTGGACCGTTTCTTACGAGGGGAGCAGACCTTGAACGGAGCGGAGGCAAATCCGTGCTGGAATGACCTGGAAAGTGCGTATGCGGCACGATGCAATGAGCCCGTTAAGGCAACACTTGATGTTGTACGTAATCCGAGATGGGCGGGCACGAAATCCATTTATACGCCGGAGGTCATGGACCGCATTTATCTGATGGACCACTGGTACGAAACGAGACTGGAATCGGTTCGGCTTTTCGGAACCGAAGTTTCACCGGAAACGCACCTCGCGCCAAGTGATCATTATGGGGTGGTGGCTGAGGTTATGTTTAAAAAGTAGGGATATAAGTGAAGCAGAAGAGGAAGCGAAACCACTAACTTTATATATAGTAGTAATGATTCATCAAAGAGGGAGGTAATGATAAAAATGGAGATGATAAAATTAGATGACGCAAATTTGAACAATCTCTGTAAAAATTCTATAGAATTAATTAATTTTGCACGAAAAATTGCATACAAGCAGGTTAATCAGATTCAATTATTGACATATTATTCCCTTGGACGATGGATTGTTGAGGAAGAGCAAGGTGGTGATAAAAGAGCGTCTTATGGAAAGCAAATAATAAAAAAATTGTCTGAACGTTTAATGTTAGAGTATGGAAGAGGTTTTTCGGAGGATACGCTTGAAAATGCAAGAAAGTTTTATCTGTTTTATGAAGATAGAATTTCCGAAACACTGTTTCGGAAATTTGCAGAAGAAAAATCCGAAACAGTGTTTAGTGAATTACA
>JBJENV010000081.1:0-11015 GCA_051880375.1 Lachnospiraceae bacterium
CTCTTTATATACAACAAAACCACATGACTTTTCATATATCATTGTAATCACCTCTACAAATTCAAATTTGTCTTTATCTCTACATCCATACAATTGACCTTTGGTCAATTGTCATCCCTCGCTCTAAAGAGCTCGGTTAATTTTTATTTGTTTAATTCTTTTCGTAATAAATAATCTCCATCCTATCGTTTATTTTTTCAATCCTTCCGGTTTTCACATATCCCAGTTTCTCATACAAATGGCAATTCCCTTCTTCTTGAAGAATAGTATCAAGTTCCCAGTTATCGTTTCCATGAATTTTCTCAATTTCACAAAAGGTTCTTTGCGCCAATCCCCTATTTCGAAACTCTTTCATAATAAAAATAGGTGCAACCCTTTTTCTGCTTCCATCTTTCTTATCAACAACCCGAATAGTCCGACTAAACTATCATCATCAAAAATATAATAAAAATAGGTAAAATCCTGTAATAACTTAGTTTCTATTCTTTCCTTTGACTCATTTCCAGGGCTTGTCTCATAGTCCTGATACTTTTCCAATAAATCAGCAAAAGCTTCGATTTGCATATTCCATATTTTTTCACAATCGTTAATATCAGCTCTCACTAACTTCATAATATCGCCTCTACAATCCCTATTCTTTCATCTGCTCATTTTAATGACATAACGTAAATCTGGCACGGATTCCACTCATCCCATAACGTCGGAAACACCTCAAATTCTTTGAATCCAAGGCTGAGATAGAATCGGTTGGTATTGTCATACTCTTCATATTTACCCATTTGAACCGTTTTGACCTGCAAAAAAGAATACCCCTGTTCGCAGGCAATCTGCTTTGCATAGGAAAAGAGTCTTCTTCCGATGCCTTGACGATGATATTCCTGTAATACTCCCATAACAGCCAGTTCCATCGTATCTTTTCTGGTCTCTTTTAAACATAAAAAACCGACAGGCTGCCCGCCCTTTATCGCAGCAATGCACACCTGACCGACACTGTCGTTTATGTATTCCTCACGCGCCTCCGGAATGCCGAACCAGTCCGGCAGAGCTTCCAGAATCTTTCTTACGATTCCTTTCTTAGAAGCTGTATCCAAAATCTGCTCCAGTTTCAGTTCCATTATCATTATCCTTCCGCTATTCCGCTTTCCATATTTCCCTATCTATGAATCCATTTTAATCTCCATTCCGCAGACACTTTGCGTCGGAGGAATCGCACTTATAACTTATTATAACAAAACATATGGAATTGTGTAAACTGATTAAAGTGCTTTCTGAAATAATATTGCCAGACAGACGCTTCACAAGAAAAAGAGCAGGGACCGCTCCCTGCTCCGGATGTATCTTAGATTTTTCTTACTGCCTTACATACTCTGTTTCAAAATTTCTCTTACTTCATCCTTTGTAAGTATCTTATAGCCGCCTTCCATGATGAATGTGCCATTAACGATATCGTCCACCATATCGTCTGTTACTCCGATTTCTGACAACGACATTGCAAGTCCAAGTTCCCTCATCCACTGTTCCATTGCTTCAAGTCCTGCAAGAGCTGTTTCCTTGTCGTCTTTTCCTTCTGCATCAATATCCCATACATTTTTTGCAAACCTTACGAACTTTGCAAGCCCTGCATCCATGATATACTTATAGTAAGGAAGTGATACCGCAGATAACGTCATTCCATGTGTTGCATCTGTAACAGCACCTGCTGCCTGTCCAAGCATATGTACCATCCAATCCGTACTTTTGCCTTTTGCAACAAGAGTATTCAGTGCCCAGGTTGCAGTCCACATAATGTTACTCCTTGCTTCATAATCCTGGTCATTCCTGTTTGCAATACGGCTGGAATGAATCAGTGATTTCATAAGTGCCTCACTAATATAGTCACTGGTATTATCATCCTCTCCCGAGAAGTACTGCTCACAGATATGATTGAAAATATCATAAATTCCTGCTACCATCTGATAGTGCGGCAGAGTCAAAGTATACTTCGGATTCAGTATCGAAAATCTTGGCATAATCTTCTCGTCTGCAAATACATGCCCAATCTTTAACTTTTGTTCACGGTTGGTAATCACCGCACCTGCATTCATCTCCGAACCGGTACCTACCATGGTAAGAATACATCCGACCGGAATAATCTCACAGCTCGGTTCCTCGAACTTTAGATAATACTTTTCCCAAGGGTCTTCTTCACAGTTCACCGATGCCGAAACTGCCTTTGAATAGTCGCAGACGGAGCCGCCTCCTACCGCAAGTATAAGGTCTGCCTTTGCTTTTCTGGCAATTTCTATCCCTTCATAAAGCTTTTCAAGTGTAGGATTCGGCATGACACCGGAAATTTCTGAGACAGTCTTTCCATTTGCCTTCAGAATTTCCATAACCTCATTATAGATTCCGTTTTTCTTAATCGAGCCGCCACCATACACAAGAACGACATTGGCACCGTACTTTGGCAGTTCCTCATTCAGATAGTTCAGAGAACTATCACCAAAATATAATTTTGTCGGATTACAATACGAAAAATTTCCCAGCATAACATATACTCCTTTCGCTTTACATAAATGATTATTTTTGCTATTCTGATACTATGCTAATACCTAAACCTGACTTTAGGTCAAGTACTATTTTTAAAAATTTAAAACCTGTACGAAGGAGGGGCTATGTATACCATCGGTCAAGTTTCGGAATTATTTCATTTACCTGTTTCAACACTCAGATATTACGATAAGGAAGGTCTTTTCCCCAATCTGAAAAGGCAGTCCGGAATCAGACAGTTTTCTGAAAATGATCTGGAAGCACTGCGAGTGATTGAATGCCTCAAGTCATCCGGTCTTGAGATTTCCGATATCAAGTATTACTTTGAATTATGCTCGAAAGGAACTTCCACTTATCAGAATCGAAAAGAACTCTTTGAAATGCGAAAAGCCGCAGTTGAAGCAGAAATTAAAGCCCTTGAAAAAACTCTTGATATGCTCAGGTACAAATGCTGGTACTACGAAAAAGCCATGGAAGACGGCAATGAGGACGGCATAAATGCGATGCTACCGGATAAGCTGCCGGAAGATATTCAAAAATTCTACGATAATGGTCACTAATCTGAATATGTAACGCAAAAACATCGATAATTCCCGCGCAGCAGCCTTCAGGATTATCGATGTTTTATCTTGGAAGGAGATTGGACTCCCACCTCTATAGGTCTTGGTGGGAGTCCAATCTCCTTCCAAGATAAACGCTCCGCGAGGATGCGCAGCGATTCTGTTCGGAAGATGTCAGCAAAGCTGACCAGAATCGCGCGCCAAGTCTCACGTGCGTTCGACTTGAATTTAATAGATGATATCTCTGTAAATCTTATAACAAAACTCTACTTCTTCGTCTGTAAAGTCTCTTAATGAAAACTCTGCCGCCTTTACAATTTCCATATAGCGTTCCCATTCTTCCGGACAAAGCACCGAAAAATGCTCCTTCAAAGCCTGCTCATACTGTTTATCCGTACAACCGACCTTTATCATGTTGTTGAAACAAAGTTTCCGGTAAATGGAACGGTTTATCATCTTAATAGCCCGTCCATTACCGCCTCTTTTTATCTCCCTCAGTAACCTCCTGTGATATGGCTTTTCAAAACGGAAGAATTTATGAACCACTGTTTCCGGCGAAAATGCAATCATACAAATTACAACTGCAAGCAGAAGAAACAGTGCTATCTTGCCAAGCAATTGAAACCAATCCATATCCTTTTCATTCAATAAATTCTCCGGAAGCGGTGTCGGATTGTTTTCTGTCGGCATGTTTTCAACACCCGGTGTTATCGTGATTTCTAGCTGTTCTTCAGGAACAACAACCGGCAAACCCGGAGTTGGCGTCGGTGTCCCTTCCGGCGTCAATGTCAGTGTTGGAGCTGAAGTTATCCCCATGGATACCTCGGGCAGTGTTGGCACAGGTGGCGTTGTAGATGTTGGTGCCGGCGTGCTGGTTGGTGTTGAGGTATTTGTTGGTTGTGGGGTTGGCGTTATAGTTGGCGTTGGAGTTGGAGTCAGAGTCGGCGTCGGAGTTGGCGTCGGAGTTGGCGTCGGCAATAGAGTACTGTAGCCGGAAGTCACCTCCACCGGTACCCAGCCAATGCCATTCAGATAAATTTCAGCCCAGGCATGGGCGCAATTATCCAAAACCTCTGCTACGTAACCTTTCTCCGTGCTTATGAAAGAATTTCCGCTCACTACGTAGCCGGACGCATATCGCGCCGGAACCTCCATAGCTCTTAGTATCATCACCGCCGCACTGGCATAGTGCATACAATAGCCTTTCCCGGTCGTGCCAAGGAAATACTCAATTGGATCCGTTTTTCTTGGAAGTTTGGGTAATATTGTACTATAGGAGGTATTCCGCGCCAGCCAGTCAGCCACCACATATGCCTTTGCCAATCGCTCCTCATTCGTGGAGGAGGTAGCGCCCAGTTTCGTATTGGAAATATCCTTTTTTAATAGCTCGGCAGCAATTTTCTCCACGTTTGGCATATTTCCCGGTACTGTCAGATATGTTTCCTTCACGTACTCTTCATACCAGCGTTCCCAGCTTCTGCTCGTACCGTAGGAAAAGGTCTTCAAACGTGTTTCATAGCTGTAGCCATACTGCCAGAGTACAAAATCCAGTGTCTCATCGCCCTGACGTTTTTTATAATTGCTTTCTCCATCAACAGAAATTTCACTGGCATTCCCCTCTATGAAATAAGGCAGATATGCTTTTACAGTATCCGAATCATAATAAAACACACTGGCATCCAGGGCGTAATCGCAGTCAGAAAGCTTTTTCACATGAAAACGATCCATTTGCTTTATTACACCTAACCTTGCCAGTTCTTCTGCCACCTGCTCAAACTCAAAACCGGCTTCTTTACAAGCCTGCGCAAAACCGTCTGCGTTCTTCTTCCACACACCGTTTTCATAGGTGTCCGCATAAAATCCTTTTAGATAGATTCGTCCTTCCGGCTTTCTCTCCACCGTCATTTTAAGTACCGGTATATCTTCAAATACCGGTTCAGCATTATCCAGAAATTCCCTGTCAAAATCAGTGGTTCCAAGAACGGCGTCCACCATATTCTCTACTCCGCCCGAATCTTCCATTGTTCTCCAGAATTCCCAATCTGCAACTTTATTCGCGGTGTTCATAACTAAATCTTTCAGTTCACCGGCATGATTCTTTACTGTTTCTTCCGCAGATTTCCGTCCGGTCAGAAATACAGTCATGCACAGCAAGGAAAGCACCAGCATCGAAGGCACCCAGCCAAACAAATACTCTTTCCCTGCTTTCCCTTTATTCCCCTCCGACAATTTGAAATCCGGCATGGAAAAGCTTTGGTTAGCTGCCATCAGAAATCCTGCAAACATAAAAAAAATTCCCCTGCCTGCAGGTGAATTGCCCACCAGTAATTCTGCTATTACAATCAAAAGCGGCACAATTGCCATTACATTGTTTTTCTTGCAGCATTTTGCCAGCCAGAGCAAGAACAGACACAGCACAAGCAACAGAAACTCTACAGCGTCCACTGCATAACGGGCTGTTCCAGACGGACAGTTCCAGGCAGTTCCATAATAGGAATTCCATTTCTTCAGATAAAGGTAACCTATCGTCCAAAGGCCTGAGATTATTTTCTCCCGCACCTCGTCTCTCAGCAAATACTTTCCTACCCAAAGAATGCCTACAAGCAATGTGCCAAGTTTCAGTCCAATTTCCGGAATTTTTTTCAGATGTCCGGCTGTCTCCATTACTGCACTGATTGTTAAAATAAACAGCAGCTGCTTTAAATAAAAATCAATATCAAACTTCAGTAACTGAAATTCCAGCGACAACATACTTGTAGAAGAACACAGAAAAAAGACTGCACAAATCACATCAAAAAGCATAGCCGCAGCTACTGCTGTCAGCTTTTCGCACACATTTCCCTTATTCAGCCTGCTTCCGGTCATAGTCCCCCACCGGAGTCCCCGCTTCTTCTTCATTTCTCCACCCTGCTGTTAAGTTGTTTTACAATAATAATTCCATTTGCCCAAGTGAGGCTTTCAGCTTCTTTGTCGAATATCTTGTTAACAGTTCTTTTTCTTTGAAAAGCTGAAGCTTTTCATCCAACGTCAAAGCCCAAACATATGGCTCCTGACGATATTTATCCCGGTAACGCTGCATCAGGTCTTCCTTGCAACGAATCCACTTTACCTTCATCAACACTCCAATGAAATAAAACAGGCTTTCCTCATCATCCACCCGGACACGCATTACATCCATTTCTGTGCCGTCATACCACACAACATAATGCGGGCATCCGGCATCCATAATGGAAAACGAAAGGCTTGCCACTGCTTCCAGAAAAACCAGGAGCTGACTACGCTTTCCCGGCTGATAGGACAAAAACAAAATGACCGGACACGCCTTCGGAAGAGAATGTTCCTTCACTATCAGGTCATCCTGCTTTGCAGTCAGTTTCCAGTGGACATTCTGTAAGCGGTCACCTGCGCGATACTCCCGCACCTGGAACAACTCACTATTATCATGCCCCGGCGTATTCTCATCATAAACATCCGCTTCCCCGTAAAAGTTCTTAGTTGCAAGCGTCATACGCACCGGCACATCGTGCAGTTCCGGCATAACCTGAACCACACTCTGTTTCTTTATGCGGATATCCCAATGAAACAAGCCTGAGATATCGTACACTCTCATTTTCTTTAATATAATGTCATAGTTTCCGGTACCAAAAAAAGAGACCATCTGAATATATTCACTTTCCCCCTTCGGCACTACCGGCAGAGTCATCCAGTACTTCTTTCTTTTGCCACGCATGCTGTCCTTCACTACCAACAGCGCTTTCATCCGATTTATTGCAAACAGGCCACGATTGGTAATGTTCAGCTTTACCAGACTTTCCCTGCCCCGTTCTGCAATGCCCACCGGAACTTCTAACTGTACCCTGCATCGGAATCGGCGGATGAGCAAACTAACCGCAGCCACGACAAAAATTGCCGCTTCCATATAGACAAGCAGCATCATTACCGGATTTATATACAAAATGGCGATATAAATTGTAATGCCGATTACCGGCAATAAATTCAAAAAACTTATCACGGTTTATTCTTTCCTCATATATGATGTCGGCTGCTTTACCTTGGCAATAATCTCCTTAAGTACACCTGCAGCGGAAACCTTTGCCACTCTTGCCTTTGTATTTAACACAATTCGATGCTTTGCCACGTCAAGGAAAATGTCTACCACATCTTCCGGCAGCACATAATCCCGTCCCTTTAAATATGCCCATGCCTTTGCCATACGCACGCAGGCAATGGAGCCTCTCGGACTCAACCCAAGTTCAATGTACGGATGCTCTCTGGTTGCCTGTGATAATGTAGCAATATAGGTATACAAACGGTCATTCGCATAGATTTCTTCTACCTGCTTTTTCATCATAAGCAGTCCTTCCATTGGAAGCACCGGATTTACCTGTCGCACAGAGGTCGTACTTTTTCCCTTTAAAATGGCCACCTCATCTTTCAGTTCCGGATAACCCATGCTCATACAAATCATAAAACGGTCCAGCTGGGATTCCGGCAACAGTTGGGTACCGGAACTTCCCTTTGGGTTCTGGGTTGCCATTACAATAAACGGTTCCGGAACCTCTCTTGTTTCACTGTCAATGGTTACCCTTCCTTCTTCCATTACCTCCAGCAACGCAGACTGGGTTTTCGGCGAAGTTCTGTTTATTTCGTCCGCCAGAAACAGATTGCACATAATTGCTCCCGGATAATATACAAACTGTCCCGTCTCTTTCCGGAACATATGAAACCCTAAAATATCTGCCGGCATAACGTCCGGGGTAAACTGCATTCGATGATTCTCCAGAGAAAGTGCTCTGGAAAATGCCATGGCAAGGGTTGTCTTACCAACCCCGGGCACGTCCTCAATCAGAATATGTCCACCTGCAAGAATTGCCGCAAATACCTTGTAAATACAGTCATCCTTACCTGTAACTGCTTTTTTTACTTCTTCTATTACCACCCGAACCGCTTCGCTTGTATTCATTTTCTTCACCCCAATATTTTTCTAAAAGCAAATATAAAAATAGTATACCATAGCATTCAAAAAAATCAAAGGTTCCTCCTTATCTATCTACCGGTTCATAATAACTGCTTCTGCCCGCTCCGACAGCATGCAGTTCATTGTCCTCACACAGCTCCTTCAGCAAATCAAACGCTCTTGTCTGCTTCAGTCCAAGCAGTCCTTCCACATCCTTTCGTTTTACTCTGCCTTTTTCCATTGCCATCTGAAGAATCGCAGCTTTGTAATCCTCTACCGCTACTTCTTCCTTTACAAACGGCACATAGCGTTCCTCCGTATACTCTATTCTTTTCTCCTCATTACAATTTGGCAGTACCACCCGGAAAACACCCTTCGCCGTATCAAATTCAGGCTGATTTTGCTCTTTTTCATACGTACGTCTGATTTTTCCGATGCCGGTGCCATAGCTTTCAATCAGCCTCATGCGGTAAAAAACTGCTGCCAGATTACTATTTCTAGGTTGTGAAACACCCATGAAAATCGCTTCCATGGAAAGCCCCGGGACCAGACCTCCCAAGGACACGAATTCTATTCTGTCATCATACAAATTGATGAGTGTACTGCCGCTGAAGGAATAATCCCGATGCACAATACTGTTAAGCAAAGCTTCTCTGACAGCGTCCAACGGATAATCCTGTTTATCTCTCCTCTCCAAACCGGAAAATGTTGCCTTCGTTTTGTTAAACAGGTCAATCAAATGGTATACCTCCGTTAATTGTTTCAGAAGCGATCCGCTAAACTCTTTTCTGTCCCGGAATACAGCCTTATCACTGCCCTGAAAAATCGCCGCCTTAATGGTATGCTCACACTGGTCAGAAAGCAGTAAGGCAAGATTGGTATATAAACCGTCCTCGCCAATCAGATGCAACGTACGCATTTGGGAAGGGCCGAATTCCAAATCCCTTTTTTGCATCTCTGCTTCAAAGGTTTCAAAGGTCAGGTTCTGATTCATACTCCGGCAGGTTTCATAAGATTTTCCACTGTTTTCCACTATCATTTCGCGGATTCCTTCATCGCCAAGCGGCTGTGACGAGCTGCCCTTGCGCACATAAACTCCGGACGGCTTCAAGCCTTTCTCCTGCAAATAGTACGGACGGTTCGAACCAACCTCCACCGTAACCTCCACTACCGTCTTTTCTTCTTTCTGAACTGCACGTATCTTAACAAAAGGCATCACATCCGGCCGGACCGAATCCTTTAGCGAACCCGCAATTTGAAGCATGACTTCATCCGGATGATCCACGCCTGTAACCGTTCCGTCTTTACGAATACCAACATACAAAACGCCGCCTTCCGTATTTGCAAACGCAATGACCTCTTTCTTTATCTCCGGTACATAAATTTCCTTGAATTCCAAATCCATATTTTCGTAACGATTCATTTTGTTCGCCTCTGTTCTGATTTTTCTGTTCTGTATCTATTCTTCCGCTCTTTCTTACATTATATTCTCCTATGAAAGAAAAATCAACTAGAAGTGAAAGTTAATTGAAAGTTTAGTGAAAGATTAACGAAAGAAAGTTAAAAGAACCTCTGTCTTATTTATTTAACTGCCTCTGCAGCTCATCCAGGTTTGTGTTCTTATCGATTGCCACAAGCTCGGTATCCGTGAGCTTTGCAAACAGGCGGATATCGTCCAGCGTAAGTGCGGTGGAAACTACGGTGTGATGTCCGCCGCCGGCATAGATCCAGGCAGCTGCGCCTGTCTTGAAATCCGGCTTTAACTTCCACATAACTCTTGCTACCGGAAGGTTCGGCATCGGCTGCGGCTGTTTTACCAGCTCGATTTCTGCTGCCACCAGACGGAAGCGGTCACCCATATCGGTCATGCAGACTGCAACCGCATCACCCTGCGTGCCGTCAAACACAAGACGGGCAGGCGGATTCTTGCCGCCGATTCCGAGCGGATGTACCTCCACCTTCGGCTTATTGCCTGCAAATACCGGAGATACCTCCAGCATATGTGCCGCAAGCACAAGCTCGCTGCCCGGCGTAAGGTCATAGGTATAATCCTCCATGAAGCCGGTTGCACCCTTTCTGTGCTTTGCCATTTCGAACAGAACCGCATTCAAAGCTGCTGTCTTATAGTCGCCCTCAGCCGCGAAGCCGTAGCCCTGCGCCATCAGACGCTGTACTGCAAGTCCCGGCAGCTGGGAAAGGCCATGCAAATCCTGGAATGTATCCGTAAAAGCACCGATTCCGTGCTCTGCCACAAAACGCTCTAACGCAACCTCATACTTAGCCTGTTCTCGTACTGCTGCCAGATTGTCGGTATTCATCTCATACTCTGCATGGTAGACTGCAAGCTTTGCCTCTGCCTCGGCATCCGTTACCTGCTCTGCCAAATCTGCCAGGTCACCGATACCGTAATAGTTTACCTCCCAGCCGTAACGAATCTGACTCTCCACTCTGTCACCGTCCGTCACCGCAACCTCGCGCATGTTGCTGCCGAACATACCGACCTTTAAGTTCTTTGAGAATGCGATTGCCTTTGCAACCTCTGCGAACTGTCTGATTTTTTCAATGACATCCTCATGCTGATAGTAGCCGACAACGACCTCTCTTTTGATACCGAGACGTGCGCAGATAAAGCCGTACTCTCTGTCGCCGTGCGCCGCCTGATTCAGGTTCATGAAATCCATGTCGATTCCGTCATACGGAAGCTTCTCGTTTACCTGCGTGTGAAGGTGCAGCAACGGCTTTCTTAAAAGCTGTAAGCCCTTAATCCACATCTTTGCCGGAGAAAACGTGTGCATCCAGGTAATCACGCCGACACACTCGTCATCATTCGAGGCGCGCTTACAGACCTCCACAATTCCTTCGCTGTTTAATACAGTCGGCTGCCAGACAATGTTTACCACATCGTTTAACTTTTCATCCAGGAAAGCCACCATTTTCTTCGTATCTTCTGCGACCTGACGCAGTGTTTC
>JBJENV010000082.1:0-29755 GCA_051880375.1 Lachnospiraceae bacterium
ACCGACGAATACTCCTACACCAAAACCGACGAATACGCCCACGCCGGAACCGACAAATACTCCTACACCAAAACCAACGAATACTCCTACGCCAAAACCGACAAGTACACCTACACCAGTGCCTTGCATTGTTTCTTTTGATTCAAAAGGTGGAAGTAGTATCGCGGCACAGATTGTAAATTATGGGGATGTTATGAACAGCTTACCGATACCTCAACGGGACTATTATGAATTTACAGGCTGGACATACAACGATAAAAAGATAACAAGATAACAAGTATCACTGTTAACGAGAATATGATATTAGTTGCTACATGGGAAGAAAAAGAAAAATCCGACTGGGTGAGAGTATCAGAAGTTCCTACGAGTGCAAAAATTACAGATACGAAATGGAAATATACATTGACGGAAACAACTGAAAGCAGTCAGTCAACTTTAGCAGGATGGATTTATAACGGTTATAGAACAGAAGTAGTAGATGAGGGAACATTTGAATATGCTACGTTTCCGAGCGGATTTGATACAGCAAGTTCTATATATAAAGATATATATACTGGTAAAGATGCAGTACCTGTAGCAAGTGGCACAGAGCGTGAGATTATTTCGGATAGTATGGCTGGATATATACTGGCACTATGCTTATCCTTTGAGGGAAGCCAATATGGCAGGAAATAGATTTATTGCTAAGACATATCATTTTTGGATTGACGGCTGTGGATATACAGATATTTTTTGCGCATTTAAGTCAAATAAAAATTATACGAACACAACCATAGGAAAATATACAGATGAGACAATTTATAAAATACAGGATGTTCAGACTTCTTACGAAGAATCGGGTGGTTCTTATTGGTGGCTTCGCTTCGAGTATTATAGCTGTACCTATAGAGATATAAAGAAGGTATATCAATATTTTAGAACCAGTGAAAAGGAATCTTCTACAGAGGTTGTAAATGGGGATGGAATATCGAATGTAGAAAAGTGGGTAAGATATAGAAAAAAATGATTTATGTTTGAGGTTTTTGAAAAATAGAGTAGATGGGAGTACTTATTATGTCAAAAGATAAAGCATTAACCAGCTATCCCTCCATAGATAAGCCTTGGTTGAAGTATTACAGTGAAGAAGCAATCAATGCTTCGTTGCCGGAGTGTACAGTTTTTGAAAACATCCATAAAAACAATGCAGGCTATCCAAATGATATCGCACTTGAATATTATGGAAACAGAATAACTTATGCCGGAATGTTTGAAAACGTGGAAAAGACAAAAAGAGCGTTTCAGGCACTGGGGGTGAAAAAGGGTGACAAAGTAATTATGTATACTTCTTCCACGCCGGAAATAGTATATTCGGTTCTGGCATTATGCCGGATTGGTGCGGTGGCAAATATGATTAATCCGCTATTTACCGATGAGCAGGTCCGAGACCGGATTAATGAAACTGGTGCAAGCATTATGGTTGTACTGGATCAGCTTTATGTAAAAGCAGAGGCGATTATTAAGCAGACCTGTGTAAAGACGGTTATTGACGTGCCGGTTTATAATGCGATGTCAGGAATCACGAAAGTAGCGGCATCATGGAAACTGAAAAAGAAGGTCGAATACAGCAATGCCTTGATTTCTTGGAATGATTTCATTGAAAAAGGAAATGTTGTGGAAGAATTAGTGGATGTACCATATGAAAAGGACACTCCGTTGATTATGGTATATTCCTCAGGGACAACGGGGGCATCGAAAGGCATTGTATTGACGAATGACGGTATCAATGCGACCATTTCGCATTATTTGAACCCGGATTTTCCTTATGAACGTGGTAATACCTTTTTGCAGATAGTGCCGATATGGTTTTCAACAGGACTTGTACTTTCTGTACTTATGCCGCTTTGTCTTGGAATTACAGTAGCACTTGAGCCGGTTTTCAGTAAGGAAACATTTGCACAAAATATTAAAAAACATAAACCCAATATGATAATTGGGGCAACGAGCCTGTGGCTTTATGTTTCCCGATGCAGAGAACTTAAAAATATGGATTTGTCATTTATGACATATCCGATTACCGGTGGAGAGCAGATACTGCCACGTGAAGAAGCAATAATTAATAAGTTTTTTAGAGAGCATCATTGCAATTCTGTACTGTTGAAGGGGTACGGCATGTGTGAGCTTGGGAGCACAGTTTCTACAGATTCTATCAGTGTTCATAAAACAGGTGCAACCGGATTTCCAATATCGCACGTGACAGTTGCTGCGTTTGATCCGGAAACCAACAAGGAAAAGAAATACAATGAGCGTGGTGAGATAAGGGTAATGTCCCCTTGCCGAATGAAAGAATACTATAAGAATCCGGAAGCAACAGAGAAATATTTCTATAAGGATGCAGACGGTAATGTGTGGGGATGTACAGGAGACATCGGCTACATAGATGAGGACGGATTTTTATATGTTCTCGGAAGAGCAAGTGATATTTTTATCTCAAAAAGCGGACGTAAGATATATTGTTTTGATATTGAAAGCATTGTTTTACAAAATGAACATGTTGCGCAGTGCGAAGTAGTAGGGCTTCCTCTCGAAGATTATTTTGTACCGGTGGTACATATGATTCTGCAGGACGGATGTCCGTTGACGGAAAAGCAAGTGATAGAGGAAGTACATAAATACTGTGTGAATCATTTAGAAAAGGACTGCGTTCCTTATGGATATAAGTTCTGTACTGCGTTCCCTGTAAAGAATAATGGTAAGCGAGATATGGAACTATTGAAGCAGGACAAAGACGGATTTATTGTGCCGGAGGACATCTAATGAACATACTTGCAGACGAACAACAAAAAATACTGGAACCGGGTATTACTCCGGAGGAACAGGAAAGGAGGAAAGAAGCTTTCTTTTCCCACTACTATGAGCTGAGAAAAAGAGAGGAAAAACGGTGGTACAGCCGCCTGACTTTACGGCAGCGGCAAAGGCTGCACCAACTGATTCTGTTCGTTTACCGCGCAAAAAACCGATTAGGCGGCTTTACCCATGAGGTAATCGGAGACCGGCGCAGCAAGACAGACCGTCCGGTTATTTTTGCTGTGACCCATGTAGGTAAGTTTGATATCGAGGTGGTCAGCGAGGCAATCCGGTCGCACTATTATCTGCTGTCCGGCGATTATGAGCATATTCAGGGTATCATCGACGCACCGTTTCTGGCGCTGAACGGCGTAATCTATTTCAACGAGAATGTTAAAGATGACCGCCGCTCTGCAACAGAGCGTATGATTCGTCTGTTGCGAAAAGGAGGGAACCTGATGTATTTTCCGGAGGGAACATGGAACCTGACGCCTAATCTGCCCATGCTGCCATGCTATTGGGGGATCGTGGATATTGCAAGGCAGGGAGACGCGGTCGTGATTCCTGTTGCCGCAGAGCAATACGGCAGACATTTTAAAATCAACATCGGCGAGAACTTCGATATGAATGCCTATGGTGATGGCACTGCAGAGAAGGCCAGAGCGATTGCAGATCTAAGGGATGTACTCGCTACATTGAAATATGAGATATGGGAGACTGTCCCGACAAAGCGGGAGTCACTTGCGGCAGATGAATGGGACCAATATATTAAGGAGCGTTTCCGTGAGTGGCCCTATTTCAATCTGGAATATATTGCGGGGTTGATTTACCGGCCAAAAGGTATTACGCCACCGGAGGAAGCGTTTGCACACCTGCAAATGCTGGTTCCGTCTAAAGCAAACGCATTTTTACTAAGAAAAAGATAAAGGAGAAAACTACGATGGCAAAACAGACAGGTTATCCATCCATAGATAAGCCATGGTTAAAGTATTACAGTGAAGAGGCAATCGTTTATTACGGTTCCCATTGCATTTATAACAGTCGGACAGACTACGGATATGGAAGGACTTCCAAAGCATTTATCCCAATGGTTAGCCGATGAAATAGGTGAGTACAATGTACCTACTCGGTTTGTATTGAAGAAAACGCTTCCTTTATTGGCGAGTGGTAAAGTGGATTATAGGGCATTGGAAGAGGAAGCAATGCAAGAATATGTGCTTTAGAACATGACAGAAGCATTATCATTTTTCTGTAAAGGAAATGAAACTAAATATCGAATCAAATGGTAAGATGGTTTTTCATAGGGTTATATGATATAGCAAAAGATTCGGGAGCTTAGTGGTAATGCGCAGGAAAGAAGAAAGGAAAAGCGTATTTAATGAGGAGGTAATACCATGGGTGTTGCCTCCTTAATTTATATTTGAAATAGAAAGAACAAATGTTCTTGACAAAAATGTAATATAGGAATACAATGGAAAAGAACAAAAGTTCGAGATAATTTGATATCAGTAAGATACGAGGAGGAAAATAATTATGGATCAGATTTCGAATGTAATGGAACATATTCTTACTATTGTATTGAGTTCAGTTGTCATAGCAGAAATTTTTAAAGCAATATTTGAAATGTTACACAGTAAAGTTAACCGAGAGATTGATTATGTGATTGGTGAAAGAAAAGTAAAACGTGACTTGATAAATGAGGTATATGAATCAATAAAACAGTGTGAATTTAAGGGTTTCGGAGAAAGAAATATAGATACATATTTAAGTCAGTTAAAGATGTGTATTAACTTTAAAGGATATATGCATAAAGAAGATTACTACATAGACGGACATATATGGAAAAATATAGTAAATATAGAGAATGCTCAAAATAAAGAAGAATTTGAAGAAGAAAAGGACCTGTTATTGTCAGAATTAGTACTATTGCATCAATTTAGCTCAGAACAGTCAAAAAAGGAAATACGAGGTGAGAGGACAGGTTTTGTTTTTTTAATAGTAACGTTAATGATTGTTATTGGACAAAGCATTTTTTACTTCTTTGTTACTCATATGAATGATATTAAAGTATTTATGACAGAGCTTCTCTTAATCTGGGGATATGTCTTTTTTTTGCCAAGTTTGATTTTGGATGATGTGATTACAAGACAATATCACTATAGCAATAAGAGTAAAAGAAAAAAATTATTGGAAGTAATAAAGGAAAAAAGCAATCAAAAGAGAGAAAGAAATCTAAACTTGGTTTTAAGCGCAGTTGTTATGTTTTTGATATTAACAGTCGTTTTTTTATTGCACCTTATGTGCATAAATAAAGACATAGATTCTCAGATGGAAAGTGAAAATGAGAATTCAATAGCTTCAATGGATATTTCTGAAAATTATAGTATCTCTGACATTGATCAAAAAATAGGAAATGGCGAAGAAACACTATCGGACGAGAAAACACAAGTAAGAAGCTTACAAAATATGGTCGTTGATTTGTTAAGGAAATTCTATCCGTTTGTTTTTGTTTATGTGTTTTTGACTTTATTTTATATTCTACACTTGTTTAATTGCAAGGTTGAGAAATATCAATATGAAGAAGCAATTAGAAAAATTAGAATTGAAAAAAATAGCTTTTTTGTTCGGGAAATACATGAATTAATTAATGGTGCAGCAAAGAGGGCCTTGGAAGAAAATTTTACAGGTGGGAAGAAGCATATCTCGGAATGTGAAAGAATGCTTGTAATTGCTTATTATAAATTAGGTGATCTTAAAAAGTATATTGATAATGAAAAAATATGTGGAGCAAATGCAACAGAGTCATATGAAGACGTATTGAAAGAAACGAAAATGGAGGAAGCGGATAGGCTTGTTCATGAAGCAATGGGAATGTTCATAAGTATTGCTAAATCCATGATAAATGAAAGAAAACGGTGGATGATGTTTAAATTCAAAGCGTCTTCGAGGGAAGAGCAAATGAAGAAGGAAGTTAAGGAACATATAGATGCGGTCTCTCAGCATGTTGAAAAAATAGAACTCTTATTTAGCCAAAATATTTAAATGTTCGAGTATGACAATAATTATGTATAGAATTTGTGGAAAACCTCCCATACTTTTGTTATAATAGAGTAACCATAAGAAAAGGATGATGATTATGATAACTTATGTAAAAGGAGACATGTTCAGCAGTCCGGCGAAGATTATTGTAAATGCTGTGAATACAGTAGGCGTTATGGGCAAGGGTGTGGCGCTGGAGTTTAAGAAGCGATATCCGGATATGTTTATAAACTATCAGAAACTGTGTGAGAATAAGAAACTTGAGATTGGACGCTTGTTTTTATGGAGAAAATCTGAAAAATGGGTACTATTGTTTCCGACAAAGCAACATTGGAGAAATCCCTCTAAGTTAGAGTATATTGAGAGCGGGTTGCAGAAGTTTGTAGAAAATTGGGATAAACTTGGAGCGGAATCCGTTGCATTTCCGCGGCTTGGCTGCGGAAACGGTGGTTTAGACTGGCTTGAGGTCAAGCCGTTGATGGAAAAGTATTTAAAGCCCATCCCGATGCAGATTTATGTTTATGTTGATAAATATAATGATCCTGTGCCGGAACATGAAACTGTTTCTGAAATTGAAAAGTGGCTTGCAGGTGAGACAGAACTAACCGGATACGAAGTATTTAAAGCAAGATTAAAGCATTTTTTTGAGAGCGGGAAAGAAAAACTGAGTGAAGATGCTTCTATACAATATCAGGATGGTTTTCTATGCATTGAGGATATGAAACTGGATGATGAGCAAGTCTGTAATTTATGGAATTTTGTCAGAGACGCAGGAATTGTATCGGTGGCTGATATTCCGTATGAGTATCATTCTATTGCGGAACGCTTTCTTGAAATGTTAAAGTATTTGAATTATGTTACAGGAGTGATTGTTTCACCGGATGGTATTCATTTTGGCAGTGATGTAAATGCATATCAATATATTGCAGATTAGGAGAGTTTGTTTTGGACTATAAGGAAATACTGGAAGAACAAAAAAGTGAATTGAGGCAGGAATTAAGCTGGTGGCCAAACTTTCTATATCATTTTACAGATGTTCATAACGCTGCTAACATATTGCATAGTGGGTGGATTTATAGTAGGGAAAAGGCAAAAGTGCAGGATGTTATGAAAAACGACAATGCCAGTCAGGCGGTAATAGAGGCAACATCGGATGAAAGTAAATGCTATGGAAGATTATATTTTCGTCCGCTTACGCCAACTCAGTATCATAATGAAGGGTATAAACCTGTAGAAGTAAGAAAGAGCGAATTGAATGCCAGCTGTCCGGTTCCGATTTTTTTCTGTTTTAGTGCAGCAGTAACCTTGAATTATATAAACCAACCCTAAAATGTTTTTTTCATAATGGCATCTTTGTAAAAAAGGTAGAACTGCAGGATGAGGAATTGAAAGTCGTTTTTAATGACCCGGAACAAAGACTCTTAAAGGATGAAAAGTCTAATGTAAGTATTAAAATACAGATACATGTGGAATATCGTTCAGATGATGGTAGGGTGTTGAGGGTTTCAGATGGGTATACTAATTCTAATTATGCGAAGATACGATTATGTACGATGCATCTGAAAAAACTGCAGGAAAGTGATTTTATCAGAGTAAAGCTGGTTATTGATGATGCGGTTATGTATGAGAATGAAATAGCAGTGCAGAATGAATTGTTTTAGATAGTAAAGATAGTCTTTGATGTCTTTACAACCTCGTGTGTGATACATCTGGCATCCGCCTGAAGTATCACACACTTTTTTTCTCAAAATATTTTCTCAAAATTTTCTCATATCTTCTACGTCTCCTTCATAAGATAGGACAAGTAACGGAAGGAGGCGTTTCATGAAACAGGAATTCTACAAAATTTTTCCGGCAAAATTACGGGATGCAATGAGCAGGGTGGAGCTGTCATGGGAAGCTTTGACGGAGCTTCGCTTCCGGTGCGGCGGTCCAGTCATGCTGCTGTGCGGAAAGCAGGAATACTTTTTAACGCCCTGCCACGGCGCGTCAAAGAAGCTGGAGGATGCCTACCGGATGCCACAGAGTGAATTAAAGGAAATGATGGAATATATCAGCAACTATTCGTTTTACGCCTATGAGGAGGAAATCAGGCAGGGCTTTTTAACGATTCAGGGTGGGCATCGCATCGGTTTTTGCGGGAAGGTCGTATTGGAGGACGGAAAAATCCGTACCATACGCAACATTTCTTTTTTAAACGTCCGCATTGCGCATGAACAGAAGGGCTGCGCAGAGCAGCTTCTTCCGCTTTTGATGGAGGGAGAACGGCTGTGTCATACCCTGATAGTTTCGCCTCCCGGCTGCGGAAAAACAACGCTTCTGCGTGACACGGTGCGGTTGGTGTCCAACGGCACTTACTGCGTCGGAAGGAAGGTCGGCGTGGTCGATGAAAGATCGGAAATTGCGGCGTGTTATCACGGAGTGCCGCAGAATGATGTCGGACTTCGGACAGATGTGCTGGATTGCTGCCCGAAGGCACTCGGTATCGGACTTCTGCTTCGCTCCATGTCGCCGGAGGTCATTGCGGTAGACGAGCTGGGAGGAAAGGAAGATATTCTGATGGTGCAGAGGGCAATCCGCAGCGGCTGCAGCATTCTGGCAACGGCACACGGAGACAGCACATCATTCCGGCAGGAACGGGGAAAGCCGGGAAATGCAGGAGACCTTAGAGGGCTTCTCGGTGATTTGGAATTTGAACGCTACATATTTCTGACGGCAAGAGAGCATCCGGGAGAAATTGAAGCGGTCTATGACAGTAGGTGGAACATAGTAGCAGAACAAAGAGCAGGATATAGTGCAGGAAAAACTACGGAAAATGCTGTCGGAAGGGAGGCGGGACAATGCCGTGGAAGTTGATGGGAGGTGCTCTGGTACTGGTGTCTGCAGCGGCAATCGGAGGAACGTTTGCCGGTCGGGTGAAAGAGCAGGAAGTCTGGTTAAAGGAAATTAAGCTTGTATTTTTACTTCTTGGCGGAGAGTTAAACTATAATAAGACGCCGCTTCCCGAAGCATTTATTCTGGTGGCAAGGCGGCATGACGGGCCATTGACACCGTTTCTTAAAAAGGTCGGGGAAGAACTTACCGAGCAGAACGGAAGGATGCTAAAAGAGCTTTGGGCGGCACAGGCGGGGCAGATATTGTTAAAGGCGCCGCTTTTAAAAAGCCAGAAGCAGGAATTTGCGGCACTCGGAGAGTGCTTTTCGGAAACGGACAGTACCGCAAGGGAAAATGCCATTGCATTTTACTTAAAGCGTCTGGAAGCGGAACTGGAGCATCTGGAACAGACGGGCAGGGACAAAGCGTATCTGTACCGGATGCTCGGAATGCTGGGCGGGCTGTTTCTGCTTGTCCTTATCTTATAGGAATGGAGGCGGCCTATGACAATACAAATGATTTTTAAAATCGCTGCAGTCGGAATTTTAGTATCGGTGTTGAATCAGGTATTAAAGCATTCGGGCAGAGAAGATCAGGCGTATCTGACAAGTCTTGCAGGACTGCTGCTCGTGCTGTTCTGGATTCTTCCGTATGTGGCGGAGCTGTTTGAAACGGTACAGAAGCTGTTTCAACTCTAGAAAAGATGGAGCAGCAGAAACGTTCAGCCTGCGAAAGGAGCAAAATAGAACTATGATAAAAACAGCCTTACTTGGAGTTTTGACAATAGTGATTGCAATGGCGATGAAGCAGGGAAGGGCGGAATTCGGCACCTTTGTGTCGCTTGCCGGAAGCCTTTTGATCGCATGGATTGCGGTATCCCTGCTAAACGGGATGCTTGGAAGCTTTGAGCGGGTTTCAAGATTTTTACCGTTGGAGCAGGAGTATATTGCGTTGATGTTAAAAATAGTCGGTGTAACATATCTTTCGGAATTTGCCTCTTCGCTTTGTAAGGATGCCGGTTATTCTGCCGTGGCGGGACAGATTGAACTGGTCGGAAAGCTTACGATTCTGACCATTGGTATGCCGATTCTGTTCGCGCTGTTTGAAACGATAGCGTCGATGATTTAGTGCCTATGGAGGAGCTTTCCTTAGATTATTCGGAAATACAAAAGACCGTCGAGGAACTGCTGCCGGACAACCTGCCGATAACCTTTCGTGAACTGGTGGAGCAGCTGGTGACAGGAAACACGGATGGAGTTGCGGAATTTTTAAAGACCTTTGGCAGCTGGCTGCTTTCAGGCATCACCTATCCGCTTGAGAGCGGGCTGCATCTGTTTGCGATTCTGATGATTGCGGCACTGATTACGAATGTGTCCAGAGCATTTTCAAAAAGCAATGTATCGCATGTCGGTTATCTGTGTATTTACTTACTGCTTGCGGTTTATGCGGCGGCAGGTTTTAAAACCTCGTTTGCCATCGTTGAGGAGGGAGTCCTAAGCCTCTGCCGATTTGTTGAGATTCTGATATCAACGTATTGTGTCAGCATTGCGTTTGTGGCGGGAAGCCTGACGGCAGCAGGCTATTACCGGGGAACGGTATTTTTTATCGGTGCGCTTGAATTTGCAGTCCGGACGGTGCTTCTGCCGATGACGCAGGCATATCTTCTGATTGCCTTTGCATCCTGCATGCAGAAAAAACCGGTTTTTACAAAACTGCTGGAATTGATTGAGACGATATTTTCCTGGATTCAGAAGACGATGCTCGGCATTGTTCTTGCAACCGGAGCGGTACAGGGCATGCTGCTGCCTGCCATTGATAAGGTAAAACGGAATGCACTTGTAAAAACTGCGGGGGCGATTCCGGGAGTCGGAGATTTGCTTTCCGGAGCATGGGAAACGGTACTCGGAGCCGGTGCGGTCTTAAAAAATGCAGTTGGTATTGCCGGCGTTATTCTGATTTTCCTGCTATGCAGTCTGCCGTTATGCAAGGTGGGACTGCAATGTCTGATGTATCGTTTGCTTGCGGCGATTGCAGAGCCGGTAACCGAAGAAACACTGGAAAAATTTCTTGCACATGTCGGAGTGGCGCATAAGCTGCTGTTTCAGGTACTGTTTTTTGCGCTGCTGCTGTTTTTATTGCTGCTGGTTGTCATGACAAGAATCAGCGGATAAGGAAGAAGTGAACTTTGAAATAGCAGAGGATTACTTAAGGGGATAAGGTAGCATGGAATATATCAAGCAGATTGCGTTTTTTATGGTTTTTTCCGGAATTGTGTTGGAACTGACGACAGATACGAAGTACCATAAGTTCAGCGAATGGGTAATCGGAATACTGCTGATTTTAAAGCTGGTCAGACCGTGGATAGAGGAAAAGCCGGTCTGGGAGCAGTTTTTATACCGCTTTGCCTCATTTGAATATGCGCTTGGTGCAGATGAAATTACGGAGAAGCTGTTTTCGGCAGAGGAGAGTGTGGAACGCTCGGTGCGGTCGGCGTATGAAGAAACTCTGACAGCCCAGATAGAGCATCTTCTGAATAACAGTAAACTTACGCTCGTTTCGGCGTCCTACGAATTGGAACAGTCAACAGGAGAACTAAAGAAAATAAGCATTACGGCGGCATACCGGACAAGTGAAGAAGGAAATGACACAGAACGGATTCAAATCCGTCCGGTGGAACAGGTTGTAATCGGAGAACAAAAGGAGCAGCAGCCGGAGGTGGTGACACCGATGGAATTGTACATAAAAAATCTTCTGGCAGACTTCTATCAGCTGCCGGCGGACAATATATATGTCAATATACAGGAGGTTCTGGATGGAACATAAAGAGCTTATCAGAAAAGGAATCGAGCGTATCCGCGGATTTGGAATGAAGGAATGGGGAACGCTTCTGATTGTCGGTATTTGTATTCTGATTATTGCACTGCCGTCCGAAAAGTCCAAAGAAACGGATAAAGGGGGGACAGACGGAAGTAATGCATCTGCGGTGCAAAGCGGACAGGAAGACAGAAATGCACAGACGGAAGAAAGCACGACGGAAGACTATGTAGCGGGACTGGAGAAGAGGGTGGAACAACTGCTTGGGCAGGTCGAGGGAATCGGAAACGTACAGGTGATGATTACCGTGAGTTCCACAACAGAGCGAATTGTGCTAAAGGACGGACAGCAGAAGCTGGAGCAAAGTACAGAACAGGATTCCTCGGGCGGCAGCAGGGTGAAAGAAAACAGTTCACTGGAGGATACGACTGTACTGGTAAACGGCGACGGAGGAAATAGTCCTTACATCACAAAAGAGGTGTATCCGGAAGTGGAGGGCGTGGTAGTTATTGCGCAGGGAAGCGGAACCGGAACGGTAGATTTGGATATTCTTACAGCGGTACAGGTACTATTTGGCGTACCGGCGCATAAAATAAAAATAATGAAAATGAAGAAATAGTTGCCTTAAGGGCAGAAACGGAGGAACATGAAACGCATTTTTAAGAAAAACCAGGTGATTATAACTGCTATGGCACTTATGATATGCGCAGCGGGATATCTGCAGTTTTCCAATACAGCGGGAAAGCTGCCGGACAGCACGCAGACAGATGGAGATACCCTGTACTTTGAGGTAGAGGGTTTGGATAACTATTCGGATATTTCGGACGAAGACATTGATTTGATGCAGCAGGAAAATGCGCAGGCAGCAGCAAACCAGAAACTGCCGGATGGCTCGGATGCGGCATCGGAGACATCGGACGGCGGCAAGAACATTGGAGAAGCAATACTGGTAAGCACGACAATCAGCGGAAACTTTACGACAAATGCCAAGCTGGTGAGAGAGCAGAGACGCGCACAGAGTAAGGAAACTCTGATGGCAATCATCAATAATGAGTTGATTTCGGATGAACAGAAGCAGAGCGCAGTAGACAGTCTTGTAGCATTGACGACGATTGCGGAAAAGGAAAATGCAGCAGAGCTTTTGTTAGAGGCAAAGGGCTTTGCAGACCCGGTAGTCAATATCGTGGAAAATGAAGTGGATGTTGTAATCAATGCGTCCAGCGTGACGGATCAGCAGGTTGCGCAGATTGAAGATATTGTGACAAGAAAGACCGGCTTTGAACCGGAAAATATTAAGATTACGGCAGCAATTCAGGAGGATTAAAGGTACATAGAGCAAAAAAACAAACGGAAAAAGACAAGAAAGACTTTGCAAAATGTGGATAGTTTGATATAATAACAGAAAAGATAAGAATGTTACATGGCAGTACATGTTAGGAGGATATACTTATGGAAAAAGAATTAGAAAATGTTACAAGCTACTCGGAGGAAACCACAGAGTTCACATCTGAGGTAAAGATAGCAGGAGATGTCATTGCGACCATTGCCGGACTTGCAGCAACAGAGGTGGAGGGTATCGCCTCCATGCAGGGCAACTTAACCAATGAGATTGTCGGCAAGCTTGGTATGAAAAATCTGACCAAGGGCGTTACCATTCAGTTTGAAGAGGAAGGCAACGCGGTAAATGTAGCGCTTGCTGTTGTTATGAAGTACGGCTACAGCATTCCGAAAACCTGTAAAGCAGTGCAGGAGCGTGTTAAGAATGCCATCGAAAATATGGCAGGCTTAAAGGTATCGGAAATCAATATCGATATTGTAGGCGTCGATACGGAACAGACAAAATAAGAAGAGGCGGTTGCCTGATGCAATAGAAAGTTCGTAAAACGGACTTTCTATTGTTCTATGTTTACGAAGCGGTGTCGCAGGTGCGGCAGATGGGAGAAGCATGATGACAAAACGAGAAGAGAGAGAACATTTATTTAAGCTGTTGTTCTGCAAGGATTTTCATGAAGCGGATGAACTTCCGGAACAGACGGAGTTTTATCTTAAGCAACAGGAAGTTACGGATTTGGAAGGCTTTGCACCGGTCAGGGAAAAACTCAATGCGATTGTAAAGGCAGAGGGTTCCATTGATATGGTGCTTGCAGAGGCATCAAGCGGCTGGAAGTTAAACCGTATGGGAAAGGCGGAACTGACAATTTTAAGAATTGCTGTTTATGAAATCCTGTATGATGAAGAAGTACCGGAAAAGGTAGCCATTAATGAGGCGGTCGAACTTGCCAAGAAGTACGGAAGCGATATGTCCTCCAGCTTCGTGAACGGTGTGCTTGCAAAGGTAGTAAAGAAATAGCGGGGAGACGATATGGCAGAGATTTTTTCTGTTTCACAAATCAATACGTACATCGGTAGATTATTTTCCGGGAACTCCCTGCTTAGCAGAATTTATGTAAAAGGGGAGGTTTCCAACTGTAAGTATCATACCTCCGGGCATATTTATTTTACGTTAAAGGATAAAGCTTCTCAAATTGCATGTGTTATGTTTGCCGGTCGTCGTGCCGGCATTTCTTTTCGCATGGAGGATGGACAAAGTGTCATTGCGTTCGGAACCATCGGAGTGTATGAGCAGGGCGGGAAGTACCAGTTGTATGCTGAGGAAATCAGGCAGGACGGTATAGGTCGTCTCTATGAGGAGTTTGCTTATTTAAAGCAGAAGCTGGCAGCAGAAGGCTTGTTTGATGCAGAGCACAAAAAGCCGATTTGCCGTTATGCACGTACAATCGGTATCGTTACCGCAAAAACCGGTGCGGCAATTCAGGATATGATACAGATTTCAAGGCGGAGAAATCCGTATGTGCAGCTGATTTTGTATCCTGCTAAAGTACAGGGTGAGGGTGCGGCAGATACGGTAGTTGCCGGTATCCGTGCATTGGACGGAAGGGTAGACACCATCATTGTAGGAAGAGGCGGCGGTTCTATCGAAGACTTATGGGCATTTAACGAGGAAAAGGTGGCGCGTGCCATTTACGAATGTCATACGCCGGTTATTTCTGCGGTCGGTCACGAAACCGATACGACGATTGCCGACTTTGTGTCGGATTTGCGGGCACCGACTCCGTCTGCTGCGGCAGAACTGGCAGTGTATGATGTGCATTTATTGGAGCAGACGCTTGCAGGAATGCATATTGATTTGACCGGTGAAATGTGCAAAAAGATAGAAAAGATGCGGTCGGAATTAAAGAACAGAGAACTGTACTTACGGCAGTATCATCCACGAATGCAGCTGCACCAGAAACAGCAGTGGCTTGCAGATGCGGGACAGCGTTTATCGGAACTGATGTGGGACAGAATAAAGGAGGACAGACATTCGCTTGCTCTGCTTGCGCAGCGGTTGAAGGGATTGTCGCCGTTAGAGAGGATTTCGGGCGGTTATGCATTTTTGACGAATGAGATGGGAGAGGCAGTAACCGGGATTTCCAAGGTTACGGCCGGCAGCAGGATACAGGCGGAGCTTCGGGACGGCACGGTTACGGCACTTGTGGAATGTGTTACGCCGAGCAGACAGCTACAGGAATGATGGATGGAAAGGAATGTGACGGGATGGCAGGAAGAAAGAAAGCAGAAGAGGAAAAGCAGCCTTCGCTGGAAGAATCCATGAGGGCGCTTGAGGAGGTCATGGCGCGCATGGAGGAAGAGGAACTGCCGCTCGAGCAGTCGTTCGCATTATATAAGCAGGGGATGGATTTGCTTATGCAGTGCAATATGGCAGTAGATAAGGTAGAAAAAGAACTTAGGATTCTGGAAGAGGGCGGAGCAGATGAGCAGCTTTGAGCAAGTACTAAACGAAAGAAAAGAAGAAATCAACCGGATACTGGATGCATATCTTCCGGAAGAGGAAGGCAGACAGCAGACTGTGTTAAAAGCAATGAACTATAGCGTGAAAATCGGCGGAAAGCGTCTGCGTCCTATTATGATGCAGGAACTGTACCGCTGCTTTTCCGGCGTGGAGGAGGAAGATAAAATCGAGCCGTTTTTAGCGGCGATTGAAATGCTTCACACCTATTCTCTGGTACATGATGACCTTCCGGCGATGGACAATGACAGATACCGCAGAGGAAAGCTGACGACACATGCGGCCTTTGGTGAGGCAGTCGGTGTTTTAGCAGGGGATGCACTTTTAAACTACTCGTTTGAAACAGCGTGCAAGGCATTTATGCAGTCGGAAGACGTTGAATGGAACCTGCGTGTGGCAAAGGCGCTGAAGGTGTTTGGTGCAAAAGCCGGTGTTTACGGGATGATTGGCGGTCAGACGGTGGATGTGGAAAAGACGGGAAAACCACTTTCCGAGGAGGAAATAGAATTCATTTATGAATTAAAAACCTGTGCGCTTGTAGAGGCATCCATGCTAATCGGGGCAATACTCGGCGGTGCGTCTGCAGAACAGCTGAAGGAAATTGAATGGATGGCATCGTGTGTCGGTATGGCATTCCAGATACGGGATGACATCCTTGATTTGACCGGTGATGAGGAAAAGCTTGGGAAGCCGCTGCACAGCGACGAAAAGAACAATAAGACGACTTATGTGTCTCTGCATGGGCTTGAGGCTTCAGAAAAAAAGGTAGAGGAGCTTTCTATCGAGGCACAGGAGCTTGCAAAAAAACTGCCAAATTCGGAGTTTTTGCAGGAGCTGATTCCCTATCTGACAAAGCGCGAATATTAAAGAAGCAATCGGAGTAAGCAATGGAACAATTACTGGATAAAATAGAACAACCAAATGATATAAAGATGATTCAGCCAAACCAATATGGCAGGCTGGCAAAGGAAATCAGGCGTTTTCTTGTACGACGCGTGTCGGAGCGGGGCGGGCATCTTGCGTCTAACTTAGGCGCAGTGGAGTTAACGATGGCGCTGCATCTGTTTTTGGACTTTCCGAAGGACAAGCTGATCTGGGATGTAGGGCATCAGGCATATGTGCACAAGCTTCTGACAGGACGGAAAAGAGATTTTGAGCACCTGCGGGAGCAGGGTGGCTTAAGCGGTTTTCCAAAGCGCAAGGAAAGCGATTGTGATGCTTTTGACACAGGCCACAGTTCGACCTCCATTTCCGTTGCGGCAGGATTGGTGCGGGCAAGAGAACTGTCGGGAGAAAACCATAAGGTGGTGGCGGTCATCGGTGACGGAGCGCTGACAGGCGGTCTGGCATTTGAGGCGCTGAACAATTTAGGTAAGCTGAAATCCAATCTGATGATTGTATTAAACGACAATCACATGTCGATTTCGGAAAATGTCGGAGGAATGGCAAATTATCTGGCAAAAATTCGTACCAATACGGCATATACCGACTTTAAGGGCGGCTTGGAGGAAGCACTGAATAAGGTGCCGGGTGTCGGAGAACGGATTGTAGATAAATTAAAGCGTTCCAAGGATTCCTTAAAGCATCTGTTTATCAGCGGAATGCTGTTTGAGGATATGGGACTGACCTATATCGGACCGATTGACGGACATGATATATCAAAAATGCTTGCAGCGTTTGAAACAGCGGCACGAGCAAAAAAAGCAGTATTAATTCATGTGGTAACGAAAAAGGGAAAGGGGTATGAGCCTGCTGAGACAAACCCGGGGCGTTTCCATGGGGTGGAGCCTTTTTCCGTAAAGACCGGGCAGAGCATAAAGGCGTCGGAGGGAGTAACCTATACAGAAGCTTTTTCTAAGACAATGGCCTTGCTTGGGGCCGAAAATGACAGACTGGTTGCCATTACGGCGGCAATGCCGTCCGGCACCGGACTTCAGGCATTTGCGGATCAGTATCCGGAGCGTTTTTTTGATGTCGGTATTGCAGAGGAGCATGCCGTAACCTTTGCCGCGGGGCTTGCGGCAGGCGGGTATCATCCTGTGGTGGCAATCTATTCCACGTTTTTGCAAAGAGCTTATGATCAGATTCTGCATGATGTTTGCATCGGAAATCTCCCGGTTACGTTCGCGATTGACCGGGCAGGGATTGTCGGAAAGGACGGAGAAACGCATCAGGGTATTTTCGATTTGTCTTATCTCTCACATATTCCGAATCTGACACTGATGGCGCCGAGAAACACCGCTGAACTTTGCGAAATGCTTCGGTTTGCCGTGTCCTGTGACTATCCGACGGCAATCCGCTATCCGAGAGGCGCGGGAAAGGAAACATTGGAACTTCCGGTGGCGCAGATTGAGCAGGGAAAGGCAGAGCTTTTGTATGACGGAACGGATGTTATGTTTGCAGCGGTCGGGAATACTGTGGCACTGGCGATTGAGCTAAGAAGAAGGCTTTCCGAATACGGAATTGCAGCGGGTGTTTTAAATGTCCGCTTTGTTTCCCCGATGGATACGGAGCAGATAGAAAAGCTTGCAAGACAGGTGAAGCTGTTTGTAACAATAGAGGAAAATGTAAAGGCAGGAGGCTTCGGCGAAAAAGCAGCAGTCTTTCTTACAGAGCAGGAGATTGGGACAAGGAAAAAGATAGTTGCACTTCCTGACTGTTTCATTGAACAGGGAGAGCAGGATGCATTAAGAGAACAGTACGGTCTTTCCGAAGAGGGACTGCTTACGGAGATTCTTGAATTTTTCGGAAAGAAGAGAACGGAGATGGAACGCGATTGAAGGAACGATTGGACGTATTACTTGTAAAACGGAATCTGGCAGAATCCAGAGAAAAGGCAAAGGCGTATATTATGGCAGGGAACGTCTTTGTAGACGGCGTGCGGGAAGACAAGGCGGGAAGCTGCTTTGAAGAAACCGCACAGATTGAGGTCAGAGGGCTTGCCATGAAGTATGTGAGCCGCGGCGGCTTTAAGCTGGAGAAAGCGGTGGAGCAGTTTGGTGTAAAACTGTCCGGAAAGACCTGCATGGATGTCGGCTCCTCGACCGGTGGCTTTACCGACTGTATGCTGCAAAACGGAGCGGTGAAAGTATTTGCGATTGATGTCGGAACAAACCAGCTGGCATGGAAGCTGCGCACGGACGAGCGTGTTGTGTCGATGGAAAAGACGAACATCCGCTATGTGACACCGCAGGACATCGGACAGCCTGTGGAGTTTGTTTCGATTGACGTGGCGTTTATTTCTCTTTCCAAGGTACTCGGACCGGTCTATGAACTGATGGCAGAGAATGCAGAGATTGTCTGTCTGATTAAACCTCAGTTTGAGGCAGGCCGCGAGAAAGTTGGGAAAAAGGGCGTTGTGCGTGACAAAAAGGTACACGAGGAAGTCATTACCGAAGTAACGACGATGGCATCAGCAACCGGCTTTGAACTGCTTAACCTTGATTATTCTCCGATTAAAGGACCGGAAGGTAATATTGAATATTTACTTTATGCAAGAAAGGCGATGGAGGCCGACAGAGGGGCGGCACTTGAAAAAATTCTTGCAATCGTACCGCAGGTTGTGGATGCGGCACATGGAGACCTTGATAAATAAGCTTGTCATTTAAAAACACTTATGTTAAAATATACACAAAAGTGTATATTTATAATATGAAGGACGTTTGATTTGGAGTAGTATGGAGAAGTATTGTATCATCGTAAATCAGGACAGGGATGAACAACTGGCTGCGTTAGGAAGGGTAGAACAGTTTTTGACCGGGCACGGAAAACAGTTTGTGACGGTTGTGGTGTCTGCGGATATCGGCAGGGAAACAATTGAGGCGCTTCCGGCAGATACAGAATGTGCCATTGTACTCGGAGGAGACGGAACTCTCATCCGGGCAGCAAGCAGACTGCACCGGCGAAACATTCCGATACTTGGCATCAATACAGGAACACTCGGATATCTGACGGGGGTTGAGGCAGCGGATACGGAGTGGGGGCTTGAAAAGCTTTGTGCCGGCAACTATCGTCTGGAGAAGCGCATGATGCTGTCGGTTGAGGTGAACGGTGAGCCGATGGACACGGTATTAAATGATGTTGTCATCAATCGAAACGGTATTTCCAGACTGATTAATGTGGCAGTGTATGTGAACGATTCTCTGTTAGATGTGTATTCCGGCGACGGTGTTATTATTTCGACACCGACCGGTTCCACCGGTTACAACTTGTCGGCAGGCGGTGCCGTGGTACAGCCGGAAGCAGAACTGATTATGATTACGCCTATCTGTCCGCATTCCCTGACCTCACGCGGTATCATTGTTTCTGCCGCAGATACGATTACGATTGAGGTTCGTCAGGGGAAACGTTCGCAGGAGGAAGAGGCGATTGCGACGTTAGACGGCAGGGAAGCAAGAAAGCTTCATGCAGCGGATCGCATTACGATGAAGCGTTCCGAATATTCGACACGCCTCATCCGCATGGATGAACGTACATTTTTTGAAATTCTGCGTTCCAAGCTTGGTTCCGTAGAACGATAAAAACAGACAGGAAGGAATGGTCCCGGTGAAAAGCAGCAGACAAAGCAAAATTGTAGAGTTAATCAGAAAGTATGATATTGAGACGCAGGAGGAGCTTGCGGATTTCCTTACACAGGCCGGGTTCGCCGTGACGCAGGCTACGATTTCCCGCGACATTCGTGAACTGAAGTTAACCAAGGTGCCGACGGAAGACGGAAGGCAGAAGTACGGTATCCTGCAGAGTCAGACAACCGGATTAAACGAAAAGTTTGTGCGGGTGTTAAGAGATGCGTTTCTGTCGATGGAAAAGGCACAGAATATTCTTGTAATTAAGACTGTTTCCGGTATGGCAATGGCGGTGGCGGCGGCGCTGGATTCGCTTTCCGTGGAAGGTATCGTCGGGAGCATAGCAGGCGATGACACCATTATGTGTGCCATCCGAACCGAACAGGAGACGGATAAAGTGATGGAACGGATTTCGTCTCTGATTTACGGACAATAATCTATGTATAAGAAAAATAGAAAAAGGAGCAGAAAATCTCAATTATCATTGATTTTCTGCCCCTTTTATGCTATTCTAAAGCAAAGCAAATTTTCTTTACTCAGAGGAACAAATTCTTGGCTCTGTCTTCTAAGCAGGCCGCAATAAGCGGCTCAATCCGTCTGCTTCTTTAGAAAATTCATGCTTTATTACCCCATATCAAAGCAGGAGTTTTCTATGGCAGGGAAACTCCTGAAAATTACATGAAGGAGGTTTCATGGAGGAAGAAAAGGATAAATTGTTGCAATGGCATGCGGCGTTTTTTGCAGGAATTCAGATTGAACTGGCTGAGGAGGCAGAAAAGCTGACCTTTGAAAGCGAGCATAATCTGAGCACAAAGCCGATGCAAATTGATGTGCTTATCATCAAGAAAAACAGAGAAGAGCAGATACAAAAGAATATTGGGCGCATTTTTCGAAAGTATAACATAATGGAATATAAAAGTCCGGATGCTTATCTAAGCATTGACGACTTTTATAAAGTATATGGCTATACCTGCTTTTATAAGTCGGATACAGGAACAGTAAATGAGATTAAAATTTCGGAGCTGACAATTACTTATGTCTGCCGTCATTATCCGAGAGAACTGATAAGACATCTAAAGGAGGAACGACACATTTCGGTAGAAAAGCAGGAGGCTGGGATTTACTATATCAGGGATTGCCTGTTTCAGATACAGCTGCTTGTAACGTCTGAGCTTTCGGAAACAACAAACTTATGGATGAAGCATCTGACAAATGACCTGAAAGATAATGAAACGGCGGAAAAGTTAATCCGTGACTATAGCATACATGAAAAGGATAAGTTGTATCAATCGGTTATGAATATTATAGTCCGTGCCAACAAAGAAAGGTTTAAAGAGGTGAGTGACATGTGCGAAGCACTGATGGAACTGATGAAGGATAAGCTGGATGAAAGAGAGCAACAGGGTGAGCGGCAGGGCGAGCGGCAGAAGCTGACAGAACAGATTCAGAAAAAGATAAGAAAAGGGAAATCCATGGAGCAGATAGCGGAGGAACTGGAAGAAACGACGGAGTCAATTCGCCCGATATACAATAGCCTGCTTCAGGCAATGCAGTAACAGGTAGCAAAAGGCAACCTTGTTTTTGACAAAAAGCGCAAGGTGTGGTAAAATAAAATTTAGCAGTATTTTAGACGCAAATATTTATTACAAGGAGAAAAACGATGTCTGGACATTCTAAATTTGCAAACATTAAGCATAAGAAAGAGAAGAATGACGCAGCAAAAGGAAAAATTTTCACAAGACTCGGTCGTGAAATTGCAGTAGCCGTAAAGGAAGGCGGACCGGATGTAAACAATAACAGTAAGTTAAAGGATATTGTGGCTAAGGCAAAGGCAAACAACATGCCAAACGATACGATTGACCGCAGCATCAAGAAGGCAGCAGGTGACGGTAACAGCGTAAATTATGAGTTCGTATCCTACGAGGGTTACGGACCGGGCGGTATCGCTATTATTGTGGATGCGTTGACGGATAACAAAAATCGTACCGCAGCAAACGTCAGAAATGCGTTTACAAAAGGAAACGGAAATGTCGGTACGCAGGGTTGTGTATCGTTCATGTTTGATAAAAAGGGTCAGATTATCATCGACAAGGAAGAATGTGAGATGGATGCAGATGACCTGATGATGCTTGCACTGGATGCAGGCGCCGAGGATTTTTCGGAGGAAGAGGACAGCTTTGAAATCATTACGGCACCGGATAACTTTGGCGCGGTATGCGAGGCAATGGAAAATGCGAAAATTGTGATGGTTTCCGCCGAGGTAACAATGATTCCTCAGACATGGGGAGAGCTTACCGATGCAGAAGATATCAAACGCATGAACAGAATCCTTGATTTACTGGATGAGGATGATGACGTTCAGCAGGTATATCATAACTGGGATGAATAAAAAAGAACCTTTGCCCGGACCTTGCGTCCGGGCATTGTTTTTTTCGAAATACTTATTGGAAGAATGACACATAATTGCCAACATTTTATCCTATTGTTAATACCAGATTTGGTATATCTGACTAAAGAGTACACTGTATTCTGTCGATATAATCAGATAGAATACAGCTGAAACGACATTTTGAAACTTGTTTTTCGATAAAGAGAAAGGATTTGATACGATGGGAAAAGGATATAAAAAGGCAATCAGCTTTATTATGGCGGTCTGCATATTGGCGGGAAGCGGTTATACCGGCAGGATGACTCAGACGGTCACCGTAACACCTGTTGCAGAGATGTCAGAGGAAACCGGAGACGGGAAGGTTGCAGCAACGACAGAAGAAAAGCCGTCGTTGTTGGATACGGTTGGTGCATCCTTTGCAAGGGTATCAGATTTCTTAAAGAACAGAATAAAGGTTGCGAACGCGGCACCTACAACAAGTGAGTGGAGATATGTACTGGAATTAACGGGTGCAATCATTGAGCAGGATAATACGGCAATCATGGAAAGAAACGAAGTAACGGTTGTGCTGAATCGTGTCAACCTGAAGGGCGAAAAAGATATGTCCGTAGTACGAAGTGTAGTATTTTCTTCGGATAATCCGGATATCATCCGTCTTTCACAGAGCGGAACATCGGCGAAGCTTACTGCGGGAAAGCCGGGCTGGGCTATGATTCGTGCGGCAATCGTGGAAGAAGACGGAACAATGTCAAGCTTTTCAGCGGCATTTCTTGTAAGTGCGGAGCTGGATCGTTCAGATTCGGAATGGAAAAATGTAGGTGAAACAGAAAGAGTCCTGATACTTGATCCAACGCTGATATCAGAGTATCAGTTAAAGTTTAAGAATCTGGATCCTGCCGATAATTCTACATGTGTAAAATTTAGCGACCCGAATACACAGGGAGTCGTATTGGTCGATGCGAATGGTAAGCTGACCATTCAAGGTGCAGGATGTGCGCAGATCACAATCAAGAACTTTGCGAATGTTACAATTACAGACGGTAATACCGAACAGGTAGTTGTTGAAGAAAGTAAAATTGATATTGTTGTGCTTCCTACCGGCGGATATCAGACGGAGGATGAAGATGCTTTTCAGAAAACGGTTGATATGCGTGTAAGAGGTGAGGAGTTTGTTTTGCATACCAATGCGATGCCTGCATCCCGTCTTACATGGGAAGTGTATACTGTAAAGCAGGATGGCTCAAAGGGAAAACTGATTACACAAAATGATACATCCCTGTTATCCTACACCTATGACGGAAGTAGTGTAATATTTTCAAATGTTAAGGCAGGGACATATCGCGTGGAGGCCTACGCGACAAAGCAGTTTGAAAATGCATCTTCGAATGACTTGCCTTGTCTTACATTTAACGTGGTAGTAGAACTGGTTCTGAGTGCAGATTCCGCAAAGTATTTAAATGTAGGGGATATTTACGACATTAATAAAGATTTCAACATTCCGGACGGAATGTTCGGAAAGCTGTTTGAAATAATTCCGGACCCGACGACGGAAAAAGTGGCTTCCATAGACAGAAACACAGGCATTGTAACAGCGCATACCTATGGTACACAGACCTTTACGCTGGTCTACAAAAAGTCAGATGAATATGGAATTTATACGCTGGCAGAAGCAAATACCATTAATCCGTTTACCTATACGATTGAAGTGCTGGATACACTTTCCGTAGATCCTTCCTCTCTTACGATATTTGCAGGAGGAACCTATCAGCTTGTACCGAATCAGACGCGGCCGGGTACGGTTTCCTGGGAATGCTCGGAATACGATTCCCAGTATATTAGTGTCAGTGAAAACGGTCTTATAACGGCTTTAAAGGAGACACCGAAAAACTACGAGGCAACGGTAATTGCATCTCAGATGATTGACGACGTAAAAAAGACGGCTACCTGTAAAGTTACTGTTCAGCAGGCAGTGACACAGATTACGCTGAGTCCGAGTGAGGTTACAATCGGAATCGGAGAAATAAAATCAGTGGAAGCGATCATGATACCTTCCGGGTGGGTGGATGTCAATTTGATGTGGCAGTCATCCAATACAAATGTTTTTACGATTGTAGCAGTCAATGGACCGACTTCTGCACAGATTAAAGGCGTTGCAGGCGGAACAGCTATATTGACTGCTATCACGGATAAAAATGTTGTTGTCGGTTATTGTGCTGTAACCGTAAAGCAGCCGGCACAGAAGCTTACATTGTCGCAGGATAAAGTAACGGGTAATATGAGGCAGACTCATCAGCTGTATGCGACTATCTCACCGGAAAATACAACGAATCAGACCTTGCTTTGGTCTTCGTCCAATAAATCGATTGTAACGGTTGATAAAACCGGTAAGCTTACCTTTGTGAAAGCAGGTACTGCGGTTATTACCGTGCAGTCGGAAGACAATCCGGCTTTGATTGCGCAGTGTACCGTAACGGTATTGCAGTCGGTAGCGGGTGTGGAACTTGATGTGGATACCGTAGAGATGTACACCGGTGAGAGCAAGCGTCTGACGTATATGGTATACCCGTCTTCTGCAAGCAATCCGGATGTGGAATGGACGTCGTTTAATACATCTGTTGTAGCGGTAAATAAGGAAGGCATGCTCACGGCAAAGGGACCGGGCATAACGCAGGTTATGGTAATGTCCTATGACGGTTCCTACTATGATATTTGTACGGTAATCGTAAAGCAAAAAGCAACCGGTGTAAAAATGAACTATTCCGAAATCACGATGAATTCCGGTGAGTATTTTGATATGGAGGTTACGATTACTCCGGCAACCAGTACGGAAGCAAATCTGACATGGGAGAGCTTAAATACTAAGGTTGTTACGGTTTCCTCTACAGGACGTATTACAGCCCGTAGCGTTGGTACGGCGATTATTCTTGTAAAAACGGAGAGCGGAGCTACCTCTTATTGTACGGTGACGGTACTGGAAGCAGTGCGCTCCATGGAATTGGACCCATCTGAACTGGTGATTGATGTAGGCGAGACGTTTACGATTGAGCCGGTATTTAAGCCGGCTACTGCAAGCAATACGCAGGTCAAGTGGGGGACAAGCGATGCTTCTGTTGCAAAAATAAGTGCTGCAGGAACGGTGACCGGTGTATCAAGAGGTACAGCTGTTATCACCTGTGAATCGGTAGATGGCGGTTATCGTGCATTCTGCCTTGTTACAGTAGAAGATCCGTTGATTATGTTGAAGATTGATCCGTCGTCTTATCGTCTGGGCTACGGAAAAACGCAAACACTTCGTGCATATCTGGTAAAAGAAGGTGTGGAAATCGGAGATGCCGAGGTAGAATGGTATTCCTCGGATGACAGTATCTGTACGGTAGATAAGAGCGGAACTATTACCGGTATCAATTACGGTTATGCGACAATTACGGCAGAAACAATCGATGGAAGCGATATTACGGCAAAATGTGAAGTGCGGGTTGTTCGAGAGGTTACTTCGATTAAGCTCAATCATAGTGCTTTAACCATTATCCAGGGACAAAGTGCGGCTTTGATTGCAACGGTTCAGCCATCCAATGCAACCTATAAAACCGTAACCTTCAGTGCGGATGATGATTCGATTGTTATGGTAGAGGAAGACGGTGTTATTACAGGACTGAAGCCGGGAACAACGATGGTATATGCCAGAGCGAAGGACAACAGCGGAAAGTATGCCATGTGCTATGTGACCGTGATTGCGCCGGTTTCCGCCACCGGAGTTTCCGTATCGGATACAGAGGTTGTGTTAATGCCGGGGGAAACAAAGTCGATTAGTATTTCGATGCGCCCGAATAATTCAACGGATACAACAACGTGGTCTTCCGGAAATGAAGCGGTAGCGACAGTCAGCGGAAACGGTCTGATTACGGCAGTTTCTACCGGAACGACAAACGTTACCGTTATGACAACTTCCGGAAGAACGGCTGTGGTAAAGGTTACTGTACTGGGACTCAGCAGAGATTATATTGAGATTCCGGTATACACGAAGTATACACGCCTCATTGTGGACGGAGCAACGACAGGGGTGCGTTGGGATGTAGAGGATACGAGCATTTGTCAGGTGGCAAATGGTGTGATTACTGCCAGAAAAAAAGGCACAACCTATGTAACAGCAACAGTAAACGGCAGAACCCTGCGTTGTAAGGTAAAGGTATATTAAATTCGCAAGAGATGAAAAAATAAGGAGGAGCATCATTGTTACACAGCCTGCACGTAAAGAATTTTGCAATCATTGATGAGTCGGAGGTAGTATTCCGTAATCACCTGAATATTATGACAGGAGAAACCGGCGCCGGAAAGTCAATTTTAATCGGCTCGGTCAATGCGGCGCTTGGTGCCAAGGTATCAAAGGAGGTCATTCGTCAGGGAGCGGAGTATGCACTTGTGGAACTGATTTTCGATCAACTGTCGGAACAGACAGAAGCAACGCTGCGGCAAATGGATATTATCCCTGAGGATGGAATGTTAATTTTATCCAGAAAAATTATGGACAGTGGAAAGTCAATTTGCAAAATCAACGGGGAAAGTGTAACAGCCTCTGTATTAAAGGAGGTTGCAGAGCTTCTGATAAATATTCACGGTCAGCAGGAAAATCAGTCTCTGCTTCATAAGGCGGCGCATTTACAGTTGTTAGACCGTTTTGCGGCAGAAGAGCTGGGAACTTACCCGGAGCAGATGAAGGAAGCATACCGACACTATAAGGAACTAAAAGAGGAGCTTCTGGCGGAATCCGGCGCCGAAGGAGAAAAGAACAGAGAGACAGCTTATCTGGAATTCGCACTTGAGGAAATTACAGCAGCAAAGCTTATCTGTGGCGAAGATGAAGAACTGGAAGAAGAGTTCCGCCTTTTATCCAACAGCAGGCAGATAGCGGAAACATTGGCAAATTGTCTTAGATATACCAGAGATGCGGAGGATAACAATGCGGAAGAGCTGTTGTCCGGCGCAGAACGTCAGCTTGCCAAAATTGCGGACTACAATAAAGAACTTTCCGGGCTGCAGGAGCTTCTTTCAGAAACAGAGTCGATGCTATCGGAATTTAATCGTCGTGCCGAAACCTTTGCAGATTCTATGGAGGATTCAAAAGAGCGCTTTGAAGAAGTTGAGGAGCGCCTTGACCTTATTAATCGGTTAAAGAGTAAGTACGGAAGGACAATAGAAGAAATTAAAGAGTATGCGGCAGAGTGTGAGAAAAAGCTTGAAAAGTATCGAAACTATGATGAATATTTAGAAACTCTGCGCAGAAACTATGAAAAAGCCGAACAGGAATGCCTTACGCTGTGCAAAAAAATTTCGGATATCCGTAAGGAACGCGCCGAAGTGCTGACGAAAGATGTGCGGCAGGCATTGCTGGATTTAAACTTTTCGGAGGTTAAATTTGAGCTTCCTATTGAGAGGACAGAACAGTTTCATGCGGATGGCTATGATGCCTGTGAATTTATGATTTCGTTAAATCCGGGAGAACCACTAAAACCGCTTGTTAAAATTGCTTCCGGCGGTGAACTGTCAAGAATTATGCTGGCAGTAAAGTCGGTGCTTGCAGACAAGGACGAGATTCCGACGCTGATATTTGATGAAATTGATACCGGTATCAGCGGAAGAACTGCACAGAAGGTATCGGAAAAGCTGGCAAGAATCAGTGCACATCATCAGATTCTTTGTATTACGCATCTGGCTCAGATAGCAGCCATGGCAGATACGCACTTTGTGATTGAAAAAAGTGCAGAGGATGGTCGTGTCAAAACACAGATTCGTGAATTAACTAAGGAAGAAACCTGTGAGGAACTGGCAAGAATTTTAGGAGGAGCAAAGATTACCGATACAGTTTATGAGAATGCAAGAGAAATGAAACAGCTGGCAGACAGCTACAAAAATTATTAGGAATGGAAAGTTTGTACTGGTTTATTTTCATACGGCAAAGCCATACTAAGAGAGGACAATGCGTCCTCTCTTTTTTGACGATTGGAGGTAAGTATGAAAAGAACAGTATATCGCCGGATACTTATGGGCTTGATAGTATGTAACCTGGTGGCGCTTGTCACATATGGATATTTTCTGTTGAAAACAAGTGTGCCGGATGAAATGAAAATTTTACTTGGGCAGGAAGAAGAATTTGATTTTTCGCTCCCGATTCATGCAAGCATCAGTGAAGAAGCAGTCGGGGTGCTGTATGTGAATCAGGAGCCATTATCAAAGGAAGATATCAAAATTGATCTTAGTAATCCGTTTTCCATAAGTTCCAATGAACTGGGACGTTATGAAATCAAACTGACTTTGTTTGGAATCATTCCGATAAAGGATATTGCATTGGAAGTCATTGAAGAAATGGAGGTCATACCGGGAGGAAGTGTTGTTGGATTACAGGTGGAAACGGATGGAATTCTGGTACTTGGAACAGGAGAAGTGCTTGGCAGCGACGGAACATATTATGAGCCGGCCGACGGAATGATAAAGAGCGGCGATTATATCATAGAAGTAAACGGAAAAAAGGTCAGCAAAAAGGAAGAATTGATAGAGAAAATCGGGAAAAATGCACTTCAGCTTACGATAGAGAGAGACGGAAAAACGAGAAAAGTGACGCTTCAGCCGGTGAAGGACAATACCGGAGAATACAAAATCGGAGTATGGATACGTACCGATACGCAGGGAATCGGGACACTTACCTTTACGACAACAAACGGATACTTCGGGGCACTCGGGCATGGAATTACGGATGTGGATACCGGTGTGCTGATGAAGGTGGGGGATGGTTCCATTTATGAGGCGGAGGTTTTGAACATTATCCGCGGAAAGGAAGGAACGCCGGGTGAACTGGTCGGAATTATCAGGCGCTCTGCAAATTGCTGCATTGGGACGATTACAAAAAATACGTCACAGGGTATTTTCGGACAGACTGATACAAGGCATACGGTAACAAATGGTACTATCGCTATCGGTCTGAAACAGGAAATAGAGACCGGTCCGGCTACAATTTTATGTCAGGTGGATTCTAAGGTACAGGAATATGATATTGAGATATTAAAAATTGACCTTGGGGCTTCCAGTGGAAACAAAGGTCTTGTCATTCAGATTACGGATGAAGAACTGATTCGGAAAACCGGAGGCATCGTACAGGGAATGAGCGGCAGCCCGATTATTCAGAACGGAAAGCTCATCGGCGCTGTCACCCATGTCTTTATCCGCGACTCCACGAAAGGCTACGGCACCTTTATTGAAAACATGTTAAAGCAATGAGCTGTGCGGCAAATGAAGAGGAGGCAAATTGGTAAGCTTGCTTACGATAATTTGCCTCCTCTTTATTTGTCATATGGCGAACGCCATACATGAGCAAGGAGCGAAGCGGATTGCGAATGTCGCACAGCGGAA
>JBJENV010000082.1:29855-42818 GCA_051880375.1 Lachnospiraceae bacterium
AAGGAGCGAAGCGGATTGCGAATGTCGCACAGCGGAATTCCTCATTCTGTGTTAAGAATTCATAAATTTTCCTTATGTCGAAAAATATTATCAAAAAACAGTTGAAAACATGGAAATTTATGGTATAATAAGAGTGTAAATATATTCCAAAGCAAAAAATGTGGAAGAAATAATCCAGGGAGGTAACTATGGGAAAGATTAGTGTAGTAATTGCAGACGATAATGTAAGAACAGCAGGAATGTTAGAAGAAGTGATTAACGCGGACAAGGATATCGAGGTGGTTGGTAAGGCTGAAGATGGAATGGAAGCGTTAGACATGATTAGAGAGAAGGCGCCGGATGTGGTGCTTTTGGATTTAATTATGCCGAAGTTAGACGGGCTTGGAGTGATGGAACAAGTAAAAAAGGATGTGACACTGAAAAAAGTGCCGTCGTTTATTGTCATCACCGGAATTGGACAGGATATGGTAACGGAGAGTGCCTTTGCGCTTGGAGCAAGCTATTATATGCTGAAACCGTTTGATTATAATCTGATTGTTTCAAGAATCAAGCAGCTGCGCGGTACGGCAGGCTGTACAAGGAGATTGGAGAATCCGAACGGAAACGCAGAGAACAGAAATGTTTTTCTGGAACGAAATCTGGAGGCGGATGTTACCAATGTTATACATGAAATCGGTGTTCCGGCACATATCAAGGGATATCAGTATCTGCGTGATGCAATTATGATGTCCGTCAATAATACGGAAATGTTAAATTCAATTACCAAGCAGCTGTATCCGACGATTGCGAAGCGGCATAAGACAACGCCAAGCCGTGTAGAACGTGCCATACGTCATGCGATTGAAGTTGCATGGAGCAGAGGAAAGATGGATACGATTGATGAACTGTTTGGCTATACGGTAAATAACGGAAAGGGAAAGCCGACCAATTCAGAGTTCGTCGCTTTGATTGCAGATAAAATAAGATTGGAATATAAATTACCGGTATAAACACTTTCCAATAGCAACAAAATGTGTTAAAATGTACGTAAAGGTTTCTTTACGTACATTTTTTAGTTGTGCACCTGGCGTGCACATTTGCCCATAAGGAGGACATTATGAAAAATATATTGTTTGTTGCCTCGGAATGTGTTCCGTTCATCAAAACCGGCGGCCTTGCGGACGTTGCGGGAGAACTGCCAAAGTACATTGATAAAGAAAAGTATGATGTACGCGTGATTCTGCCGAACTACCGTGCAATTCCGGAAAAATATAAGAAGGAGTTTGTCTACAAAACGCATTTTTACATGGATTTGGGCTGGAGAAGACAATATGTCGGTATTCTCGAAACAAGATTAAACGGCGTTACATTCTATCTGGTGGATAATGAGTTCTATTTCAATGGAGACAAGCCTTACGGACAGATTTATGAGGATATTGAAAAGTTCGCATTTTTCTGTCGTGCGGTGCTTTCGGCGCTTCCTCTGCTTGGCTTCCGTCCGGATTTAATTCACTGCAACGACTGGCAGACAGGTTTAATTCCTGTGTATTTGAAGGACAGCTTTCAGGCAGGCGGTTTCTATCAGGGAATTAAGAGTATTATGACAATACATAACTTAAAGTTTCAGGGTATCTGGGACATGAAAACGGTAAAAGACATTACCGGCCTCAGTGATTACTATTTTACATCGGATAAGCTGAAAGTATATAACGATGCAAATTATTTAAAGGGCGGTATCGTTTATGCAGATTATGTAACTACCGTAAGCGAAACCTACGCAAAGGAAATCCAGACTCCGTTTTACGGAGAAAACCTGGACGGACTGATGCGTGCACGTTCCAACTGCCTCTGCGGTATCGTAAACGGTATTGATTATGATGAATACAACCCGATGACGGATCAGTATATCAAGTATCCGTTCTCGGCGGCTAACTTCCGAAAGGAAAAGTCCAAAAACAAGAAAGAACTGCAGAAAGAGCTTGGTCTTGAAGTAAACGAAAAGAAGTTTACGGTAGGTTTGGTATCCCGTCTGACCGACCAGAAGGGGCTGGATCTCGTAGAGTGTGTGATGGAAGAGCTTTGCTCCGAGGATATGCAGTTTATTATTCTGGGAACCGGCGATTCGAAGTATGAGAATCTGTTCCGGCATTACGAATGGAAGTACCATGACAGAGTTTCCGCAAGCATTTATTACAATAACGAGCGAGCACATCGTATTTACGCATCGTGTGATGCCTTCCTGATGCCTTCGCTGTTTGAGCCGTGCGGCTTAAGTCAGTTGATGAGTATGAGATATGGCACGATTCCGATTGTAAGAGAAACAGGTGGTTTAAATGATACGGTAGAGCCATATAATGAATATGAGAGTACCGGTACCGGATTCGGCTTCCGCAACTACAACGCACATGAAATGTTAAATACCGTACGTTACGCAAAGCATATTTACTATGACAAAAAGAGAGAATGGAACAAGATGGTAGACCGCGCTATGGCGAAGGATTTCTCCTGGGCGGGGTCCGCAAAGAAATATGAAGAGCTGTATGACAGAGTGCTTGGTTAAAGGTATGACGGAGTGTGTCTTTTGGACACAGGTAAGGTTGCTTATTTAGAAGAAAAGGGGATGAAACAGAAAACTGTTCTCCCCTTCTTTTTCGAGTTTCCTGCCCGAAAAGCTTTTTCTGACAGGAAATATTACATCGAAAGTGAGGTCATGAAATTATGAAGCTGCTGGAATTATTAGAAGGCTTCCCGTACCGGATTGTAAAAGGAGATGCAAAAGTCGAAGTAACAGAGCTTGTATTTGATTCCAGAAAAAAGGTGGAACAAGGGTCGGTTTTTGTCTGCATCAGCGGTGCGGTACACGACGGACATCAATATGCTAAGGAGGCGGCAGCTGCGGGAGCGGTTGCGATTGTGGCAGAGCATGAGGTGCCGGTACCGGATGGCGTCTGCCTTGTAGTCTGTGAGAACACAAGAGAAGCGCTTGCCTGCATGTCGGCAGCCTACTTCGGTCATCCGGCGGACGAACTGGTGACCATCGGTATTACCGGCACAAAGGGAAAGACGACTACTTCCTACATGATTCGCAACACGTTGGAGCTTGCGGGATATCCGACCGGTTTAATCGGAACGATTGAGATTATCATCGGAGAAACACACATTCCGGCAAACAATACCACACCGGAATCTTATTATGTGCAGAAATACTTCAGAGAAATGGCAGATGCCGGGGTAAAGTGCGTTGTCATGGAGGTTTCTTCCCAAGGGCTGATGCTTCACCGTGTCGGAGGCTTTACGTTTGATTACGGTATTTTCACCAATCTCGAGCCGGACCATATCGGACCGAACGAACACAAGGATTTTGCGGACTATCTTCATGCCAAGAGTTTGCTCTTCAGACAGTGCAAGGTGGGCATTGTAAATTTTGATGACGAGCATGTGAAGGAAGTTGTTAAGAATGCTTCCTGCAAAGTGGAAACCTATGGAATGAACGAGGGCGCCGAACTTCGTGCGGTAAACGTGGATTTACATTGCAACGACGGTGCGCTCCTTGTTTCTTATCAGACGGAAGGACTTTTAAATTTTCCGGTTACCGTTGGAATTCCGGGCAGGTTTACGGTATATAATTCTTTGACGGCAATTGCAGTATGCAGGCATTTTGATATTCCGACAGAAACGATACAAAAAGCGCTTCGTTCCGTTAAGGTAAAGGGAAGGGTAGAGCCTGTGGAAGTTTCCAAACGGTTTACCATGATGATAGATTATGCGCACAATGCCATGAGTTTAAAGAGTCTGCTGACCACATTGCTTGATTATCATCCGAAGCGTCTGGTCTGCCTGTTTGGCTGCGGAGGAAACCGCTCCAGAGACCGCCGGTTTGAGATGGGCGAGATTTCCTCCCAGTATGCGGATTTGACCGTAGTGACAAGCGATAATCCGAGGAATGAGGACCCGACGGCAATTATCGAAGATATTTTAGTCGGTGTGAAGAGGAAAAACGGAGCTTATGTGACGATTGCGGACCGGAAGGAGGCTATCCGCTATTGTATCCGGAATGCAAAAGAGGGCGATGTTATTGTATTGGCCGGCAAGGGTCATGAGGATTATCAGGAAATCTGTGGTATAAAGCATCCAATGGATGAGCGTGTGCTGATTCAGGAAATTTTAAGCGAAATGTCAGAGGAAGAGAGAAAAGCATTATGAAACCGATAAAAGTAGCAGAGATAGTAAAAGCGACAGGCGGCGTTCTTCGTTGCGGTGAGGAAGCGGCACAGATAGAAGAAGTACTGATTGATTCGCGCACTCAGACAAAGAACGGGCTGTTTGTGCCGATTGTCGGAGAAAAGACGGACGGACACCGCTATATCGAAGGAGCTGTGGCAAACGGAGCAACAGCTGTGTTTCTGGCAGAGGACTATGAGGGGAAGGAAGAAGCACTTGCATTTTGCAGGGAAAAGAATGTTTCGGTGATTGAGGTGACAGATACCATAGAGGCATTGCAGAGCCTTGCTTCGTGGTATCGGGATCTGTTTAACATTCCGGTAGTCGGGATTACCGGAAGCGTCGGAAAAACAACGACAAAAGAGATGGTTTCCGCAGCTCTGAAAACAACAAAGCATGTGTTGAAAACCATAGGAAATAAAAACAGTCAGATTGGACTTCCTCTTATGATGTTTTATCTGGATGACTCGTATGACATGGCAGTAATTGAAATGGGGATGAGCGATTTCGGAGAAATGGCACGTCTGGCGGATGTTGCAAAGCCGGAGTGTGCCGTGGTGACCAATATCGGCGTTGCGCATATTGCACAACTGAAGACGCAGGAAAATATCCGTAAGGAGAAGCTTTCGATTGTTCATCATTTTGTGACAGGTTCGTCATTGTTTCTTAACGGAAATGACAGATTACTAAAAGAAGCAGCCACACAAATAACACAAAAAAGGATTATAATGGACTGCAATAAGGATACTTCTGCCGCACTGGAAAGGGCAGCGGCTGTCACCTATGGCATATCAGATGACGGAGCAGGGTTTGATTTCTGCGCTAAGGACATAAAAACAACCGAAAACGGCACGTGCTTTACCGCCGTTTATGAGGACAACGGGGCTCGGAGGGAGCTTCCGGTAGAGCTTAAGGTATACGGTGAACATAATGTGATGAATGCGCTTGCGGCATTGGCGGTGGCAAAGCATTACGGCATTGAACCGGAGATTGCGGCAGAGGGATTAAAAGAATATGAACCGATTGCCATGCGCGGTCAGATGAAAACAAAGGACGGCATTACCTGGATTGACGATACCTACAACGCAAGTCCGGATTCCATGAGGAGCAGCGCACAGGTATTGGTATCACTGGAACATAAAAAAAGAAGAGTTGCCGTATTTGCCGATGTGCTGGAGCTTGGTGAGCAGTCCGAAGAGCTTCACCGCAACGTCGGTTCCTATCTGGCGGGCCTTAAGAAGGACGACAGAAAACTGGATTTGCTGGTGACAGTAGGAAAAGAAGCAGGATATATCGCAGAGGAAGCAAAAAAGAGCGGAAGCATCCAAACGGTTTCCTTTGATACGAATACACAGGCTGTTGAATACTTAAGGAAAGAACTGAGGGCGGGTGACGCGGTACTTGTCAAGGGTTCCCGCGGAATGAAGACAGATGAGATTATAGCCGCATTTTTACTGTAAGGATGGTGTCTGAGTGCTGTACGCAGATGTAATCGTGGATATTTCACATGAAAATTTGGATAAGACGTATCAGTACCGGGTTCCGGAATCCTTAAGAGAGCAGGTATCGGTAGGATGTCCGGTTCGCATTTCCTTCGGAAACGGACATCGCAGCATTACCGGCTATGTTGTCGGCCTTTCCACAGAGCCGAAGCTTGCCGAAGAAAAAATCAAAGAGATTGACGGTGTTGTGGAAAAAGGTGTCGTTATTGAGTCACGCATGATTGCACTCGCACACTGGATGAAGGAAAACTTCGGAGGTACCATGAATGACTCGCTTCGGACGGTGCTTTCGGTAAAGAAAAGCGTCCGGCCGGTGGAGAAAAAAACAATTACACTGCTTGCTGACGATTCTACAGTAGAAGAATTAATTACCGAGGCAGAACGAAAGCATTACACAGCAAAGGAACGATTCTTAAGGGAACTGAAAAAATTCCGGAGATTAGACAAGGGACTGGTGACAGGAACTTTGAATGTTTCGGCGGCGACGCTTCAGAAGCTGGAACAACAGGGTATTATCTCTACAGAAGTAGAAGAAGTGTACCGCAATCCGGTGAAGGAGTTAAAAAGGCAGGTAAAGAGTGTTTTACTGAATGAAGAACAGCAGGCTGCCTGTGATACGGTCTGTAATGAATACCGTGCCGGGAAGCGCGGAGTTTACCTGCTTCACGGCGTAACAGGAAGCGGAAAGACGGAAGTCTACCTTTGTATCATAGAAGAAATTTTAAAAGAAAAGAAGCAGGTAATTGTACTGATTCCTGAAATTGCGCTGACCTATCAAACAGTAAGACGCTTTACCGAACGTTTCGGTGAGAGAGTTGCGTTCCTTCATTCCAGACTTTCGCAGGGAGAACGTTACGACCAGTATAGAAAAGCCAAAGAAGGGAAAATTGATATTATGATCGGACCGAGGTCGGCACTGTTTACACCGTTTGAACATCTCGGACTGATTGTCATAGACGAAGAGCATGAGCGTTCCTACAAAAGTGAGTCCGTGCCGAAATATCACGCTCGTGAGACAGCTGTAGAACTGGCAAAAATGACGAATGCTTCGGTTTTGCTCGGTTCGGCAACCCCGTCGCTGGAATCCTATCAGGCAGCAATGGACGGGAAATATACGCTGCTCAAACTGACAAGGCGTGCGAATAACGCAAAGCTTCCGTCCGTAAAGATTATTGATTTAAAGGAAGAACTGAAAGCGAAAAACCGTTCCATGTTCAGCAGAGAACTCCTTGCCGGCATGGAGGAGCGTCTTAAGAAAAAAGAACAGGTGATGCTGTTTTTAAACCGAAGAGGCTATTCCGGTTTTGTATCCTGCCGGAGCTGCGGAAAGGCGCTGATGTGTCCGCATTGTGCGGTATCACTGACGGCTCATGTACCGAAATCCCCTATGGAGGGGCAGACACTGCACTGTCATTACTGCGGCTACAGCATTCCGATGCCGAAGGAATGTCCTTCCTGCGGTTCTCCGTATATTGCGGCATTCGGGACCGGAACGCAGAAGGTAGAAGAGGCGGTACGAAAGCAGTTCCCTGCGGCAAGAGTGCTTCGCATGGATGCCGATACGACAAAAGAGAAGGACAGCTATGAAAAAATTCTTTCTGCATTTTCAAAGGAAGAGGCAGATATTTTAATAGGAACACAGATGATTGTCAAAGGACATGATTTCCCCAAGGTGACACTGGTCGGTATTCTGGCGGCGGACTTGTCGTTGAATGTTTCGGACTATCGTTCCTCAGAGCGGACGTTTCAGCTGCTCGCTCAGGCGGCAGGGCGTGCAGGACGCGGAGAACGGGCCGGAGAAGTGCTGATTCAGACGTATCAGCCGGAGCATTACAGTATTGTGGCGGCGGCAACGGAAGATTACGAAGGATTCTTCAGACAGGAAATAGCGTACCGTGAGCTGCTTAAGTATCCTCCGAAGGCGCATATTCTGGCGGCGCTTTGCGTCGGAAAGCAGGAGGAGCTTAGCTCGGAATGTGCAGACTTCCTTGCTGCGAAAGCAAGAGAGTTTATTAAGGCACAGAATGACAGAACGGTTATCATCATCGGTCCTGCAGCAGCCGGTTTATCAAAAGCTAATGATTTTTATAGAAATTTAGTCTATTTTAAAGCTGCTTCTTATGATATACTAACAGAGTTAGCTTCTTATTTAGAAAATGGTAAGGAAAATGAGGAGCAGTTTAAGAGTGTCATACTTCAGTTGGATTTTGACCCAATGAACAGTTACTAAAAGGAACAGCTATCAAATAAGTATAACAGGAGGCAGATATGGCAATAAGAAACATAAGAAGAATGGGTGATTCTGTTTTGACAAAGGAGTGCAGACCGGTGACGGAAATGAACCGAAAGCTGGAGATTCTGATTGAAGATATGCTGGATACGATGTACCATGCAAACGGCGTCGGACTGGCTGCACCGCAGGTTGGTATTTTAAAGCAGATAGTAGTGATTGATGTGTCGCCGGAAGGAGATTCTCCGATTGTACTTATCAATCCGGAAATACTTGAGGCGGCTGGCACACAGACCGGAGAAGAAGGCTGTCTGAGCCTTCCGGGCAAGTCCGGGGTGGTGATGCGGCCGAATTATGTAAAGGTTCGTGCGCTTGACACAAACATGAAGGAAGTTATTTACGAAGGCACGGAACTGCTTGCGCGGGCATTCTGCCATGAAATTGATCATCTGCACGGCAAAATGTATGTAGAAAAGGTAGAGGGCGGTCTGCATAACAGCGTGCAGGAAGAAGAGTAAATCAGAAAGGCGTGATGAATGAACATGAAGGCAATCTTTATGGGAACTCCGGAAATTGCGGCAACGATACTGGAGGAAGTAGTAAAATCAAGGCATGAGCTGCTTGCGGTTGTAACGCAGCCGGACAAACCGAAGGGCAGAGGACATGAAATGGCATTTCCTCCGGTTAAGGAAGTGGCTCTGGCTCACGACATTCCGGTATTACAGCCGGAAAAGGCAAGAGCACCGGAATTTTTGGAAGAGATAAGAAGGCTGAATCCGGACATCATATTGGTAGCTGCCTACGGAAAGCTGCTTCCAAAGGAGCTTTTAGAGCTTCCGAAGTTTGGCTGTATCAATGTACATGCTTCGCTGCTTCCGAAATACCGCGGAGCTTCTCCGATTCAGTGGACAGTCATCAATGGTGAGAAAAAGTCAGGCGTAACCATTATGCATATGGCAGAGGGTATCGATACCGGAGACATGATTCTTTCCAAAGAGGTCGAACTGGCTCCTGATGAAACTGCAGGAAGTCTGCACGATAAGCTCGCAGAGATCGGCGGACCGCTGCTGCTTGAGGCAATGGACTTGCTCGAGACGGGGCGTGCACCGAGAATTCCTCAAAAGGAGGAAGAAGCAACTTATGTCAAGATGTTAGATAAAACAATGGGCTGCTTAAATTTCAGACAGCCTGCCGTACTTCTGGAGCGTCTGATTCGCGGCTTAAATCCGTGGCCGTCGGCGTATACGAAGCTAGACGGAAAAAACATGAAGCTTTGGAAGGCAGAGGTCGTTTCTGACGAGCAGATTTCAAAGGAAATGAAAACCTCAGAGCCGGGAACTGTCGTTAACGTTGAGAAAAACGGCTTCGGCATTTTGACCGGTGACGGTGTTTTATTTGTGAAAGAGCTTCAGCTGGAAGGAAAGCGTAAAATGACGGCGGAAGAATTTCTACGTGGTTACGAATTAAAAGCAGGTACACTGCTTGGAAGGTAGAGGAGGTAAAGGATATGCCTTTTTACTATTATTATGACTGGACGTATTTTCTGATTATCATCGGAATGCTGTTGTCACTGGCAGCATCTGCAAAGGTAAGAAGCACCTATGCAAAGTTTTCCCGCGTCAGGAGTTATTCCGGAATGACCGGGGAAGAAACGGCAAGGAGAATTTTAAACTCTGCAGGGATTTATGATGTAAGAATTGAGCATGTGGCAGGAAATTTAACCGACCATTATGACCCGAGGAGCAAGACACTAAGACTTTCGGACAGTGTATACGGCAGCACCTCGGTCGCTGCAATCGGTGTTGCTGCACATGAGTGCGGACATGCCATTCAGCATGACAGGAGTTATGCACCGCTGAAGTTTCGTTCCCTGCTGGCTCCGGTGGCGAGCTTTGGTGCCAATATTTCGTGGCCGTTGATTTTAATCGGCCTGTTGATCGGAGGCACAGGTATTCTGGTGGAAGCAGGAATTATCATGTTTTCATTGGCGGTATTGTTTCAGCTTGTTACACTTCCGGTTGAATTCAATGCTTCAAAGAGAGCGCTCGGAGTATTGTCGGATACCGGTATTTTATACACGGAAGAGATTCCGCAGGCAAGAAAGGTATTGGGAGCGGCAGCATTAACCTATGTAGCAGCAGCGGCAACCTCTATTTTACAGCTGTTACGTCTTCTTCTTCTATTTGGAGGCAGAAAAAACGACCGCAGATAAAGGAAAGCATAGCGACAGGAGGAAGTTTTGTTGGAACAGCCAAGAGAGCTTGCATTTCAAATTTTATATCGTGTTGCAGAGGAAGGTGAATATTCCCACCTTGTACTGACAAGAGTGTTGAGGGAAGCAGGCGGACTGGAAAAACGGGACCGGGCATTTATTACAAGACTCTGTGAGGGAACTCTGGAGCGCCTGATTACGGTTGACTACATGCTGAATCATTTTTCAAAGACAAAAACCGAAAAAATGAAGCCGGTTATTCGCACCATTTTAAGAATGTCAGCCTATCAGATGTTTTACATGGATAGTGTACCGGATTCGGCTGTTTGTAATGAGGCGGTAAAGCTGGCAAAGAAAAAGGGATTTTCCGGACTGTCCGGTTTTGTAAACGGCGTACTCAGAAATATGGCAAGAAGCAGGACAAAAATAGAGTCAGAAAGCTTTTTCCCGGACAAGAATACAGAGCCGGTACGTTATTTCAGTATCCGTTATTCTCTTCCTGAGTGGCTTTGTGAGTATTTTGTAACAGCCTATGGGACAGAGCTTGCGGAAAAGATAGCAGCAGGGTGTCTCAGAAACCCTGAAACCACTATCCGCGTGAATGAGACAAAAATTTCGGCGGAAACGCTTAGAAAACGCCTTTGCGCACAGAACATTACAGTGAAAGAAGGCGCATATGTTCCGGGAGCCATGTCACTTTCGGAATATGACAGCCTGGAGAGTCTTCCTGAGTTCAGGGAAGGTATGTTTCAGGTACAGGATGAAAGCTCTATGCTGGTGGCATATACTGCGGGGCTGAAGAAAGGGGATACTGTTGTGGATGTCTGTGCCGCACCAGGCGGAAAGGCACTGCATGCCGCACAGCTGTTAGAAAATCTCGGCGGCGGAACGGTACGCGCCAGAGACTTAAGTGCAGGAAAAACGGCTCTGATAGAAGAAAACAAGGCGCGTCACGGAACAAAAAATCTGACGGTAGAGGTATGGGATGCCCTGCGCCCGGATGAGAGCCTGTATGAAACAGCAGATGTTGTAATTGCGGATCTGCCGTGTTCCGGTATCGGCATTATGGCAAAGAAACCGGAAATTCGCTACCGAATGACAAAGGAAGCACAGACAGAGCTTGCAGACCTGCAGCGGCGGATTTTAGCCGTGGTACAGCGTTATGTGAAGCCGGGCGGGATTTTAATGTACAGCACCTGCACCATTAATAAAGAAGAGAATGAGAAAAATGCTGCATATCTTGCCAGAGAGTTTGGTTTTCGGATAGAATCACTGGCAGAGCGACTCCCTGAACCGCTAAAGAATGAGGTTTCAGAGGACGGCACGCTTCAGCTGTTACCCGGCGTTCATGATTGTGACGGCTTCTTTATTGCAAGATTAACAAAGTGTAAGCCGGATACCTGCGATGTGGGAAGGAACTGATTATGGAAGAAAAAATTGATATTAAATCGCTTCATATCATAGAATTAAAGGAACTGTTACAGAAATGGGGCGAGAAGCCGTTCCGTGCGGAACAGTTGTTTTCCTGGATGCATGAAAAGCGTGTGAAATCGTTTGATGATATGACGAATCTGTCCAAAGGGTTAAGAGAACGATTAAAGGCAGAATGTGAGTTGATAACATTGCGCGAGGTGGATCGGCTTGTTTCGGCAGACGACGGTACGAGCAAATTTTTGTTTCAATTAGAGGACAGACAGGTGATTGAAAGCGTTCTGATGAAGTATCATCACGGTAATTCCGTCTGTATTTCCTCACAGGTCGGCTGCCGGATGGGCTGCAAATTCTGCGCTTCCACACTCGGAGGTCTGGTAAGAAATCTAAGAGCATCTGAGCTTTTGGAACAGATTTATGAAATAGAGCGTATCAGCAGAGAACACGTTTCCAATGTTGTTATTATGGGGACAGGAGAGCCGATGGACAATTACGATAATCTGGTGCGCTTCATTCGTTTAATCTCCGCAAAAGAGGGTAAGAATTTAAGTGTCCGAAACATTACGGTTTCCACCTGCGGTATTGTTGAGGGAATGAAAAGGCTTGCAGAAGAAAAACTGCCGTTGACTCTTGCGTTGTCGCTTCATGCACCGAATGACGAAATCAGAAAGCAGCTGATGCCGGTTGCAAATAAATATCAGTTGGCTGAGGTACTTGCGGCATGCGATTTCTATTATGAAAAAACGGCAAGGCGCATTACTTATGAATACAGTCTGGTACAGGGTGTGAATGATTCTGCAGACTGTGCAAAGGAACTTGCGGCAAGACTGAAGGGAAAAAACTGTCATGTGAATCTGATTCCGGTCAACCCGATTAAAGAACGTGATTTTCGTAAGTCAAAAAACGAAATTGTTCAAAATTTCAAAAATATACTTGAAAAAAATCGAATAAATGTTACTATAAGAAGAGAAATGGGCTCGGATATTAACGCAGCCTGTGGACAACTGAGAAGAAGCTATACAGAAAGAGACATCAGGAACGGGGAGGAGGAATAGCCTTGGAATCAGTTGCAATTACAGATGTTGGAGTACATCGTGAAGTAAATCAGGATTTTGTGTATTGTAATGATAATTCCGTAGGAATTTTGCCGAACCTTTACATAGTGGCAGACGGAATGGGAGGACACAAAGCCGGTGACTTTGCTTCCCGTTTTTGTGTTGGCGAATTTGAAAAAGAAATCAAGAATGTGACGGGACGGACTGTGATAGGCTCAATGGAGAGTGCAATCCGGCATACCAATGAGGAATTGTTAAAGATAGCGGCGACCAATCCGGACTATGAAGGAATGGGAACGACGTTTGTGGCAGTCACAATAACGGAACGGACCG
>JBJENV010000083.1:0-10640 GCA_051880375.1 Lachnospiraceae bacterium
GCGCCCTTCACACCGGACCATTTCCTATGCTCGTTCCGACCATGTATTTTCAGGCTGCCGCTGTGCGGCAATTCTTCTGTGGGCGAGCTCATATCATGGCACACTGTCCGCAGATCCTGTATAACTTCCGGCGGGGGCTGTTCAGTTTTCAAGGTACATAAGGTTTTTACCCTTTCACTTATAAACATTCCGCATCCCACCTTTTTTCCTCAAACAAATTTGAAAATCTATATATTGTGTTTAAGCCTTGACAAAATCAATATATTGTGGTATCATTTCTTTGTAATTGATTTTTGTGCGCTGCCCATATGGGATTCGTGATCAAGGACATCACATTGCACATGTTGTTATGATTGTAAGCTGTCAGTAGTATTACTCTGCCCTATGGCGGGGATATTGCTGGCTTTTTTATTTTTTTTAAGGGAGAAATCCCATATAGCGAGAATGACATTGGTTTGCTTCATTGCAAACGCCAGACCTGTTTATCAGGCGGAATGTTGTTCTCGCTTTTTTTATTGCCCAAAATGCCGTTAGGCGTTTGGAATAAATGAAAGAAAGGCGGAAAACAGAATGAAGCGAAGAAACCATGTGCGTTACAAACGAAGAACGCAGAGGCCTGCCCTGAGACGGCAGCAGATTTTGAGAAAGGAGGCGCAGAAGCGTGCCAAGTATCCCATCCGGGCAGTATATCATCATAAAACACTGCCCTGTTACAAAAGGAGTGCATGAGTATGCCGAGAGAAAACTATAGCCCTTGTGTTTTAGTCGATACGGCAGATCTGCCGGAAGACGATTGGCTGGAATGGCGGAGAAAAGGAATCGGCGGAAGTGACGCCGCAGCGATTCTCGGCATTTCGCCTTTTGCCACAGCCCGCGATCTCTACTACGATAAGCTGAATATCTTAGCGTTTGAAGAGAACGACGATAACTGGGTACAGAAACAAATCGGACATTTGCTTGAAGATTTAGTCGCTCAAATATTTCATAAGAAAACCGGCTATAAGATCTATCAGGTTAAGAAGATGTTTCAGCACCCGGTACACAGCTTTATGCTGGCGGATGTAGATTACTTTGTGGAACTGCCGGACGGCTCAACTGCCATTCTGGAAATCAAGACCACAAACTACAATGCCAAAGAACACTGGTGGCGGGACGGCGAAAAAATCGTCCCTGTCAATTACGAGGTTCAGGGACGGCACTACATGTGTGTAATGAACATTGACCGTGTTTTCTTTTGCTGTCTTTACGGCAACAACTTCGACGAGGTCATTATCCGGGATATACAGCGCGATTATGATTATGAAGATGAATTGATCGCACTGGAAGAAGATTTCTGGATAAACCATGTTCAGGCACATAAGGAGCCGCCTTATACTGAAGATGGTGAATTGATCCTCGACAGCGTGAAAAAGCATTCCGGACCGGTTGATCCTAACGCACCGGCAGTTGTTTTAAGTTTGCCTTTGGCGAGCTGTGTCCTCCGTTATACGGAATTACAGGCACAGAAGAGACTTGCCGATACCCAGGTAAAGCAGTTGGAAAATGAAATGAAACGTATGCAGGGAAAAATCGTTGCGGAAATGGGTCAGAGCTGTACGGCACTGTGCTCGGTCGGCGGGGAAAACTTCACTGTAACTTACAAGCCGAGTTATAAACCGAGCATCGGTAAAGATTCGCTTGTCCGTTTGCAGGCACAGCACCCCGATATCTACGATGAATATGTGTCCGAAACGGTGAGCCGTCGGTTCTATGTGAAAAAGTCGCTTGAAGAGGCGGCTTAATTTTTTAGGAAAGGATGATTGATCGATAATGAGTTATGTAGCGGTCTATGACCGGACGATATTTTACAATCCGAGCAACAAATACTGCATTATCAGCGTAAAGAGCAACGATCAGAGCATTCCGCAGAAAGCACGGAGCGCATATACACATCGGGACAGAATGATACGTTTTGTCGCCGTTGGCTATGAGCTGCCCCGTACCGATAAAGTGAGTATGCTCCTGGACGGCGAATGGCAGGACGGCAAGCACGGCTATCAGCTGCAGGTGGAAAAATGTGAGGAAATTGTTCCGCAGACTAAAGAAGGTGTGCAGGGATATCTCTCTTCCCGTCTGCTGAAAGGCATCGGTCCGAAAATTGCCGAACAGATTGTGGAGCGTTTCGGTGCGAATGCGTTGGATGTTCTGGAAAATCACCCGGAACGGTTGCTTGAGATTCGCGGAATAACACCGGGAAAGCTGGAGGAAATTCAAAGTTCTTATGTGGAGAGCCGTTGCCTGCGGGATTTGATGATTTTGTTGTCTCCTTATCAGGTAACGCCTGTAACGGCAACGAAAATCTATGAGCATTTCGGCGCCAAGAGCGTGGAGATTCTCCAAAACAATCCATACGAGTTGTGCCAGGTATCCGGCTTCGGCTTTAAGCGTGTGGACGCCATAGCCTTGAAAAACGGACTGGCGTTTAATTCGCCGCTTCGGATCCACGGCGCAGTGTATGCGGCCCTTGATGACCAGCGTTCTGACAAAGGCCATTTGTTTCTTACGGAAGACGGCTTAAAGAAAACCGCTGTCAAGCTGCTCAATGAAAAGCAGCCTATTCCTCAGCTCGGTGTAAAACCGAGCGAAATTGAGCCTGTTATGGAAGATATGATTCTTAAAGGTGAAATTGTACGGAGTGAAGATAACATCTATCAGGTTAATTGCTTTGTACAGGAGGACGAAACCGCAAGACGGATTGCTGAAATACTGACCTTTCCGGGCACACCTGTGGATATTACGGCGGCACTTAATCAAGTTCGTCAGGCAACAGGAATTTCTCCGTCCCAGAGGCAGACAGAAGCCGTATATATGGCTTACCGGAATCTGCTGTCCGTTATTACGGGCGGTCCAGGTACAGGAAAAACCACCGTGCTGAGAGTCATTATTGAAATTCAAAAGCTGCTATATCCGGGCTCCAAAATTCTTTTGGCGGCTCCCACAGGAAGAGCAAGCCGGAGAATGGCAGAAAGCACAGGCTGTAACGATGCAAAAACCCTGCACAGCGCTTTGGGGTTATTGGGTGACGGTGTGGCAATCAGCCAAGACAAACGAAAAGAGCCGTTAGATGCTGACCTGATCATTGTGGATGAAAGTTCCATGATCGATATGTGGCTGGCAAAGCAATTCTTTCAGCGGATACGTCCCGGTACCCGTGTTGTGCTTGTGGGAGATGTGGATCAGCTGCAAAGCGTGGGCGCCGGTGATGTATTCCGGGAGCTCATACGCTGCGGATTGATTCCTGTGACGGTGCTTGACGAAATTTTCCGCCAAAGCAAAGACAGCCGTATCGCCTACAACGCAAAGAAAATCAACCAAGCGGAAACGGATTTGTATTACGGCGAAGATTTTCAGTTTGTGAAATGCCAGACACAAGAGGAAGCAGCCGATCTTATCTGCCGGTTGTTCTGCAATCAGGTGGAAGAAAACGGTGTTGAAAAGGTGCAGATACTCTCTCCCTATCGCTCAGAGGGGCTGGCGTCCGTGGAGAAGCTGAACGCAGTTATCCGTGAAATCGTCAACCCCATACAAGACGATCTGCCTGATCTGAAAATTGGCGGCAGATTCTTTCGTGTGGGAGATAAAGTGATGCAAACGAAAAACAACGCAAAGGCATCCAACGGAGACATTGGATTTATCCGCAAAATCGGGCGTGATGAAAAGAATGAAATGAAGGTCACGATTGCATTTGCCGAAGACCGCATTGCTGAATACGGAGCGGAGGACATGAGCCATATTGAGCTGTCCTATGCCACCACCATTCATAAAGCAATGGGCTCAGAGTACGATACCGTGATTATTCCGATCATTCGCAGTCATGCCATTATGCTGAACCGGAACCTTGTTTATACGGCAATTACCCGTGCAAAACAAAAGGTCATCCTGGTCGGTCAGAAAGGCATGCTGATTATGGCAATTCACAAAAATGAAACAGGAAAACGCAATACCCTGTTGGGTGAGCGTATAGGCAAATACTTGAAGGTCTTTGCGCTCAAGCAAGAGAAAAAAGCGAGTTGACCGCGAGGAAAATCGCTGTATCAATGTATGTTTATTATTAGGAAGGAGTTTAAAATCAAATGAAATCTGCTGACAGCACAATCATGTATAACATTCCCGTAGTGGCCGAACTGAACAGAGTGCCCAATTTTGACCCGATGAAATTTCTGAGGGCGACAGAAAACGGACCGAAGCTTGATTTGAAATACAAGAAGCTGTGGTTCCGTTTGAAGTATCCTCAGGGCAGAATCCGCGTATCGAATCTTCGCATCACGGATCAGCTTGCCATTATTGAAGCCCGTGTGTTTTTTGACCGCAAGGATACAGAATCGGTCGCTAACTACACCGTAACCTGCGATGCAAAATCTGCACCGGACGGCGAGTACATCAGGCTTGCACAGGATCTTGCTACCGATCGGGCGCTCTCCGATGCAGGCTTCGGAATACAGTTTACTTCCGCTGACAGTAAAGCGGAATCTATTGAAGTGATGCCGCAATCTGTACCCACAGAAAAGGGTAAGCGGATAGTAACGCCTACTCCGATTATCAAAGAGGAAACCGTTGCACCTGTTCCGGAACATACGCAGCCTGCCATAGAAAATGCAGCGCCGTCTGTTACTGAAACAGCAACGATTTTGGAGGATGAGTTTGAGGAAATCATTGCAGACATTCCCGATGAACCATCCGAATCCGAAGTAAAAACGGTTTCTGCGGCTGCTGAAACAGATCCGGAAGAAACAACTTCCCATACAGCGGTTGTTTCTGATGAACAAAAGCCTGTACAAACAGCGCCGACCGCGGAGATCGTAAGAGAGATTCCAAAGGTCGCAGCGGAACAGCCGACGCAACAATCAGCGCCTGCATATACCAAGAATATGTCTGTGGAAGATATCTGCGCCGTTATGTCGCTGGAGGAAGCGGAAAACTATGTAGTAAGCAGTGGAGCTTGTGCCGGACAAAAGCTGTCCCAAGTGGCAGACCGCCGGCCGGCAAGTCTGCGTTTCTACATGAACGGCTATAAAGGCGATGATAACATCCTGCGTGCGGCGGCGACTCTGATTACCTCTGCCCGTCCCGAACTTCTGGCAGGATAAATCGATGAAAGCGAGCGCTTCAGGAAGGAGGTCAAGCCATGAGCCGAATGCAGGAATTTCCGTTTGACATAGAGTATGTGGTGCAATTATTGAACCTGCGGATCCGCAGAAGATGTGCGGACGGTGTTTATACCGACTGCCCCATCTGCGGTGACAAACGCGGAAAAATGAAGGTCAACTATGCTATGAATGTCTGGCGGTGTAACTACTGCAACGAAAGCGGCGGCATGCTGAAGCTGTATGCTATGGTGCATAACACCAGTACATCGGAAGCAAACCGTGAAATATGTGATACGATTCTGAACGGTACCGTCGTTTCGGACTGGATACAGAACGAGCCGCAAAGAAAAGCGCCAAATTCATTGCAGCAGTCAACGCTTGCGGAAATTCCTGTCATACATAAGACACTTACCGGTCTGCTCGGAATGCTCAAGCTTTCCGAGCAGCACCGTGAGCATCTTCGCATAAAAAGAGGATTGACCGACGAAGAAATTGACCGGCTGGGGTACAAGAGCACACCGCCTTTCTATATGGGAAAGCCTCTGGCGGATCGGTTGATTTCCCAGGGATATACTCTCAAAGGCGTGCCCGGGTTTTATCAGAAAAACGGACAGTGGACAGCGAATTTTCCAACAATCCTTGCCGGAATCCTGATACCCGTGCGCGGTGTTGACGGAATGATCCGCGGATGCCAGATACGGCTCGATGTACCGCTTAAAAATGATGATGAAGAAAAAGAGGGTGCTAAATATGTATGGCTATCCTCTGCGGGAAAACCGTTTGGTGCTTCATCAGGCAGTCCGGTACACTATGTCGGAGATCCTAACGCACGTGTGGTATACCTCACGGAAGGATGCTTAAAGGGTGATGTGGCACATATCCTGATGAACCGTACCTTTGCTGCGGTTGCAGGCATAAACAATCTGGGACAGCTGGATTTACTGCTTGCATATCTTGCAGAAAAAGGAACGCAAGTCATTATTGCCGCTCCGGATATGGATCGGTTCCGGAATGTGAATGTCAGCCGTGCCGTAGCAAAAATCGGCTCATTGGTGAAACAGCATGGCATGGACTTCCGAATGCTTTACTGGAACCCGAATTATAAAGGAATCGACGATTGGCAGCTCGCCATAAAAAGAAAATCCACTGCAAAGGAGGATAGAAGAATGAATTTCAAAAAAAGGTTTATTTACGGTCTCTGCGATTTCAATGCAATTGACGATGACGTGGAAATCTGGCACAAAAGCAAAGAGTATGACTGTAAACTACACGAATTTCTCGGTCTTTCCGAGGAAGAATATGCGCTTACTCTCCAAAATGGCTATGAAGAGCTGGAAAAGCGTCTGTTATCGCAAAGGAGGCAGCAACAATACCGTATCTACCAGTTGGAAATCAGTGACGGAAAGGTCATACCGTTTGCCTTCGGAGGTATTCAATATCTGCATAAAGCAGGTTATGAAAATCCGCCGGCATCTGAATACCGAATGGTACATGACGGTGTACTGCTGTATGAGGAAAATGAGGACGAGCATTATCGGTTGACGCGCCTGACCCAAATCTACGGTGATGAACTTCCGGAAGATTACAGAGGTCGGAGCATAGCGCCGTCCGATGTGCTGGAACTCTACGATGACACGGAGAGAAAGTATTTCTACCGTGATGAAAAAGGTTTTTGGCCGGTGAAGTTTTCACCGCTGCTGGCAAAACCGATCAGTAAATGAAAATTGGCTGAAAAGCCGCTATGTGAAAAGGATACGGTGCGGGTAATTACCTCCGTATCCTCATTTTTATGTGAAGGAGTTTTAATATGTCTGTTATGTCAGAATTGGATATTGAGAGAAAAGAAACGGAACGGGAGCTTTCCTTATTTGATTCCATCGAAGAAAACTATGAATCTACACAGATTGCCGATGCTGCAGCACAATCTTCGGTCACTCAGCCGTCTGTTGTTACGCAGCCTGTTGTTCCCACCGCTAAACCTACTCCGGAAGAAGTTGATGCCGAAAAACGGCGCGCTCATGAAGAAGCAGAGGCAAAGCGCAAGGCGGAATGGGAGGCCAAGAAAAAAGCCCGCGAGGAGGAAACTCTTATCGCATGGGAAGAAGCTATTGATGTTACCGATGATAAGCTATCGGAAATATCGGTCAAGCGCCTGGGCGATATGACTGAACGGCTGACTCGCCGCAATATGAAGCTCTGCGTCACGGAGTATATTCAGACTCTCTGCTATGAGAATATGAAGCTTGCGAGACACGCAATGCATCCGGCAAAGTCTATGATAAACTGCTTTAAATATATCAACCGCAAGGCTTTGGAATATTTGAAACAGGAACAAAATGACAATGACGAACAGCCTATTGACAATGTAATCGGCGGAGATGTTCCGGATGAACTGTGCTATCAGTGGGCGGAAGAATACTTTATGGATTTGAATGCAAAAGAGGACAAGACTGAGGAAGACGAGGATTTTGTTCCAAAGCCATACCACAGTTCGCTCCCCTCACGATCCAAAAAGAAGACCGAAAAGAAAAAGGAGCCGCCGAAAAAAACTGAACCTGCGCCGAAAGAAACAGATAACCAGATGCAACTGACTTTCGATTCTCCACAGATCACTTTACAGGAGGGCGCCGCATGATTGCATACAAGGCTTTTCATCCCGGGCTTATATGTCGCGGCTATCAATTTGTTATGGGAATGAATGTTACAGACAAAGCCAACTGCGCCGAAAACGGTTTTCACAGTGCAGAGAATCCATTGGACTGTTTGAGCTATTACAGCAATATGGATGATTCTGAATACTATCTTGTGGAGGTCGGCGGCGATATTGATGAAGACGAGCATGACACGAAAATAGCCTGCACTGAGTTGCGGATCATCCGGCAGTTAACGAAGCGGGAATTTTTCCTGCATGGGCTGGCATATATGGTGGATCACCCCAAGCGCGAGTGTAGCAGTCATGTGTCAAGAGATCGGGCTGAAGCGCATAACGGTTATGCCGTTGTGCGCGGTCTCGATCCGATTGCCCGCGGTCAGATCGGAGACATTTTAGCTTTTGCAAAAGAAAATCCGGTGACCGGCTGTATCGATCAAATTGCTTTAACCTATGTGGACGGCGAAAAGATTATGCCCGGCAAATGGTACGGGGTCGATTTAACAGAAAGGACGGTGTGTGTGCTTGTATAAGCAACAGTTATTAAAAATGGACAAGTTGCTTGCAACACCGAATATGATGCGGCTTGCAGCAGAGGATGTCCCTACAATAGAATACTACGGTTATTCGCGTTCGTATAAATCCGAAAAGTATAAACGTGGAATGTATATGCGCTGCCGAGTACAGGACGGCATCCTGAAGGTTGCTTTTTTCGCTCCCCAGCACATGCGAATGGGCGGAAAAAAGCCGGTTTATGAACTGTATGTAGATAAGGAAAAAAAGCAATTTCTTACGCTTGACTGTCAGAATAACAAATGGCGGACGGCTACTTTGCGAAATCTGATATGGTATTCCTCTACTTCATATTTTCAATCCGGCGAAAAATGGATCAGCCGTGAAGGAAAAAAAGTTCTACGCAATTACTTTTGCACGGAGGAAGGCGACTTCAATACAATCGTGAAATTCCAAAATGCTGTGCGTGATGAAGAACTAAAACTGCGACACAAGAAAGAGACTGATCCGTGGGACGAAGATCTGCTGCAGACGCCGTCTCTACCAAAAGATTGGGATCGGTGGAAAAGAAAAGTGGGTATTCCAGAGCAGTATATGTTTTATCAGTACACCCGCAGGAAATATAAAACGGGTTATTGCACCTTCTGTGAAAAAGAAGTGCCAATCCGCAAACCACGGCATAACACAATGGGAACCTGTCCCTGTTGTCGGCATAAGGTTACCTACAAAGCCATAGGAAGAGCGGGTACAGTTATGACAAAAACGCATACGATGTATTTGATGCAGCGGTGCAAGGACGGTTTCATGGTACGGGAGTTTTCAGGCTGGTGCAAATACCGCCAGGGAGAATACAATAATCCGGAAAGCTATGTGCATGAAACGTATCGGATTATTTTCAATGCTGATGCTAAAATTCAGCGTTCTTATTACTGGGGTGTTTATAAGCAGACGGAAAGCCGATGGATCAAAGGCGGCACCCATTTCGATTATTCCTGGGGTAATTATGAGGGAAGCGTTTATGGTAAAACCATTCCGTCACTTCATAAGAAAGAACTGAAAATGACCGGACTTCCCGAATACATCAAAGGGATAGGAGGCGCTGATCCAACAAAGTATCTTTCGGTTTATAACAGCTACCCGTTTCTTGAAAAGTTTGTGAAAGCCGGTTTGACTCGCCTGTCTTATGAGTATCTATATGACACGAGCGTGCGTTATAACTTGAAAGTACAATCCGGCGAGCAATCTTTGGTTGGACTGCTCGGCATCAATAATATGGAATTAAAGCGTCTGCGAAAAAATGACGGAGGCATAAAGTTTCTTCAATGGCTGCAGTTTGAAAAAGCATCGGGAACGCTTATTCCCGATGATGTGATTTCATGGTTCTGCAACGTAAAAATCGAGCCGCGTGAACTCAAATTTATCTGGAACAAAATGAGCCCTGTGGCTATCCGCAATTACATTTCACGCCAGATGAAGGAACTCCACGAATCAAGCCATTCTATTATTAACACGTGGTCGGACTACCTTTCTATGGCAAAACGGTTGGGGATGGATACAAATGATGAGATTATCTTCCGGGTACGCAAGCTGCGCCAGCGTCATGACGAACTGGTAGAACGCTGTCAGGAAAAGGATCTTGCTATACGTGCCGGGGAAATACTCGAAAAGTATCCCCGTGTGGAAGAAGTATTCACCGCTATCAGAAGCAAGTACGAATACAGTGATAATGACTATATGATAATGGTTCCTTCCTGCATTGAAGATATGCTGCGGGAAGGACGCAATCTTCATCACTGTGTAGCCGACAGCGACCGATATTTTGACCGTATTAACCGTCAGGAAGCCTATGTGTTGTTTCTGCGCAGAACTTCCGCGCCGGAAAAATCTTTCTACACATTGGAAATCGAGCCGGGCGGAACGGTACGGCAGAAACGAACCATGTACGACCGGCAGGAAAAAGACATTGAGCAGGCAACGGATTTCTTGCGTAAATGGCAGAAAGAAATATCGGTGCGCCTGACCGAAAGCGACAAACAGCTTGCCAGACAGAGTAAAATTCTTCGCCATGAAGAATTTGAACAGCTCCGCAAAGATCAAGTTGTTGTCCATACCGGTAATCTTGCCGGAAAGCTCCTTGTTGATGTACTGATGCAGGATCTTTTAGAAGCTGCATAAGAAAGGATAAAACGAATGAGACAATTAGGGAATCTGGCAATCGTGTGTGCCGGGCGACCGGATGTGCTCCTGCAGATATACGACGGTTATGCGTGCGTGTATGTAGGCGAAGGTCCGGAACGGGCGTCTATGATTGCAAAATGGAATGATGATGAAGCTATTTCCGGCTTCATCCA
>JBJENV010000084.1:0-40319 GCA_051880375.1 Lachnospiraceae bacterium
CTGGCAGAAAAAATTTTATATTTTTTTGATTGTCTACTTGACGGGAAGCAGTTCACTATGGAACAGGGGAATAATTTTTCACAGACATTACAGAAAGCATGGATGTAAAAAGTCCATGCCAGATAATACACGGTCAAAATGACATTCAGTGAATTACTATGTAAGTGACTGCGTAGCTGGCACTTACAGTAATGAAATTGTTTTTCATCTAACTGGTTCTGCTGGCACCAAAAACGGATATCCAAACCACTGTTTTCCCGTAAGTGACTCAAGACAAGGTATATAGAAGTCTACCGCCAAACATGGTATGATTTCTCTACACGCCTTGTTTTGAGTCACTTACAAATATTATGATTTATTTCAACTCCGCTAGCATTTATCATGTCAGAAAGGATGCTATAAGATGTTGTTTCACAACATGCGGCAATTCTCCGTATAAACCTACTTCTGTTTCCCAAAATATTTTTTTCAATAAAACTCCACGCTTTCTTACTCTTTGCCAGAAATACTAAGAGGATAAAACAAATCATTAAACCAACGGCTACTCCAACATCAATTGCAATTTTCATCTCGTCAGCTACAAGTCTAAATGAAAGTGCAATAGAGCCCATTACCCCCAGTACAAGAGCCGGAATATAAATTACTGCATAGCGTCCCTTCTCAACTTTGAATTCTTTACATACTTCTTTCACGACCCCACACAAAGAATTTCTATCTACCAATACATCAAGCGGAACAAAAAAATTTGTAATAATTGCCAAATCTACAAATATGTATTTACAATATCCTTGTTCTTTTTCTATCACTGCTAGAATAAAAAAGATAATTGAAATCTCAATAACAGCAATTACAACAGCTTTCTTTCCGAAATAGTGATACTATCCTTATTGGTGCATAGACATGAGATCCCATTTGCAAACCAAACCAACAACACAAGTATTCCTGCTGCCAATAACACATTTATGTCTTGATAAATCATTATTATCAATATGTAAATCATTAAAATAGAAACATAATCATGTTATAAATAATAGCATCCATAAAACCTTTTATGTGTTTTTGCTTTATCCTTCCAAATTCTTCTCTTTTCATTAGCCACAAAGTTAAAAAAAACATAAACATTATCATCACTACTGTAACTAATGCGCTAATGCATCCTAAAATAAACATGCTAATTCCTCCCATACATTCTTATTTATTATGCACAAAAAAACTTCATTTTAGCCATTTGTGCAATGGTTTATAAAGTTATAATAGTTCCAAACCATTCAATAATTGGAGACATTTTCAATGCACATGTGTTTCCAGTTAAAAAGGTACTCGAAAAAACATCATCCTTTTTATGAAGGCGAATCTGTGTCCCATTCTTCCATATGGTTGCTAACCTCTCATGTCTAGCAGGATCATCTTTCCGTAGGAGGGGCTTAAATTCCTTCGTCTAGCTAACCGATGGTTTGGTGCCGTCTCTACTCCACACCAGGGAAATGCCCATATAAAATGTCCAAGCGGCTTCGTTCTGCTTTGTCACTGCCAGAGAACACTCTACATAATTCAGAAGCATAACCCTCACTCCTATTCTAATATTAAAGACAAATCCCATCCTCTTACATTTTGCTTTTCATCATATCCATCAATAATTTTGGCTTGTAAAATCTCACCCAAACTTACTTCATTGCTAATATTTTGTATATATCTGTTTGCAATATTAGAGATATGAATGGAACCATATTTACGCTCATCATCAGTCCGAAGCTCTACTTCAATTGTATAAGGCTTTATTGCCGTCACTTGGCAAGAAACGACTTGTCCAACACATAGGTGTTCTTCATTTCTTTTAGATTCAGAGTATTTTTGTATATTTTTAAGCATCCGAATTGTAAATTCCTTACTTCTAAAAATAATATCATCAGAAATATCTGGTGATTCTTCCACTGTTTGCCTTATACAAGTACATGCCGTATTAATTATCCTATTCAGTTTTACAGAATCGTGTAAAAGTTCATCTAATTTTGTTGCCTGATTCCTTAATTCTCTACTATTTCCCCAACATACTTTTGCATTGCAAGTAAGTGCTCTTATTGAACAGATAATATGATATTTAAAATGTTTAAACTCTTTTCCTATTTGCTTTTTCTTAATTGCTGTATCTATATAGTACACATAATATGCAGCAATATAATATGGTTCAACAAAATCGTCCCTGCCATAAACCCTTTTTTTGTACGCTTCAAGCAATTCACCATAATACCTATTAACACTATGCGGCTCATTTAAAAACATTGATATATATGCAAATGTTTGCCCCGCTAATGTGACTACCTTATTTTTATCTATGAAATGATCCATATCATACTGTTTAGATCTACGTTCATAATAGAGACGGTAATTTATATCCACTGAATTATAATATTCCTGTAACATCTTGTGAAAACGATTTGCGGAAGAAAATGCTTCATATTTTACTTCTGTCTGCCTATTAGATGTATATACAATCTTATCTAAAACCTCATCATCATCTACCTGAACTATTTTTGCCAATACACTTGATCCTTCCAAAAGATGCTCTTTGTTGTCAAAAATCACCCTACTCGTTTGACATCCATTAACAATTTGATAATCAAAAATTGTAATATTATCTCCTTCTGTTTGTATATCTTTTGCTACAATTGTTATACCATTATTAAGAACGGAAAATCTATCCTGATTTTCCTTATCAATAATTGCATCCCTGATCTCCGTATTAACAGAATTATACCCTTGAAAATCTCTAACATTATCTTCGAAAATATTGTTAAATAATTTTTCTTGATCATCCGTCAACAGATTTGCCACATCTTTACATTTAATCAACCCAAAATAAGCTTGTTTAATTCCTTCCATTTTATAAAAAGGAAGTCTTTTCTCCATAACAAAAGTACGGCTAATTTTGCGTCTCATTTCTGTATACATTGTAATCACTTTGTCTTTATCGTACGGATAAAACTTTACGCTTGAAAAATCGCCCGTATCTTTGAAGAAGCGAACGTCCGTAGCGATATTATTAGACAAGTTATTATCTTCATTCCATTTTCCACAGCATACATAATACATTTCTAATGCTGGTTTAATGGATTGTCCAATTGATTGGCTATAAATGTAATCTTTGATTTCAATCAATTTTTCCATCTTTTCATTCGTGTTTGGTCTTTCTTCTTCATTTTCAAAAAAATGTTTAATTCCTTTAAAAAAAGTATTTATTTCACCACCGTCAAAACTCTCACTTGTTTTAGATTGTATAAATATAAATTCTGTAGTAACTTTTCTTTTTTGATCAAAAACTGCTCTACATCCTTCTAAGTCTGATACCAGTTGACCATTAAGTATTATCGCAACACCATCAATACCAATTTCACCTTTATCAGTCATTACTTCACTTGGGTCAAACCGTTCAGTAGTGTAACGATTCACAACACATTTATTGACAAAATGTTCAAAGGCACTTTGTGGTTCATATTCTTGTAAACTATATTCTTTTATATGTGTATCCAGATAACTTTTAATTATTTGATTCATATGTACATTCCCTCCTAATTTTAATTCATACTAAATCCACATACCATTTTTACCATGTTAAAATATCGTAAAGCATCCTTTATCGCTTCCACTTTCTCCACTGTCAGATGCTTTCTCGGCTGTTTCAATTCATCTACCACATTAGTGACATCAAACATCGGCAATCCAAAGTTTCTCTTTATCTCCGCGATATATGCGATATGTACTTTGAAGCGTATTTAGCTTCTATGCACTCCTTTATTGTTCTATATGTCACTCGCTCTTTGGGCTTGTAGCTTTCCGCTCTTTTGGCAATATTATCAAGCGGAACTTTTCCCTCACCCTCGCCAAACTCAATTTTTACGTTGATATGTCCGTCTGGCTTTTTGTGGGAAAGCAGTACCACCGTCTCCACATGCATTCTCACGGCGAACTGCTCCATTTCACGCATATCAGTATTCTTCATAGCCTTCAAATGACAAGTCGTTGTTAAGTGTTGTTCCAGAAATTTTGTAGCAGGCCCTTACCTTGACATTTGGATCGAAAATAAACCTTTCAGAGCCATAGTTATCCGTTCCGGCTGCAACATATACTTTAATATTTACAACTGCATACTCCGTAACATGTCCCGCCAAGGACGAGATGCCCGAACCATTAATCAAAATATCATCATCATCCTCATATGTTTTCCCTTCATACTGGGTATGTATCTCACATACAAACCAGCCCCAGTCATTTTCCAGCTTAAATTGACTTATAGATTTTAAAGGTGCTACCTTAACAGCCTTTTCATAAAGCGTGTCCAGTTTCTCATCTAATATGGGGCTGAATACTTCTTTGCGTCCGGCCCAAATCCAAGAATTAATACCAAATACCAGATTATCAACTGTCCATGGTCCACCTGAGGCCCCGCCATATGCCAGACCGTCCTTTACATGAAGATACCTTTTCCCCTCCACCTGCTCAACATTAGCCGAATCTTCTGCATAATACATTTTCTTACCACCGTAAGGTTCCCCTCCAGGGTAGCCAATCATTAATGCCTTGTCCTTGGAGCACTTCACGTCATATTGCAGTACATTTCGCGTGTCCCCTACAAGATGATCCAGTACGCAAACTGCATAATCATAACACGGGTCTTGCTCCTTTTCATATTCCTCCGGTATGAAGATATGGGTCACCGGCACAATGGCATATGCAGTATTCTCCTTCCGTTTCCAGTAAAATGTAGGCTTAGACAGAAACGCTTTTTGTTCAGAATTATATACACAGTGAGCTGCCGTTAAAATGATATCGGGCCGTTTAAATTCTGAAGCCGAACCCATGCATGTTGCTGCACCTATCTGCCCCATTATTTGACCACACGTGTTATATGGATATTCATTCATATCTTTCACTTCAATAGGGCCATTTACCGAAGTATCCACATCCATAACGACATCTGCCGGATGTTCTCGTTTCAGTAATTCAATCGGTACTGCCTCATCAATTATTCTGGATCTTAAAAAAGTCTCTCTTGCATTTTTTACTTCGTCTTGATTGTAAGATATACAAACAACTCCCTCGCTTCTTGTAACCTCTGCCATATAATCCCCCTCGTAAAAATCTCCTGTTCTGCATAACGCTTAATTGCGCCAGCATTAGAATTGCCAATTCAAATGAGCATACTGATTATCATTCCTGCAAAGCAGTACAGCACCACTTGAAAGAAAAGTTCTGTTTCTGCACATCGCATAAAAACTTCTCTATAATATAAACGTTTTAGCAGTCTCAAATCTTACAAGATTTCAGAAAAATATTTACCAAAATTTTCACTCGTTTTTTATGCATTATGCCGAATCTCTTGCAAACATCCCGGAGAGGTGCCTCGCCAAAAAACCGTCCGGTAATTATGCCGAGATTGTAGACCAGGCAATCCATTTAAAAAAAGATTTCCAAACGCTCTGTGGAACAGAGTATCTTTATTTTGGAGCAGGAAAACCGGACTCCACTGGGAACCTTGAAACGTTCCACCCTGGAAAGTTATCTCTATATGGCTGGTTTTAGTGTATGATGCCATGCAGATAGATTTCACCTCAATCAAAATCTTCTAGGGGCAATTAAGTACACGGTGAATTCTATTATTCCTGTACAATATCACCTCCATTATATTTGTAGTGCTGATCTTTGCCCTCCAACAGGTCGAACATTCCATCATCTATAAGGTCATCAATATAAGAAGCTCCAATTGAATAAAATCGCTGCACGATGGTCTGCCAAGGCTGTGCGCAGCGATTTTGTTCAGTTTCTTTTTGTCAAGTTCTTTTAAAAATAAAGAATCATTTTTCTAATGTATGTTCTGCTTCTATCATAGATACAGCATCCATTTCCCAACTACCTATAATATTATTATAGTCATCAAATTGATTCATTATACTCATTGATAATACTACATCATAGTTTAAGGATTCATTTGCAGTTTTCGCAGTTAATGTAAACCATAACTGTATCTTGTCATAGGAATAGTTTTCAAGAAAATGATTGTACATTTCATCTTCCAGTTCCGTAGCATTCCTTCTAAACACAATATGAATCTTCTGGTCACAATCAGGAACAATATTAAGGGTGTTTTGTATAGTATTATTATACTTTGCAGCTGGTAATACATAGTAGCTACACTCTGGATTATCATCATAAGCATCCACACAGTATCGGAGCACAAAATCAGAAATATGTACATCCTCTATAATTGCTTTTCCAGCATTTTTTAATGAAAATGTCAATACAAGCAAATCGTCATCAAATGGATCATGACTTTCTGCAAAATCAAATGTATTATTAAAAAACATATATTTATATTCAAATCTTCTGATACTTACTAGCTGATTATCAATTATATGGATAAAAGGCTTATCTTGATCTTTGCATAGAATATTTAAAAACTTGGTGTGGGCTTTCGATCGCTTTTCAAAATCCTCTTTTGTTAAAACTTTATCTATCTTATCATCGATTTCGGCTGTTCTTTCAAGTAATCTTCTCTCTCCCATACTTAATTCATTTTCAAGATATTTGACATATTCAGTAACATATATTTTAAAGCACTGAAACAATGCCTCCTGATTAATATTGTCAAAATATTTTCTAGAATTTAAATCTAAATTTTCATATAATAACTGAAACTTTTTCTTTAGCTCTTCCTCTGTAAAAAGTGGGATGTGATTAACATTAGTTTTAAAATCTTTAATTACCATCTTCAAATGCTCTTGAAAACAATCATCCTTCGTTCCTTCTATAGCCTTTTTCAATGCTTTTTCATTTGAATAGAAATCTTGTGCGTTTTCACTAGCCCAATCAAAAAACGACTGTATAGTCCAATCTTCAAAATCGCCAAGTATTTTCATCACACCGTTTCCAATACAATTTACCGTCTTATTCATCAATTTATTCCTCCCTAGTTCAATATGATTTTTTACTAACCGTCCAAAGTCTGTAATCTTATTCTGCTCTAAATTTTTATCAACCTTCTTTCTTAGAATTTCCTGTACTTATTATACAGGAAGTTGCTATTCTTATCTCAAACAGTATACTTTTTCAGTATGAAGTATTGTGATAAAAATACCATGTACTATTAATACGTTTGAGGACATGGAAATCTTACAAAAATTCGACATATTTTTAATTTTTTTATTTTCACACTTACTTATTCTCTCATTTTTCCTTCAACTCATCCTCCACCTTCCCCTGTACTGTTATCAAACCCTACTTCCAGAAGAGAACCTTTCGTCAGTGTCTTGCTGCCCTCTTTCCATAACACACTCAGTTCTCCATTGTGCTCCTCGCTTTTCTTTCGCCTAACTGTATAGGGGAATTGTACATCGAAAGCTTTTCCGATACCTTCCTTCTTTCCCCGTAACGTTTACTGTCTTCTGCATGGCGGGAGGTTTCCTTCATGTTATACGGCAATTTCTGATACGGCAGATAGGAATTCACAGAAGACTTTTTGAAGTCAATGAAGAGGTATTAAGGGAAAATTTAAGAACAGAAGGTTATCATGATGGTTTTAATGATGGCCTTGGGAAAGGTATCTCCATGGGTGAGCAAGAACTTCTTACTAAATTAGTCGGAGTTAAAATCAAAGCCGGTAAATCGCTGGAACAGATTGCGGCGGAGGTCGAACAACCTGTGGAAGAGATAAAAGAAATCTATGAAGGTTTGATAGCTAAGAATCAGAAATTATAGATAGAATGAAGCAAGGCGTAATGAAAATTACCACCGTTCATGGTATTTTTCTTTACGCCTTTTTTAATTCTTTCCTCCGGCTCTATTTCAGAAAAGCCCTTTATTTCTGCGCCTTACAGTCGCTTTTCTTTGCATTTTCGTTTGGTACTTTTTCACAAAGTTTCGTGGTGATTTTCTACAGTTTTGAAGGCTGATTTTGCTTGCTTTCCCGCTCAAATGCTTTTACAATAAAAGTATCAGAAAATATTTTTGAAGCAACTTCGCAGATAATATCATCAAAGAATCCCCGAGAATGTAACTTATATAAAAGGATACCAAATGACCGGTACTACATATCTTGCGTCATACTTTACCCTTCCGCATTTTCCTTAAAAAAGCCTAAAAAATAGAACATTGATAATTGAATAAAGACTTTACACTATGATATAATATCACCAGCGAAAGGCGGTGGTAATATGAAAGCGAGTGATAACATGAATCAATTTGAAGTTATTAATAACACTATTGATTATTACAAAAGTTTACAGGCGATTAAAAGAGCAAACACTTGTGAAAACAAAGTGCTGGATTATGAAATCAAAACCACTAGAGTAAAGCTAGAGAGTTTTGGTATCAACCTACATGATTTAGAATTCGAATCTTAGTAACCGAAAACATTTTCTAAGGTGTAAAGTCTTTATTGAATTATTAATGCTTTACACCTTTTCTATTTGCTGCAAACCCTTTATTTCTGCGCCATATAGGCACTTTTCTTCCTTTTTTCGCTTGGTACTTTTTCACAAAATTTCGTGATGATTTTCTACAGTTTTTCAAATGACAAAACACATAGAATTTACAGTAGCAAAATTGCCCTTCATGTGTTAGAATTAAATAAAGAAGAGTTTGCCACAGAGGAAGATAAAAAGTATCAGATTGATTGCATGAATGCGGATGATTATGTCCGTGAAGAATGTCGTGCCCGTGAAGATGACCTCAGGTTGCAGCGCTCTATCAAACGCAAGCACGAACACGATTTGGCCGAAAAGGCAAGCTTACTTGCTGAGATTGAGTCATTAAAGCGTTGACAGCATCCAATTATTGCATGGTTCATATTATATTATAAGGAAACAGGACAGTGTCTGTACCGTGGTATAGGCTGTCCTGTTTTCCTTATAACCAGCTTTATATTCTGTATACTATATATGCCATAATACTTCTTCACATATCGGCAATATTCTGTCTCCGTGGACAATCGCTTCCAAACGTGGTACAATGTCCGTAAACGGCAGACGCTGCCGAAACAAAATGAAAAAGTGAGGTAACAATAACATGGCAAATCCGTTAGTTACATTTCAGATGGAAAGCGGCGACATTATTAAGGTAGAGCTTTATCCTTCCATTGCCCCAAACACCGTAAATAACTTCATTTCGTTAGTAAAAAAGGGCTTTTATGACGGTCTGATTTTCCACAGAGTCATTGAGGGCTTTATGATTCAGGGCGGATGTCCTGACGGCACCGGCATGGGCGGTCCGGGCTACTCTATCCGCGGCGAATTTGCAGGAAACGGTTTCAAAAATGATTTAAAGCATACCGAGGGTGTCATTTCGATGGCACGCGCACAGCACCCGGATTCCGCAGGCTCCCAGTTCTTTATTATGCACAAGACCTCTCCGCATCTTGACGGACAGTATGCCGCTTTCGGTAAAGTAACTGAAGGTCTTGATGTTGTAGATAAGATTGCTTCTGTTCCGACTGACTGGTCCGACCGTCCGATGGAAACACAGCGTATGGCAAAGGTCACCGTAGACCTGTTCGGTGAGGACTATCCGGAACCGGAAACCTTAGACAGATAAGCTTCCACGAAGTACCATTGTACTTTTCTTTGTTTCGTGTTATCCTTAGTTTGTAACACAAATGTAACACTTTTGTAACAAACTAAGGAGGACGAAACTATGAACACTATTTCTAAAATTCTTTTACCGGCAACCATCGGAGGTCTTTTTATCGGTGGCGTAGGAGCTCAGGGTTCCGTAACGCTCCCAAATCAGCAGACAAGCTGTCCTATCATTTCCCAGATAAACGGAAATTGCAATCTGGACTCTATTTTAGGTCAGAACGGTTCCTGTGACTTAGAATCCATTTTGAACGGCATTTTAGGGAACTTAGGAAGCGGAAATAACGGAGGCAACGGAAATCAGAATTCCGGAAATAACGGAAGCTCTGAAAATGTTCCGGAAATTTCTCTTCCGGAAACAGACGGTTCCTTAACCTCTACCGAACAGAGCTACATCGCTCAGGTCGTAAAGCTTGTGAATGAAGAACGTGCCAAAAACGGTCTTTCTGCATTAACCTACGATGCTACGCTGCAGCGTGCCGCTCAGGTCCGCGCGGAAGAAATCGTAAAAAGCTTTTCCCATACCAGACCAAACGGAAGTAATTTTTCCAGCGTACTAAAGGAATTCGGCATCTCTGCCCGCAGAAGCGGTGAAAATATCGCATGGGGTCAGAAAACACCGAAGGAAGTCGTAACCGCATGGATGAATTCCTCCGGTCATCGTGCCAATATTTTAAATGCAAACTACACCAAAATCGGCGTCGGCTGCAACATCAGCCCATCCGGCACAATTTACTGGTCTCAGTTGTTCACAAACTAGTACCCTTTTTCATAGAAAAGTGTGGGAGCAGTCAATGCGCTTCCACACTTTTTTCATACATACTCTATAAAACCCTTCCATATCGGACATACTAACAAAACTATCATTAATTTCATAAGGAGAGTCCACATGTTTCCTGTCCTAAATTCAAAAACAGATTCCGCACAGGCAGAACTTCGATCCCGTCTGGAGCTAAAGCTCCTCTACCTGTGCTCTCCGCTCATAAAGGCAGCAAAGCCTTCCTGCCTGATTACGTTATCTTCGAAGGAAGCCTCGCTTCTCCCGGAAATTTTTAAGCATACCGGCATTTCGGTGCTTCGCCTGTCTGACACACACGGGCGCATCGCAATTCTGCTTTACCGAAAATCTATGATTGCAAAGCTCTTAAAAAAGACAAGACATATTTCCTTTCTGCACCGATACGGCTACCGGCACTTTTCCGTCGAATCCGTTCTCTCACGTTTTGCCGGGCGTTACCGCCGCTATACGAAAGGGCTTCTGTCGTTTCCGCATGAGCTTGGACTTCTGCTTGGCTATCCGCTTTTTGATATTCTGGGTTATCTGAAATACCATGGAAAATACAGTCTGATGAACGGTTACTGGCAGGTTTACCATAAGCCGGAAGTTGCCGGACGGATGTTTCGTTACTACGACCGTCTGCGTTATCTTGCCGTTACCGAATATAAATGCGGCGCCACAATGCGGGAAATCTGCCGCAGAAAACCACGTTAGGTCTGCCATTACAGACATAAGCACCTACTTCTCCTTTTCTTCCTTAACATCGGCAGTATTGTTCTCCCCCGTCTCTTCAAACTGATACGCCCTTTTTGCGCATTCGGTGCTTCCCGAGCAGCAGGAGCAGGTGCTGCATCTGCCCTCCTGCTTTGCTTTTTTTGCTTCTCTTACTTTATATACAATCACAGCTGCCACAAGTGCTGCAACCAATGCGCATACTAAAATATCTCCTAGCATAGCCTGTCTCCTGCCTGTTTCGTTCCCTGTCCGTCAAAGCGAATCAGCGACACTCCTCTTCCGTTTCTTAAGGCATCGGCAAGCTCCCTTTCGTTCTGAATTTCCGGCAGTATCATGCCGCCGCAGCCGACATCTTCATACATGTGAAAATCGCTGCCCGAAGTCAGGACAAACTGCGGATACTGCTTGACAAATTCCGTTGTCACCTCATTGTGGCTCGGATTTCTTAAATTACCGTTATATACTTCCATTCCATGCAGATAGGCAGGGTCCTTTGCTGCTCCCCACCGGAACGGATGTGCCTGAAGTAAAAGAATTCCGTGTCGGTTGCACACTTCAAATGCTTCCTTTTGAGATAATTCATAAAGTTTCGGGTATTCGTATAAAAATTCCGGTGTTGCACCATAAAACAAAAAGTCCGTATGTTCCGGAAGCAGATGACTTTCCACTCCGAACAATACCTTTAATCCGACCTTTTCTCCTTCATCCTTTGCTGTAAGATAACCCTTCAGATAGCGCTCTACCCGTTGCCTGTCGTCTCCTTCATAGTTTTCCAGTACATAATTATTAAAGTGGTCTGTAATTACAATCGCATCATACCCTGCCCGTTTGTACAGTTCCACAATTTCCCTTGCACCGACGTGGGCACATGGGCTGACCTCACTTGTATGAATGTGCATTTCCGTCTTCATATTGTTTTTACCATACCTTTCTGAGAAAAAAATCTTCCGGTCTTCTCTTGTTACAGCTCCAGCACTATCGTAAACGGTCCGTCATTTTCCAGTGAAACCTTCATATCCGCTCCGAATTCTCCGGTCTGTACAACCGGCACCTGTTTTCTGCATTCCGCAATGATATACTCATACAGCTCCTTCGCAAGCTCCGGTCCGCCGGCATTAATAAAGGACGGACGGTTTCCGTGACTGCAGTCCGCATATAACGTAAACTGCGACACTAACAGAAGTTCTCCGTTTACATCCTTTAGTGACAGGTTCGTCTTTCCGTTTTCATCTTCAAAAATACGAAGGCCGATCAGCTTTTTGATGTATTTGTCCGCTTCCTCCTTGGTGTCGCCCTGTCCGACGCCAATGAATACCAGAAATCCCTTGCCGATACTGCCAATTGTTTTTCCTTCCACGACAACACTTGCGTGGTTCACTCTCTGTATTACAAACTTCATAACAATATCCGTACCTTTCTATACTTATTCTGCATTCTCTTCCAGCAGTTTTTCACGCCACTCGGTGCAGAATGCCACTATGTTCTCCTTGTTTTCTGTCAAAAATGCATACAGCCTGTCACATTCTGCGATTGCATGGGTATACTCTTCCTCGCTGATTTCCTTCTGCGCAAGAGCCGCATCCAGCTCATCCCGGTCAAGCACATGGATTCTGCCGTCCGCAAGCAACACAATATCTAGATACATATCTTGAAACCGCGGATTTTCCATATCATCAAAGGTGTTGCCTCCGGTAATATCAAAATAGATTTCCAAAAACTCACCATCTGCATCATACATGGCAGTCGCCCAAAAATACTGCCCATTTAGGGCAAGCTGCAACCAGGAAAAGCCCCGGTCGGCAATCAGAACATCCCCTGTCTCGTAGTGAACCGTCAGGGGATTTGTTACCTTTTCAATTTCAAGCAGGGATACCACACCCTCTATCCCCTGAAACCGGCAGGGACTTACCGTGTACCTTCGCTCTAAAATGCGATGCCAGTCGCTTCTTCGCATGTCTCTTATGTCTTTCATAGAACCTCCAAAGCATCTTGTTTCCATCGTACAGATGCTAATATACTTTTTCAAGCCACTGCAATATTCTGGTTTTCCAAAGCAAACATCCAATCATGGCACCCGATACGTTTAATATCAAATCATCCACATCAAAGCTGCCCCGTCTGGTGAAAAGCTGAACCAGTTCAATCCCTAAGAGAATGATGAATATCGTTACCATGTATTTTTTCCATGATTTCAGCTTTTTAAATAAGAGAGGCAGATAGATTCCCAACGGGAAAAACAGCAGCAGATTTCCAAACAGATTTTGTATCGGAATCGACAGATTCATGCTTCCGTCAAAGATTGCCCTGATATATTCGCCGATAGTCCGAAACGGAATCAGATTCATATGAAACCGTGCATATTCTATCACGGACATAGAGGAATTGTTTCCAAAACCTCTTCCCATGCGGAAGACAATAGTAAAAACAGCCAGCAAATATAGCACAAAGGAAATCCAGACAAATGCCCGAAAAGTTTTTCTCATTCTGTACTTTACCCTCCACAATTAAGTCTGCACATAAAGCGAAACCCGCTCCTGCCTGTTTACATCCACCAGTCCCTGCGGCGACATTTTCAGTGCCGGAATCACCGGAAGCGAAACAAATGCCATACTCATAAACGGTTCGATGTGCGTCGGAACTCCGAGTGCATACACTGCCTCGCGTACCTTTTCATTTTTTTCCGCGATTTCTGCGGCAGAAACATCCGTCATCAGACCGGCAATCGGAAGCGGCATATCCGCAAGTAGTTCACCGTCCGCAACAACGGCGCTTCCGCCGCCAAGCAGGCGCACATGCTCTGCCGCTGCTGCCATATCCGCATCGTTTGTACCGATGACAATCAGGTTATGGGAATCATGGGATACCGAGGAGGCAATGGCGCCCCTCCTTAAACCGACACCGGAAATAAAGCCAAGTCCTCTGTGCCCGGTATTCATGTGCCGCTCAATGACCGCAAGCTTTAAAATATCCCGTTCCAGATCAATTCCGTTTGCAGCGCCCCAGCAAATATCGGTAATCCATTCTTCCGTCAGCAGCTGGTCCGGAATCAGTTTAATGATGCGGCAGCGGCTTCCCTTTTCCTCAATATGAAAGTCCTCCGTCCGAATCGGGTCAAGATAAAACGAATTTCTCGCCGATTTCCAGAGCTGTTCTCTGATTCTCGGCGGCTCAAACGAAAGTACGCTGCCATTCTCCACTACCTTTTTCCCGTCATGATAGACATCACATACCTTTACGGTATTCAAATCGCTAAGTACAAGCAGATTTGCCTGATATCCCGGTGCAATGGCCCCGACCTGTTTCAGTCCGAAGCACTGCGCCGCCTGAAGCGTCGCCATACGGATGGCTGTCACCGGAGATTTTCCTGCCTTTACCGCCAGACGGATGATATGGTCGATATGACCGTCACGAAGCAGGTCTGCCGGATGCCTGTCATCCGTCACAAGCAGACAGCGGTGATTGTACGGCTCTTCAAACAGCGGAAGCAGCTCCGCCAGATTTCTTGCCGCTGTTCCCTGCCGAATCATGACCCACTGACCCTTGCGGATTCTCTCGATTGCCTCCTCTGCCGTCGAACACTCATGGTCGCTCTGAATGCCCGCACCGATGTAACGGTCCAATGCCTTACCGGAAAGCAACGGCGCATGTCCGTCTATTACCACGCCCTTGTTCAAGGCTCCGGCAATCTTTTTATGGACGCTCTTATCTCCCGCAAGTACCCCCGGATAGTTCATCATTTCGGCAAGACCTAGCACCCTCGGGCTCTCATAAAACGGCTCCAGGTCAGCAGCCGTCAGCACTGCCCCCGACTCGTCAAACATCGTTGCCGGAACACAGGACGGCAGCATCAGGTAAACCGTCATCGGAAGCTTCTTGCTCATTTCAAGCATAAACGAAATTCCGGTGGTTCCGCAGACGTTGGCAATTTCATGCGGGTCCGCGACGATACCCGTTGTACCGTGCGGCAGACACACTTTTGCCAGCTCCGCCGGAGTTAACATGGTGCTTTCGATATGAATATGTCCGTCGATAAAGCCCGGACACAGATATTTACCTGCAATGTCTTCCGAAACATCCGCCTCTTCGTCCGTGTATGCACCGACTCCGATGATTTTCCCGTCTTCTAAAAGTACATTCGTCTGTTCCAGTTCATCCGTAAACACATTGACAACCGTTCCGTTTTTCAGCAAAGTTCTCATAGGCGGCCTCCTGCTCCTCTTTTCACTCTATCAAACCTTCGGCTTCTAAACATATTATACTTTATGTCATCCTGCAAAATCAATCGTTTTACCCGGCCTTTTTAATCAAATCTTAATTTGCTTTTCATGCTTTTTCTGCTTTTCTATGGTACTATGTTGCTAACAAAGAAATTTCACACGGCAGCCTGCCGGGAAAGGAAACAGTTATGGGATCATATCATTATCAGGGCATCGGTTCTATTTCGGGCGGAAGCTACGAAACACTAAACGTTGAGGGTGTTTATTCGCTTTCCCAGGAACTTGCGGCAGAATCGTTGGACATCGAAGGCGTCTTTCATGCAGGCGCTCCGGTAAAGGCAAACAAGTTTTATTGTGAAGGCGTGGCGGATTTTCATGCTTCCTTAGTGACCGGACCCGCTAAAATTGAAGGTGTGGTAACCGCAAAGCAGAACTTTCGTGCAGACAGCCTCCTGTTAGAGGGAGTATTGACTGCGGAAGACATTTTTGTCACCGGAGAGGCTTCTGCAACCGGTGTGATTCGCGCAAAAAGCCTGACGGCAGACAGCGTCTCCCTGATACACGACCGTAAAAAATACCACGGCGGCATCAAGCAGACCATCAAGTCCTTCTTCTCCGGAAAAGAGAGCGAGGATGACTATTCCCGTATTGACACTCTCTCCGCAAAAAAGGTCCTTGTTAGTGGCTATGCTATTCAAAGTCTGAGCGGAGACGACGTTACCATCGGAAGCGACTGCCGGATTACAACCGTCAAAGCAGGAAGCAGCCTCCGGATACATAAATCGTCCGTGGTAGAACACATAGAGGGCGGTATCGTACCGGAATATTTTGAGTAGGTTACTCCTTTTTTCTTAACATAAACAAAAGGAACTGCCGCACTTATGACAGGGAAAACATTGATATGCTCCCACATAGGTACGGCAGTTCCTCGTTTCTGCTCTTATATGCACTTCTTCAGTATCTCAAGCATTTCGTCAATCTGCTCCTTTGGCATCACAAGCGGCGGCAGGAAGCGCACCGTATTGGCTCCGGCAGAAATTAAAATCAGACCGTTCTCAAGTGCCTTTGTCACAATATCCTTTACCGGGCGGTCAAACTCGAGCCCCTGCATAAAGCCGATGCCGCGGTGTTCCTTTACGAACGGGCATTCTTTTGCAAACTGCTCCAGCTTTTCATAAAGATAGGCGCCGTTTTTCTTTACGTTATCTAACACCTTCTGTTTTTCAAACAGTTCAAACACCTTTGCCACCGCTGCGGTCACAAACGGATTGCCTCCGTAGGTCGTTCCGTGGTCGCCCGGCTCAAAGGCTGCTGCCACCTCTTCGGTTGCTGCAAACGCACCGACCGGTACACCGCACCCCAAAGCCTTTGCGGATACGACAATATCAGGCCGGATGCCGTACTGCTCATAGGCAAACATCGTTCCGGTACGACCCATGCCGCACTGCACCTCATCTAAAATCAGCAGGATGCCTTTTTCCTTACAAAGCTTAACTACTCCCGATAAAAATTCCTTCGTTGCCGGATGAATGCCGCCCTCGCCCTGTACGGTTTCCAGAATGATTGCCGCCGTCTGCTTTGTCACCTTGGACGTGACATCGGACAAATCATTGAAGTTTGCAAAACGGACGCCGCCGATTAACGGTTCAAACGGTTCCCTGTACTTTTTTGTTCCGGTAACTGACAGCGAACCCATGCTTCTTCCATGGAACGAATGCTCCATGGCAATAATTTCACTGTCTGCTGCGCCGTGCTTTTTATAGTAATACTTTCTGGCAAGCTTGATTGCTCCCTCCACCGCCTCGGTGCCGCTGTTTGTAAAGAACACACGGTCCATGCCGGAGGCCTTCGCCAGTGCCTCCGCCGCATGAAGCGCAGGCTCATTGTAATAATAGTTGGAGGTATGTAACAGCTTATCAATCTGCGCCTTTAACGCCTCATTGTATTCCTCATTGTGATAGCCGAGCGCAAACACGCCGATTCCTGCCGAAAAATCCAGATACTTCTTTCCGTCGGTGTCATACAGGGTAACACCTTCCCCTCTGTCTAACACCACCGGATATCTGCCATAGGTGTGCATTAAAACCTGTTCCGCACGATTTCTGCATTCTGTTGAATTCATCTTTCCCTCATTTCCGCGCTGCTAAAAGATAGAAACACAGGCCTGTGATTGCAGCGCAGACACAAGCCCGTCTTTTTTACTTACTTTTTTACAAATTTTTTTCGTTGTATATTTCCGTTCCGATACCACGGTCCGTAAAGAATTCGAGAAGCAGACAGTGCGCCATGCGTCCGTCCATGATATGTACCTTGGTTACCCCGTCCCGTACCGCATCGATACAGTTCTTTAGCTTCGGAAGCATGCCGCCGCCGATAAAGCCATCGGAAATCAGTTCCTCCGCTTTGCTTAAGGACAGTTCGGAAATCAGCGTCGTCTTATCCTTCGGATCAAGGCACACGCCCTCGATATCCGTCAGAAACGCAAGCTTCTCCGCACCGACTGCCGTTGCAATCGCACACGCCGCATCATCCGCATTGATGTTGTAGGACTGGTAGGCATCATCGATGCCGATTGGTGCAATGACCGGCACAAAATCCTGCTCAATTAACGTATCCAGCAATGCCGTATTTACCTTGTCAATGTTGCCGACAAAGCCGATGTCCTGACCGTTTGCCAGCTTTTTTGTGACATGCAGGGTGCTTCCGTCCTTGCCACAGATACCTGCTGCCTTGACGCCGAGCTTTTCCATCATCTGAACAAGATTTTTGTTCACCTTATTCAGTACCATTTCGGCAACCTCCATGGTTTCGGCATCCGTTACGCGAAGCCCCTCGACAAATTTCGGTTCCTTTCCGAGCAGTCCGACCCACTTGCTGATTTCCTTGCCGCCGCCGTGCACAATAATCGGCTTCATGCCGACCAGCTTAAGAAGCGCCACATCCTTAATGACATTCATCTGCAGCTCCGGGTCTAACATTGCGCTGCCGCCGTACTTTACGACCACCTTTTTGTTATTGAACTTCTGGATATAAGGCAGAGCCTCAATCAAAACCTGTGCTTTTCCAAGCTCTGAATAATACGTATATTCCATGTTTCCTGTTGTTCTCCTTTCCCGCTCCGAACACGATTACGAGCGGTAATCCGCATTAATCTTTACATAATCATAGGTCAGGTCGCAGCCCCATGCCGTTGCCGTAGCCTCGCCGTCCTTCATATCGGCAATCGCCGTTACCTCCTTGCAGGAGAGAATCTTTGTTGCCGTTTCCTCCGAATAATCGGTTGCCATACCGTTTTCCACAAGCTTTAAGGTGCCTGCTTCTCCGGTAATCGTAATGTCTACTTTGTATGGGTCAAATGTTTCACCCGAATAGCCGAGCGCACACAAAATTCTGCCCCAGTTTGCGTCACTGCCATATACCGCCGCTTTGGTAAGACTGGAGGTAATGACCGACTTTGCCAGACAAACCGCAGCATCCTTCGACTTTGCGTGAACCACCTTTGCCGTAAACAGCTTGGTTGCCCCCTCACCGTCCGCTGCGATGTGCTTTGCCAGATACTCGTTGACGATATGAAGCGCCGCGCAGAACGTCTTATAATCCTCGCTGTCTTCGTTTACCACCTTCTCATTTCCTGCCAGACCGTTTGCAAGCAGCAGCACGGTGTCGTTCGTCGACGTGTCGCCGTCCACGGAAACCATGTTGTAGGTGTCGGCAACATCCTCCCGTAATGCTTTATCCAGCAGCTCCTTGGAAATGTCCGCGTCCGTTGTCAGAAAGCCCAACATGGTACACATATTCGGATGAATCATGCCGGAGCCCTTGCACATACCGCCAAGCACGGCTCTCTTTCCGCCAAGTGTAAACTCAACCGCGATTTCCTTCTTCTCGGTATCGGTTGTCATAATTGCCTTTGCTGCCGCGGTTCCCGCTTCTATCGTATCAGACAGCAGTCCGGCAAGGACTTTGGTGCCCGCCTTGATTTTCTCCATCGGAAGCTGTTTGCCGATGACACCGGTCGATGCAACGAGTACATGCTCTTCCTTTACCGAAAGTACCTCCGAAGCTGTTTTTGCAGTCTCTCTGCAATAGGAGAAGCCTTCTTCTCCGGTACAGGCATTGGCGATACCGGCATTGATAACAACTGCCTGCGCCTGCTTTTCCTGCTCCACTATGTTCTTATCCCAAAGTACCGGAGCCGCCTTTACCATGTTGGTTGTAAAGGTTCCCGATGCCGTACACGGTGATTTGGAATACAGCATTGCCATATCCTGTCTGTCCTTATACTTGATACCGGCTGCCGTAGATGCCGCAAAAAAGCCCTGCGCCGCCGTTACGCCTCCCTCGATTACGTTCATGCCAATCCTCCTTGCTTTCCTCCTGTATTTCCTTTATCCGATAAATGCCGTGATGTTTTCGGCATTCAGCACAAATTCATAATAATTGACGTCCTCCCGTCCGGTCCAGCCGACGCCCTTCCAGAAGCAGTTGCCGACCTCGTTTTTCCGGAACGCAAGCAGCGCAACCTTATTGATGCCTTCTTCCTTTAACGCCTCCATAGCTCTGGCAACCATCGCCTTGCCGATGCCGTGTTTTCTGTACTCCTCCGCCACGCAGACATGATAAAGATACCCGGTTCTTCCGTCATGTCCGCACAGGATGCTTCCGATGACCTTTCCATCCGAAACCGCAAGCATGCTTGTTGTCGGATTTCGTTTTAAAAAGCGTTCCACGCCTTCTCTGGAATCGTCAATGCTTCGGATACCGAAGCCCTTAATCGTATTCCAGAGGGCATATACCTCATCATAATCTTCCGGTTTCATGACTCTGATTTCTGTTATGTTTTCCATCACGGACTCTCTCCTTACAGTTAAATCCTTTTTCGTACCCTGAAGCGTCTGCTTTTACGGGAACATCGGAACAAGGGAAAGCCCTGTCTTTTCCGGAAGTCCGAACATGAGATTCATATTCTGTACTGCCTGACCTGCCGCGCCCTTTACCAGATTATCCATTGCGCCCATCATAATCACCCGGCTGGTGCGCTCATCTATCTTAAAATTCACATCCACAAAATTGGAGCCCTCCACCCATCTTGTTTCCGGACAGACATTCTGCGGGAGAACACGGACAAAGTATTCGTCCTTATAGCAGTCATCATAAATCTTCTTTACTTCCTCATAGGAAACCGGCTGCTTTAACGATGCATAAGCGGTAATCAAAATGCCGCGGTTCATCGGGACAAGATGCGGAGTAAAGTTTAACACGACCTGTTCTCCCGATGCATACGACAGCTGTTCCTCGATTTCCGGTGTATGACGGTGTGTTGCCACGCCGTATGCCTTAATGTTTTCGTTGACCTCGCAGTACAGGTTATCGACCTTTGCCGAGCGTCCGGCACCGGAGGTTCCGGATTTGGCATCAATAATCACCGTCTTCATATCAATCAGTCCGGCCTTTGCCAGCGGATAAATGCTTAAGGTGGAGCAGGTCGGATAGCAGCCCGGATTTGCAACCAGTCTGGCGCCCTTTATTTTCTCACGGTTTAACTCGCAAAGCCCGTAAACCGCTTCGTCTATGTACTGAGGACTTGCGTGCTTGATGCCGTACCACTTTTCATAAACCGAAACGTCCTTGATACGGAAATCCGCACTCAGGTCAATGATTTTTGTCTTTTGTAACACCTCTTCCTTGACAATCGAAGCACAAAGTCCCTGCGGTGTTGCCGTAAAAATGACGTCTGCGGCATCGGCAAGCGCATCCATGTCATCCTCCAGACACTTGTCATCCACAAGCTCAAACATATTGCGGAACACCTCCGCGTACTGCTTATCCACATAGCTCTTAGAGCCGTACCATACAATTTCTGCTTCCTTATGCTGTAATAAAAGCCGTACAAGCTCCTGCCCGGCGTAGCCGGTGGAACCGATAATTCCTACCTTTATCATCCTCTATCCGCTCCTTTCAACGTCCGTGCCGGTATCTGCCCTTTTGTCCTACCGGGACGCTTTCTTCGTATGCAATCATTTTCTCATAATTATACATCTATGTGTAATTTTATGCAATATATTTTTTTGAAATCATCACAACTTTCAAAACAGAAGAATTCCTTCTTCCTTCAGCCGCTGATAAATTCCTGCAATCGGAAAACCTACAATATTATAATAGTCGCCGGAAATGCTCTTGATATAAGGAGCAAACAGTCCCTGAACTGCATACGCCCCTGCCTTGTCCATCGGCTCGCCGCTGTCCACATAGGTCTCGATTTCTCCGGTTGTCATCGGGTATACGGTAACGCCTGTCGTCTCCGCAAAGGAAAGCGTTTTCTTTGTTCCGTCCTCTTCTTTGATAATCATGCACACACCGGTATATACCTCGTGGGTCTCGCCCGCAAACGAGGAAATCATGCGAATGGCATCTGCCCTGTCCTTCGGTTTCCCAAGAATCTGTCCGCGGTACGCCACCACCGTATCCGCACCGAGTACAAGCACCGGTCCTTCCTCTGCATCTGCCACATCTTCCGCCTTCATCGCAGAAAGCTCCAAAACAACCTCCTTCGGGTCCGTACTACGGATGACCTCTTCTTTCCCGCTTGTCCGGCAGGTAAATTCCACACCTACCTGTCCAAGGATTTCCTTTCTTCTTGGCGACCCTGAAGCTAACACAACCCGATATTTCATGATAAACTCTCCTTTTCCCTGTTTTCTTAAATTTATATTACTCGCTTTTTTGCGCCGTGGCAAGGTCAATTCCATGAAAATTCTTTGATAGGCTTCTTGCATTTTACTGTCGCATGTTGTATAGTTATTTTAATGTATAATTATTAACTTACAGAATTTTGTATTTGCATGAAGGAGGATACCTGTTTATGAAGGAAAAAGTCATTTTAGCTTACTCAGGTGGTCTTGATACGACCGCAATCATTCCCTGGTTAAAGGAAAATTACGATTATGATGTCATCTGCTGCTGTATCGATGTCGGACAGGGTAACGAATTAGACGGTCTGGAGGAGCGTGCAAAGTACTCCGGTGCCGAAAAGCTTTACATATTGGATGTAGTAGATGAATTTGTAGATGACTATGCAATTCCCTGCGTGAAGGCAGGTGCCGTTTACGAAAACAAGTATCTTCTCGGCACCTCAATGGCGCGTCCGCTCATTGCTAAAAAGCTGGTGGAAATTGCAAAGAAGGAGGGCGCAACCGCAATCTGCCACGGTGCTACCGGTAAGGGCAACGACCAGGTTCGTTTTGAACTCGGTATCAAGGCGCTTGCTCCTGAATTAAAGATTATTGCTCCTTGGAGATGCAAGGAAACCTGGAAAATGCAGTCCCGTGAGGACGAAATCGAATACTGCAAGCAGCACGGCATCGACCTTCCGTTTGATGCAAGCCACAGCTACAGCCGTGACCGCAACCTCTGGCACATCAGTCATGAAGGTCTGGAGTTGGAGGACCCGGCAAATGCACCGGATTATGACCACCTCTTAGTCCTCGGCGTTTCTCCGGAGCGTGCTCCTGACGAGGGCGAAACCATTTCCCTGACCTTTGAGAAAGGCGCTCCTGTTGCATTAAACGGCAAAAAGATGAAGGCCTCCGACATTTTAAAGGAATTAAACAGACTCGGCGGCAAGCACGGCATCGGTATCGTTGATATCGTGGAAAACCGCGTGGTCGGCATGAAGTCCCGCGGCGTTTACGAAACACCGGGCGGCACCATCTTAATGGAAGCACACACACAGCTGGAAGAACTGATTTTAGACCGTGACACACTTGCTTACAAAAAAGGCATCGGCGACAAGTTTGCAGACATCGTATACGAAGGCAAATGGTTCACTCCGCTTCGCGAGGCTCTGCAGGCATTTGTGGAATCCACGCAGCAGTATGTCACAGGTGAAGTAAAGGTAAAGCTCTACAAAGGCAACATCATCAAGCAGGGAACTACTTCTCCTTACTCCTTATATAATGAAAGCATTGCTTCGTTTACAACCGGCGAGCTTTACGACCACCACGATGCAGAGGGCTTTATTAATCTGTTCGGTCTGTCCTTAAAGGTTCGCGCCATGATGATGAACAATCTGGAGAAATAACAAACCACAATGGGGGAAACTACATGGTACCGGAGAAAAAAATCAAAGTAGTCTGTATGGGAGACAGTATCACAGAAGGTTTTGGCCTGGATGACATTACATGCACCTACCCGTTCCTTCTGCAGGAATTTCTCGGAGAGGACTATGAGGTCTTCAATCAGGGGGTTACCAGCAGCTGCGTCAGCAACAAGGAGCTTAACGGCAGGGTGTGCGGACTTCCGTATGTCCGTCAGGACCGTTACCGGGAAGCCTTAGCGCTTCAAGGGGACATCTATGTCATTATGCTCGGAACAAACGATGCACAGGACGGCATGGACGATGTTCTTGATGTGCAGGACCCGTATAACAATCTGATTTCTCTGGAGCCGGAGTTTGAAACCTATTATCAGGCAATCATTGATGCCGTTTTCGTTGCCGCACCGGGGGCTCTGATTTTTATCGTCACTCCGATGCCGGTCGGCTTCTGCATCTGGCGTAAGCATCAGGAGCGTTATCTTCTGCGTCTTCTGCCGCATATTGAGGCCGTTGCCGCTGCTAACGCGCTTCCTCTGGTCGACCTGCACAGCGAATTTTTAAAGCTGCCGGAAGCCGAGCTTACTGCTCTCTATCAGGATGACGGACTTCACCCGAATGTTTCCGGCACCATGCTGATAGCAAGCATCTTAGCTTATGCCATCGGAAACCGCAGCTACTAAACCACAAAAAATGAGGAGAATTCTATGCCAAAGCGAACAGATATCCACAAAGTACTGATTATCGGCTCCGGCCCGATTATTATCGGACAGGCCTGTGAATTTGACTATTCCGGTACTCAGGCGTGTAAGGCGCTTCGTAAGCTCGGTTATGAAATCGTGCTTGTAAACTCGAATCCTGCCACTATCATGACAGACCCGGAAACGGCGGATGTCACCTATATCGAACCACTGAATGTTGAACGCCTGGAGCAGATTATTGCAAAGGAACGTCCGGATGCCCTGCTTCCGAATCTCGGAGGTCAGTCCGGGTTAAACCTTTGCGCGGAGCTTGCCTCTGCCGGTGTGCTCGATAAGTACAACGTAAAAGTTATCGGTGTCCAGATTGACGCGATTGAGCGCGGAGAGGACCGTATCGAATTCAAAAAATCCATGGAAGCCATCGGCATTGAAATGGCACGAAGCGAGGTTGCCTACAGCGTAGACGAGGCTCTTGCCATTGCAGATCAGCTCGGCTACCCGGTCGTGCTTCGTCCGGCTTACACCATGGGCGGTGCCGGCGGCGGTCTTGTCTATAACAAGGAAGAATTAAAAACTGTCTGTGCAAGAGGTCTGCAGGCAAGTCTGGTCGGTCAGGTTCTCGTAGAAGAATCCATTCTCGGCTGGGAGGAACTAGAGCTTGAAATCGTGCGAGATGCGGACGGCAACATGATTACCGTATGCTTTATCGAAAACATCGACCCGCTCGGCGTACATACCGGCGACTCCTTCTGCTCTGCCCCGATGCTCACCATTTCAAAGGAATGCCAGAAACGCTTGCAGGAGCAGGCATATAGAATTGTGGATTCCGTACAGGTCATCGGCGGCACCAATGTACAGTTTGCACACGACCCTGTCACCGACCGCATTATCGTCATTGAAATCAACCCAAGAACCTCCCGTTCCTCGGCACTTGCATCAAAGGCAACCGGTTTCCCGATTGCTCTTGTTTCCGCCATGCTCGCCGCAGGCCTTACGTTAAAGGAAATTCCTTGCGGCAAATACGGCACACTGGATCAGTATGTTCCGGACGGCGACTATGTTGTCATCAAGTTCGCGCGCTGGGCGTTTGAAAAGTTCAAGGGCGTTGAGGATAAGTTAGGAACACAGATGAGAGCCGTCGGCGAAGTCATGAGTATCGGCAAGACCTACAAGGAAGCCTTCCAGAAGGCAATCCGTAGTCTGGAGACCGGTCGTTACGGTCTCGGTGGCGTAAAGGACTTCGGTACAAAGACGAAGGAACAGCTGCTTGGCATGCTCATCACTCCGTCGAGCGAACGCCATTTTATTATGTACGAAGCACTCCGCAAGGGTGCAACCGTAGAAGAAATCCACAACATTACAAAGGTGAAGCACTACTTTATCGAGCAGATGAAGGAACTGGTGGAGGAAGAAGAAGCACTTAAGGCTTTCAAGGGCGGTCTTCCGTCCGATGAAGCCCTGATTTCTGCCAAGAAAAACGGCTTCTCCGATAAATATTTAAGCAAACTGCTTGAAATTTCCGAAGATGATGTAAGAAACCGCCGTATCAGTCTCGGCGTGGAAGAAGCATGGGAAGGAGTGCACGTCAGCGGCACCGAAGATTCCGCCTACTACTACTCCACCTACAACGCACCGGATCAGAATCCGGTCACTGCCGATAAGCCGAAGATTATGATTCTCGGCGGCGGTCCGAACCGCATCGGTCAGGGTATCGAGTTTGACTACTGCTGCGTACACGCTTCTCTCGCCTTAAAAAAGCTCGGCTTTGAAACAATTATCGTAAACTGCAATCCGGAAACCGTTTCCACGGACTATGACACCTCTGACAAGCTCTATTTTGAGCCGTTAACCTTAGAGGATGTTTTGAGCATTTATAAAAAAGAACAGCCGCTCGGCGTGATTGCACAGTTCGGCGGTCAGACACCGTTAAACCTTGCTGCGTCGCTCGAAAAGAACGGTGTCCGCATTCTCGGCACCTCTCCTGCCGTCATTGACCTCGCAGAGGACCGCGATTTGTTCCGTGAAATGATGGATAAGCTTCATATCCCGATGCCGGAATCCGGAATGGCAACCACCGTAGAGGAAGCGCTTGCCATTGCAAAGAACATCGGTTATCCGGTGATGGTCCGCCCTTCCTATGTGCTCGGCGGACGCGGTATGGAGGTCGTATATGATGACGAAAGCATGACCGGCTATATGCAGGCAGCTGTCGGCGTTACTCCGGACCGTCCGATTTTAATTGACCGCTTTTTAAATCACGCCATGGAATGTGAGGCGGATGCCATCAGCGACGGAACACACGCCTTCGTCCCTGCGGTCATGGAACACATTGAGCTTGCGGGCGTTCACTCCGGCGACTCCGCATGTATTCTTCCTTCGGTTCATATCTCCGAGGAAAACGTGCGCACCATCAAAGAATATACAAAGAAAATTGCAGAGGAAATGCATGTCAAGGGCTTAATGAACATGCAGTATGCAATTGAAAACGGCAAGGTATACGTGCTGGAGGCAAATCCGCGCGCTTCCCGTACCGTACCGCTTGTTTCCAAGGTATGTAACATCCGCATGGTGCCGATAGCGACCGACATCATTACCTCCGAACTGACCGGACGCCCGTCCCCGATTCCTTCCTTAAAGGAACAGGATATTCCTTACCACGGTGTCAAGGAAGCGGTGTTCCCGTTCAATATGTTCCCGGAGGTTGACCCTGTCCTCGGACCGGAAATGCGCTCGACCGGTGAAGTACTTGGTCTTTCCGCCCATTACGGCGAAGCCTTCTATAAGGCACAGGAGGCAACCCAGTCAAAGCTTCCGCTCTTCGGTACCGTCCTCATTTCGGTCAACAGCAAGGACAAGCCGGATATCATAGAGGTAGCACAGATTTTCGCAGACGAGGACTTCCACATTCTCGCCACCGGCAGCACCTATGACTTAATCCGTGCAAACGGTATTGAAGCCGAAAAAATCAACAAGCTGTACGAGGGCCGTCCGAACATCTTAGACGCCATCACTAACGGTAAGATTGACTTAATCATCAACTCTCCTGCCGGAAAGGAAAGCATTCATGATGACAGCTATCTCAGAAAGGCTGCCATCAAGAACAAGATTCCTTACATGACAACCGCAGCCGCCGCACGCGCGACCGCAAAGGGTATCCATTACGTCAACAAGTACGGCAACGGAGAAATCAAATCCTTACAGCAATGGCACAGCGAAATTAAAGAAAAATAGAGTAAAAGAAAAGAAGCCTCTGCATCAAAAGCAAGGGCTTCTTTTCTTCTTATGTACTCTGTAGCATTATTTCTTAAAAAACTTGTCTACTACCCAGATTAACAAGCATGCGCCAAGTACCGAAACAATAAGTCCACCGATGATACCGCTGCCGGAGATACCGATGATACCAAGTAAGAGGCTGCCTACTACGCCGCCGAGGACACCAAGAATCACGTTTCTAATGAGGCCGCCCTCACTCTTCATAATCTTGCCTGCCAGCCAGCCTGCAACGCCACCTAATACCAGATTAAGAATAACTCCTAACATAATGTGTACTCTCCCTTCATTGTTCTCTGCATACTGTAGTCCATAAAAACTACTGATTTTATTATAGCACATTCCCACCAGTTTTCAATCATAATCCTTTGGTTTTCGCATTTTCAAAGTGCAAACTCCTTTGCCTTCAGCACCGTACAGTCCTCGCCCAGTACCTCACGGATAATCCGCTCTTCTATCCCGCATCTTCGCTCAAAGTGGGCAATCATATCATTAAGGTCCTGATATCCGTGCGCCTTTCCATACGGTGATTCCTGCAAATACTTCATCATCAGCGGATACCAGAGCTCTACCCCATGCTCATCGGAGCGTTCCCTCTTAATCTGAAGAATATTTTCACGGATATGTTCCGACTTCAGGTAAAGCATCCGGAAGCCCTTCGGCTTAAGGATTTCATAGGCTTCTTTATAAAAGTCCATGATTTTCTGCTCCTCCATCTGGTAATACAGCATCATAGTTTCTATGCTGTTCTGAAAGAAAGAGCATTCAAACAGATTTTTTCCCTGCTCCAGAGCAAGGTAGCGCTTCATAATAATCTCATGAAAGCGTTCAAAGCTTACTCTTCCGTTATAAATTTCATGCTGCTCCATCTGCTCGTAAAATTCCCGACATTCTGCCAGAATCCGCGTGTAGGACGTAATATAATAGTCTCCCTCCTGCTTTGTATTCTGCCATATTTCCTGCTCAAGGTGCGGATACTCCATAAGCACCTTATCAAGCTCCTGCTTCGTCATATAGCTGCACCATGCAAGCTCCACCGGTGAAATATCCCCTTCGTAATACGCCTTGTACTCCGGATACTTTTCGGATAACTTACGAAGCAGTGTCGTTTTCCCACTGCCCTGCAACCCTTCTATAAAAATGTGATTTTTCATATACCTTTCCTTATCCTTTCTCCTTATCCTTCTTCCTTCTCGCAAAGCGTCAACCCTGTCTTCGTCAGTTCATACACGGTATCCGCAACCTCTCTGATATATTTTCTGTCATGGGAAATCGTCAGAATCGCTCCCCGAAAGCCCTTTAGCATCTCTCTAATGACCGGACCGGATAACGGCGAAAAATTTCTGGTCGGTTCATCCAGGAGCAGCACATTACTGCCGGACATACTCATTTTAAGAAGCAGCAGTTTTGCCTTCTGCCCGCCGGACAAATCCTCGATATGATGCAGCATTTCATCCGGTGTGTATTTCATGCTTCCCAGATAGGTACGGATTTTCGAAATTTCTTCTTTGTCCCCGGTCTCCGATAAAAATTCCACCGGCGTCTGCTCCATGTGCAGAAGTTCTTCATAGTTCTGCGGCATATAGGAGGCTTTGATATCCTTTCTTGCAAGCAGTTCCCCTGCAATGATACGAAGCAACGTCGTCTTTCCGCAGCCGTTTTTTCCGACAATGCAGACCTTCTCCGGCCCTTTGATTCGCAGGGCGATATTCTCCGCCAGCACCCTTTCTTCTATCTGAAGCTTGGGAAGCGTAATATCCAGCACCACTTTCCCCGCCGGAAGCTCTGCCTTTTCTCCAAACCTGACAAAGATAGCGTCCTCTGTTTCCGGAAACTCCGTCATGTTTTCAAACTCCTTCTCAAACCTGGCTTCATAAGCCTTAATCCGATGCATATGTTTTTTTAACAGCTGTCCACCGTGAGGGTCCTGTCTGGTAATCACATTCTGCTGATGCTCCACCTTCTGCATTATCTGGCGAAATTTTTCCTGCTGCTTTTCGTACTCGTCGCGTTCCTTTCTTGCCAGCTGCTCCTGCCGGAGAAGACCGGATGCCCGCCGTTCCACATAGTCACGATAGCCTGCCGCTTCCACGGTATATCTGCATTCCTGTTTCCGTTTCAGCTGCTCCAGATGAACCACTTTATTCGCCGTATTTTCCAACAGCGTTTCATCATGGGAAATATAGAGTACCGGAACACCGCAGCCGTTGATAAACTCCTCCAGCCACTTTAGCGATTCCATATCCAAATCGTTGGACGGCTCATCCAAAAGCAGCATATCCGGCCGTCCCAGCAAAAGCCTTGCCAGCTGAAGCTTGATTTTCTCCCCGCCGGACAACTCTCCCATTTTCTGCTCGGAATAAAACAGCTCCGTGGAAAGCTTTAATGTTCTGCCGGCATCCGCCAGCTCCTTCGGCGTCAGTTCAAAGAACTGAGGCAGCCTGCACATAAACTCATAAACACTTTCTGCCTTTTCTTCCGCCGAAAGCTCCTGCGCCAGATAGCCCATGCGGCTGCCACCACGGATGATTTCACCGGTAAATTCCACATAATCCTCCACCATGGACTCCTCATATATCAGCTTCAGCAGGGTCGACTTTCCGTTTCCCTCTTCTCCGATGATCGCAGCCCTGTCCCCGTCATTTAAGACCAGGTTGAAGTCTTTCAGCAATACTCTGTTGTCTTTTCTATGCGTTATTGTAAGATTTTTTACCTGTAACATCTACATCACCCCTATATTCAAAAAAAAGAATCATCTGTTGCCAAATGATTCCGGATGATATATCAAACCTCTTTGTAGCCGGAGGCTGTGCGCATTGCTTCCGGATTACAAAAATACATGCTATGTTGTTCATTTTGTGCACGAAAAAAAGAGGTTATGAGATACATAATCCACTTTTGGCAACATGACAAACAAGTATCATTCCATACCATACGGCACAAAAAGCTGTGCCACTGTAGAATCATACCGTTTCGCTTACTTCATGTTTACAAAAGTCGATTATCTCCTCATCTTTTCACCTCTTTCGCTCAAGTACGTTTATTCTATCACGTTGCCTGTGATTTGTCAAATTACAGGCAACGAGTTTTTTGTCTATCACCCTTGTTACCCGGCATAATACTGTGCCTGCGCCCTCCAAAGCGCTGCGTACTCTCCTCCCTTTTTAAGCAGCTTCTCATGGCTTCCGCGTTCAACGATGGTTCCGTTCTGAAACACAAGAATATCATTGCAGAAGCGGCAGCTGCTCATCCGGTGGGAAATATAGATGCTTGTCTTGTCCTTTACCATTTCGTCAAAGCCCGCATAGACCTGCGCCTCACTAATCGGGTCAAGCGCCGCCGTCGGCTCGTCTAAAATCACAACCGGCGCATCCTTATAAAGAGCTCTCGCAAGTGCCAGCTTCTGTGCCTCACCGCCGCTGATTTCCACCCCGTCTTCCTTTTGCTTATACAAAACCGTATCCGGACCGTCAGGCATCTGCCGCACCAGTTCCGCAGCTCCTGCCTGTCTTAAGCATTCCCAAAACTTTTCATCCTCCGGCTCAAACCCTGCCACAATATTCTCGCGGACAGGGAAGGCAAACAGCTTAAAATCCTGAAATACCACACCGAACAAATCACGGTACTCCTCCTCATCGTATTTGCGGATGTCTACGCCGTTTAACGTAATGCGTCCCTCCGTCGGTTCATACAGGCGGCATAAAAGCTTGATAAACGTTGTCTTTCCGGCACCGTTCCGTCCGACTACCGCCATTTTATCCTTCATATTGAGCCTGCAGCTGACGTTCTTTAGGACAAGCTGCTCACTGCCCGGATAGTGAAAGCTGACATTTTCAAAAGCAAGCTCATATTCCCCATCCAGCCGCTTTTCTACCGGGATGCTTCCCCTCTCCTGACTCACCTCTAAATCCATGAACTCAAGAAATTCTTTCATATAGGTGCAGGAGCGAGTCAGCGCTCCTGCCTGTTCCGCTATTTCCGAACAGGCAGCCCCAAACCGGGCAAGTGCTCCCGTATACTTTGTAAATGCTCCGACGGTCACTGCTCCCGTTACGGTTTTTAATGCAACCAGGGCATACGAACCAAGTGTAAAAAAAGCATTGGCCAGATTTTGCAGATTATACTGCGCATTCTCTACCCTGCACATCTTTCCGAAATATTCTCTCAGACGCTTTCCTTCCCTCTTTGTATTTGCAAGAATCATATCGTTCATATCAAAGATACGCGTTACCTTTCCTGTTGCATAATTCTGAAATACTTTCTCAAGCAGATAGCCAAGACACAATTCTGCTCCGGTATGCTGTTCAAAAATCTCTTTTTCCTTCTTTGCATATATCTGTCTTACCTTACCTGACAGAAACAGTAAATGAAAAATCAGAAAAGAAAGAAGGAGTGCGGAGCCTGCAGGACCTGCAAAGATTCTGAGTACGGCACTCTCCGTTTCCGGATTTTGTAAGCAGAGTGAAACCATCATAGCTACTGCTGTTGCCGCCGTCAGGAAGTTTTTCAGCATACTTTTGTAGTTGCCGACTACACTCGTCAGTCCGCCATACATCGCCGCTGTCCTCTCCGAAAAACGGATTTTATCTACCACTTCCGGATTTTCTGTTGCCTCATAGTCCAAATCCAGTAGCTTTTTTCTCATCAATACCGAAAAGGAATGCCTACAGCGCACACCAATCACATGATATGCCCTGCCAAGCAGCCCTACCAGAATTCCGGACAGCAGATGAACCAGAATTGTCATTCCGGCAAAGGCTGCTGCCATCCGAAACTCCTTTTGCAGCAGTGCATCAATCAACTCCGCAGACAAGAACAGCTCTGCATAGGAGGCAACTACCTCCAAAAGCAGTTCCAGCAAAACGAGCGGAAGGAAACTGCTGTCCATGGAATGCGCAAGCTTTAACAGGCGGAATCCTGTTTTATGTACCGAAAACCATTCCTTATCTTTATGCATAGCATTCTTCCTCCTGCTGCTTATTCTTATAGTACCTTGCCTGAACCTCATACATATTGGCATACGCGCCCTTTCTTAGCATCAGTTCCTCGTGGCTTCCCTCTTCTGTTATCCTGCCGTTTTCCATAAACAAAATCCGGTCGCAGAACCTCGTCGAGCTGAGACGGTGGGATATGAAGATACTTGTCTTATCCTTTGTCATTTCATAATACTTCTCATACAGACTGCTCTCGGCAATCGGATCAAGCGCTGCCGTTGGTTCATCCAGAATCACAACCGGCGCATCCTTGTAAAGCGCCCTCGCTAACATCAGCTTCTGCATTTCACCGCCGGATAATACCACACCCTCCGCATCCAGATCTTTATTCAGTATGGTTTCTTCTCTCTTTGGAAGCGACTGTACCTTTTCCCACAGGCCTGCCCTCTTTAAGCAGCTCTTAAGGCGCAGCTTGTCGGTATCCTCCTGTCTCCTGCACGATACATTATCCGAAAGCGGGAAGGCAAAGGCAAACACATCCTGAAATACTACTGAAAATTCTTTATAGTACTCCTTTTTACTGAGCGTAGAACTATCCTGCCCGTCTATGTAGATAGTTCCGGCTGTCGGATGATACAGACCGCACAAGAGCTTAATTAGAGTAGTTTTACCGGCTCCGTTCATTCCGACTAATGCTAACTTTTCTCCGGGCTTTATTGTAAGTGTCACATCTTTTACCGTATTCTCTTCCTGCCCTTCGTAGCAATAGCTCACATGTTCAAACCGTATTTCATGTAACAATCCTGCCGCAGCAAGCTGCTCTGTTCCCGTTCCCTGCCGCTCTGCCAGCTCCACAAATTCTCTATGCTCCCGCATCAGACGGTTATCCCGGAGGATTCCCTGCATTCTGGTAGAAAACCCTGACATCAGACCGCCAAAGCCCGCAGCTATGCCTGCATATAGAAGAAATGCGCTGACTTCCATGTTTCCCTGTGCCATCTGCCAGATCAGATAAGCATACACAAATGCATCCCGGAAAAGTGCCAGCACACGTTCTGTCATACGCGCAGCCAGATACTGATTCTGCTCCCTTTGGTCTGCCCCCGCTAGCTTCCCGATGATGTTCTGAAACTCTTCGGAAAACCAGCGTTTCATGCGGTAAAGCCGGATATCCTTTCCGTTTGCCGTATTTAATGTCTCCGCATTTAAGTACTGCATTTCCCGATACGCTTTCCAGAATTCCGTTTCGTTAATCTTTCTCCCCTTCTTTTCCGCTCTTGTGTTTACAAGCGTTACAATCCCTGTCAGCAGGGCAATGAGAAGAAGCAGAAGCGGCTGCAGAGTTCCGATCAGGAACGCATATACAAGCATTCCGCCAAAGAAAACCATCGCCTGTATCAGATTTTTGACAAATGCCTCTATACCGCTTTCATTCCCGGAATACACATTGCGCAGGGAACCGTCCATTTTCTTTTTTCCTTCCTCGGATTCCATCAGCTGATAGTCTATCTTCAGACAGGACTCATGAAACGTGTCTACACTGTCAATACGAAACAAAAACAGCATGGAATTACACTTACTTTCCACATATCCGGTTATCAATCGCAGCAACTGCAAAAGCAGTACATAGCCGACCAGCAGGAAAAGCAGTATTCCCGGCTTTTTCCCGCTGGTCATCAGCGCCACGGCAACACTCGGCAATACCATCATAAGGAACGGCTGCACAATCTGCAGAATCGCACTTGCCACGCAAAGCACGATTGCCCCTGCTCCTTCCAGCTTTCTCATTTCTTTGAAGGTATACACATAGTTACTCCAAAGAGAATAGGATTGATTTTTCTTTCTCATAGGTGTTCTCCTTTGATACTCCATCTCCGCTCCGGAACATATTCCCGGGCGTCAGGTTTTCGATAGGAAAAGAATAATGCAGGAAATCCCGCTTTTGAGAATTCCTGCACGAAATGTTCGATATTTTTCACGAATTGCTTAAAGCGGCATTGTTACCTCTGCCGCAAAAATTCCCGGCTCATTGGCTAACCGCAGATATCCTTCATACTTTTCTACCATCGCCTGCACACGTTTCATGCCGAATCCATGACTGCCGCGCTTTGATGTAATATAATGCCTCTCGTCAAAATTCAGTTCCTCTTTTGCGGAATTCTGGATGGAAACATACAGCTGGTTTTTATGTGCCACAATATAAACTCTTAAAAAGCGGTTCTCTTCCGGTATCTTTTCACATGCCTCCAGCGCATTATCCAGCAGATTCCCCAGAATAACGCAAAGGTCCACATCCTCCACCGAAATGTTCTCCGGCAGCTGTGCTTTGCAGTTCACGTGAATCTGCTTCTGTCCGGCAAGCGACAGCTTACTGTTTAAAATGGCGTCTGCCATCCGGTTGCCCGACTTCACATACGTGTCCACCCTGTCCAAATCCTGCTCCAGTTCATCTAAATAATGTCTTAGTGTCTCCGTATTTCCTTCCGCAAGCTGTGCCTTCATGACCTGAATGTGATTATGGTAATCATGCCGCCAGCCGCGCATATTCATGTAAATTGTCTTAATCTCTTCATACTGGTGTCCGAGAATATCCCGCATCACATGCTCTGATTCTCCGTCAAAGCTTTTCTTCCATGAAGATAAGGTGGTCTCAAACGTAAAGAAAAGTAATAGTTCTGTCAGAAGGATAGTGAAAGGAACAACATCCTGCACCGATAAAAGCAGATAGACAGCCGGTACCATCACACTGTTGCTTACGGTAAGGTATCCCCTCTTTGCCGCGAGCAGCAAAAAAAGCAAAACAAACAGTGCTCCGCCTGCAACGAACTGTCCTCGCACGGGCATCAGAGAAAGTAAGACAATCACTCCACCGGAAAGCAGGATGCCCCACCACTGATATCGAAACGGTTCTTCATCAAAGAATAAATCATAGAGAAGAAATACTCCGGTAATCAAAAGCCACGCAAGCCATGGAAGTCCGAACAGCAGAAAACCGCACAAAAGTCCTGCCGCAATCCCTGCGGTAATGATTCGCCTTCCTATTCCTTTTTGAATAGTTCCCTGTCTTCCGATGTAATACCAGTATGCCACCAGCCAGACAGCCTGTATTCCCCATTTCATCTACTGTCTCATTTCCCTTCTGTAATATTCCAGATATGCCTGATTTAATTCCTCCCATTTTCCTCTCGCAATCGGAAGTATGTCCCCGTTTTCCAGCATTACTTCTTTTTTCGTAATCCGCCTGATGTACGGAATACTAACCAGATAAGAACGGTGCAGTTTGAAAAAGCGGTTGCTTTTTTGCATCAATTCTTCTGTCAGCTCTGTAATCCCGCTTCTCCAACGATATGGTTCATCCTGCCCTTTGCAGAAAATAAGAGCATCGTGTGCCGCGCTTTCCACGTAGCAGATATCCGCAAGTTTTATCTTGACCGTCTCTCCTGCCGCACAGACAAACAAAACCGGTTCCTGCCTTTTGCAGCGTTCCCATGCCCGGTCCAGACAGGAAAACAGCTGCTCCCGCTTCACCGGCTTTAACACATAGGAAACTGCTTCGACCTCATAGCCTTCAAACACGTAGTCCGAAACTCCTGTCACAAAAATAATCTGTACATCATCCCCAAGTTCCCTCAGTTTTTTTGCCATGCCAATTCCGCTCATACCGGGCATTTCGATGTCAAGCAGCAAAATATCGATATTCTTCTTTTCCTCCCAGTGGAAGAAAAACTGCTCTGCGTTCCGGCAGGCAAGCAATTCTGCCGGAAGTTTCTTTGACCCTGCCCATGCCTTAGCATACGTCTGAAACAGAGAAAGCTGTTCCGGCACATCATCACATATTGCAATATGCAGTACTTCTTCCATTTGCGTAAATACTCCTTTGCTACTTCTTACAATTATTTTATCAGCATACCGATTTGAATTCAAGTAATATTTCCCAGTATCAGTTTTTCACCATTGCACATACTATTTCCATCCTGAAAGGAGGCGCACACATGCAAGTATCTGATGAGAGAAAACGCGAAAAAGAACTGGAAGAAAGCTTTGATATCTGCAATGCCGCCTCTACGACGGATTGCACCGGCCTTGTTTTCGTTTCACCGCACTCCGATTCGGAATGGGATTCCTATGATGAAATTTATCACTTCAGACCGACTGCGGTTACCAAAAACGAAAAAGGCTGATATATCTGCGCCGACCGGCATGGCAACATACGCCGTAGGACGGACGCAAAAAAGAAGCTCAGAACACCAATAAAAGTGATCCGGGCTTCTTTTTCTTTTTACCTCTTTACTTTCCTCAATTATGCATGTGAAAGTACCGGAAACATCAGTGCCTCTTCTCTGAACGGCTCCATTCCCATTCCTTTTAAATGCAGCGTACAGTCGTCCACGTGCCATTCTCTGACCGTAAAGCCGTCTGCCTTCTCTGGCGTAAAACCAAGTCTCACCCTTTTTATATCGTTTCCGAAGCCCTCTGCAATCCGGTTCATATCCTGCGGTTGCTTGGAAACTACCATATCAATGAGCAGTTCGCCGTCTTCAATTTCCGCAATGACATAGGTGTCGGTCGCTTCCTCGTAGTAAACGCAGTCCTTCATAAACTTGGAAACATAAAACATATTCAGCTCGCTGTTTCCGACCATTTCAAACGGTCCCTGCGGCACGCTCTCCTCTATCGCCCTCTGAAGGACATCCCATTCCTTCTTCTCCTTCATCAGAACCTTTTTAAAAAGCTCTCTGCCGCCCGTAATCTCCTTTACGTATTCCTTCTGCCCTGCTGCCACAAAACCGAACTTCGGATAAAAGGAAAGCACGCTGTCACTGGCAAACAGATACATACCGTCTGCCTTGTCTGCATATTCCTTATCAATGTCCTCCATAATCATACGGATAAGCCCCCGGTTGCGGTATGCCTCGTCCGTCATGACCGTGCCGAGCTGAATCAGATGCTTCACCTTGCCGTTCCAGACGAAATCCGTCCGATTGACCGATACATTTGCCACAATCCTGCCGTCCAGCTGAATTGAATGCGGGTTATACTTCTTAGTCCAGTAACCGTTCTGATACCAGTCTTCAAAGTTCAGGCCAAAGGTCTTCTTTGCCAGTTCATTGAAGCTGTAGCGAAGCTCTGCATTATCCCTGTAATCTTTTAAGATTTCTATCTTACTCATACTTCCTTCCCCGTCTTATACGAGAGTTTTTCCTTTAGTTCTTTCCGGAAACAACAACTCCGTCTACTGCCAGATACGGCAGTACCGAGCCACCGTCTGCCACGGTTTCCTTAGAAACTGCAACGACATGGTTCAACATATCTGCAAGGTTTCCGGTAACCATTACCTCCGTGACCGCATCGGTAATCTTTCCGTCTTCAATTAAGAAGCTGTTCTTTGCAACGCCGGAAATCTCACCGTTTGTTCCCGGCTGCCCGCCGGAAAAGCCGCCAAGCAGCAGTCCCTTTTTCACGCTCTTAATGATATCCTCATACGGAGTAGCTCCTGCCTTCATAACCATGCTGTAGCTTGTATTCTTTGCCGGCTTTAAGCCGCTCTTGTTTGCCACGTAAAGCGTTGTTTTGAAGGATTTCAGTACGCCGTCTTTTATGAAGTCAAACGGTTCGGATACAAAACCGTCATATGTATAGCGTTCGTAATCGACAATGTCCTCCCTCATCGGGTCAAACGTAATCGTAATACGCGGGTCGGCTACCTGCTTATCCAGCTTATCCAGCCAGATACTGGTCTTCTCTAAAATCACACTGTCGCTTGCAAAATTGGAGCAGATATAGTATAAAAACTCCCCTGCGCATTCCGGCATCAGTACTACCGTACCCTCGAATTTGCCCTCCATCGGTTTTGCTTCCAGCTGCTTTACCGTATCTGCAAGCTGACGCTTCATTGCAGCCATCTCAATAAACGGGCGGTCCAAATCTGCGGTACGGACACCGGTATAATTTAATGACGTCGTATTCTCTCCGTCCTTTGCCGAAAATTCCACCGTCAGCTGATAAGCTCCCGCATAGCGTTCAAATTCCGTGCCGTTCGTGTTCCGGTAAATCTCATGAGATTTTTCATGGGATACGATAATCTGCATGACCTGAATCTTTGGAAAACAGTTCTTAATATCCTCTGCCAGTTCCTTTGTTCTTGCAAACAGCTTATCCATATCCGGCTCATAGGCTCCGACCTCAAACTTCCGGTTTTCCTGCTTCGGTGCAATGTCGTATGCTTCGTCCGCCACGGACGATTCCGCCGATAAAACGGCACTTTCCACTACTCCCTTGATTGCTTCCTCGTCAAATTTGTTTGTCGAAGCCGCGCCCTTTTTCTGATTGTGAAATACCGTTACCGACAAATCCTTATCAAACAGGGTCCGATATAAGGAAAACTCGCCGTTCTCCATGTTGAATTCCTGCGTTTCCTTTTCTTCTACTGCGAGTCTTCCCTTGGTAATCTGCGCAGCTTCCATCGCCTTTTGTACTCTGTCCGCAACACTTCTCAGTTCTTCCATTTTAGCGACCTCCCATCATAATCTTACAGCGAAGCGCCGGTCCGCCCATACCGACCGGCATTCTCTGCTTCTTTCCGCAGAAGCCGGAGCTCGCCCAAACCATTTCGTCAGAAACCATATCGACCGTCTTTAACATATCAAAGGCAATACCGCTGACCGTCGTATCGAGGATAGCGCGTCCCAGCTTGCCGTTCTTGATTTCATAGCCCATATTGATGCCGAACATGAACTCTCCGGTCAAATCCGCCTGCCCGTTTCCGGTATCTAAAAGGTAATAGCCGTCGTCTACGGAAGCAATCATATCCTCTAACTTGTCCTTACCCGGAAGAACTGCCGTATTTCTCATACGGATTAACGGCTCATCGGAGAATTCCCAGCCTCTCGCATTACCGCACGGCTTTACTCCAAACTGTGCCGCTGTTTCCCGATTGTTCATGTAGCCCTTTAAAATACCGTTTTCAATCAGCACGGCATCCTCTGCCAAAGTTCCCTCATCATCCAGATAAACCGGAAGCGGTGCCTGCTTTCCAAGTGCGGTATGCGCAAAATCTACCATTGTCACGAGATCCGAAGCTACCCGTTTCTGTAAGTTTGGTCCTGCCACCGAACCGCCGAGTACAAGGTCTGCCTCTACCGTATGGCCGACTGCCTCATGCGCCAGCATACCGGAAAGAGTTCCGCCTAAAATCACGGTCTTATAGCCTGCCTCGGCAAAAACGCCGGCACGCTTATCCATGACCTTCTTATAAAGCTTGTCTAACTTCTCATACAATAACTCCGGTTTACTGAAGTTGTCGTCGAAGTTACCTGCTCCGCCGAATACATCAAACAGTTCAATCGGAGCACCGTCCAGTGTCTCCGAGTTCATAAATACATAAATATAGCATCTTGGCGAGGTCGTGTGACCGTCCTGTCCATCCGAAGTATACAGAAGCTTTTCCATAGAGTCCTCCGTATAAATCACAGTACGGCTTGTCAGCTTCGGATAAGTCTTTACAATATAATCGTCAAGCTCCTTACAGAAGTCGATATACTTTTTCTGCTCGTTATCCACAATCACCTTGTTGACCGGAACATTTCCTGCCGGAAGTACCGGAACCGGAGGCTTATTCTTTGCTGCATGGCGGTCTAAAAACAGCGCATTATCGGTTGCCGCCTTTAACACTGCCTCCGCTGCCGAGGCGGAATACTCCGCCATCGAGGAAAAACCGTAAACTCCGTTTTTGCACACTCTTGCACAGATTCCGGAGGTTTCCGACCTCGTATTCTGCATCATATTTCCCTGCACCAGACCCACGCGGCGGTAACGGTTTTCCTGCGCCCGAAGCTCCGTATGTACGCCTGTTGCAAACAGACTCTTTTTTCCTGCAATGATATCGTCTAACATACCAATCCTCCTATGTTTTTTTATAATCTCTCGGAATCTCTAAGCCAGCAATTTCAAGGCTTTCAGATTCCTTTTT
>JBJENV010000085.1:0-39432 GCA_051880375.1 Lachnospiraceae bacterium
CAATAAAAGCGGACTTTCAGAAAGCTCTGCTCCCTTATGCCTTGTGCCGCCGTGGTCAAACTCTTCCTTTTTCACCGGTATGATTTTGATGTTCAACGGCAGTCTCTTGCCAAACTTCTTCTTTTTTGAAAAGAACCCTTTGATTTTTTCCTTCAATACTTCACTGCTGTCCTCGTTCTTCCCTGTTTCCGTATTCATCAGATACACCGTTTCCGGAAGAATCGTCTGATTGGAAAGCATCTCAAGCAGACGGTACAGCTTTTTATCCGGATGATACACCGGAATAATCACGTCAACCTTTTCTTTTCCCGGATGAGCCATTGTAATCCCCAAACCTTTCTACTGTTTCAATCTCTTTACCGCTTCTATGAGGCAGTCGACTGCCTCCTCCTTTGTAGCAAACGACGTGCAGAAACGTATGGCCTGATGCTCTTCATCGATTCTGTCACTCCGTTCAAACAGGAACTCCTTGGAAAGCTCCGCTATCTCGAACTCCGAAAAAATCGGAAACTGCTGATTCGTCACCGAATCAGTGAGAAACGATACACCGCATTCCGTAAGGCCCCTCTTTAAACGCATTGCCATCCGGTTTGCGTGAGCCGCGGCTCTGAAATACAAATCATCCCGGAACAGACGTTCAAACTGGATACCAAGCAGTCTTCCCTTGGCAAGCATGCCGCCGTGCTGCTTGATCAGATAGCGGAAATCCTCATCCAATTCCGGGCGCAGCAGCACAACCGCTTCTCCGAACAGTGCGCCATTCTTTGTGCCGCCGATATAAAAGGCATCGGTCAGCTTAGCAATCTCTTCTATGGTAAGGTCATTGCCGTCTGCCGTCAATGCACTTCCAAGCCTTGCCCCGTCCAGATACAGATACAAACCAAGCTCCTTACAGCATTCCGACAGTTCCGTTAATTCCTTCCGTGTATAAATCGTACCGATTTCCGTTGAATTTGACACATAAACCAACTTTGGCTTTACCATATGCTCGTCCGGATGATTTGCCACAATTGCACGTACTTCGTCCGCAGTCAGTTTACCGTTCACCCCCGGAGCAGTCAGCACTTTATGCCCGACTGCCTCAATGGCGCCTGTTTCATGCACGTTAATATGCGCAGTTGTCACACCGATGACTGCCTCATGCGGACGTAGAAAGGCACTGATGCAGGTCTGGTTCGTCTGCGTACCGCCGACTAAAAAGTGTACCTTTGCCTCCGGTCTCCCGATTCGTTTCCGAATCGCTTCCTTTGCCTGTTCGCAATACTCGTCCATGCCATAGCCGACGGTCTGCTCCAAATTAGTTGCAATAAGACATTCTAAAATTTCAGGAAGTGTTCCTTCGCTGTAATCGTTCTTAAAGCTAATCATAGGTTCTCCTTTTACTGCTCCATCTTTGCTTCATTAAACAGCTGAATATACAGTGCATCCATTTCCTCGCCAAGGTAGGTATAGGTTGTACAACGCTTCAAAATATCTTCTCCCGGGAATGCAATCGTGCTGTTTTTAATGTCTTCGTCCTCAATCAGCTCTCTTGCCGCCATATTCGGTGTGGAGTATGTGATTGCATTAAAGTTCCTCAGTGCAATTTCCGGATCGCACATGAAATCAATCCACTTTTCTGCATTTTCCTTATTGTTTGCATTTGCAGGAATTACCCATGCATCAATCCATACATTGGAGCCTTCCTCCGGCACCACATACACAAGGTCTTCGTTTTCTCTCTGCGTATAGATTGCCTCACCGGAATAAATCACGCCGAGTGCTGCTTCGCCGCCAATCATCTTATCACGCACCTGGTCAACCACATATGCCTGTACTAATGGATACTGCTTCTTTAACAGTTCCTTTGCCTCAAGAAGCTCTGTTTCGTTTGTCGAATTCATAGAATAACCGAGATATTTTAAGGCAATGCCGATTGCATCACGCACACTGTCCATCATCAGGATTTCTCCCGCATATTTCTCATCAAAAATAGCGGACCAGCTTGTAATCTCTTCGTTTACCATTGTCTTGTTGTAGAGAATACCGACCGTCCCCCAGCAGTACGGGACCGCATACTTATTGCCAGGGTCAAAGCCTTCTGCCTCCTTCAGATATTCCGGTGCAATGTTCTTGATGTTCGGAATGTTATCATAGTTTAACTCGGCAAGCAGATTGTTCTGAATCATCTTGCTGATCATATAATCGGACGGACATACCACATCATAAATAACGGAGCCGTTCTCAATAATCGGATACATGTCCTCGTTTTCCTCAAAGTCATCATAATATACCTTGATGTCGTACTTTTCTTCAAACAGGTCAATGACCTCTTCATCAATATATTCTCCCCAGTTATAAACATAGAGTTCTCCGTTTGCATACTCTCTCTTGTTACAGCCTGCCATTGCAAATGCTGCCGCAAGCAGCAGTATAACCGCCATCCATTTCTTTTTCATCGTCTTTCTCCTCCATTATTCATTTTCTTTTCTTATCTTTTCCTGATGTGCATCCCTGCGGTTGATAATCACAAGCAGGATTAACACCGTGGCAAACAGCAGGGTGGAAAGTGCATACATCTCCGGTTTTACACCTTTACGTACTTCCGCATAGATTTTTGTGGAAAGTGTGTGTACCGAAGCTCCTCTTGTAAAATGCGTAATGACAAAGTCATCCATGGACATCGTAAATGCCAGCAGAAAGCCTGAAAAGATACCCGGGAACAGATCCGGCAGCACAACCTTCATAAATGCCTTAAATGAAGACGCACCCAAATCTCTTGCCGCCTCATAGGTTGCCCTGCTCGTCTGTTTTAACTTCGGCATAACGCTTAAAATGACATATGGGATATTAAATGTAATATGCCCGATTAAGACACTGGTGAAACCTCGTGCAAAATTTACTGCAACAAATACAAGCATGAGCGAAATACCGGTTACGATTTCCGCATTTAACATCGGAATATTGGTAATCGTCATCATAAGAGTCCTCGTTCCGCGTTTCATGCTGTTAATACCGATTGCGGCCAGTGTACCGATGAGCGTTGCAATCAGTGCCGAGAGGAAAGCAATTAACAGTGTATTCGTCAGTGCACTCATGATTTCCGCATCCGAAAACAGACGCTCATACCACTGCAGTGTAAAACCTCCCCACTTGCTTCTTGACTTCGACGCATTAAACGACAGCACAACAAGCACAAGAATCGGCGCATACAGGAAAAACACCATCAATCCGACATAAAAATTGGAACACCATTTCTTTACCATACTCCTGTTCCCTCCGATTCCTTATCGTATTTATTCACAAGCGCCATGGAAATCAGAATAAATACCATCAGCACAAGCGACAAGCCGGAGCCTGCGTTCCAGTTGTTCACTGTTTTAAACTGCTGCTCAATGACGTTGCCGATGAGTACAATTTTGCTTCCGCCTAAAATCTTTGAAATTACAAAGGTCGTAAGCGACGGCACAAATACCATGGTAATGCCGCTGATGACTCCCGGTATGCTGAGCGGCAGAATCACACGTAAAAAAGTCTGAAAGCCGTTAGCACCCAAATCTCTTGCCGCATTGATGACATTCTGGTCGATTTTAACAAGTGTATTGTAAATCGGCAGAATCATAAACGGCAGGAAGTTATATACCATGCCAAGAACAATCGCATACGGGGTATTGATAATATTCAGTGCCGGCAGATGCAAAAATTCCAATACTGCATTGATAACCCCGGTCTTTTCCAACAGGTTCTGCCATGCAATCGTGCGGAGCAGAAAGTTCATCCACATCGGAAGCATAAATACCATAATAATGAAGCTTCCGTTGCCTACCTTTTTGTTCCGGAGTATCATTGCAAGCGGATATGCAAGAAGCAGGCAGATGGCAGTACTGATAAAGGAAAGCTTTAAGGCCAGCCAGAGTGCTTTCCGATTGACCGGCTCCGCAATCAACAGTATATTTTCTAACGTAAAGCTTCCGTCTTTATTGGAAGTCAATCCGTAGTAAGCAATCAGCAGGAGCGGAATCACGATAAACGCCACCATCCATACAACATATGGTGCGGCAAGCCACTTTTTTCTGTTATGCATGATATCCTGCCGCCTCCTCATCCTCCGATTCCGGTTTGTTCATAATCTGAATGTCAAACGGGTCTACAAAAATGCCGACCTCGCTTCCGACAGGAGATAAATCGGTGCTGTGTACCAGCCATTCATGTCCGTTTGCCATCACTTCCATTTCATAATGCACGCCTTTAAAGATTAAGGACGTCACCCTTCCGGTGATGATGCCCTTTTCCGGCGGCACAAGATCAATATCCTCCGGGCGGATGACAACATCTACCGGCACATTGTTGCCGATGCCCTCATCCACGCACTTGAAGTTGACTCCGAGAATATTGACAAGACGGTCTTCCACCATGGTTGCACTGATAATATTGCTTTCTCCGATAAAATCGGCAACAAATGCATTCTGCGGTTCATTATAAATCATTTCCGGTGTTCCCATCTGCTGGATGTAGCCCTGATTCATGACAACAATCGTATCCGACATCGTAAGTGCTTCTTCCTGGTCATGAGTCACATAGACAAAGGTAATTCCAAGTTCATTTTTTAAGCGAATCAGCTCATACTGCATGTCCTGACGCATTTTTAAATCAAGCGCTCCGAGCGGCTCGTCGAGGAGCAGCACCTTCGGTTCGTTTACAATCGCTCTGGCGATTGCAATTCTCTGCTGCTGTCCTCCGGAAAGAGAATCCGGCATACGGTTTTCAAAGCCGTCCAGATTGACAAGCTTTAAGGCATACTTAATTTTATCCTGAATATATTGTTTACTCTTTTTCTTTATTTTCAAACCGAACGCAATATTTTCCGCAATCGTCATATGCGTAAACAGAGCGTACTTCTGGAATACGGTATTTAACTGGCGCTCGTTCGGCGCAAGATTTGTAATATCCTTTCCGTCAAATATCACCTTTCCGGTATCCGGTGTTTCAAAACCGCCGATAATTCGAAGCGTCGTTGTTTTTCCGCAGCCGGAAGGTCCAAGCAGTGTAACGAACTCGTTCTCCTTAATTGAAAGATTGAACTCGTCTAACACCATATCTTTTCCAAACGTTTTTGAAATATTTATTAAATCAATCAGTGTATTCTCTGCCATCTTCTTTTCCTTTCCGTAATGTGTGTTCTATGTTCCAGACTTTAAAAGCTCGGAGGCGTGGATACCCAGAGCAGACTTGCAGGAAGCTTTCCAGAAGCCGTAATATAATGCTGCTTATTAGGAGTAAAGTAAAACGACTCTCCTTTTTTTACCTTGAACTTTTTATTTCCGATATAAATTGTAACCGCACCCGATAGCACATAACCGAATTCCTCTCCCTCATGCGGATTGTCGGGATACGTGGACCCGCCCGGCGAAAGTGTCAGGAGAATCGGCTCCATCATGTTCTTCTGTGCATTCGGAATAATCCATTCGATTTTATTTTTCAGCTCTTCATCTTCTTTTTCAAAATAGTCGCTTTTTTTAAAGACGACCTGTTCCGATGAGGTACCCGAAAAGAACTCCTCCAGGTTCGTACCGAGACACTGCAGCACATCGACAAGCGTTGCAATCGACGGCGAGGTAATGTCGCGCTCCAGCTGGGAAATAAATCCTTTGGAGAGTTCGGCGCGGTCGGCTAATTCCTCCTGCGTCAGGCCCTTCTGTACGCGCAGTTCGCGTATTTTTGCTCCGATGTTCATTCCGTTTCTCCAATCTTACTAAAAATAAACGTCAAGTTTAGTGACGCTAAACAAGCACTATTATACACAGTACGGTATAAAAGTCAATAGAATTCTTTGAATTCGGTCCGTAATTACCAATGCAAAAAAGACCTCATGCAGAGAGATTAACCTCTGCATGAGGTCTGTGCTTTTTCATTCTTCCATCTACGATAACTATGCCATGCGTTCGTTTATGCATATAGATTTCAGCGAACAGCAGATGCCTGATACAACTACATTGCTTTAGTTCAATCATAAGCTTGAAGTCAAAAAAAATGTTGTTGCTTCCAATAAGAGAGATTCCACTCTTTCTTATACTGTCTTCTTACCAAACATGTTTAAGAACTCCTGTGCCATTTGAACAGAAATCTCAAGCTTCTGCTGTAAGCGTTTGAGGATATCTGCTTCCGAAGCACCAAACTCATAACCAGTTTCTACAATACCTTTTGCTTCACCGATTACTTCATTTTCTTTTGCAATTTTCTCAAACAGCGTACACATACCACCATCTCCTTTTTCAAACGCATTGTAATCAAGTTTACAATTAGCTGCACCTGCTACTGTCATAACAACAGACTTATTAACATTATGCTCTCTTGCATAGTCTATTGCCATATCTTTTGTCTCATTCATCGGTCTACTGTTATCCAGAAGAATTTCCATCAGATTAAAGAAGTCCTGATTATTGATGTTGTGAAGTTTTAAGTCATTTTCCCTTGCTTCTACCAATAACATCTTATAATCATTGACAAACTGTTTCATTTCCTCTGGAATGTTTAACATTTCATGGAGGGATTCTGCTCCAGCCCAAGAAGTACAAACTGCACTCCATGTACGGTAGACTTCTTCTGAATTTTTATATTATCTCTGGAAGCTTTGATACTTTCTGCATAATCCTTATGCTCCAGTACTGTGGATTCTTCTGTATCCACATCCTCCAGTTCCTCTGGCAGAATTACCTGCTTTCCATCAAAAAGCACTGCATTAAACAAATCTGCAAACTGCTCATTGTCACTCCAATAATTTTTTAATACAGTATCTGGTTTCAAGTCCTGTTTCTTCTTAGCCATACTGTATTATACCTCCTCTTTCATTTAAAGTATACTGCAAAATGCATTTTATTTCAAGGCTTCACACAAATTTTACAGAACTTTTGTTCGTATTTTTTAAGGGCACTTATCTTTTGATGTGTAATATGCTTCAAATAAATACAAGGCCTTTCAACACAAAAAGACCTCATGCAGAGAGATTAACCTCTGCATGAGGTCCGGGGATACCTGTTCTGTTTTACAGGAAATAGCTTACGCCTGCCTCAAAGATATGCTGGTTCTGGTCGCCGTAAATGTTCTTTGCAACACCGTCACCACGGCGCTCGGAATGTGCCATCTTGCCGAGTACCCTGCCGTCCGGACTTGTGATGCCCTCGATTGCCCAGTACGAAGCATTCGGATTGAAATCCTCATCCATCGTCGGATTTCCGTCAAGGTCCACATACTGCGTTGCAATCTGTCCGTTTGCGGCAAGCTTTCTAAGCCACTCGTCACTCGCTACAAAGCGTCCCTCACCGTGCGATGCCGGAATAGCGTAAACGCCGCCAAGCTCTGCTTTAGAAAGCCACGGGGACTTATTTGTCACAACCTTGGTATAAACAGACTTGGAAATATGACGTCCGATGCTGTTTCTGGTCAACGTCGGCGAATCGTCCTGCTGCGGCGTAATTTCACCGTAAGGAACCAGGCCGAGCTTGATGATTGCCTGGAACCCGTTACAGATACCAAGCACCAGACCGTCACGCTCCTTTAACAGCTCATTTACCGCATCCGTGATTTTCACGTTTCGGAAAGCGGTCGCAATGAACTTACCGGAGCCATCCGGCTCGTCACCTGCGGAGAAGCCGCCCGGGAACATCAAAATCTGCGCTTCCTTAATTGCCTTTTCAAAAGCGAGAACGGATTCCTTGATGTCTGCTTCATTTCTGTTTCGGAATACAACGGTATTTACCTTCGCTCCTGCTGCCTCAAACGCACGAAGTGTATCGTACTCACAATTGGTACCCGGGAAGACCGGAACAAATACGGTCGGTACGGCAACCTTCTGCTTTGCGGTATAAATCGTCTTTGCATCATAGTGCTGCTCTGTCACCGGAACCTGCTCTACCTTAGAGCGTGTCGGGAATACCTTTTCGAGTGTATCCGTCCATGCATTCAGCGCTTCTTCCATTGTGATGCTGTCATTTTTATAAGTTAATACTGCTTCTTTCGTTACTTCACCAATCACAGTAAATTCTGCGCCTGCTTCGGAAAGCTTTGCAAGATGTTCTTTTGCAACTTCTGCCACGATTTCACCGTAAGCCGGTGCAAACAGTTCTTCTTCCGGTACGGAATCCGCAAGTTTTACGCCGAGGCGGTTGCCGAATGCCATCTTGCTGACAGCTTCTGCGATGCCCTTTGCGCCGAGCGCGTACATCGAGACAATGACACCCTCGCCAGCAAGCTTTGTAATCTTTGCCATCTGCACCATGAAATTCTCATAATCCGGCAGGCTGTAAGCGTCCTTCTTCATGGAGAACTTCACAAGCTTATTCCCTGCCTTCTTTAACTCTCCCGTAATCACATCCGAGGTTTTTGCGATGTCTACCGCAAACGAAACAAGGGTCGGCGGTACATCGATATTCTGGAACGTACCGGACATGCTGTCCTTACCGCCAATCGACGGAAGTCCGAGACGCATCTGTGCTTCGTATGCGCCAAGCAGGGCGGAAAGCGGCTCCCCCCAGCGCTTCGGGTCACTGCCGAGACGTCTGAAGTACTCCTGGAACGTAAAACGAATCTTTGTATAGTCACCGCCTGCTGCCACAATCTTCGCAACAGAAGAAATCACCGCATAAACTGCACCGTGGTACGGGCTCCAGCTCGAAAGATAAGGGTCAAAGCCATAACTCATCATCGTCACGGTATCACACTTGCCGCGCAGTACCGGAAGCTTTGCTACCATCGTCTGCACCGGAGTCATCTGATACTTGCCGCCGTAAGGCATCGTTACCGTAGATGCACCGATCGAAGAATCGAACATTTCCACAAGTCCCTTCTTCGAGCAGATATTCAAATCGGCAAGCATAGCAAGCCACCGTCCTCTTACCGAAGCTTCGCCTGCACGGTCTGCAAGTACGCCCTCGCCCTTGGCTCCTTTTTTAATGGTTCTTGCTGCAAGATAGGAGGCACCTGTGTTGAAATAATTCTCTTCTGCCTTCGGCATCGTTACAACGGCGGTTGTCTCCTGATGTGCACCGTTTGTATCAAGAAAAGCTCTGGAAATATTGACGATTTCTTTGCCTCTCCAGGTCAGTACCAGTCTTTTTTCTTTTGTTACCTCTGCAACCGCAACCGCTTCCAGATTTTCTTCTGCCGCATAGGCAAGCATCTGCTCGACGTCCTTTGCCGCTACAACAATCGCCATACGCTCCTGCGATTCGGAAATGGCAAGCTCGGTTCCGTCAAGACCCGCATACTTCTTCGGAACCTTGTCCAAATCTACCCTAAGACCGTCCGCAAGCTCACCGATAGCTACGGAAACACCGCCCGCGCCAAAGTCGTTACACTTCTTAATTAATTTTGTTACCTCTTCCCTGCGGAACAATCTCTGCAGCTTACGCTCTGTCGGTGCATTACCCTTCTGCACCTCGGCGCCGCAGGTGGTAATGGATTCCGTGGTATGCGCTTTGGAGGAGCCGGTTGCACCGCCGCAGCCGTCACGTCCGGTACGTCCGCCCATTAAGATAATGATATCGCCCGGATCGGAGGTCTCTCTGATAACATTTCTTCTCGGAGCCGCACCCATGACTGCACCGATTTCCAGTCTCTTTGCCACATAGTTCGGATGATAGATTTCATCTACCAGACCGGTTGCAAGGCCGATCTGATTGCCGTAGGAGCTGTAGCCGTTTGCCGCGCCGGTCACAATCTTTCTCTGAGGGAGCTTGCCCTGTAAGGTATCCTTGATGGCTACGGTCGGGTCAGCAGCACCAGTCACACGCATTGCCTGATATACATAGCCTCTGCCCGATAACGGGTCACGGATTGCGCCGCCAAGGCAGGTAGCCGCACCACCGAACGGTTCGATTTCCGTGGGATGATTGTGGGTTTCGTTTTTAAAGAAAACAAGCCACTCCTCTGTCTTACCGTCGATTTCTACCGGAACAATAATCGAGCAGGCGTTGATTTCATCGGATACTTCCATATCCTCTAACTTTCCTGCCGCGCGAAGCTCCTTCATTGCAAATACGGCAAGGTCCATAAGGGAAACAAATTTATCGGTTCTGCCTGCATACAGTATCTCGCGGCTCTTCAAGTAACGCTTGTAGGAAGCCTCAATCGGAGCCTTGTACTCACCGTCTTCAAATGTCACATCGGTAAGCTCGGTTAAAAAGGTGGTATGGCGGCAGTGGTCAGACCAGTATGTGTCGAGTACGCGGATTTCCGTCACGGACGGGTCACGCTTTTCTTCGTTATGATAATAGTTCTGGATGTGTAAAAAGTCCTGAAATGTCATGGCAAGACCGAGAGAATCGTAAAGCTTTTTTAATTCATCCTCCGGCATGTCCTTGAAACCTTCAAAAACAAGCACATCTGCAGGCTCTTCAAAAACAGAAGCCAGCGTTTCCGGCTTTGCTTCTCCTGCTTCTCTGGAGTCCACCGGATTGATGCAGTACGACTTAATCTGTTCTAATTCCTCGTCGGTTACGTCTCCGCTTAACACATAGGTGGTTGCGCTGCGGATGACCGGCTCCTCGCTCTCGTTTAACAGCTTGACACACTGCTCTGCAGAGTCTGCGCGCTGGTCAAACTGTCCCGGAAGATATTCTACGGAGAAAATTTTGTCGTTTGCGTCTGCTGCAAAGGTTTCTTCATATAAATAATCTACCGGCGGCTCGGAAAACACGGTGCCAAGTGCCTTTTTGTAGGTTTCCCCGCTGATATTTTCAATGTCATAGCGCACAAGGACGCGTACCCCTGTGACAGACCGGATGTTTAAGTATTCTTTGATCTCATTCTTTAATTCGCCGGCTCTGACTGCATATGCCGGTTTCTTTTCCACATAAACTCTCTGCACCTTGTCCATAATTTTCCTCCGTTTCACACTGTAACCGATTGTGCTTGCACTGCAACTGATTGTACTGATTGAACTTCGCACTTTGCACTGCAATTAGGTCGTGGATGGTGCAGATGCGCACCATCCACGACCTAATTGTAGCACAAAGCGGTTTATTATTAAAATTAATATATATTAAGGCTTTTATAATTTGTACTAATGTATTATACTAGGGGATAGGAACAGGGACAGACAGGACAGCATACCTCGGAAGAAGTTAATAAGGCACTAAGGTATATGGGCTTATGTTGTACTGTGATTATCTTAAAAGCATGATGCATAAGCACACATTAGCACAGTGCAGCGAAACACGGCAACACATAACGCTGCGCAGCTGTCCAAAGGTCTCGCCGCCAAAGGCGGCTTAGACATAGTTGCAGTAGAACCCGCTCTGGAAAGCTAGCTTTCCGAGGCGGGTTTCACTGCAACGTGTTCCCGGCGCTGCCGGGAACCTTTGGACAGTCTGCTCCGCTTTTGATTGCTTCGCCGTGATACTTATTAAGCGTACATAACTGTACATAACATCCTTATCCTTCTGCTGTGGAATGATGCAGGCTGTCATTGCACTCCCATAAGATACATTGATAAATGAAACCCTTTTACACCTGATTTTAATGATAGGAGGCTTTGTTCTTGGACGTCAATTATGAACTCTACAAGGTATTTTACTATGTTGCCCGTTCGTTAAGCTTTTCCGATGCCGCGGCTGATTTATTCATCTCCCAGTCCGCAGTCAGTCAGTCCGTCAAGGTATTGGAGCGTCGTCTCGGTCAGACGCTGTTCATCCGAAGCACAAAAAAGGTTGCCCTGACCAAAGAGGGAGAAATCCTGTTTAAGCATATCGAACCGGCCATCAACCTGATTAGTAAAGGTGAAAGCCAGCTCTTAAATGCCAAGGAATCCGGCGGAATCCAGCTGCGCATCGCAGCCAGCGACACCATCTGCCGTTATTTTCTTGTGCCGTTTTTCAATCAGTTTCATAAGCAGTACCCGGATGTCCATATCAAGGTGCTCAATGCCACTTCCTTAGACTGCGCCACGCTGTTGGAGCAGAATCAGGCTGACCTGATTATCACCAATTCACCGAATCCGGCATTAAATAATACGATGCGCATTGTTCCGATCAGGGAGTTTCAGGATATCTTTATCGCAGAACGGAGTGCCTATCCTTACGAGCATCAGGAACTGACACTGCGCCACCTTTCCTCGCTTCCGATACTGATGCTTGACAAGCACTCTACAACCAGTGTATTTTTACATGAACAGTTTATCCGTCAGTCCATCGATCTGGCACCTGCCATTGAACTCAGCAGCAACGACCTTCTCATTGACCTTGCCGCTATCGGGCTGGGGATTGCCTTCGTTCCGGACTACTGTCTGACCGAAAATACGGATGAACGTCTTTATGTATTGCAGATTAAAGATAAAATTCCAAAGCGCCGCCTCGTTGCTGCATACGACGAAAGCCTGCCGCTTACCGAACCGGCACGTTATTTTCTGAATCTTCTGCTTACGGCACATGACAAGCCTGCTCTGGAGGCATAAAAGCTTAGCCTTTTACCATAAACAATATGAAAAATGGAGGAAACCATGATAGACAGCATTTTTTTTGATTTGGACGGCACCATGTGGGATACCACCGAAGCTGCCGCCGAGATTTGGACTGAAATTGCAAAACGACATCCCGAGGTTACCGATACGGTTACCGCAGACAAATTAAAACGTCTGTATGGTCTTCCGTTAACAGACATTGCGCTTCGCTTATTTACAAGTGTTCCAAAGGAGGTTGCCCTTTCCGTCATGCGGGAGTGTGTCGTTGAACAATGTCCTTATCTTGCAAAACACGGCGCAATTCTGCTTGGAAATGTGGAAGAAACCTTACAAAAGCTTTCCGAACGTTACCCGCTTTTTATCATCAGTAACTGCGAGGATGGCTACATTCAGTCGTTTTTGGAGGCGCATCAGTTTGGAACATACTTTACTGATTTTGAATGTCCGGGACGTACCGGATTACTGAAGGCAGATAACATTCGCCTGATGAAAGAACGTCATCACCTTACCTCACCGGTTTATGTCGGTGATACCGATGGGGACCGGACTGCCGCCGAAGCCGCCGGCGTTCCGTTCGTCTTTGCCGCTTACGGCTTTGGTTCTGCCATGCGTTATGATTATAAAATCGATTCCTTTGAGCAGCTCACCGAGCTGTTTCTATAACAAGTAAAAAACAAGGAGGAAAATCCTCTGCCCGCTTAGGGCGGGCATTTTCCTTCGGAAAACAAGGAGGATTTATGAAACCGATTGCAAGCTTTACCATCAATCACCTGACCCTGCTGCCGGGTATCTATGTATCCAGAAAGGACAAGGTCGGAGAAGAAACCATCACAACATTTGATATCCGTATGACACGCCCGAATTTCGAGCCGGTCATGAATACCGCGGAGCTTCACACCATAGAGCATCTTGCCGCCACCTTTCTGCGCAACCATGCGGAATTCGGAAGCAAAGTCGTCTATTTCGGACCGATGGGCTGCCGTACCGGCTGTTATCTTTTGCTTGCCGGCGACTATTCTTCGGAAGACATCGTTCCTCTGATGAAAGAGCTGTTTACCTTTATCCGCGATTATCGCGGAGACGTTCCGGGCGCTGCTGCTGTTGCATGCGGCAATTACCTTGATATGAACCTGCCGATGGCAAATTACCTTGCCGACCGCTTTTTAAAAGAAGTACTGGAGAATATCACTCCGGCGCGTCTGAACTACCCTGAGTAGCATTCCGGACAAAAGCGTTCATTTTCTGCTTTTTCCTGCATATATTAAATCAACAAACCAAACGGGAGTATCCATCGATATGAATGAACCACCAGTTCCATTCCGCAGCCATACTGCGCTTCTTCTTTCGACGGCGCTCCCGTTTTTGCAGCCTGCCTATCGCCACCCGGTAGAACTGGCTATGAAATTTCTGGAATTCTCCGAGACACTACGACTCTATCAGGAATTTCACTTAAACTACCGCGCAATTCCACCGGAACCTCCGCCGAGACCGGAGTCCGGTTTTTTCGGATTTTTAAACACCTTCATCCTTGATTTGGAAGGGTTGCTGCAAAGTCTTTCCAAGGTCTGCATCGGAGACGAGAAAGAAATCATCGGCATGTTTTTGAACCTGATTCGTGCCAAAAAGTTTTATGAGACCTACGGCGACCTGCTAAACAGTCTGATGCAGGGCGGAGGCTTAGATAATTTATTCGGAGGTGCCGGAGGCGACCTGCTTTCCTCACTTTCGTTATTAAACCCGGATCTCTTTTCTGCTCTGCATGGCAGCGGAGACAAGGCTGATAGGAACGAACAAACTGCACCAGCCGATGTTAAACACAAACAGGACACCGATAAAACTGCTGAGAGCAACGAAAACGGTAACTCTTCTTCTCCTTCTTCCTATATAGATTCTCTTACTTCTCTATTAAACGACGAACAAAAGGAAACCCTGGAACTGCTAAAGACATTATTTTCTTCGGACACGGAACAATCCGATTCATCAACTCAGGCTTAAGGAGGTACTATGGCAGAAGATATCACAAACAATCCATTGTTTCAGAACCTCTCTCCCGTCAAGCGGGAAGTTCTTCAGGAGGTCGTAAACTCTACGGAAAACCTTCCACTCGACAAAGCACTGCCTTTGCTGCTGAAGGCAAATATCAAGCTGAAGAAAAAGGGAGAAAGCTTCACCAAGGAGGAAAGTGCATTTTTAATTACCGAATTAACCAAACAGCTGACACCGCAGGAACGCGCCAAGGTTGCTGCTTTGATGAAGCTGCTATAAGTAAAGCTGTTATTGTGTCAGCTTCATTGACATTCCGGATTCAACTATGGTAGGATAAGGATATGGGGAATACACGTGAGAAGGGAGTTGTTTTGTATGGGCATCCGGCCTTGTATCGGAGTTATTATTGCACAACCTGAGGTTGATTGTCAGCATCGTCTGATTGACGGAATATTTAAAGCGGCCTTTCAGAGAGATATGAATGTTGCCGTTTTCTGTACCCCCAACAAAAGCAGCTGTTTCGGAAATTCCTCCGAATTCGAGCGGCAGATTTATGAACTTCCGAATACTAAAAAGCTATATGGCATTGTCTATGTTGCCGACACCATACAGTTTGAATTTGCAGATAAAATAAAAAATCAACTGAAGAATGCCGACTGTCCCGTCATCTGCGTTGATACGGCAGTCGAAGGCTTTCCATGCATCATCACCAAGGAAGATGCCGTGATTGGCGAAGTCATCCGGCATCTTCATGAGGTACACGGCTTTCGTGACATTGCCTATATGACCGGAGCCAAGGGACATCCTCATGCGGAATACCGCCTGAACTGCTATAAAAAAGCGATGCAGGACCTGAACCTTCCGATAGAAGAAGGTCGTACTTTTTACGGCGACTTCTGGTATGACATGGGAAATGATTTCGTAGAACAGCTGTTACATAGCCCAAAGGGTCTTCCTGAGGCGATTGCCTGCGCCAGCGACCGCATGGCATACAGTGTTTATCTTGCTCTCAAAGAGCGCGGTATCCGTGTTCCGGAAGACATTGCTCTGACCGGATATCTGGAAAACCTGACCACTCTGAAATCTATCACCTCTGCCGGCAAGGATTTAAGCTGTACCGGGCGCACTGCCGTAGAAATGATAGATGCTATCAGGCATGGAGCTTCTAAAGAAATCGGCATCCATTATGCGGAAGGGAAGGTCAAAAAAAATATTTCGCTCTCCTGCGGCTGCCTTTCCCAGGACAAGCTTGCTCTCCATCTGCCCGCAAGTAGCGAAGATATTGAAAACACAAGCAGTTATTTTTCCATATATAACGGCATGAAGTTCGACCTGCATGAAACATCAACCTTTGAAGAATATTTCTGGAGACTTGACTGGTATACCTTATATCTGAAGCAGCTCCGGTTTATCAGTTTCTGCCTGTGCGAACACTGGAATGCTCCTGTTTCCATACAGGACACCCGGGAAAGTGCATGCTATACCCCTTCCATGCAGAATGTCTATCAGCGCAGCATCGGAACGGACGGAGAAACGCAGCGCTTTGTCAACTTTGACAATTCCTTTCCTTTGGAAGATATGCATCCTGTTCTTCAAGCCGAAACCGAAGCCCCGGCAGGTTATCACTTTTCACCGGTTATCACAAAAAAGGTGAATTACGGCTATGCAGTTGTTTCCTTTGGTCAGACGCCGCTTTTACCGGACAGCTGCTACCACTTCTGGCTCAGAGATGTCACCCTGGCACTGGAGTCGCAAAAGCATTTGTTTGATACACAATATTTCTTTGAAAAAATGCAGAAAAACGCCATCACGGATACGATGACCGGACTGTTTAACCGGAACGGCTTTAACCTGATGAGCAGTGCATTTCTGCTTCGTGCCAAAGAAAAGAATCAACAGATAGCTGCCATTGCGTGTGATTTAAACGGTTTAAAATGCATCAATGACCGATACGGTCACTCGGCCGGTGACAACGCCCTGATTACATCGGCAAAAGCACTGGAGAATGCGCATATCGAAGCTACAGAAGAATGTAACTTCCGGATGGGCGGTGACGAATATTTAAAACTCGTCTACGGACCTCTCTCCGACACTGCTACTGCTTCCTGCGTCCGGCAGATGGAACGATTCCTTCAGGAATACAATCAAAGTTCCGGGAAACCGTATCAGGTAAATTTAAGTATCGGCATGTGCCTGATGGAAAGCAGGGAAGCAGAAATCGACACTCTGCTTGCCGCCGCTGATGCACAGATGTATTTACAAAAAGCAAAGGCAAAGGAACACTAAGAAAGTGAGGAATTACTTATGGTAACAGACAAAAAAGCTTATTTAAAACAGATACAGGAGGTTATCAATCGCGGTCCATACAAGGCAGACTGGGCTTCCTTAACCGATATGGAACTCCCGGGCTGGTTTAAAAAAGCCAAATTCGGTATCTTCATTCATTGGGGACTTTACAGTGTTCCGGCTTATGCAAACGAATGGTACTCCAGAAATATGTACCTACAGGGCACGCGTGAATTTGAACATCACGTAGCTACCTATGGTCCGCACAAGGACTTTGGCTACAAGGATTTCATCCCGATGTTCACGGCAGACAAGTTCAACCCGGACGAATGGGCGGATTTGTTTCAGGAAGCCGGAGCAAACTACGTCGTTCCGGTTGCCGAGCATCACGATGGTTTTCAGATGTATGCAAGCGGCATGTCGAAGTTTAATGCCGCAAATATGGGTCCAAAGCGCAATGTTCTCGGCGAACTGAAGCAGGCATTTGAAAAACGCGGTATGCTGTTTGCCACCTCTACGCATCGTGCCGAGCATCTGTGGTTTATGGGTATCGGAAGGGAGTTCGACAGTGATATCAAGGAACCGTTAACAGTCGGTGACTTTTACTGGCCGTCTCTGAAAGAGCAGCCGAATATGGATGATATGTTTGCCTCTCCGTATCCGACCGAAGAATTCTTAACCGACTGGCTGTTACGCACCTGTGAGCTTATTGATGATTACAAGCCTCGTATCCTCTACTTTGACTGGTGGATTCAGCATGAAGGCTATAAAGAAACCCTGAAGCAGATTGCCGCCTACTATTATAACCGCGGCGTGGAATGGGGCACTCCGGTTGCCATCTGCTATAAGCACGATGCCATGGCATTCGGAAGCGGCATTGTCGATGTAGAACGGGGTAAATTTGCCGATACCAAACCGTATTACTGGCAGACCGACACGGCAATCGCCAAAAATTCCTGGTGTTATACCACGGAACTGGAATACAAAACTCCGTATGAGATTCTGTGCTACTTAATTGACGTTGTCAGCAAGAACGGCAATCTTCTGTTAAATGTCGGTCCGAAGAGCGACGGAACCATTCCGGAAGAGGATACCCGCATTTTGAAAGAAATCGGTGCATGGCTGAAGGTAAACGGAGAAGCCATTTATAACAGTAAGCCTTGGCGTACTCCTGCCGAAGGACCGACCAAAGAGGCGGAAGGAAAGTTCAGCGAGGGTCAGGGCGGAAACTATACCAGAGAGGATTTCCGCTTTACTGTAGGCCACGGATGTATCTACGCTACCTGCCTCTCCTACCCGGAGGATGGCACACTTCTGATCCGCTCCCTTGCAAAAACCGGGGATGCGAACGGCACCGCGTTTCAGGGCATTCTTGACAAGGTCGAGATTCTCGGCTATAACGGAACCGTTTCCTATGAGCAGACAGCAGATGGGCTGATTGTCCACGGTCCGAAAAAGTGGAACGACTATCCGGTTGTTGTCAAGGTACATACCAACTAAGCAAAAGGCAGGTAATTTATGGAAACTATTTATATTGCGGACGACGAGTCAGCTATCCGCGAAGGTATCAAATATATCATCGACTGGGAGACACTCGGATTTACGGTCTGTGGGGAAGCAGGAAACGGCGAAGATGCCCTTCGGGACATTCTCTCGCTGAATCCGACGCTTGTACTGATTGATATCCGTATGCCGAAGCTATATGGTCTGGAGGTTATTGAGCAGGCAAGAGCACAGGGCTTTCTAGGTACCTTCGTCATTTTAAGCGGCTACTCCGACTTCAAATATGCACAGGCAGCCATGAAATTCGGCGTCAAGTATTATCTGACGAAGCCGCTCGACGAAGACGAGTTGACGAGAGTAGTGGAGGAAATCTCCGATACGTTGAAAGAAGAACGTGCCGTGCTTTCCCGCAATGAATTTCTACGTATCAAATCCAAAAAAGAAATTCTGCAGGACATCATTCGCGGAGAAGCTGATTTAACCCGGATCAATCTTGCCGAACTGCATTTAGATGCCGATGTCTATCAGGTTGTCGCTTACGAAAGCTTTGATATCGGCAGAAGAGACATTCCCTATCAGTTTGCTGACTTATTTCAGGTTGCCGGAAACGGTACGAATTCGTTCGAACATTTTGAATATGCGCATAAAAATATCCTGCTGTTAAAGGGCACGTTTGCCATGGAAAAATTCAAACGCTTCCTAACGCATTACGAACAGCTTCCGCAAAAAGGAAGTCCTCTTGATACCCTGTTTCTTGCCTATGGCGCTCCGGTACACAGCCTGACAGAGCTCCCTGGCTCTTATGAGCAAGCGGCCCAGCTGTTGACCCGCCGATTTTTCTGCGAGCAGGGGCAGCATGTCCTTAGTTTCGCTGATTTACCGTCCGTACAGCAAAATCTGCAGAAGTTTGACAAATCACGGCTTAGTACTTACTGCACCACCATAACGGACTGTCTGCAAACCTTTAACCGCAGAAAGGTGGCAGAGGTTCTCTATGAACTGGAGGAATATCTGTATCATGTCGATGCAAACATTACCGAGGTCAAGCTCTTTTTAACGGATCTGTATCTTCGGATTAAGGAAACCATTACCCACCGTTACAGTTCCGTTACCATTCCGTTTGACTCCAATTCGGACAGCATCGCCTTTATCAGCTCGCAAAATTATTTATATGAAATCATCCTGTACTTTTCCACACAGTTTGAGCAGGTCATGAACGCCACCGGAAATTCTTCCCGTGACAGCGTGCTGGACGATATTCTGTATTACATTGAACATAACTATCATACCAACCTGAAGCTGGAAACCATCGCTGCGCTGTTTGGCTACAACAGCTCCTATCTTGGAAAAATTTTTAATAAAACCGTCGGCGAAAGCTTCAACTCCTACGTGGACCAGGTGCGAATCCGCCATGCTATTGAGCTGTTGACCGAAAATAAATACAAGGTGTATGAAATTGCGGAACAGGTCGGCTACAAAAATGTTGACTACTTCCACAAAAAATTTAAAAAATATGTCGGTGAAAGTCCGGCAGAATACCGTAAAAAGACCGACTCCCAATAACGGGATTCGGTCTTCTCTTCGTTTCCTGACTGCTACACTGTCTGTATTGCTCTCTCATACGAATAGCCGCGGTCACTTTTTATTTCACATGCCATAAGTTCAAAATAGACAACTCCGTTTTCTTTTATGAAAAATTCTGCGCTTACCCTGCCCTCTCTGCTCTTAAGAATGTTTCCTTCCACAAGCGGTTTATCAGCTTCCTTTAACAGAGCTTTCTGCTCCATCGTCAGATTTGCAGGTTCTCCCATCACATGCCAAAGTTTTAACGGATTGCAGGTATCCTCGTCGACCGTTTTTGTAATCAGACTATAGAGCGGCTTCTCTGCCGGGAAGTCAAGTTCCAGCTCTTTTCGTGTTCCGCCGTTTTCTCCGGACATTGTTTTGTACCACAGAATTCCCCGATAGCTTCCATCCGCCATCCGGATAATATAGGCATCCTCGTACCGTCCGACACAGACTCCTTCCTGTAGTAGCTTATAAAACCGAAATGTCCAAAACGTCGGTTTCCTGATACACCCATCCGTCACAAGCCCGAAACCTCCGTGAAACGGAGTATACGGAACACCGGCTTCTTCAAACAAATCTCCAAACGTCCAATACGAATAAGATTCGTTCACATCACCAAGCCTGGAAAGCTGCTCTGCCATGTAAGCAGCATTCCGGTTCGTATCATGGAGCGGACAGTCCGGGACATACGAGGTATTGAATTCCGTAATATGTATCGGAAGTCCGCGGTATTCCTCATAACTGTCAATAATCTCTCTCGTACTCTTCAGATTTTCAAAACCAAACTCTGCATCGGACAGCTTTGCATAATCGTAATGTCCGACCTTCTCCGGAACTTCCGTTGTGTAGTGATGCCTGGTCACAAAATCAATCGCAAGCTTCTCCTCCCTGCAGAACTTCATAAAGCAGTCCATCCACCGCTTGTCATCCACCCCGCAGATTGCCGGTCCGCCGACTAAAAAGCGCTCATCCAACTGCTTGATTGCAAGAAATGTTTCTTGAAACAGTTTAAAATATTCCTGCATATCCGCTCCAAGCCAAAAGCCCGGAAGATTCGGCTCATTCCATACCTCAATCGGCCATGTTACGACCTCATCCGCTCCATAACGAGCCATGAGATGAGACAATGTTGCCGTTACGAGTGTATTCCATCGTGCATATTCCTTAGGCGGCGTTGTATTGCCCTTCCAGTAGAAAACGGTCTGCGTACCGGATGCCAGCTGTTCCGGCATAAACCCAAGCTCCAAAAACGGTTTCAGTCCAACCGCCCGATAAGAATCCATCACCATATCAAGGTATGTGAAATTGTACTCGGCGTGTACTTCTCCGCTTTCATCCTGAAATTCATGGTATATCGCCATATCATCCGAAAACAGTCCGTGCCCTCTGATATGGGAAAATCCGATTTCCTCCTGAACCAGCTTCAACTGCTCCATGTATTCCTTTTGAAGTGCAAGCCCCATGCGTCCGGTTCCGATACAGAAATCAACATGATTGTTGTATGCGATTTCCTTTCCGGCTTCTATGATATATCGCGTCATAACATTCTTCTTCCTTCCATTGCATTTTCTCCCTGTTTTCCCTTACTCACAAATGAGCGTAAAGGACTTCATTCCGACATTTCCGCTGCCTTCAAACGTGAAATACAAGTCATACACGCCATCCGGTAGCTGCACCGGAACAGAAAAACGTTCCCATATGTTAGAATTCGACACACGGATATCCCCGATGCTCTCGCCGTTCCAGCTTGTTTTGATGTGAAATACACCGTTCATATAGCCGTGTACATCTACTGCAATTTCCTTTAACCCTTTCATTTCAAACGACCTAAAGCCTGCGGTTGCGCCATCCGTAATATTCGTCAGATAACCTGTCACCTCATCCCCGTCTTTTCCGTCCTGCACAATACGCGGAGCCAAGGCATCGCCTACATAAATATTCGGTTGTTTCGTAAACAAATGGCAGGCAAGGTATGCCGGATACTCTCCCTCTCCCTTAAGAGGACCGCCGTTTAGACCGCAGGAGGTAATCTCCGCCTGCGGAATCGAACCGTCGGGCAGAATCGTCAGCTTTTCCGCACAGCCCTGTCTGCTGTACCATGTACCATAGGTATGACGATGGTAGAAAATGTACCAGTCCTCTCCTATCTGTACCATGCTTCCGTGGTTGTTTGCTCCATAAGCCATCGGCAGCTTAGCAGGCTTATAGCTGTCAATGTGCAAATCACAATTGCTGACCAGCACTCCGCCATATACAAAGCCTTCCCTTGGCTGTCTGCTTGTTGCATAGCATAATTCATGCATCACTTCTGACGAATAGATAAAGTAATAGGTATCGCCGATTTTTCGGATGGACGGAGCTTCAAAAAAGGCATGCTTTTCAAAACAGGTTCCCGTCGAATACTCGGAACCCGGTACAATAATCACCGGTTCTTCCTCAACAGTCAGCATATCGGGTCCAAGCACCGTTGCCATGGCGCCATGACGGCTTTTATTGCCTTTCCCGCAGAAGCCTGTGTAAAGATAGGTTTTCTCACCTTCCGTCAGAACTCCCGGATCAAACTGCGGCTCATCCCCCGACCGTTCACCAAGTCTTGTTCCGTCCTTGTAACGCACATAGCCAAGAAATTCATAGGTTCCTGCCGGTGTGTCGCACACCGCAACCGACACTACCGAAACACGATCCAGCACATAATACAGATAGTATCTTCCGTCCGGACCTACCGTAACATCCGGTGCATACAGACACATTCTGCCGTCTTTGTTTAACGGGTCTGCACACTTATCATAAATCACACCCTCGTAGCGCCAGTTGCCCAAATCATCTACCGGTGCGGACCAGCAGACATAGCTGCCCAGGCAGAATACATGACCATTGGCAAAATCATGAGAGCCATATACATAAACTCTTCCGTCAAATACATAGGGTTCCCCGTCCGGAATATACTCCCAGGACGGCAGATACGGATTAAACGCCTGCTTTTTCATCTTCTATCTACCTGCCTTTCAGTGACTTTCTTCCCCGATAAACTTCCAGTCAAGAATCTCATAGCCCGAACCACTGAAGGTCATGTACAGGTTATGCACTCCTTCTACCTTTTTCTTTATCTCTGCAGTGATTTCCGTAAAATCAACCGATACTTCAACGCCTTCCATCAGTTCTGCGACATGCACATACCCCAAAACCTCGCCCGTATAGTTGTCAAGACGCAGTTCAATTACGCAATCCTCACTCAGCTCCGCTGTTTTTCGCACATGCAGGGTAACAGCTGACAGCTCTCTGTCAGAGAAATCCACTCCGGTCAGTTTTAAGAAGTCTCCGCTGTCGATAGAAGCAAGTGCCATGTCTCCTGCGCCATAATACTTGCTGACTGAATCAGAGCCGGTCACTTCAAGGCCTCCCTGATGCGAAAACGTGCAGGCATTCACAGTTTCATAAGGATTCACATAGATAAGCTGCTCACAGCCCTGTAAATTCTGCTTGATTTTCCCGATGGTTCCGTCCTCCTGCATCGTAAACGAGTTGATGAAAGTGCAACGGTATCCTTTTTCTACCCCCATCTTCTGCTCCAGTACTCTGGTATGATACGTAATATACCAGTTGCCCTGAAAGCTAAATACACAGTGATGGTTGTTACCGTATAAGCCAAAGGTGTTTCCCGGGTTTGCCAATATCGTCTCTTTGATGACAAACGGCCCCATTGGGCTGTCGCTTTCCATGCTGACGATTTCCGCATTATGAAAGCCATAAGTGGCTGTTCCCTCTTTATCCACCTGCCAGTTGCTGCAATAGGTGTAGTAATACTTATTTCCGAATTTATGAATACCGGAATCTTCAAACAGATACGGCGCATCGATGGTCTGCGGCTCGCCCTTGATACTGATCATATCATCCCCAAGCTCCACAACTCTTCCGGTCATCGGATGGGAAGCCTGATTCTGCGGAACACCTCCACCAAAATAGAGATAGGCCCTTCCGTCATCGTCCACAAAAACCGCAGGGTCAAACAGCCACAATACATCTGCACAGTTCGGCGTGCTTCTCGTAATCAGTCCGGTTCCGATAGGATCTTGAAACGGTCCGGTCGGTGAATCTGCCTGAAGTACACCGATTCCGTTACCGCTGTCCGCAAAATACAGGAAGAACCGGTCTTTACCGTCTATGTTTTTCCATGCAGCTGCCGGCGCCCACGAATTTCTCGCCCACTTAGCACTTCCTGTAGTACCTGCAACATGAATATCCCCGTGGTCGGTCCAGTTTACCATGTCTTTGGTCGAAATCACACGAATGCTTTTTATCTTTCCGTATGTATTTTCCCCAATGACTCCGTCCGCGTTCTTTTCAAATGCATCCTGTGTCATATAGACATAAAGTGTATCTCCATATACCATGGCAAACGGGTCCGCACCAAACTCCTGTGTAATCAGCGGGTTAGCATAATTGATACCCTTATAGCATACTGTTCGTTTCAGACTGCGGAAAAGTTCCTCATCCGTTACTTTTATCTCCTCTTCCGGTTGTACTGGCTCCGTTGTCGGCTCCATGGCCGGTTCCTGTGTTGGCTGCTCCGGTGCTGCCGTTACAGTCACCGGTTCTGTTGTCGGAGTGAGCTGCCCCGATTGCTCTGTCTCTTTACTTCCACATGCTGTCAATGCCGCAGCCATACCGATGATAACAAATGCTGTGACCACGTTTTTTCTCATTCTCTTTTCCCCCCATCTGATGTTGCGAAAGCCCATTGGCATATACTTTTAAAGAAATTCTATCAATCCCTCCTGCATATTGCTTATCATATATTGCCTTACTTTCTCCACATTTTGCTTAAAAAGCAAAGAAAATGAGATTGCTTTTTGTGCATTATTTTCCCTTTATCACAACAAACAAAACAGGAGGAAAGCTCTCCATTTATGCTTTCCTCCTGCATCCATTCTCTCCGGTGTTCAAACCATTTACTTTGTACCTGTTATCTCTACCTTTGCTTTCTTCGTTCCCTCACCCGTTGCCGTAACCGTTGTGCTGCCTTCCGACAGACAGGTTATCGTTACGGTTACGATACCGTTTTCCGGTTCTCTAGCCGTACAGTCTACCGCTACGACCGAGGCATCCGATGCTACAAATGCAATCTTCTCGGTTGTCTCTCCCGGAGTTACCTTGACCTGAACTTCTTTTGTCTCCCCGATCTTCATGGAAAGTGCTGTCTCAGACAATACTTCAAGACCCTCCAGCGCAATATCCTCCGAGGTTGTTTCCGATGCAAAGACAAGTCCGTCAATCGTAAACGTAACTTCTATTTTCTTCGGATTTGTAACTCCGGTAATGGTCAGCGTGTAGTCGGAATTTGCAACAGCCTCTGCCACAGCGGAACCGTCCCATGCATTCATCGGGTCACCGGTATCCAAAACACCCGAGGACTTGACGGCTTCCTTAAAATCACTGTTTGTAATCGTAAGCTCAGTTCCGTCCACCACAATCTTATCATAGCGGATTTTACAGCTCTGCGCAGTCGTCTTTGTCGCCTGCAGAAGCGTTACTGCATGGTCCTTAATATAAATGGCTCCGGCGCCGGTCAGACTTTCTACTCCTGCCTTCTTTGCCGCATCAGATAAATCGGTTGCACAGTCAAAGGTCAATGTATACTGTCCGTTCCCTGTAATCGTTACCGGTGCGCCGTAATCATTTCCGTAATAGGAATGGGCATTGTCGTTATAATAAATATTCAAGGCCACCGAAAGGTCACCGCTTGCCGACACCGCACTTACCTTTACCTTCACACTCTTCGTCAGACCGGTCGATGCTGTTATAATAATGTAAGCAACACCTGCTCCCGTTCCGACAATCTTACCGTGTTCATTTACGGTAACCACTGCTTCATTTGTTGATTTATAAGTCAGAAAAGCGTCGGTATTCTCCGGCGACATCTCTGCCTCCAGATTTGCGCTGCCTGAAACTCCGAGCGTCATAATGCTGGATGCTGTCTTTATTTTGGTACACGGATGTTCTGAAGTCTGCGCAAGCACCGTAACTTCCACGGTACGCCATACGCTGCCGCTCTGGGAATATGCCGTCAGTGTCGTTGTACCGATTCCTCTTGCCCGCACATTTCCGTTATATACGGTTGCGACCGAATCATCCGCCGTTTTCCAGAGGATAATGTCGTTGCTGTTTTCCGGTGTTTTTGCCGCAGTGATTACCTTATTTTCTCCGATTGTCATCGTAACACAAGTTTCACTGAGTGTTATATCCGTAAGCTCCGTTACCGTTTCCGGCTTGTCGATTCCGCCGATTCCTGCCTTATTTTCAAGGAAAGTTCCACGCATGATTGCTGCTACGATTTCCGGATATAACAGTTCACAGGTATTACGGTCAAACATGGAAAAGCTGTAGTCCGGAGATTTTGACCGGTCATACCAGCCGATATCCCAAAGGCACGGTACGATACCAAGCTTTTTACAGAGAACATTCACCGTTTCCACATGATATGCTCTCTCCTCAGTATTGTTTTTATCGACACAGCCATATTCACCTAAAATCACCGGATAGCCCTGCTCCGTGAATTTCTTTAACTGTTCAAACTCCTTCTGCACATTTTTCGACTTATCCAACGTCCACTTTGTCACACCCAGATTGTCTTGAAGTCCGAACGTCCAGTCATAATAATGCACCGCAAGGAAAAGATGCCCTGCCTCATCCTTTGGCATTGTAAAACCGTATTCATTCTTACAGGTATTCGTGATGTTTGTATATCTTGCAGGTACAGACAGCCAGCGTTTTGTATTATTGGAACCGGTCTGACGCACGGTATCCACAAAAATCTGGTTCAGCTTCATGATGACTTCCATGTCACGAAGGATACCCGAATTGCTGTCATCTCCGCCGGTTACTTCATTCATGGATTCAAAAATCAGATGCTCATCATAGTCCTTAAAATAGTCTGCGATTTGTCTCCAGACCGCCTCAAACTTTTCATATACCGGCTGCGGGTCAGCAGCTGCAATTCTGAGCCAGCCGCTCTGCTCCGCACCGTCGTGATGGATATTGATAATCGCATACATATCCTGTGATACACAATAATCTACAATATCCTGCACACGACTGATCCACTTTTCATTAATCAGGTACCCGTTTTCATCATCAATCATGTTCCCCCATGTCACCGGAATACGAACCGTGTTGAAACCGGCGTCATGCACCGCCTGAATCAGTTCCTTTGTCGTAACAACGCTCTGCCATGCCGTTTCCGACGGTGTAAAACCGGTATGTCCGTCCATGGTATTACCAAGGTTCCAGCCGGTACCCATCTCCGCCACCATTTCCTGCGCAGTCAAACTGCGAAACGGGCGCGGATTTCCCTCTGCCACCGGGACCGGTGCCTTGGTTGGCTCCGGTACGGATGTCACCGTCGGCTCTGCCACAGGCTCTGTCGTCGGTTCCGGTGCCTCCGTTGCGGCAGGCTCTGTCGTCGGTTCTGTCGCCGGTTCCTTCGTCGGTTCCGGTGTACTTGTCGGTGCCGCCGTTGCCGTCGGTTCTGCGGTTGTAGCGGCAGAAGTACCGCAGCCTGTCATAGAAACAGAACTGATGAGCATTGCAATCGTCAGCAAAATTGCATAACCTCTTTTTCTCACTGTCATTTCCTCCTTTACCCTTCTTCCCTGTTCTTTTTTTCAATATCCCTGAAAATATAATTTGCCGTACCGCTAATCGTATAGAATACGCAGGCCGGACCAATGAGCAGTCCAAGGAATACCGTCGTCTGATTAAACATAAATACCAGAACCTCCACCGCAATGACAAGCACAACGGCAAGTGTACGTGCAAAATACCGGATGGAAATATTCATGGAATTCTTTAAGGTATTTAGCAGTGTATTTTCATATTTTGCAGTCAGTGCATAAGCATACAAAAAAGAGCCGACACATAGAAAGCATCCCACAATACCAAAAATCAGAAAATACATCGGATTTCCCTCTACTGCATCAAACAGCTGAAAATCCAGATAAACGGCATAGGCAAGAACAAGATTCAGCAGTCCGAGAACAGACCCCTGCTTTAAATTCTCCTTAAATGCTTTCACAAAAGGCCGGAACAAATAGCCTTCCGTTTCATCCGCCATTCTCATGGTCAGGGAAAAAGCTGCCGTTGTGGCGGCACCCATCGTCACAATCGGGAGGCTGAACAGCAGCCAGTAAAAATTCAGTCTTAAAATATCCCAGAATCTGCTTAAAAAGCGATACATCGGGCCGTCAACACTAAAAAATTTCAAAATATTCTTCCTTTCTCTGTATGCTTCACCGATACAAACGAGGGCTGCCAGTTCTGACAGCCCTGTATTATTTATTTCATACAGAAGAAGTTATCTCGTTGCTTCTTCTAATTCATGACGTCTTGCTGCTTCGTTTAAGGACCATTCTTTACACTTTGCATAACCGTAAGCATTTGCGCTCTTAATCATGTTATTTACAATGTATTCAAACTCCTTATCGTTCTTTGCATAGATGGCATTCCACGTACCGTTGACTATACACTTTGTTACCTGATTCCACATAACCTCAAACTCATCTGTCATTTCGGTATCCTTATAGGTCGTAGCCGGAGCAACACGGAACGTCTTTCCCTTTAAGTACTCTAAGGAAGTAGCCGCACCGGTATAATCTCTCCAGTCCTGTTCCATTTCGCAGGAAGCATCTGCCACATAACTCTTCCACGTCTGGTAGTTGTAGGTTTCTCCGTTGGAATCCGGGTTTGGTGCATTGATGGACCATGTGATGTTGTTAATTTGCTGCTGACCGTCCTTATAGGTAGCACCGGCATAAGCGCCCTCCATCGGAGTGCTGCCGTCCGCCTTACACTTTAAGCCAAGCTCGGTCAGGTAGGTATAACCGTTTTCATCATAATCCCAGGTCAGACCCTTCGGACCGTATTCGGATTCCATTCTGCCCTCCGGCGTAGACAGCCAGTTGATAATCTGCATACAAACATCCGGATACTGGGAGTTGGCGCCGATTGCCCATACACTGCTGCCGCCGTATACACTCATACCATAGGTAAGCGGCACTGCATTTTCCGGAAGAAGGGTACACATAATCTTGTTTTCTGCCAAATGCTTATCGGTATTGTATGCCAGATTTCCCGAGTAGTTAAAAATCGAGAAGAAGACACCGCCTGCCTTTACCTTATCTGCCATTTCATCATAGGTCTGCGTCATCGAGTTCGGATCTAACAGTCCCTTCTGATATAACGTATTAAAGAACTTTAAGCAGGTAAGATACGGCCCGTTTTCTTCCAATGCATCATGGAAGGTACCGGTATCGGAATCATATACACCAAGAGCCAGCTCGTCATAGCCGTAGTAAGCTGTTGCCATAGCCTTCACATACATTACCATGTTGCCGTCCCAGTCCGGCCATAAGGAAACTGCATAGGTCTGGTTTCCGTTATCGTCCGTCGGGCAGATTTCCTTCATCTGCTCAAATAAGGTAACCATATCGTCCAAATCCTTTACCACAGGGTAGCCGAGCTGCTTATATAAATCCCAACGTACATCCCAGGTATAGAAAAACTCTTCAAAGGAATCACTGGTCGGAGAAACATTATAGCCGAAACCATGAATTGCCCCATCGTCCGGAGTCAGTCCGCGGTTTGCCTCCAAAGCCTTCGACATATGCTCTTTTATGTAAGAACCATAGGTATCCAGCAAATTATACTTTTCCCAGTCAAGCAGCATGCCGGCCTTGACTGCACGCTGATAGTCATTACCGGTACTTCCGAATACAACAATGTCACCAAGGAAGCCGGCTTCCATACGGGTATCAAACACGCCGTCGGAATCCGGAATAATTGTAATCTTGACATTGAACTTTTCTAACAAAAGCTGCGCAAACCATCCGATCTGTTCACCGGAGAAGTTTGCACGCTGGCTGTAAACCGTCAGTTCAATCGGCTTTTCACCCTTTGTATTGCCCGGTGTCTGTGTAACGGAACCACCGCCGTTTGTACCTTCTGTCGAGCTTGCCAGCGGATTACCGCTGTTTCCATCTGTGGTTTCCTTTCCTCCGCAGCCTGCCAGTGAAAAAATCATGGTAGCAGCAAGAAGTACAGAAAGAAGTCTTTTCCAACATTTCATAAAACAAATACCTCCCTTTTCTATTGCCACACGGTCATCCGCCGTGCCATGCACATTTTCATCCGCTTATTAACCTTTGACAGCGCCTAACATAATACCCTTGGTAAAGTAACGCTGCATGAACGGATATACCAATAAGATTGGCAATACCGTAACCATGGAAATCGTGTACTTGATTACCTTCGCATTCTGCTGGCTCTCTAAGAATGCTGCCGCCGCACCGCTCGTTGCTCCCTGAGACATCAGAGAACCGAGATTGGATGTCGTATTTAACCAGGTATACAGACGATGCTGTAAGGTCTGCAGCTGCGGTACATTCTGCATGTAAATCATGGAATCCGTAAAGGAGTTCCAGTGACCTACCGCACCGAAAATCGCAATCGTTGCAAGAATCGGCTTGCTGAGCGGCCAGATAATCTTTCTGAAAATCGTAAAGTAGCCGGCGCCGTCAATAAAGGCACTTTCCTCCAGTTCTCCCGGAATGGATTCAATATAGGTTTTCACCAGAATAATATTGTACGGCTGCACAATCGCCGGAAGAATGTAACATAAAAAGTTATCCGTCAGCCCCAGCATTAAGAGATTGGTATAAGTAGGTATCAGTCCGGCATTAAAATACATCGTGATAACCAGAAAACGATACCAGAACTTCTTGTGCCACATTTCGTTCTTTGTCATTAAATAACCCGCTATTGCCGAAGCTGCTACCATAAGTACCGTACCAATCACTGTTCTGGCTACGGTAACGAGAAACGCAGTACCGATATCGCCAACCTCTAACAGCATCAGATAGTTACCGATGTGTACTCCTCTCGGTATAAAGTGAATCTGTCCGGAGCCTACGAGCTGATTATCCGAAATCGTATTGATAAACAGATAGTAGAACGGGAAAATACAGCTTAACGTAAATACTCCGAAAAACACATAATTCAGGATGTAAAAAATAATATCGCCAAAGGTATAATGCTCTTTCTTTTTATGCTTTTTATAATAAGCCTTTTCTGCCTTTAAGTCCAGCTTTTCCTGTTTTGTCAATGCCATATTCTCACCACCTTACATAATACTCTCGCCACGGACGAGCTTTGAGATACCGTTTGCAGCAAATAACAATATGACACTGATGACGGTCTTTAACATACCGATTACCGTGGACAACGGGATCTTACCGGAACCGATACCAAGCTGATATACATACAGGTCAAGTACCCTGATGTTTTCTGCATTGGCTGCGTTTTCGAATACCAGATACTGATCCATACCATTGCTCAAAATACCTGCAACTGCCATTAAGAGAAGTACGCTGAACGTCGGCAGTAAGCCCGGAAGCGTTACATGCCACATCTTCTGGAATCTTCCGGCACCGTCTACTGTAGCTGCTTCATACAACTGGACATCAATACCGGAAATGGCAGCTATGTAAATGATGGCGCTCCAGCCGACGCCCTTCCACATGCCCCAGGCAAGCATCTTAAACCAGATACCGGAGGGATCTCGTAAATAATCCGTGTTATGCAGGGCACCTGTCATATCGGTTAAAAAGCTGTTTAAGAAGCCGTCCGTAGAGAAGATAGCAAAGGCAATGGCATATACCAGAACCCAGCTGATAAAGTTTGGAATCGTAGTAAAAATCTGAACAAAGCTCCGGAACCACTTACATTTGATTTCGGAAAGGAAAATGGCAAATGCCATCGGCACCCAGCTCGTTGCAATACCAAGTCCGCTCATAATCAGCGTATTCTTTAATACGTTGATGATATCTTTTCTGGTAGCTTCGCTTTCTACTAAGGTGCGGAACCATTTCAGCCCTACGAAATCATCCAGTGTCAGCGGATTCGGACCGGACTGATAATCAAAGAAAGCAAATCTCCATCCGTACAAAGGCAGATAGCAGAATAAGAAGGCCAGAACGCCAAGCGGAAGAAACATTAAAAACAGCTTATACTTCGTCGCCATTTCAAATTTCTCACCCTTTACTGTTCTCGGCTGGCAGACAAACAATACCATCGGAACGATAATATTGATTATTGCAATGGCAGCGGTTACATAAAAGGCACCGTTAAAACCGTCTGTTGCAAACGCATAGCCAAGCGTATCGTTTAAGGTTTCATATACACCATGCGTTGCATGAATTCCGTACAAACCGGAAATCATCACGGCACCGCCAAGCAAATTGCAGATATTAGAAAGCTTCTTAAACTTTAAATTGCCAAGGGAGATACAGGATGAAACACATAGCGCTAAAATACCGATACATACCAGTGCGGCTGCTCCCATCAACATGGTAAAATGTCCTTTTGTCAGTACACCGATTCTCATTTCAAACGCTACATTCACAATCAGTCTGTCATAAGAAACCGCCGTTGTAAACAACGACACGTTCTTGTTCATCATGCTGTAGACCCTGGCCGGATTAAATTCACTAAAAAACATCAGTAAAAAAGCAATCATTGTGCTTATTCTGGTGACATAGTAAAGTTTATCGGTCCAGCCATGACTTTTCTCTTGTTTCTTCATGATTTTACCTCCACCTACTTATCCTCAATTCTGAAATTATTATACTCCAAGGGGCAGAAGCATTCTACCGTAATTAGTCGATACAAAATACAGTAATTTTTTTGCCTCAGCGAAGGATTAGAAGTAAAAATGCTGCAGCACCGACAGCTTTTCTGTCAATGCCGCAGCACTTTATCATACTCTTTTATTACTTATTATTTTTCTTCTTTAAGAAGAATACTACGCCACCAGCAACTACTGCCACTACTACAAGAACAACAATGACAATTATCACAACATTGCTACCGCCTTCGACCGTATCCGTTGTCACATCGGCTGCAGGAGCTTTCGTCGGTTCCTCTGCCTTTGTCGGCTCCGGTGCCTTCGTTGGTTCTGCTTCCTTGGTCGGCTCCGGTGCCTGTGTCGGCTCTGCTTCATCCGTCGGTTCCGGTGCCTGTGTCGGTTCCGGAGTATCTGTACCTTCTGCTGCCAGATCATAATTGAAGCCGCTGACTGTGAACTCAAGTTCAATGGTCTTGGTCGGGAAGTTGTAGCTGAAACCATAGTCTGCGGTTAAGCTATTATTCCACTTATTCACTGCAAGAATGGTGATTAGGCCAAGCTTTGCATCATCCGGATCACGGAAGCCCTCATCGAAGGTATAAACGGTCTTTCCGTCCAGTTTTACCTTGACATTGGAGAATACAATTTCCTCATCATCCGGAATATCCGTGGAAATACCTAAAATATTAAACAGTGTGGATTCATCCTCAAAGTTAAAATCCGTCAGGCTTACGGTATAGGTACCGTTACCCTTGATTTCTGCGTCTGCAATCGTACCCTGCTTTACAGCCAACGTACCATCCTGTACCGTGCTGATCTGTGCAAATGCTTCCGGATTGGACTCCTTGCCATAGGTACCGTCGGAGTACTTGTTACGGAAGGACCAGTTTTCCGTCTGAAGCAGCAGGTAAGCATGATATACACCGTCCTTGTCTGCGGTGTAAACCGGCTTTTCTACCTCTACTACTACAGGAGCCTCACCCTCAATGAAGGTGAAGGTAATTTCTATGGTCTTCACACCGGTTAACACAGCCGGGTCAACAATCTGAGCCGAAACCTCTTTGCTGCCGTCCGCTGTACGAACATCCTCCGGAAGCTCATTTACCCATGCGTTATATAAGTTTACTCTTGTCGTTGCTTTATCATCTGTAGTTGTGTAGCCCGGCGTAAATGTAATTGCTTCGCCGTTTACCTTGATTTCATCAATATTCAGAATTGCATATGGGAATGCAATCTCACCACGGTCTAACATCAGACCTGCAAAAGAAACACCGTTCACCGAACCAGCTGCCGTACCGGTAAAGTCAATGCTTGCAGTGTAAGTACCCGGCTTATAAATGACAGGACTGTTCACTGTAATACCGCCTTCCGGCGCACCACCCCAGTACTGAACGCCCCAGGACTCATCCACATAGCTGATATATGCTGTTGTATACGGAGAAATGGTAAACGTTACATACATTGTCTGTACATCGGTTAACTGTTCTGTCGTCAGTGGAGTCGGTGTAGCATCCTCCAGAGAACCCGACGCCGTTCTTGCATCCTTCGGAAGTTCGGATACCCATGCATTGAACAGATTGGATCTTGTTTCTACGCCGTCATCACTGGACGTATAAGAGGTACCGAACGAAACCTCCGCACCATTAATTTCAATCTTATCAACAGTTAAACATGCACCCGGAGCAATCTGCTCTAAGCCCTTTACCATAACAGAGGTAAATGCCGCCGCTCCGGCTGCTTTGCCGTTTGCCGTACCGGTAAAATCAACGCCTACGGTATACTGGCCAAAGCCGGTAACCTCAGCCATTGTAGCCTTTACTGCCGGAGAAGCTGTTTCATCACCCCAGAACTGTGCATCGCCCCAAGCACCGTCTGCAAATGCAAGATATGCCGTAGTCGGCCATTCTGCGGAAGGCTCCGCATAAACTCTTGTCGCAGCCGGTACCAAAGAGAAGGTAACGGAGAAAGTTTCCACACCATTGAATAAGTCCTTATCCAGCGGCATCGGAGTAATACCTTCCAAATCACCGTCATGACGGCGTTCTACCTTATTCGGCTCCTTCGGAACAATCACACCGTTTTCGTCATGACCGCACCATTCATTGTATAAGTTAATTCTTGTATCAATTCCATTATCGGAGGTGGTATAATACTTTCCAACCTCTACCGCTTCTCCGTTGATTTCTACGCTTTCCAGTTTTAAGGCATAGCCAGGGAAGAGTACATCACCACGACCAAGCATCAATGCCGTAAATGCAACGCCATCCACAAAACCGTTCGCTGTTCCTGTAAAATCAAGGGATGTTGTATAGGTACCTTCCCCTGTTACCTCCGGTATTACTGCTGTAATGCCATTTTCACTGGAACCGGTCCAGATTTGTGTGTCCCATGTCGGATTTGCGAAGTCAATGTATGCGGTACAGCCTGCAGAGTATGTAAAAGTAACTTCTATTGTCTTTACCTCGGCTCCTGCTTCCTTCGGAAGGCTGGTAGGAGTAGCCTGCGATAAATCTCCGCTGATGTTTCGTGCATCATCAGGAAGGGAACCGACCCATGCATTGTAAAGATTATATCTGGTTACAACCTTGTCATCACTGGAAGTATAACCGACACCCACTTCCACTGCTTCTCCATTAATCACTACCTGATCAATGGAAATAATGGCATTCGGATGAACAAGCTCACCATCGTTAATCATGACAGCTGCAAATTCAAGTCCTTTTGCTGCGCCCGCCTCTGTGCCGGTAAAGTCAAGTGCGACCGTATACTGACCATAGCCGGTAACTTCAGCCATCGTAGCCTTTACTGCCGGGGAAGCTGACGTATCACCCCAGAACTGTGCATCACCCCAGGCGCTGTCCGCATATGCCAGATATGCCGTCAGTGTTTCATTTTCCGCATGTGCTTTTTCAGGAGCTGCGGCTGCCACAAGCCCGAACACCATAAGAAATGCCATCATGCCGGAAAGAATCCGTTTGAACATTTTCATATAATTCTCCTCCACATTTTATTTTGCAGATATAGCAAGCTGTTCTGCTCACCATTCTATTTGTATTGTATAACCAACTCTCTGCAAAAAAAACGGTATCTTTTATACAAAATATACATAAAGAATTATACTTTTAGACCTCTAAAGAGGACTGTCCTCTTCTACCGGAAGTACCGGCAGGATGACCCTGACCCTTGTTCCTTCTCCGAGCGTGCTGTATATTTTAATGCCGTATTCCTCTCCGTAGTTGAGCTTGATTCTGCGGTTGATATTATATAAGCCGATACTGCTCGTATGACGCTCTCTCGTGTAATTTTCCACCTTATGCATCACCTTTTCCAGTGTTTCCGCATCGATACCGCAGCCATTGTCCGAAATGTCGATTCTGAGCTGCCCGTATTTAATATAAATGGCAATCCAGATACAACCGTCCGTTTCCTTTCCTTCCAGTCCGTGCACAATCCCGTTTTCCACAATCGGCTGCAAAAGAAGCGGAAGAATCCGAAGCTTTGTCAGGTCAAGGTCCGGCTGGACAATCGTAATATAGTTCACACGATCTCCGAAACGCAGCTTTTGAATCTGCAGATACGTCACAATATGGTCATATTCTTTCTGCAGGGTAGTATCCACGGTTCCCGTATTCTCCAGTACATAGCGCATGGATTTCCCAAGCAGCTTAATTGCAGTCGCAACCTCCTTATCTCCCGCCGTAAACGCCTTCATACGGATGGTTTCCAGCGTATTATAAAGAAAATGCGGGTTAATCTGACTGGCTAACATTTTAAACTCCATTTTCTGCTGCTCATTCTGAATGTTCTTTTCCTTAATTCTTGCCTCGTATTCCTCTGCTTCTACTTTCTGGATATTTTCTACCATCACAAGCAGGTCCTCAAACGTTTCCGAAAGCTCTTCGCTTCCGAGCAGTTCCTTTTTCATCGTTTCGTACTCACCGCGGCTTGCTTTCCCCATTTCCGCGCGAAGCTGTTTCACCTGTCCGCAGAAGCTTCTCGTAAAGCCCGTTAAAATCAACAACGGAAGTGCCAGTGCCAGTAAAAGCACAGCACCACAGATCAGAAGAGTATGCCGCACATTATCCATGGAGTTGCAGTCATAGGTCAGCAGATACAGATAGTTTGTCGTTTTGGAAAGCTTCAGCGTCGAAAGGCAGACTAACGACTCCTCTCCGTCAAAAACCACCTCGTCCGAATACTGATACGTTTCATCTTTATAGGTAATCGGGACCTCCGGCATCATTCCGTAATAAGCCAGACGGTTGCTGTAGCTGACCGGCTGGTCGTCAATCGCTAAGAGCGTCACATATTTGGAATCTGCAATACGGCTGCCAAGATAAGAGTTTCGTACCTTGATGGTAATGACAGCCTCCCGTTCTCCGCCGACCAGAACCATTTTTCGCACCAGCGTCAGATTCCATTCCATATTCCCGTAAGCATTTTTTGTCTCCTGTCCAATCCAGAACGGGCTGTATTGCTCACACGCTTTCTGATACCAGTCTGTTTCTCTGATTTCGTCCGTCACCTTTTTAAACTGACCGTAATCAACCATATCCTCCCGGTCAATATAGACACGAATTTCTTCGATTCCCGCATACTTCTCCTGATAGCGGTCCATCAGAGTTGTTTTTGCCGCCGCCTGACGCATTTCCTGTGCCGTTTCATATTCCCCGTTTAAAAAGTCAATCAAATCGTCATTATATACAATACTTTCCGATATCGTATTGATTTGAGAAGTAATCTCATACAGCATTTGGGCAACTCCGTCGTTATAGGAGACAAGTAAATCATTATAATGTGTCTTCTGGGTATGCGCTACCATAATCATCAGAAACAGTCCAAGGATAAAAATCGGCAGAAAAAGCGCACCGATATAGACAATCCACAGCTGGCTGCCGATTTTTCTGCGGCTGAAATGCCGGAATATCCCGTGCTTTTTTTGCTTTTCAGCTTTTCCTTCTTCTTTTGTCTCATTTTCCTTCATAGATAAACCTCTTCACAACAGCAGCATGCTCTGCCGGCGCGCCGTTTCCGGAGGCATACAGACCGATGTAATTTCCGGTAAAGCAGCCTCCCGCTTCCGTACTTAAATAATAGGTTTCACCTCCGCCAAGTGCCGTTTCTTTTCCGCCCACAAAGCGTACAAAAAAGTCGTACCGGTCTTTTGTCCCCTTAAGAATCAGACACACTTCCCCTTCCGGGCAGGGAATGCATGCTTCCTCCGCCCGCAGCGAGCCGATTTGTCTGCGGAGAATAACCTTTCTTTCCTGCTCTCTTTTTGTCAAAAAGACCTCATAGTGATGATGCGGATTCATATAAATGCAAAGACCTGCCTCTTCGTTTTGTTCCGGTGCAAAGTCCATGACTGCCTCTGCCGTAAAGTCAAAATGCTCCTGTCTTCTGCACAGAATTGCCTTTGCTTCCTTATCCCAAAGAACATGTTCGTTACCGAGAAGCCGCAAGCCTTCTTTCGAAAGAGAAATCAAACCTGTTTCATCATCCGGCGCTCCTGTCGGATTGCAAATATAATTCCACGACGGGTGCAGTTCTTTTCCCGTAAAATCATCCGCTACCCTGCTTCCCGGCACATAATAGCCTGCTCCGTTCCTGCCGAGAACATCCAGACTCCACGGCTCTGCTTCCTGCCCGTTCTCTCCTGCCCATACTTCCGTCGTAATCTCTTCCGGCACATGGGAATCCACACCGAACATCGGCCAGCCATCCTTCCAGTGTACCGGCACCAGCATCGTTTCCCTGCCCATTGTATGTACAAACGGATACTTATTCGGACGGATGCCAAGACAGACTGCCCACCAGTTTCCGTGGCTGTCCTCCACAAGGTCTGCATGACCGATTGCCTTTATCGGATAGTCCGTTCCGCGGTTTGTCAGCACCGGATTGAAAGGACACGCTTCATACGGTCCGAATACCGTCCTGCTCCTTGCGATACTCTCCATGTGGCACAGCTCGGTGCCGCCCTCGGCAATCATCAGATAATACCAGCCGCCGATTTTATAAAGATGCGGACCCTCCGGATTGTTTGCTCCGGTGCCCGCCCATGCGTCATAATGCTTTTCTCCGATGCGCTCTCCTGTATTAATATCAATCTCACAGATGAAAATTCCGCTATCTGTACCACAGTAATACACCTTGCCGTCCTCGTCAAAAAACATCGATGGGTCAATGCCCCCGAATTCCAGCCGAACCGGTTCGGACCACTCTCCGCAGATGTCATCGGTAGAAACAAAGAAGTTTCCGCCTTCCTCTCCGCCGACGTTCGTAACGATACAATAAAATCTGCCGTTATGGTATCGTATTGTCGGCGCATAAATGCCGAGGCAGTTCGGTGCCTCGTCCGACAGCTTCACCTGGCTGTTTCTGGTCAGGCAGTGTCCTATCTGCTCCCAGTGAATCAAATCCGTGCTGTGATACAGCGGAATCCCCGGAAAATACTCAAATGTGCTGTTGACTAAATAAAAGTCCTTCCCGACCCGGCATACGCTCGGGTCCGGATGAAACCCTGAAAGTATCGGATTTTTGTACGTCATACTACCTTCTCCTTTTTGCAATGCTTTTGAGAAAATGGTAGCATAGATTATATTGCTTTACAAGAAAATTATTAATGTCAATCCCCCACTTTATTGCTATTTCAACGCTACTTTTTGTGCAGTTTGCCAATTTTCAATTCCATCTATTGTTTCACACTCTTAGGTATGCTACTATTCTTATATGGAACAATCGTGTTACAAGGCGTGATGACCTCTATTCTTTGAGAATGGGGGTGATGCTATGAAAAATCAGAATAAAAATTTTGATTTTAAGGATTTACTGAGCTTTGGTATTTTCCTTTTAGCATTACTTACATTTATATTTACATTTTGTAAGTAAGCTCTATACATAGAAAAACCACCCTTGTATACTTTGTGATATGCTCCCTTCTAGGTAGACAGTTAAAATAATAAAACTGTTTATCAAGAAG
>JBJENV010000086.1:0-2113 GCA_051880375.1 Lachnospiraceae bacterium
CCACAATCGGTACAATAAGTATCTCCGGTGTAACCGCCAGCCGTACAGGTAGCCGTCTTTGCATCTCTGATTTCTGTATGAGCATGTTCACACGCTGACCTTGTAATGGTTACGGATACGGTTTCATTTTCATAATTTCCTTTATCCGCTCCATTATATTCTGCGGTTGCGGTTACTGCTGTGCCTACGGTAAGAGCAGTATCCTTATCTGCATCCTGCCATACCCAGCCGGTTGGTAAGGTCACGTCACTTACCTTCTCACAGCTATTTGCCACGTTCATGGTCGATGAAGGCATATTCGGTGCATTTTCTGCCTTGTTTACAATCAGGGTAATATCTGTTTCTACGGTATTATAGTTATCCGCATCAGAAGGGGTAAATACTATCCTGTAGGTTGTACTGTCGCTGTCAGAAACACTCGGTTTCACGCTGCTATCTTTCCATGCAAAGCTGCCCGCAACGGTTGTCGCATCACTGCTGCTATACTGCACGGTGCCGCCGGAAAGCGTTGAAGCACCAAGGGTATCCCCATAAGTAATTGCAGCCGCTGTCGGTGCTGTTTCGATATAAGGGGTAGCCTTAGAAACCGTTACTGTAATGGTTTTTGTCACCGTATTATAATTCGTGGTATTTTCCGGTGTAAATACTGCCACATATCCGCTGTTATTAACGGTTGGAATGATATTCGCTGTCTGCCAGCTCCAGCTTCCTGCTACACTTACGGTTCCGCCTGTCAGGTCACTATTCGTAAGGCTTACAGTCGGGTTATAGGTTCTGTCTGCCACGGTTGGCAGGTTAGTTACCTGTGGTGTTGCTTTGTTTACCGTAATGGCAACGGTATCTTCCACGGTTGCATAAGACGCATCATTTGGTGTAAATACCCATGTGGCGCTTGTAGTTCCGGCGTTTGGTTTCTCATCCGGTGTCTTCCATGCAAGGGTTCCCGCTACCTCGTTTCCATCATCATCTACGAATACTGCACTGTTAAAGGTAAGCGTTGACAAAGCCTGTCCATAGGTCAGGGTGCTGTTTTGTAAGGTTACGGAAGAACCTTCCTTAAGGCTTACCGGAATCTGATCAATCAGCTTCACATTTACCGTAATGGTAAAGTCTGCATAATTATCGGTGGTAACCGTTACCTGAATGGTTCCGGCAGCTCCGTATATTTCCGCCTGCTTTACAGTATAAGATAGCTTGCCATCATCGGAAACTGCCGGCTGTCCATCATCTGTATACAAGGCTCCATTTACCTGCGGTGTGCCATAGGTTACTGTTCCGCAATTTGCAGGTAAATATTTAGATAAATCAATAGTATCTGCATTATTTCTTGAATATAAGTAGCTCTTGTTAATATCCGCTACTGTATATCCACTCTTCTTTGCCACAGTTACCGTAATCGTCTTAGTATCTGCGGCATTATAGTTGGTACTTGCCGGTAAAGATACGGTAATCTCTGCAGTACCAGCCTTTAAGATGGTGACAGTTCCGTTTGATACGGATACGGCATCACCGGCAGTTACTTCATACTGTACATTTGCTTCGGTATTGGTATCTGTCACATCGCTCAAATTAAAGGCTGCATCACCGAAGGTCTTGCTATAGGTATCTGTGCCTACGGTAATCGTTGCATCTGCTTTCTCTATAGTTAAGGTTCCCGGTGTAACGGTAACATTATAATTTGCACTGCTTGATGTACCGGTAATGGCATAACCGCCTTCTTTTACCGGGGAAACTGCTGTCGCCTCACAGCTTAAGGTTACGCCAAGAGCATCTTCCGTATCGGTCCCTACCAATGCTCCATCCGGTACTGTGAAAGTAAGATCCGGATTGTTTTCACCATAAGTCTTTGTTTTATTCTCTGCTGTTACGGTGATCGGCTTTTGTTTAACGGTAGGGGTAACCTGTACAATTACAGACTCATACTGGCTGTCCGTCGGGGTAAAGGTCACCTGATAGGTATCTGTCGTTCCCACAACCGGAACATTCGTTTCATTGCTGTCAGTCAGTTTCCATGTTCCGGTAATCTCCTCGCTTCCAACCTTTGCCACGCCATCCGTCAGTGTCATATCTGCCACTGTCTGTCCGTAGGTTCCGCTGATCTTAGGCATATCTG
>JBJENV010000087.1:0-38475 GCA_051880375.1 Lachnospiraceae bacterium
AGCAGAGCAGAGCAGAGCAGAGCAGAGCAGAGCAGAGCAGAGCAGAGCAGAGCAGTAAGCACCATATACTGTTTTGAAAAGAAGCAGAGGATACAGACGCATGTATTCCGGTTATTCGCTCAGGCAGAATAACCGGAATACATGCGTTTTTTTTGAAACTTACAAAAATTGCCGTTTACGTTTTTGCGGGAGAAACTACATGATAACAAGCTATCATATACTGTCCATGTATGCCAACAGGCAGTTGGCAATTAATATGAAACAAAACAAAAAGACAATAGAACGGCTGAGTTCGGGATATCGCATTAACAGAAGTGCGGATGATGCAGCGAACCTTGCGATTTCAGAGAAGATGCGTGCACAGATTCGCGGTCTCGGACAGGGAGTCAAAAATGTTCAGGACGGAATCAGCTTTTGTAATGTTGCGGAGGGGGCTTTGCAGGAGGTTCATTCCATACTCGGAAGAATTAAGGAGCTTTCGGTACAGGCGGCTTCCGATACCTATGTGAAGGAGGACCGGGAGGCGATTGAGGATGAGTTTGTACAGATGAAAAAGGAAATTAACCGGATCAGCAAGACAACGGAGTTTAACGGAAAGCGGATTTTTGATGACGGTTCCTTTAAAATCGAGTTCAGCGATGATATCTGTGCAATCAAAATATTTAATGCAAATCACGGGAGCCCGGATTCCCCGGATACCTATGGCGGAATTATTGTCGGGGATGATGTACGTGTCGCATGGAACGCCATTGATCCTAAGATGGTAATTACGGACCCGAAAACCGGAGAAACCGTATTTCGCGCCGGTGATTACCGCTATGAAATTAATGGCTATGGGCTTACCATCCACTGTGAATACGGCTCATCTCCACCGGAAATCAAGGTAGAATTTGAGGTTTCTGCCGGTGGAAGGGGAATTTCGATTGCAGGAGCAAGTGTTGACTGGGAAGATGTCGTCAATGAGGAGGGAGAAAGTATACTGGAGCATCTGGGAGAGGGCGGCTACTATCACTTTAAGCATAACGGCGGTGAAGGCGGCTTTTATGTAGAGGAAGGCGCCATGCTCGGAGATATTATCAGAGGTCTGAACCAGTATAATGAGACAGTACGGAAGAGATATTATAACGTCTACAACGGTTATTATACGACGCAGGCAGTGGATGTAATAGATGCGGGAAGCAGAGTACAGGTGACACAGGATATTTATGACAACTTTATTAAGGCGAATCAGAGCAGCAATGTTGGGATACAGCTAAAGGCGGATAAGACGGCAGTCTGGACGGTAGATGAAAACGGAAATGAATTTGCCGGTTCCAGAAAAACATGGGCTGAGCTGGGGCTGGAGCATTGGGATTCGACGAATGATGTTTCGGATACCAAAAAGTATGGATACCGTTACCGGAGTGCAGACGGAAAGGTGGATGTGGAATTTGAGTTTTTCCTTCTGGATGAGACAAGCAAGGAATCGGTGATAGAGGGCATCAATGATATGAACTTTAAGAAAGGGGCAGGAATTGCTTCCAATCAGACGCTGTTAGATGTCGCAGCGGGAGGAAATCTGATTTCCGGCGAACTTAAGTCTGTCTATAATCCATGGACATTGGAAGAAGAGGGCGAGTTCGGCAGAAATTTTGATGCCAAGACAGATACAATAGCTTCAAGTGTAATGACCTATGATAAGGATAACGATAAGCTGCAGCTTATCTTCGACAGCGGAACAAAACAGATTTCTTATGAATCGGTGCAGCTTACGAGCAAAGCAGAATTGGAAAGTGAGGTAAAAGGGCTTCCGACACAATATCTGATTGCCCGTGCGGTGCAGGGGCTGATGGATGGAACAGGTACACTTCGAAACACTACGTTAGAAGATGTTGTCGGCAGCGGGAACATTACAACAACCGGATACATGTCGGAGCAGTATACGGTAGGGGCGGATACAGTAAAGACAGGGAGGCTCGGCAACGGCACTTACGCAGCGGCATCCATTGACTTTTCCGGTCTTGGAACGGCATACCAGCTGTATGACCTTTTGGGGACGGGATTTGATTCTACCTGTATCACCTGTGATAACCATTACAGCGTCATGTTCACCTATGGAAATGCGGAGAATACAACGCGCAGCGGATACGGCTACAGCTTACGTCAGGATAAGGACAATAATTATACACTGATGGTTGATTTAAAATCCATGCTGGAACAGGGAATCGGAAACGGAGCGGAATTTTCCAAAGCGCTGGTTGAAATTATGGACGGAAACGGAACGGGTGCGGAGTTTGACTTTCATTACACGCAGTACGCAGCGGATAACAGCGGAAAGCTGTATGTCTGTGACAACCGGCCGGAATTGGCCGGAAGCAGTCAGGTTTCCTCGGGTTCCTTTTACGTGCAGCCGTATCAATCAGGTCAGATGACGATTGATGCAGCACTAAGGAATACGACAGACAACAGAAGCATGAGCATGCAGTACAGCTATGATGTTTTCAAAAAACTGAGTGTGGATGCAGTAGAGGAATCAGATGATGCAAACGGAAAGTTTGTAAAGAATGCCTCCGGAGCATGGGAACGATATGATGCATCAAAATACTATGATGCTGCGGGGAATCTGCTTCCGGGAATGGCTGCTCCGAAACGATATAACATCAGAGTGAACAATAACAATGACACGCTGGACTGGGAGAAAATTTATGATGATATCATGCAGGAAATTGCAGGAAAATCCGAGGTTTATGTTGAGGCAACAAACTTTGCTTATCTTGGCTGCGCGGCAGATGAAAACCCAAACGAAGCTTATGCGTCCACCTTCCTTTTCAGAATTGAGGAGGATGAAGACGCGGGAATGTGGATACAGTCGGGAGCAAACCGCTATCAGGGGATACTGATGGCATGGGACGGTTTTTCCTCTCATTATCTCGGCTTGTCGGGACTTCATATGACGGACAGAGAGGAAGCCGGTACTCTGATTCGGAGAGCAGATCATGCTATCAGGAAAATCAGCGGAATCCGCAGCGCATTTGGAGCTTATGCAAACCGGCTGGAGCACATGTATGATATGAACCGGAATTATGCTGAAAATCTGCAAAGTGCGGAGTCTTTGCTCAGGGATGCGAAAATGGCGGAGGAAATGATGACATATGCCAGAAATAATATTCTGACACAGGCAGCACAGGCAATGCTGGTTCAGACCAAACAGAACGCAGAGGGGGTTTTGAAATTACTGCAATAAGTAAAAAGAATGGAGGAAAAAGAAATGTTGTATATTGATGCAAAGCTTTCCATGCCGGTATCGGAAGAGGAAAAAAAGGAATTGAAAGAACGACTGGAAAAAGCAGTTTACGTTTTGGGAAAACAGCCAATGTACTTTATGTTTGGCATAGAGGACAAGTATGAGCTTTATATGGCTGGGAACAGACTGGAAAAGGGGGCATTTGTTTCCGTTTCGGTGTTCAAGGGAGTCTCTTTTATGGCATGCAGAAGAATGACGATGGATATCAGTACGATTTTTAAAGAGGTTCTGGGAATACCGGTGAAATCAGTATATGTTACCTTTCAGGAACTGAGCAGCTGGGGCTGGAATGCGGAGATGTTCTAAGGCAATAGTACATTAGTTGTGATTAGAATACTGATTTGAAAATAGCCTTATATGATAAAAGTCGGGTTCCAAACTTGCGGAACATGATAAAACACGGTATAATGGGGAAAGTGAATGAAAAATAATCTGAAGCAGGTAAAGATCTGGACATATGAAAAACATTAAAGAAGATATCAAGAAAAAAGAATATAAACGGGTGTATCTGCTCTATGGCACCGAACCGTACTTAAAGAAGCTGTATAAGGACAAATTAAGGGAGGCTGTTCTTGAAGATTCGGATTCGATGAATCTGGCGGAGTATGCGGGAAAGGGCATTGACGAAAAGGAAGTCATTGCTTTTGCTGATACGATGCCGTTTTTTGCGGATTACCGCCTTGTCATTTTAGAAAACACCGGGTGGTTTAAGAGTGCGACGGACTTTGCGGATTATATCCCTCAAATACCGGACAGCGCAGTGCTTGTGTTTGTGGAGGAAGAGGTGGACAAACGAAACCGCCTCTTTAAGGCAGTCAAAGAACACGGCTATATCTGCGAAATGAACGGAATGACGGAGAGCGAATTAAAACTCTGGATTGCGTCCTTGTTAAAACGCGAAGGGAAAAAGATTACCGAAGCAACGGTGCAGTTTTTTATGGAGCAGGTCGGCACCGATATGGGACGTATGCAGTGCGAACTGGAAAAGCTGATTTGCTATACGCTGGGCAGAGATGTCATTACGGTTCAGGATATTAAGGAAGTCTGCACCGAACAGTTGACCGGAAAGATTTTTGCAATGACCGATGCGATGGCGCAGGGACAGAAAAAACGTGCACTGGATTTGTATAACGACCTCATTGCACTTCATGAAAAGCCGCTTGGCATCCTCTATATGATTCAAAGGCAGTTTCATCTTCTCCTGATTGTCAAAGGCATGAAGGAGAGCGGCACCGATAAAAATGCGGTGGCATCGGCAATTTCCGTGCCTCCGTTTGCAGCGTCAAAGTATATGGCGCAGGCAGACCGTTTTCAAAAGGAGGAGATCAGACGTATTCTGGAATACAGCGCAGAACTTGAGGGGGCTGTAAAAACCGGAAGAATACAGGAGCAGATTGCGGTGGAACTTTTGCTTGCATAAACAAAAAAGCTGTGTTATAATAGTCTGCGGTTGTTCGGAGATGTATCGAAGTGGTCGTAACGAGCTTGACTCGAAATCAAGTTGTCCGCAAGGGCACGTGGGTTCGAATCCCACCGTCTCCGCTATATATATTAGAAGCGCTACAATCCAGTATTTATACGGGTTGTGGCGTTTTTTCTTACTCATTTAAAATTGTTGTCAAAATGGTAAGATTGTGGTCAAACCGATTTTTAAAATGCGCATAGTGAACATGTTTACTATTTTACAAAATTATTCAAAAGAAAAAGGGATTTCCGGCTTGATTATTGGGTTAAACTATGCTAGAATATTTTGGGTATTAAAAATACCTGCTTATAGAAACAATATGGTACGGTCGTGAAGAGAAATCCTTTGTGTTCGTACCTTTAATTATGAGGAATAACTTTTCTACGGTAATACGGTAAGATTTTTTTACGGAAATAGAGGACTGTGGCAAACTCCAAGCGAGGTGCGATGGTGAAGGAAAATGGGTTACCGGATGAAACGCATCCTCGCGGAGTTCTGCTAAGGATGAAATCAGATGCTTGCCAGTAGATTGTCAATTACGTCAGGAAGATGAACAAGGGAAAGATTGCTTTTGTTGCAGAGACTGGCAAAATCTTCTGCAGAAGCTCTTTCAAAAAATAGGTCAGAAATACGTGCAAGCGCTATTTCGCTTTCACCTTCGCCTTCATAGGCGCAGATTCCGAAAGCAGAATAAGTTCCGAAATCTTCATTCCATAAAGTTTCTTCGATAACATGATAGGTTACCATAAGTACAATTTCCTCCTCTGCTCTTACGCGATAAAGCGTTAATCAACAATAGAAAATATATCACATCTTATCTAAATAATACAAATATTGTGAAAATGGCGTGTTATTTGATGAAATTGGAAATTATTATTAGAAAGAAGGGATACTGATGCATGTCGCAATATGTGATGACAGTGAAATTGCCAGAGAACTGTTAGTTGAGTTTTTCTCATACTATTGTACAAACAAAGCAATAAGCTATGAAATAGAACAGTATGAAACAGCAGTTCCGCTGATTTGCGATGTGGAGGAGGGAGCGAGGTTTGACATTGTCTTCCTGGATATTTATATGGGCGAGTTGCTTGGAATTGATGCGGCTCACAAGCTGAGAGAACTGGGCTATCAGGGGAAAATCGTGTTTCTGACAGCATCTCCGGATTTTGCACTTGCCGGGTATGATGTAGAGGCAGCAGGATATTTACTAAAGCCGCTTGCATTTCAGACGTTTTCTCGGATGATGGACCGGATGGTAAAATATTTTAAAGGAAGTACCTATCCAATCAGGCAGCGTTCCAAGGTAATCCGGATTCCGTATGATGAAATTTATTACATAGAGAGCAGAAATTCCAAGTGCATTCTGCATGGAAAAAAGGAAGATTATATTATATACAAGCAGCTGGATAAAATCACGGAGGAGTTAAATGACCGGCGTTTCCTACGCTGCCACCAGAGCTTCCTGGTCAATATGGACTATGTCCGGCTTGCAGATAAGGAATTCCAGTTGGTAAACGGGGAGGTGGCTCTGATTCGGCAGAAGGATTTAAAGGCAATCAAACAGAGCTTTCTTGATTATGTGAATACGAAAACAAGGCAGATCTGACTGCCTGACATGCGGAGAAATGCTTGGAACGGAGGAAGTATAATGTATCAGCTCGCAGTTTTTGATTTGGACGGAACCTTATTAAATACGCTGCAGGACCTTGCAGACAGCACTAACCATGCGCTTTCGGTATACGGCTATCCGAAACGCACGACAGAGGAGGTACGCTGCTTTGTCGGCAACGGTATCCGGAAACTCATGGAACGGAGCGTGCCACAGGGAACTACAGAAACGGAAATTGACCGGGTACATGCGGAGTTTACGTCATATTATAAGGAGCATTGTGCCGATAAGACAAAACCGTATGACGGAATTCTGGACCTGCTGCATACCCTGCGCAAAAACGGCGTCAAGACGGCTGTCGTTTCGAACAAGGCGGACTATGCGGTAAAAGAGCTTTGTATACGGTACTTTGACGGGCTGCTGGATGCGGCAGTCGGCGAGCGGGAAGGCATCAGACGAAAGCCTTTTCCGGATTCGGTAAACGAGGTGTTAAAGAGTCTCGGCACAGACAGAAAGTATGCGGTTTATATCGGGGACTCCGATGTCGATGTGGCAACCGCAAAAAATGCCGGAATGGATGAGATTGCCGTGACATGGGGCTTTCGGGATGCCGGCTTTTTAAAAGAGAACGGTGCAGCTGTGTTTGCGGACAGACCGGAGGAGCTTGCAGATTTGATCTTAACACCGGCGAACAGATAGAAGACGTTCAGAATATACGCAGACTGCCATGGACAGGCAGTAGAGTCGGAAAGAGAGGAATGTTATGCCGTCATTTACGAGAAATGCCATTAAGGCATCCTTTTTAAAGCTGTTGAATGAAAGACCGCTGAATCAGATTACGATTAAGGATATTGTCGAAGACTGCGGAATCAACCGGAATTCTTTTTATTATCATTTTCAGGATATTCCGACGTTGCTTGAGGAAATTGTAAAAGAGGATGCAGACCGTATCCTGAAGGAGCATGCGTCTACCTCCTCGGTGGAAGAATGTATGGAGGTTGCAGTGCGCTTTGCACTTGAAAACAAGCGGGCAGTCATGCACATTTACCATTCTGCCAATCGCGCCATGTACGAGAAATATTTGATTCAGACCTGCCGGCATGTGGTGACGGAGTATATCAATATGGTATACGGTGATATCCCGGTTAAAGAAGAGGATAAGACGATTCTGATTCGTTTTTACGAGTGTGAATGCTTCGGACAGATTATGGAATGGATGGATGACGGAATGCGTTATGATATCTGCGCACAGTTTAACAGAATCTGCGAGCTGAAAAAGGGAATGGCAGAAGAAACCTTCCGGAGAAGTGCGGAAGGAAAATGAGAAGAATAGAACAAGACGGAATTAAGAATTAGGCACGAAGCGGGAAATGTCTGTTTTTCAGACAATCCTTGTTTTGTGCCTGTTTTTTATGCAGAAGGCTGCAACTGTCTGTGTTCGGATGAGTCGGTGCCTGTTATACTATGCTCAAACAAAAGAAATACTATATTAAAAGTAACAGGAGGTCAACATTATGTATTATTCAAGTGGTAACTATGAGGCATTTGCACATCCGGAAAAGCCGAAGGATGTGGACAAAAAGTCGGCGTACATTGTAGGAACCGGACTTGCAGGGCTTTCCGCAGCGTGCTTTTTGGTACGTGACGGACAGATGAAGGGCGAACGGATTCACATTCTGGAGGAAGGCCCGATTCCGGGCGGTGCCTGTGACGGCCTGGAGTACCAGAATCTGGGCTTTGTCATCCGCGGCGGACGTGAGATGGAAAATCACTTTGAATGTCTGTGGGATTTGTTCCGTTCAATTCCGTCGTTGGAAACAGAGGGCGCATCGGTGCTGGATGAGTATTACTGGCTGAACAAGCACGATCCGAACTATTCCCTGCAGCGAGCTACGATGAATCGCGGCGAGGACGCAAAAACAGAGGGAAAGTTCGGACTTTCTGATAAGGGTGCAATGGAAATCATGAAGCTCTTCTTTACAAAGGATGAAGATTTGTACGATAAGAGGATTGACGAATTCTTTGATGAAGAAGTGTTTCATTCTAACTTCTGGCTGTACTGGCGCACGATGTTTGCATTTGAAAACTGGCACAGTGCATTGGAAATGAAGCTGTACATCCAGAGATTTATTCATCATATCGGCGGACTGCCGGATTTCAGCGCACTGAAATTCACGAAATATAATCAGTATGAATCTTTGATTCTTCCGATGATGAAATATCTGGAGGCTCACAATGTAAACTTCGTCTATAATACAAGAGTGACGAACGTTCTGTTTGACATCAAGCCGGAGAAGAAGGTAGCAAAGCAGATTGTTTATATGAGAGACGGAAAGGAAGAACACATTGACCTGACCGAGAATGACCTTGTGTTTGTCACAAACGGAAGCTGCACCGAAAATTCCGCACTGGGTGACCAGAATCATCCGGCAGAGTTTAAGAAGGAGCCGGGCAAGGGCGGCTGCTGGGAGCTTTGGCAGAAGATTGCCGCACAGGACCCTTCCTTCGGTCATCCGGAGAAGTTCTGTACCGACACGGAAAAGACCAACTGGGAGTCTGCTACCGTTACAACATTGGATGACAGGATTCCGAAGTATCTGGAAAAGATGTGCCACAGAGACCCGTTCAGCGGCAAGGTTGTCACCGGCGGCATTATTACGGTGAAGGATTCCAACTGGCTGTTAAGCTATACCTTTAACCGCCAGCCGCACTTTAAGACACAGCCGAAGGAGCAGCTGGTCGGCTGGATTTACGCACTGTTTACCGATAAGCCGGGTAACTATATCAAGAAGCCGATGAAGGATTGTACCGGTAAGGAAATCACCATGGAATGGCTGTATCACATGGGTGTACCGGAAAACGAAATCGAGGAGCTTGCAGAGACCGGAGCAAACTGTGTTCCTTGCATGATGCCGTATATTACCGCATTCTTTATGCCGCGCAGAAAGGGTGACCGTCCGGATGTGGTACCGGAGGGCTGCGTTAACTTTGCTTTCCTCGGTCAGTTTGCCGAAACAAAGAGAGACACGATTTTTACGACCGAATATTCGGTGCGTACCGGTATGGAGGCAGTATACCGTCTGCTGGATGTGGACAGAGGGGTTCCGGAGGTATGGGGCAGTGTTTACGATATCCGGGTACTGTTAGATTCCACAGTGAAGATGTTAGACGGAAAGAGTCCGATGGAGATGCTCGGAAACCTTGACCTTGGCATGAACAAGCTGGAGAAGATGGCATTTGAGAAAAAGGTGCTGCCGGAGTTAAATAAGGTGGTTGAGCATACGATTATTGGTGATTTGCTGAAGGAATACCATATTATTTAATTGAGGAAGTGAAAAGCAATGCTGTATGCGAGAAAAACGGCAAAAACCGGATATCTGGTTATGGCAGCAGCGCTCGGAGCGCTTGGCATTCTTTTGATATTAATGCCGGAAACCTCGTTGATGGTTCTGTGCAGAGCCCTCGGAGTCTTGCTGATACTGTCCGGTATTATCAAACTGATCGGCTATTTTTCGAGAGATTTGTACCGTCTGGCATTTCAATATGATTTGGCATTCGGAATCCTGTCGGAGGTTATGGGGCTGTTTCTGCTGCTTCATCCAAACAGTGCCATTAGTGTTATCTGTGTGCTTTACGGAATCGTCGTGCTTTCCGACGGACTGTTTAAGCTGCAGATGGCACTGGATGCCAAACGGTTCGGCATCAAAAGATGGTGGCTGATACTGATGCTTGCAGTGTTTGCCGGTGCATCGGGACTGCTTTTGGTGTTGTATCCGGCAAAGGGAGCAGAAGTACTGATGCTTCTGCTGGGAATTTCTCTGTTGGCGGAAGGCATTTTAAGTCTTTGTGTGGCATTGACAACGATTAAGGTGACGGAAAACAGACAGCCGGATATCATAGATATGGTAGAGTAGAGTTTACCGACACAGTATTACGAAAAGAAGAAGGAAAAAGAGGTCAGAACTGCAAACCGCATGGCTGCGGGGGGCAGACTGACCTCTTTTCTATCCTCTTTATTGTAAAGAAGTGCAAAATGAGCAGAAATGGAGTAGTCAGATTGCAGATAAGGATTTCCAAAGGCAGAAATTTCTGCTACAATAACGGAAAGAGAGAAAACAAGGGAGGATTGTCATGAGCTTTTATCTTATTCCGGAACCATATAGAATGAAACAGACGGAGGGAGCTTTTTTTCTTAAGTATGACACAGAAATTGTGCTGTCTTCCGGCTGTAGCGGCAAAGAATATGGTTATGCAAGGCGCTTGGCGGAAACCATACGGGAGAGCGCGGGACTTTCGCTTTCGATACGAAAGGGGGAGCCGACAGGACAGAATGAAATCTATCTTTGCCTTTTACCTGAGGCGGAAGAACCTCCGAAGGATGTAAGAATTCTTTTGGAACAGGAGAGAGGGGCAGAAAACTGGACATGCCCGGATGCGGAAACGGAAAGAACATGGCGTATCAGAACGGAGAGTTATTCTGTCAGTATTTCGGAGGAAAGCATCTGCGTGGAAGCTTCTTATACAAGGGGAATCCTCTATGGAGTGCAGACCCTGCGGCAGCTGATATCCCAGCTGTGCATGGTTCTTCCGTGCTTAGAAATAGAAGATGCTCCGGCATTGGCAAACCGCGGCTTTTATCATGATGCTGCCAGGGGCAGAGTGCGAAAACTAGAGGAATATAAACGCTTAGCGGAGAAACTTTCTTACTATAAAATAAACCAGCTGCAGCTGTATGTGGAGCACAGCTATCTGTTCCGGGATTTGACAGAGCTTTGGAGGGACGATACCCCGCTGACGGCAGAAGAAATCATGGAACTGGATGAGTATTGCAAGAACATCGGCATTGAACTCGTGCCGTCGCTGGCAAGCTTCGGTCATCTGAATAAGCTGCTTCAGACAAAACAGTATGCGCATTTGTGTGAACTGGAAGGCTCGGACAGGGAACGCTTCACGTTCGTGGGAAGAATGGCACACCACACCATCAATCCGGCGGATGAGGAATCTTTTGAGCTGATTCGGAAACTGTTATTGGAGTTTATGCCGCTGTTTTCCTCCAGACAGTTTAATTTGTGCGGAGATGAAACCTTTGATTTGGGGAAGGGACGCAGTAAAGCCCTGGCAGAAGCAATCGGTCCGGAACGGATGTATGTGAATTTTGTAAAGAAGATTTGCGCTGTAATTGTAGAAAACGGAAGACGGCCAATGTTCTGGGGAGATATTATCGTTCGTTCGCCGGAGCTTTTAAAAGAGCTGCCGGAGTCTGTTGTCTGTCTGACCTGGGGCTATAGCGAGGAAGAAAAAGAAGACAGCGCAAAAGCGATGGACAGAGTAGGTGCGGTGCAGTATCTGTGTCCTGGTGTACATGGCTGGAGACATCTTATAAACCGGCTTGGTTCCGCCTATGCCAATATTTCCAGAATGTGCGGCTATGCGGCAAAGTATCATGCACTTGGATTGTTGAATACGGACTGGGGAGACTATGGACATATCGGACATCCGGATTTTTCAATTCCCGGTATGATTTATGGGGCAGAAGGCTCCTGGTGTGGAAAACTCCGTCCGGAAGAAGAGATGAACCAAAGAATTTCCAGAGTGGAATACGGCGACCGGACAGAACGGGTGGCTGGCCTGCTCTCGGAGCTTGGCGGTCAGGAAGGTGCCGCCTGGGAAGTGTTAGTGGACTATATGGAGCAGATGACAGAAGGAAACGACCTTTCGGCAGAGGAACAGAAAAAGAAGTTCTCCGCTCGCATTCCATGGGAAGAGCTGTCGCAGAAGAATCAGAGAATACGGGAACTGGTAAAAGAACTGTCTGAAGGAGCAGAAAATTTAAACGGGAACGGAAAGAAACGTCTTGCGGCGTATCTCCTCTTTGCCGAAGGGCAGATAATATTTAACCGGATTGCGGAAACGATTGCCGCTTCCCTAAAAAAGCAACCGGTGGACCATGCAGAAAGGCCGCCAAAAGAGCTGGCAGCAGAGCTGGAACGCTGGTTTCAGGAATATAAGAAGCTTTGGAGAGAGGGCTGTAAGGAAAGTGAACTGTACCGGATACAGAATGTGATGTTCTGGTATGCCGATTTGCTGCGGGACATGGACTAACGATAGTTTTACAAAAAAATTGAAAGAAGAAAAGGAATGCGAACATGATTCATCCGGTAAATAAAAATGCGACAAAAGAAGTAAGAGCTGTGTTGGAATATTTGGAAAGTATCAGGGGAAACGGTATTCTTACCGGTCAGCATACACAGACTATGGCGCAGGAAGAATTGCAGAAGATAGAAAAGGTGACAGGAAAACTTCCGGCACTTTGCGGCTTTGAACTGTTATCCTATTCTCCGAATATCAATCTTACGTCCTGTGGAAAAGAGGCACTGACGGAAATCAGAGAAAACGAAGGGACACTGAAAATGGCTTACGAATGGGCAGAAAAGGGGGGCCTGATTACCTTTACCTGGCACTGGTATTCGCCGATTGGCGGCACGGACAAGTCCTTTTATACGAAAAATACGGATTTTCGTGCGGAACAGGTGCTGGTGGACGGTACACCGGAGAGAGCAGCCTTTTATCATGATCTGGATGTGATGGCGGAACTCCTAAAAGGCTTTCAGAAAAAACAGATTCCGATTTTATGGCGGCCGTTTCATGAGGCGGAAGGCGAGTGGTTCTGGTGGGGAGCAAAAGGCATGGAGGTTGCAGGAGAGCTTTACCGCCTGATGTTCCGTTACTTTACGGAAGAGAAACACTTAGACCACTTGATATGGGTATGGAACAATCCGCGCCCTGAGGGGTATGTAGGAGATGCGTACTGTGATATTGTGACGGCAGATTACTACCCGCCGGAGCATACGCATACTGCCATGAAAGAACAGTGGAGCAGCCTTTCTAAGGTGTCGCCCGGAAAGCCGGTAGCCATCGGGGAAATCGGCACGATACCGGGAATTTCCGAAATGAAGAAGGAAAAAGCGGACTGGCTGTGGTTTATGATGTGGAGCAGGGATTTTGTTTTGACAGAGCGTTTTACAACAGAGGAAGAATTCCGGAAACAATATGGGCATCCCTATGCCATTACGTTAGACAGGCTGCCGTTTGAGGCTACTTTACCAAAACAGACAGTTACCAGAGCGGATGCTCTTAACGCTTTCTACGAAGCAAGAAAGCAGATGGAAGATGAGCCGGAAATGTCTTTGGATGAAATTAATGCCGAGATTACAGCAGTACGAGCCGAAAGAGAGGAATGATGATGCTTATCTGGTAACTGGAAATCAGAAACATTATCCGGTGAGAGATTTTATTGTGACTCCTGCCGAAATGATGAAAATTATTGGAAAATAATTATTAGAAATTATTTTAGAATATCAGAAGGAAGAACAGAAAGAAGAATAACAATAACATAAAGAAGAGGTCAGACCTGTGTGTGAAAGGCTTGACTTCTTCTTTTGCTATAGTACGATACAGGTATGCTTTATGGCTGATTCTTTTTGGCAAATTCCGTCACAATATTTTTCCAGTGCTCCGAAATAAAGCCTTTTTCGATATCCTTGAGATCTACATAGTAGCCGGAAAGAATACACTGTATGGTAGCCTCCGCTACCATTGCTTCGTAGGTCTGCGGCTCGGCCAGATAGTTTTCGATTTCCATATTCATTTTCTCATCAATGCCGTCAATGGCAGAGCGGTATAGCAGATTTTCTTTCCCGAGAAGGTTGCCCATCTCAACGAGACAATGGACTCCCCGCTTGATTTCGTCTATTGTTTTTGTACCTTTATAATCCATGGTTCTCTTTCCTCCGTTTAAGATGTTGTCAATTGTGGTATCCAGTGCTTCGGCAAGAAGCAGAAAGGTACCGATATCCGGCAGGGCCTCGCCGCGTTCCCATTTGGAAACAGCCTGAAACGAAACACCTACCCGCTCACCGAGACTGTTCTGGGTGAAGCCTTTTAGTTTTCTTAAAGATTGTATTTGGTAGCCGATGGCAGTTAAATCTAGTGACATAAGTTCTCCTTTCAAATAATAACGCGCGTTCTTTGTCTGTCGACACTATTATCATAACGGAAAAAGAAGAAACATACAATCATCCGTTTTTTGAGTTTTTGCGTGGAAAATTCAATCCGGGGTAGAAAGTCTATAAGTAAAGGAAGCTCTTTATAAGCTGTGCTTATGAATCGCTTCTCCTTTTTTTAAGAGTAAATGATTGCGAAAAGCCCTGCAAAATGCTACGATAGAAGTAACGCCGCAAGGCTGCAAAAATAGTACCAAAACGATGGATATGAGAGCTATGCTCACAAAAAGGAGGAACCACATGGAATTGTTATCGCTAGAGCAGGAATTAATGCAGAATGCTTATCCGGGCAGAGGAATTGTCATCGGAAAGTCGGAGGACGGTAAGAGCGCAGTTACCGCTTATTTCATTATGGGAAGAAGTGAAAACAGCCGTAACCGTGTCTTTGTGGAGGACGGTACGGGAATCCGCACACAGGCGTTTGACCCTTCGAAATTAAGTGACCCGAGCCTGATTATTTATGCGCCGGTTCGTGTACTTGGAAACAAGACGATTGTGACAAACGGTGACCAGACCGATACGATTTATGAACTGATGGACAAGCAGCAGACCTTCGAGCAGGCACTCAGAACAAGAGAGTTCGAGCCGGATGCACCAAACTATACACCGAGAATTTCCGGCATTCTGCATGTGGAAAACGGCTCCTACAATTATGCCATGTCCATTTTAAAGAGCAACAACGGCGATCCTTCGTCCTGCAACCGTTATACCTTTGCTTATACGAACCCGAAGGCAGGCGAGGGTCATTTTATTCATACTTACCGTTGTGACGGCAATCCGCTTCCGAGCTTTGAGGGCGAACCAAAGCTTGTTTCCATTCCGAATGATATGGATGCATTTGCAGATATGCTCTGGAACAGCTTAAACGAGGACAACAAGGTCTCCTTATTTGTACGTTATATCGAGATTGAAACCGGAAAGACACGTTCTAAGATTATCAACAAGAACAAGTAAAGCGGAGGTAAAGGAAATATGAAGGAATTTGAATTAAAGTACGGCTGCAATCCGAATCAGAAGCCGAGCAGAATTTATATGGAAGAGGGCGAACTCCCGATTACCGTCTTAAACGGAAAGCCGGGCTACATTAACTTTCTGGATGCCTTTAACGGCTGGCAGCTGGTCAGTGAATTAAAGAGAGCAACCGGACTTCCGGCAGCTACCTCTTTTAAGCACGTTTCTCCGGCAGGTGCGGCAGTAGGACTTCCGCTTACCGAGGTGGAAAAGCAGATTTACTGGGTAGCGGATTTACCGGAGCTTACTCCGCTTGCCAGTGCTTATGCAAGAGCAAGAGGCGCAGACAGAATGTCCTCGTTCGGCGATTTCATTTCGCTTTCCGATGTCTGCGACGTAGCAACCGCAAATCTGATTAAGAGAGAGGTTTCCGACGGCGTCATTGCGCCGGGCTATGAGCCGGAAGCACTGGAAATCTTAAAGAGCAAGAAAAAAGGCGCCTATAATATCATCCAGATTGACCCGTCCTACAAGCCAAACCCGATTGAGCACAAAGAGGTATTCGGTATCACGTTTGAGCAGGGCAGAAACGAGCTGGTTATTGATGAAAACTTCCTTGGCAATATCGTGACCGAGAGCAAAGAGCTTCCGGAGTCGGCAAAGATTGACTTGATTATTGCGTTAATCACATTAAAGTATACACAGTCGAACTCCGTCTGCTACGCGAAGGGCGGACAGGCCATCGGCATCGGTGCCGGTCAGCAGTCGAGAATCCACTGTACCAGACTGGCAGGACAGAAGGCAGACAACTGGTATCTGCGTCAGGCTCCACAGGTACTGAATCTGAAATTCCGCGATACCATCGGCAGAGCGGACCGCGACAACGCGATTGATTTATACATCGGTGAGGAATACATGGACGTACTGGCGGACGGCGTCTGGGAGAAGACGTTTACCGAAAAGCCTCCGGTATTTACAAGAGAAGAAAAGAGAGCATGGCTTGACGGAATGCAGGAGGTGGCGCTTGGCTCCGATGCATTCTTCCCGTTTGGCGACAACATTGAACGTGCGCACAAGAGCGGCGTAAAATACATTGCACAGCCGGGCGGTTCGGTGCGTGACGATAACGTTATTGAAACCTGCAATAAGCATCATATGACGATGTGCTTTACCGGACTTCGCCTGTTCCATCATTAAGCAGGAGGATGGCATGAAAAAATTCAGTGATATTCAGTATGAGCGCCCGGATGTCACGGCGCTTGCAAAGGAAATGAAAGCGGTAGTAAAGAGATATCAGAAGGCCGCAAATTATGAGGAAGCAAAGAATATTTTGTTTGAAGCGGAGAAAAAGCAGGAGCATGCGGGAACGATGATGGTGGTTGCTAACATCCGAAGCACCGTCAATACCGCCGACAAGTTCTATGAGGATGAAATGAAAGCCATCAACAAGGCGGCAGCAAAGCTGATGCCGGTTTCCAAAAAGATGACAAAGGCACAGCTTGCTTCCCCGTTCCGTGCAGACTTCGACAAGGAATTCGGACCGTTAATGAACAAGGATGCCGAGGAACAGTTAAGGCTGATGAGCATGAAGGTCGTTCCTGCAATGATTAAGGAAGCAAACTTAGGACAGGAGTATTCCAAAACCGTTGCGGCATGCAAAACCGATTTCCGCGGGGAGGAGTGCAACTTCTACGGCCTGTTAAAGCACATGCAGAGCACCGACCGCACGGAGCGCAAGGAAGCCTTTGAGGCATGGGCAAAGATGTACGAGGGCATTTCGGCAAAGCTGGATGAGCAGTATGATGCGCTGGTAAAGCTTCGTGTCAAGCAGGCAAAGAAGTTAAAGTTCGACAGCTATACCGATATGGCATACGTGGCAAGACAGCGCTATGATTATACGGCAAAGGATGTAGAGGCATTCCGTAAGCAGGTAGTGGAGATTATCGTACCTGCGTGCCAGAAGCTGTACGATGCACAGAAGGAGCGTCTCGGTATTGACAAGCTGCATTATTATGACGAGCAGCTTGTGTTCCCGGAGGGCAATGCGATGCCGCACGGAACAAAGGATGAAATGGTGGCGGCAGCACAGCAGATGTATCATGAGCTGTCAAAGGAGACCGGAGAGTTCTTCGATTTCATGGTAGAGCATGAGTTGTTTGATTTAGAGACAAAGCCGAACAAGCACATGGGCGGCTACTGTACGTTCCTGCCGGAATATAAGGCTCCGTTTATTTTCTCGAACTTTAACGGAACAAGTGCGGACGTGGATGTTCTGACACACGAGGCAGGTCACGCTTTTCAGGCGTATGTATCCTCCCGTATTCAGCCGTTTGGCAGTATGACGAATTCCACGAGTGAAATCAATGAAATTCATTCGATGACCATGGAGTTCTTTACCTATCCGTGGATGGATAAGTTCTTTGGAGAAGCTGCGGATAAGTACCGCTTTGCGCACCTTTCCGAAGCGTTAAAGACGATTCCGTATCTTGTGGCAGTCGATGAATTTCAGCACAGGGTTTACGCAAAGCCGGAGATGTCCGCTATGGAGCGCAGAAGCGTATGGAGAGAAATCGAAAAGATTTATCTGCCGTGGCGTGATTATGACGGCAACGAGTTTTTGGAGCAGGGTGGTTTCTGGATGCAGAAGCAGCACATTTTCCTGTATCCGTTCTACTATGTGGATTATGCACTGGCACAGCTTTGTGCGTTTGAGCTGTTTGGTCGTGCGCAGACGAATCGCGAGGAAGCCTGGAATGATTACCTTCGTCTTTGTCAGGCAGGCGGCAGCAAGGGCTATTTTGAACTGCTTGAGCTGGCGCATCTGCACAATCCGTTCAAAGAAGGCAGCGTAGAAGCGGCAGTCAAGGTAGTACTGGATGAGCTGAAAAAGGCTCCGTATTAAGATGCACGAGGTTGAGGTCAAAGGGATTTTATCTGCACAAAACGGCATGAATCTGTACCGCGGATGCACACACGGCTGCATATACTGTGATTCCAGAAGCCGTTGCTATCAGATTAATCACGACTTTGAGGATATTGAAGTAAAAAGCAATGCGGTTTCGTTACTTGAGACCGCATTGCAGAAAAAACGCAAAAAATGTATGATTGGCACGGGAGCGATGTGCGACCCGTACCTGCACGCGGAAGAAAAGCTTGGCCACACAAGGCAGTGTCTGGAACTGATTGAGAGGTACGGTCACGGTGTTGCTATCCAGACGAAGTCTGCACGAATTTTAAGAGATTTGGACATCTTAAAACGAATTAACGAAAAGACAAAGTGCGTCGTTCAGATGACATTAACAACCTATGACGAAAACCTCTGCCGTATTCTGGAGCCGAATGTGTCGACGACAAAGGAGCGGGCAGAGGTTTTAAACATCATGCGCGATCACGGGATTCCGACGATTGTCTGGCTGTCTCCGATTCTTCCGTTTCTTAACGATACCGAGGAAAATGTGCTCGGTATTTTGAACTATTGTAAGGAAGCGAAGGTGTGGGGCGTGCTCTGTTTTGGCATGGGACTGACGCTCAGAGAAGGCAACCGGGAATACTTCTACAAAAAGCTGGACGAGCATTTCCCGGGACTGAAGCAGAAGTATCAGCGTACCTACGGACTTTCGTATGAGGTAACAAGTCCGGACAACGACCGTCTGATGAAGCTTGCAAGACAGTTTTGCAGGGAAAACGGAATCGTATTTGACGTGAATCGGTGCTTTGACTATATGCATCGCTTTGAAGAAAAGACGGAATTTGAGCAGCTTTCGCTGTTTTAATGGGAGGATGCGAGGAAGCATGATACGGCAGACAACAAAACAGGACCTTCCGGCAGTGATGGAAATCATCAGGGGAGCGCAGAAGTCGCTTGCTGCACTTGGCATTTCCCAGTGGCAGGACGGCTATCCGCGGGAAGAGGATATTGCAAGGGATATGGAAAACGGCATCAGCTATGTGCTTGTTGGTGACGGAGTGCTTGCCGCAACGGCGGCGATTTCCTTTGCACCGGACCCGACCTATGCGACCATCTATGACGGTACGTGGCTGTCTGATTCCGGGCGATACGGTGTGATTCACCGGATTGCAGTTAAAAACGATGCAAAGCGCAAGGGGTATGCGTCCGAACTGCTTTCCTTTGCGGCAGAGCTTGCAAGAAAGCAGGGAATTTCTTTTTTGCGTGTGGACACCCATGAAGGCAATCTTCCGATGCGGAAGTTTTTAGAAAAGCAGGGCTTTGTGCAGTGCGGCATGATTTATCTGGCAGGCGGACAGACGAAGGAAAACGAGCGGGTAGCGTATGAGAAAAAACTCGAGGAAATTTCCCCTTGCGAAAAGTGAGTTCTTGAGCTATAATAGGCAGAAGAAATCAATTGGCGGTAAGGAAAACTACGACTTTAGCCTATGCTTTCAGAGAGCCGGTGGCGGGTGTAAACCGGCAGCAGAGAAAAGTCCTTCCACTTTCCGGTCAGAGCATGTCTCTGCACGCCGTGGGTGAAAGCCCAAGGCTCGCAGCCTTTATCCTGCGGTCAATGAGGTGGCAATGTAAATTGCAATTTGGGTGGCAACGCGGAGTATTCCGTCCCATAGGTTTGTGGGGCAGAAGGCTCCGCGTTTTTAGTAGCGCTTGATAAGCTGTCAGGCTTTCAAGCCGGAATAGTTGACAGGAGGAAAAGAGTATGTTGGATTTAAAATTTGTCAGAGAGAATCCGGAAGTCGTAAAGCAGAACATCAGAAATAAGTTTCAGGACAGCAAGCTTCCGTTGGTAGACGAGGTCATCGCATTGGATGCAGAGAGCCGCAAAACACAGCAGGAAGCAGATAACCTTCGTGCAGAGAGAAAGAAGATTTCCAAGGAAATCGGCGCTCTGATGGCAAAGGGCTTAAAGGAAGAGGCAGAGGCAGCCAAGCAGAAGGTCAATGACTCGGCAGCACGTCTTGCTGAGCTTGAAGCAAAGGAAGCAGAGCTTGCAGAAAAGATTAAGAAGATTATGATGACGATTCCGAACATCATCGACCCGAGCGTTCCGATTGGTAAGGATGACAGCGAAAACGTGGAAGTGAAACGTTATGGCGAGCCGGTGGTTCCGGATTTTGAAATTCCGTACCACACCGAAATCATGGAGCGCTTCAACGGCATTGATTTAGACAGCGCAAGAAGAGTGGCAGGAAACGGCTTCTATTACTTAATGGGCGATATTGCAAGACTTCATTCCGCAGTCATTTCCTATGCGCGTGACTTTATGATTAACCGCGGCTTTACCTACTGTGTACCGCCGTTCATGATTCGCAGCGACGTTGTGACCGGAGTTATGAGCTTTGCGGAAATGGATGCCATGATGTATAAGATTGAGGGCGAGGATTTGTACTTAATCGGTACGAGCGAACACTCGATGATTGGTAAGTTCATTGACACGATTCTGCCGGAGGAGTCACTTCCGCAGACACTGACAAGCTATTCGCCTTGCTTCAGAAAGGAAAAGGGCGCGCACGGTATTGAAGAACGCGGCGTTTACCGTATCCATCAGTTTGAAAAGCAGGAAATGATTGTCGTATGTAAGCCGGAAGACAGCAAGATGTGGTTCGACAAGCTGTGGCAGAACACCGTGGATTTGTTCCGTTCGTTAGATATTCCGGTTCGTACCTTAGAGTGCTGTTCGGGTGACTTAGCAGACCTTAAGGTAAAGTCGGTGGACGTGGAGGCATGGTCCCCAAGACAGCAGAAGTACTTTGAAGTAGGAAGCTGCTCGAATCTCGGAGATGCACAGGCAAGACGTTTAAAGATTCGTGTGAACGGTGCGGACGGCAAGTACTTTGCACACACCTTAAACAACACGGTGGTTGCTCCGCCGAGAATGCTGATTGCGTTCTTAGAGAACAACTTAAACGCAGACGGAAGTGTGAATATTCCGAAGGCATTACAGCCGTATATGGGCGGTCAGACCGTAATTAAATAGGAAAATGCTGTTGCCATGTGTGGAAAAGTGTAGTAAAATATACTTAAAGATACATGGCAACATGTTTTTAGACAACCGGATTCGCAAATGTGCGGAGTATAGGTGCAGAAAGGAGTCGGAAATGAGCAATACCATTAATAATTCCATGGATTACACATCCCTGTTTTCCTCTCTGCCTCAGACAAACAGTTCCTCGGGCAGTGGTCTTGTCGGACTTGCAACGGAGTTTTCTTCGATTCGCAGCGGTTCCTACAAGAAGCTGGTTTCCGCTTACTATAAAAAGCTTGGTTCGGAAGGAACAACAGAGGCAGTCGAAAAGGAAAACAAAAACCTGCAGCTGGTGGCAGGCAACGCAAACTCGTTAAAGAGTGCGGCGACAGAGCTGAAAAAAACGGATTTTGCAACAGCCTCCGAGGAAGAGGCACTTGGTGCGGTAAAGAAGTTCGTTTCTGCGTATAACTCCGTCATTGATACGGCGGATGACGTAGACAGAAAGGGCGTGCTTCGCAATACCGTCTGGATGACCAACATGATGCAGAAGAGTGCAGGTCTGTTATCGGATGCCGGTATTACAATCGGTGATGACAACAAGCTGACACTGAATGAAGCAAAATGGAAGGAAGCAGGCATGTCGGTCAAGACAACGTTGTTCTCCGGCAACAACTCTCTGGCAGAAAAGCTGACCTACAAGGCAACGCAGATTACAGGCGCAGCAGGCGAAACCTATTCCAATACCGCGTCGGCTTATAAGCCGGACGGAGATTATACAAAGCCGTCGACAAGCGCAATGTATGAAACGTTGATGTAATGCGATACAGGCATTACGAAAAAAGTTAAAAATGTGCTTGACATAATGTAAAGTTTGAGGTATTATATTTCATGTCTCTTGACGAGAGAAGAGACATGAAATAATATGCGCGAGTGGCTCAGTTGGTGGAGCGCGACCTTGCCAAGGTCGAGGCCGCGGGTTCGAGTCCCGTCTCGCGCTTAGGAAAAAAGAAGCACCGACGATAGGTCGGTGCTTCTTTTTTAGACCCCGAAGGGGTCTGAACCCATGCAAACATGCATGGGTTCGAGGTCTCGCCTGCCGGCTCGGTCGGTGCTGAACGCTCTCCACTGGAGAGCAGCACCCCGTCTCGCATGGAAGGGGCAGGAGGTTCGAGGGTCTACGTTCCACTTCGCTCCTCCCAGAGCAGATGTCCACTGGACATCTTGGGACTTCGCTTCACTCCGGTTGGTACTTATGTTTTATGAGCATTTGATTGAAATGGATGAAAGGCAGGTGAGGTTATGTCACTTGAAATAGATGTAATAGGTCGGAAATATGAGTGTCATATGGTTTTAAATGAACGTGTTACTGTGATTGTCGGAGATAGTGGAGTTGGAAAGACCATATTTGCAGAGGCTATTCAAAACAGGGCACAGGTTTATGATGTTCACTTAAGTGATTCCAGATACACAGCACTGCGATTGGTGAGAGAAAGCTGGGATGCTGTACTGTCTAAAGACATTGACGAACATGCTTATCGTGTATATGTAATTGATGATGAAGAATTCATGTACACAAAAGAGTTTGCTGCTCTTTATGAGAAGATTGATAATTGCTATTTTGTATTTATATCAAGATTAGAAATAAACAGCAGGATGAAAAAGTGGAATACGATTCCTTTTTCGGCAAAAGAAATATATGAATTTAAGAAGAACGGAAAATATCATACAATAGAGCCGTTGTATCGGTATGAAAACCCACAGATGGGAAAGGAACCCGATAAGATTATTGATATATGCATTGCGGAGGATTCCAAGTCGGGACTGGAATTTTTTCGACACGTATTTTGTCAGGTAGATTCTACAAATGGGAAGGATAATTTGCTACATTATATTAGAGAAAAGAAAGATATTTTAGCAGGGAAGACGGTATATTTGCTGGTGGATATATCAGCTGCAGGTTTTATTGTAAAGAGGGCTTTAGATTATCTGGAAAGTATTGGAGCATGCGTATGGCTTAGCGGTGATTATGAATCCTTTGAATATATGATATTGAAGAGTAATTTTTTCAATATTACCGATGAGGATATTTTTAATGAAGATTTATTGAAGTATTTATCAGTAGAACGCCGATGCACGGCTCTACTGTCTGAAATAACTCAAAATACCCCGTATGCTTATCGTAAGGGCTTCTTGTCTCAGTGCTATATAAAAGAATGTTGCAGCGTGGAAAGAAAGTCTGCATGTACAAAGGGTATGAAGGGAGATAAGATTACACGAATGCTTGAAAATACAGAATTTGACTTTTTGTTGGCTTTGCGGCAGAAGGAGCGGGAGGTATAGCAATGTTAAATGTTATATTTGGAGAATCCGGATTGAATATATCGAACAGAATCACTTATGTATCGGATTATTTTGATGCTATGTATGATGCAACGTGGCTGCAGAGTGAGTTGGCAAGACAGATTATAAAGGGAGTTGATGATTCCGAGTATATTGCAGGAGAATATATTGAGTCTCCTGTGCTGGGGGGGATTTCTCCAAGGGATTTATCCTCCGGGTGTAAAGCATTATTGATTCTCCTGAATGAAAATAATATTATCGTTTCGGGGGAAAAAATGGGAGATAACTGTTTCCCGTGGCTACTGAAAATCGCCGAAAAGAAGGACGTTACAATAACGTTGTGCCATAACGTGACGTTGAAAGAACCGTTTGCTGTTAATAATTTGAATAGCGGAAGAATAATTACGTCAAATGTTGAACTGATGGAAGCCTTAATGGAGGAAGAATAGAAGAAAACGGCTGTTGCAAAAAGCAATGGCCGTTTTTTTCAGACACAGAATTTTTGAAAATTTTATGATTTTTATACAGGATTCATTGAAAAATCTCCCTGCTCGGGTTAAGATAGGCTATACAATCAGGAGGGATGTGGTAATGATGAGAAAACTGAAAGAACGATTACAGCAATTTATGTACGGAAGATACGGTATGGACGGACTCGGAAACTTTCTGCTCTGGACAGCGATAGTGCTTCTGATTCTTTCGATATTTGTGCCGACCGGAATTTTATATTATGTGTCGTTGGCGCTGATGGTGTATACCTACTTCCGCGTCTTTTCAAGAAACGTGCAGAAACGTTATCAGGAAAACTGTGTATACTACCGTTATGTCAATAAGATAAAAGGATTCTTTGCAAAGCAGAACTCATATCGAAAGCAGAGAAAGACACATCACATTTATTCCTGCCCGAACTGTAAGCAGAAAATCCGTATTCCGAAGGGAAAGGGAAAGGTCATGATTCGTTGCAGCAGATGCGGCACGGAGTTTATGAAGAACAGCAGATAGGAGCGGTTCTATGTTTGGATATATTACAGTCAATAAAGAAAAGCTTAAAATCAGGGAATGGAACCGCTATCATGCTTATTACTGCGGGCTGTGCCGTTCACTGAAGGAAAGTGCGGGACAGAAGGGGCGGATGACGCTGACTTATGATATGACATTTCTGGCGATTCTGCTTGACAGCCTGTATGACTGCACACGAAAAGAAGGACAGGCACGCTGTGCGGTGCATCCTGCCAAAAAGTATGCATATGTGCAGAGTGAGGCTTCGAACTATGCGGCGGATATGAACATTCTGCTTTGCTATGACAATTTGCTGGATGACTGGCAGGATGAGAAAAGCGTCGGGGCAGCGGCGGCAGCGCGTGCACTGCGTTCTGCGAAACGCAGGATTGCGAAGCAGTATCCGCGCCAGGCAGAGGCAGTCGAAGCTTATTTAAAGAAGCTTCATGAAACCGAACAGGAGCAGTCGCCGGATTTGGACCGTGCTTCGGGAGAAACAGGAGAGATGTTAGCCGAAGTTTGTGTATGGCGGGAAGATGAATGGCAGGACGAACTGCGGGAGCTGGGCTTTTATCTCGGAAAATTCATTTATCTGATGGATGCCTATGAAGATATGGAAAAAGATAAAAAGAAGGGAAATTACAATCCGTTTTTACTGGTTCAGGGAACGGAGGACACCGAGGAGCTTGCAAAAAGAGTACTTACCATGATGGCGGCAAAGACGGCAGAAGCATTTGAACGGCTTCCGATTGTGGATAATGCGGAATTGCTTCGTAATATTCTGTATGCGGGAATCTGGGGGAAGTTTGAAGCTGTCCATATAAAACGAAGTAAAAAGTGAGAGAACATTTATGACGAATCCTTATCAGGTCCTCGGCGTTCCTGAGAATGCCGATATGGACGAAATTAAAAAAGCATATCGAAAGTTAAGCAGAATTTATCATCCGGATGCCAATGTAAACAATCCGAATAAGGCTCAGGCAGAGGCAAAATTCAAGGAGATTCAGGCGGCGTACCGTCAAATCGTTGAAGAGCGTGAAGGCGGAAGAAAGAGCAACACGTATGACGGAGATGCAGGAAGAAGACAGCAGGGCACCTACGGAGGAGGTTACGGAGGCTTTGGAGGCTTCGGCGGTTTCGGAGGAGGCTACGGCGGATATTCGGAGAGCAGACAGGAAAGTACGGAATCGACGTATCTGCAGGCGGCAGGAAACTATATCAGAAGCGGTCACTACAGAGAGGCACTCAATGTGTTGCAGAACATTCCGCAGTCAGAGCGGAATGCAAAATGGTATTATTACAGTGCACTGGCAAACTCCGGACTGGGAAACAACGTGACGGCACAGGAGAATATGAGACAGGCGGTTTCCATGGAGCCGAACAACCCGCAGTACCAGGAGGCACTGCGGCGGATGGAATCCGGCGGAGCATGGTATACAGAACGCGGCGAGGCTTATGGAAGACCTGGTATGGGCTTCGGAAGCTGTTGCATGGAATGTCTGCTTTTGCAGTGCCTTTGCGGTGGATTTCCGATTTGCTGCTAGTATAAATAAGGCGGGAAGCTGCATTGCTGCGACTTCCCGCCTTTCTGTCGGTAATAGCTTTCAGCTTGCTTTCCGGTAGTAACTTTTCTTGCTTCGATAGGTGACATGACCGCGTTTTCTGCGGTGGATGGCATAAATACGAATCCAGATAATAACGCGGCGGATGCGCGGGATGCAGTACCGAAGTAATGTGATGAACATAATAAAAAGCAGAGAAACATAAAGCGTAATGTGGTTCGGACATTGTATCAGTGTCATCAGATTAAAGCCGCCGAGCTTTGTGACAACGGAGGCGGAATCTGCTTTTGACGGTGCATAGGATGTGACGCGGCGTTCTGCGGTATTGGAGGAATATGCGACTGCCATACCGAGTGACAGCGGAAGCTGTTCCTTGGTAAGCAGAGCTTCTTCGTAAGCGGATAACAGAACGCCGCTTCTATTTTTCGGGAAAATCCGCATGATTCCCTGGGAACGATACGATAAATACTGGAACAGAGGAAACAGCTCGTCACCGCCAATGACGCGGTACAGGGTGCTGTCATCCTTTGCAACAGAGGTTCCGTCTGCAAGCGTAAGCTTAATGATGCGGTTCATCGGAAGACGGAACGGGTGGTAGGTGTAACTTAAACCGCTTAAAAATACCGTGGTATCCTTTAGAGCGGAAGGAAAGGCAACGGCACTTTCTGCAAGTGCATAGAGTTCCTCTCCCGTAAGATAAATACTGTAAAGAGAATCGGAAGCAAGCGTTTCCGAAAGCATACCCGCAGAAGCTGTTCCGGAAGAAAAGGAGGAAACTGCTTCGTCAGGGAGAAAAAGCGCAACGATGTCAACCGTATCCTCAGAACTAGTGCTGTCTTCTGCAACGGCAGTGCGGACGGCATCAGCAAGGTATTCTCCGTAAAGTGTCTCCGGTGAGCCCTGATTATCGGTCCGGGTGGTCGGAAGCAGGCAGAGTGCTCCGAGAAGGAGGGCAATGCCGAAGAAAATACCGAGAGGACGGAGCTTTGAAAAATCGTATTCGTTTAAAGTCGTGAGAATACGGTAAAGTTTTTTTCTCAAACGACGGGATAAGCGTTTTTTTCTTGTGTGGAGAGCGGGCATTACGGAGTTCCTCCTTTATAGAACTGAATAAATTTTGTTACGGCGTCGGACTGCACCATGGAACGGTTGTAGGCAAATCCGACGTTTCTTTTTTCTATTTTCTTTGGAAGAGGTACCTCTATGAGCGTACCGTCCTTTAATTCTTCTTTGACAAATTCCTTGATGACACAGGCTATGCCGAGACCGATTTTGGCAAAATCAATGAGCAGGTCCATGTTGCTGACCTCTAAAAGCTGCCCGGTCTGGATGCCGTTTCTGGCAAAATAATCTTCGATATAACGTCTGGTAATATTTTTTTCGTCTAACAGCATGAGGTTGCCGTTTTTAAAGACCGAAAAGCTGTCCGGCTCACTGCCATCCGCACTGCGAAGCTCCAGGTTTTTTAAATAGCTTTCTGTGGCGACAAAAATGTCTTCAATCTGTTCAATCGGGTAAAAATCGAGAGCGCGCGTATTTGCCGGTTCACCGACCAGACCGATGTCGATTTTGCCGTCTTCCAGAAGGGAGAGCGTTTCAAACGTGGACTGGCACTGAATCGTAATCCGGATATGCGGATTCAGACGGATGAACTGCTGCAGGTATGGCATCAGAATGTACTTGCAAAGTGTGGTACTGACGCCGATGCGGAGATGACCGATGCCGAGTGTACCTACCCGCCGCAGGTTTTCTTCGCCCTGCTTTAGCGATTCAAAGGCGGAACGGGTGTGCTCGTAAAGAAGCTTTCCTTCCTCCGTAAGACGGACGCCGCGGGAACCACGGATAAAGAGCTTGACCGACAGATTCTGCTCTAAACGGCTGACGGCACGGCTGATGGCAGGCTGACTGATATAGAGCGATTTGGCAGCTTTGGAAATATTTCCGGTTTCTGCAACAGCATTAAAAATATGATAAGAGGATAAGGTTGATTCAGTCTCCATGATGTGCCTCTCTTCGTCCGGTTACTTGGTATAACGCGCTAGATATAACTTAAAGTTATAACAGGTATAATTATTATGCATTTTGATTATATCAAAGAGTATGTTATAATGCAAGAGAAAGATAGAGTTTTTTCGGCAGCCAGTACGAAAAAACAGGAGAGGAGATATAACGATATGGCATATCAGATTGCAGTTATTCCGGGTGATGGTATTGGACCGGAAATCGTGACAGAGGCAAGAAAGGTGCTTGACACCATCGGAAAAAAGTACGGACATGAGTTTCACTATACGGAGGTGCTGATGGGCGGCGTATCCATCGATGCAACGGGAGAGCCGCTGACAAAGGAAGCACTGGAAACCGCAAGAAACAGCGATGCGGTGCTGCTTGGTGCGGTCGGCGGAGACACCAACACTTCGCCGTGGTACAAACTTCCGCCGGAAAAGCGACCGGAGGCAGGTCTGCTTGCCATAAGAAAGGGGCTTGGACTGTTTGCCAACATTCGCCCGGCAGTTCTGTTTCCGCAGCTAAAGGCGGCGTGCCCGCTCCGCGAGGATATCGTCGGTGACGGCTTTGACTTCGTTGTCATGAGAGAACTGACCGGCGGTCTGTACTTCGGTGAGCGCAAAACCTACGTGGAGAACGGACTTCGTACCGCAGTCGATACGCTGACTTATAATGAAGAAGAAATTAGACGGATTGCAAAATGGGGCTTTGAAATCGCAAGAAAGAGAAGAAAAAAGGTATGCAGTGTCGATAAGGCAAATGTGCTCGACTCCTCCAGACTCTGGAGAAAGGTCGTAAAAGAGGTGTCGGCAGAATATCCGGATGTCGAGCTTACGGATATGCTGGTAGATAACTGCGCAATGCAGATGGTAAAGGACCCGAAGCAGTTTGATGTCGTTCTGACCGAGAACATGTTCGGTGATATTTTATCCGATGAGGCAAGTATGGTGACAGGCTCCATTGGAATGCTGTCTTCGGCAAGCCTTGGCGAAGGAAAGCTGGGACTTTATGAGCCAAGCCACGGCTCCGCACCGGATATTGCGGGAAAGAATCTGGCAAATCCGATTGCAACGATTCTTTCGGCGGCAATGATGCTTCGCTATTCCTTTGATTTGGATAGGGAGGCGGATGCCATTGAGGCGGCAATCCACAAAACGTTAAATGCAGGCTATCGCACCGGCGATATTATGTCGGAGGGCTGCAAAAAGGTTGGTACGAAGGAAATGGGCGATATCATCTGCAAGGCAATCGAGGAAGCCTAACGAAAAAAGAGTCAGGGAGGAAAATGCAGTATGGGAATGACAATGACACAGAAAATCCTGGCGGCACATGCGGGACTTGACAAAGTGCAGGCAGGTCAGTTAATTGAAGCGGATTTGGATCTGGTGCTGGCAAACGACATTACCGGGCCGGTGGCAATCCATGAGGTAGAAAAGTTAAACAAAAAGACGGTATTTGATAAAGATAAGATTGCACTCGTACCGGACCACTTCGCTCCGAACAAGGACATCAAGTCCGCAGAGCATTGCAAGTGCGTCAGAGAGTTTGCAAAGGCACACGATATCACCAATTATTTTGAGGTCGGCGAAATGGGAATTGAGCATGCGCTTCTGCCGGAAAAGGGACTGATTGTGGCAGGCGAAACCTGCATCGGTGCGGATTCCCATACCTGTACCTACGGCGCGCTCGGCGCATTTTCCACCGGCGTCGGCAGTACCGATATGGGTGCCGGCATGATGACCGGAAAGGCATGGTTTAAGGTGCCGTCGGCAATCAAATTTGTGCTGACCGGCAAGCCGAAGAAGTGGGTATCCGGTAAGGATGTTATTTTACATATCATCGGAAAAATCGGTGTGGACGGAGCACTTTATAAGTCGATGGAGTTTGTCGGAGACGGCATTGCAAATCTGTCGATGGACGACCGCTTTACGATTGCAAACATGGCAATCGAAGCAGGTGCAAAGAACGGTATTTTCCCGGTCGATGACCTGACGATTGCTTACATGAAGGAACACAGCACAAAGCCATACACCGTATATGAGGCAGACGAGGATGCGGTGTATGACGAAACGTATACGATTGATTTGAGTACACTGGAGCCGACGGTGGCATTTCCGCATCTGCCGGAAAACACAAGAACCGTGAAGGAAGCGGGTGAGGTGAAAATCGACCAGGTAGTCATCGGTTCCTGTACCAACGGACGAATCAGCGACCTGCGTGTGGCGGCAGAGGTGTTAAAGGGAAGAAAGGTAGCGAAGGGTGTGCGCGTCATCGTCATTCCGGCGACCCAGAAGATATACTTACAGGCAATCGAAGAAGGACTGGTGCAGACGTTTATTCAGGCGGGGGCAATCGTGAGCACACCGACCTGCGGACCATGTCTTGGCGGTTATATGGGTATCCTGGCAGCAGGAGAGCGTGCGGTGTCGACCACAAACCGTAACTTTGTCGGACGTATGGGACATGTGGATTCGGAGGTTTATCTGGCAAGTCCGGCAGTGGCAGCAGCAAGTGCCGTAACCGGTAAGATTTCGGAGCCAAGTGAGCTTGAGTAAAAAGGGTGAAACTATCAGCATGCCGCGTCTGCGGCGGAATGGAGATTATTATGAACGCAAAGGGTACAGTACATAAATACGGGGATAATGTAGATACGGACGTCATTATTCCGGCAAGATATTTAAACAGCTCGGATGCAAAGGAACTGGCATCGCATTGTATGGTGGACATTGATGCGGATTTTGTAAACAGGGTAAAGCTGGGCGATATTATGGTGGCAAACAAAAACTTCGGCTGCGGCTCCTCCAGAGAGCATGCACCGCTTGCCATTAAAACGGCGGGCATCAGCTGCGTCATTGCAGAGACATTTGCAAGAATTTTCTACCGCAATGCCATTAACATCGGACTTCCGATTATCGAATGCCCGGAAGCGGCAAAGGCGATTTCTGCGGGTGACACCGTGGAGATTGACTTTGACAGCGGTATGATTACCGATGTCACAACCGGTCAGAGCTTTCAGGGGCAGGCGTTTCCGGAATTCATGCAGCGGATTATGAAGGCAGACGGGCTGATGAATTACATCAACGAGAAGGAAAAATAGAAAGAAGTGAATGAAAATGTCACAATGTGAAGACTGCCAGTATTATGCCTACAATGAGGATTTTGACTGCTACGAATGTGAGATGGATCTGGATGAGGATGAATATGCACGTATGCTTTCCAGTGCGCAAAGCAGCTGTCCTTACTATAAGCGTGGGGACGAATATTTCATCGTGAGAAAGCAGATGTAGGCAAAAAAACAACTGAAGAAAAATTTTTTTTAAATTTTTTAAATTTTTTTTTGATTTTTTGTAAGATTTGAGGCTTCTCAAACGTATATATAGTGTAATGCAAATTAGGCAAAAGGTTTAGACCTCTTTTGACACTTGCTTACAAGCATCAAAGCTGTCTTTTTCGGAGGCACATGTGGGATGATGTGCCCCGAAAAAGGTAAGCTGATTGCATTACTACACTTTGTACAGTTCGAAAGCGAGGCAGACAATGGACAAAAAAGATATGGATGAAAAGGATATGATGAAGGAGCTGCTCAAGGCATATCACAACAATGAGCTTGAGGAAGTAGAGCCGGAGGGTGAGGCTGTTCCGTCAGAAGCCTTTCGGAAAAGAATGGAAAAGATGATCAGCAGTCCGGATAAATGGGACAAGTATAAAACAAGGGATCGGAGAAGAGATAAGAGAAGACGTCTGGTTCTTCGTATCCAAAGAGCACTGGCGCTTGCAACGATGCTCTTAATGTTTTTTCTGGTTATTGCTAAAATGATAGCTCCGACAAAGATTGCCGCTTCCATACCGGAATTCTTTTTAAGATATGGCAATAATAACGAAAACATAGAGGTTTTGGTAAATCTTGACGCCATAAATGAAGAGGATACGACACAGAAAATTCCCGAGGTAGAGGTAGGCTATGTACCGGAAGGGTTTGAGTTGGTAGAGAATGAGACAACTTTACAAAGAACTCTTCTTGTTTATAGAGGGGAATCTGATGAAGACGCAGTATTTCAGATTTGTGTAACACCATATACGAGTAAAGATATCTTCGTTTTAAACGACAAAGAGACGACACAGATATATGTGGATGCCAAAGAAATCATTAAGTCAGAGCATATGGAAAAGAAAAATGCTTATTTATATGCATGGAGGGATAGGGGATATCTTTTAGAATTATATACATGTAATGTGACTGAAGAGGAAGCAGTGAAAATTATCCGGTTTATTTCTGTGACAGAAACACACGTAGAAGAATAACAGGAGGAATGTTTTTATGAAAAGAAAAGTAATAGTTACCGTACTCATTATGAGCTTATTTCTGATGTTCTTACCAACTGCAACGGTGAAGGCAGAGGAACAGGAGACAGTCGAAGTTGGCGTACAGACCATGACCTATGAAGGTGAAGTATACGAGCTTTATGCTGTAGAGTATTTTTATCCTGTCAGCGCAATGGCGGAAGAAGAGGAAAACGGTATCAGAACCGAAGAGGAGGTTACGGTTTACCGCTATTTAAGTGCTGCCCGTGTCGGAGAGCTGATGGTTGCGGAGAGAGTAAGTGATACTTACGGTTCTGACGGAGTAAAGATTGCTACCGTAAAGCAGGTGACTGAATGGTCGTACCGGGACGGAATCAGTGTGGAGCTCATTTCTGCAAGCACCACGGTTACATACAAGCATACTGCTGCTATGATTTCTATGTATAGTGGAGATGTATATTACGATACGACAGGAAATGCGCTCTATATTTACGAATACAGTGTATACTATGGATCTGACATATTTAACCGAAGAATTTCTACCGGCTGTACGATTTATGGTGAGATTTCGTAATATATGTAACGGCATACCGAGTATGCAAAACTCTTTTGTTTGATAAGTTATAGGAAAAATACGGTGCTCCGGTTGGACATCGTATTTTTTCGATTTTCCATGGCAAACAAGAGTTAGTCGAATATTTGATACTCTTTAGTTCAGGCTTTGTTCATCTGAATTTTGACTTGCAAATGCCATAAAGGGTGGATATAATAAAGAAATATAAGGAGGAAAGGAATGCAGGGAAGTACAAACATTTCTAGTGTAATTGATGGAAATGCTGATAAGAACAAGTATGATGCAGAAGTCAAGAAAGTTTTAAGTGATCCGCAGATACTTGCATGGATTTTAAAGTATACAACGAAAGAATTCAGAACGTTTTCCATTGAAAAGATTATTACTTGCATTGAGGGTAAGGCGGAAGTAGGAACCCGTTATGTCCGTCCGGGACATTATTCCAAAAGTATTGATGGAATGAATACAGAAGATAATGTACCGGGTGAGGGAAAAGCCATTTATGATATCCGTTTCCGGGTGATTCTACCGGAAGGTAATCGTGTGGGAATGATTATCAATGTGGAAGCCCAAAAGGATTCAAAACCGGGATATGACATTGTAACCAGGGGAATTTATTATTGTGCAAGAATGTTATCATCTCAAATGGGAAATGATATTTCAGCCAAGGAGTATGATGAGCTTCAGAAAGTTTACAGTATCTGGATTTGCCTTGATGTTCCACAAAAGGCAGAGCATAGTATAATGCGTTATCGGATGCAGAAAGAAAATGTTCATGGCCATGCTGATATTGACAGCAGATATGACCTGATGGAACTTGTTATGGTATATCTTGGAAGGGAAGAGACTGCGGAAAAAGGTACACAACTTCATGGACTGTTAAGCACTGTGCTATCAGATAGAATAAAGCCGGAAGATAAGAAAACTATTTTGAAGCAGGAGTACAATATAGCTATTTCTGTAGAATTGGAAGGAGGTCTTGTCCGTATGTGCAATCTTTCAGAAGCAATTGCAGAGAAGAGTCTTGAACAGGGAATCGAGCAGGGAATCGAGCAGGGAATCGAGCAGGGAACTATTAGAACCTTGATTTCTTTGATTGAAAAAGGTCGTCTTACAAAGGAAGAGGCAGCCGAAGAAGTTAACATGGAAGTTGAGGCATTTGAGAAACTGATGCTGGAAGGGAAAAACGCGAAATTGGACCAAAAAGCAAGGATGAAACGCTAAAAATCTGAATATGCTAATTAGGTAAAAGGTAGACCATGGCATGTGCTATGGTCTATTTTATATAGGGCGCATGGCAAAGCCGGACACACACTATTTTCAAAGCAAAAATTCAAGGATTGGCATCACTTGAAAATCCGCCCAAAACCGTGTATACTTAAAGCTCAAAGCAGGAGACCGCAGGCAGCATGTCTGCGATTTGTACATAAAAGCGAGGTTTCTTATGAAGCGCATTCTTTCTTATTTAAAGATTTACCGTTGGCAGATGCTTGGCGGCTTTACAGTCAAAGTAGCCGGTGCGGTAGCAGAGCTGTTTATGCCGTGGATTCTGGCATATATTCTGGATGACATTATTCCCGAGGTGAAAATTACAGGGCAGATAGCGCCGCTTTTCTACTGGGGCGCCCTGATGTTTGTACTTGCGCTTTGCGCAAGAGTTTTTAATGTGTTTGCAAACCGGAAGGCGGCAGAAGTGTCAAAGAACACAATTGGCAGGCTGCGGTATGACCTGTTTCAGAAAATTATGACCTTGTCCGGCAGGCAGACCGATGAAATCGGCATCCCTTCGCTAATTTCCCGAATGACCTCGGATTCTTATAACATTCATCATGCGATTAATATGATGCAGCGTATGGGTGTGCGTGCGCCGATGATTATTGTCGGCGGTCTGTTTATTACGGCAACGCTGGAACCGGTACTCACTCTGGTGCTTGCTGCAACGCTTCCGTTTATAGCGTTCATTGTTTTCTATATATCCAGGAAAGGCATTCCGCTTTATGGTAAGGTACAGCAGGCGGCAGATACCATGGTACGCACGGTAAGAGAGGATGTGGCAGGTATCCGTGTCATTAAGGCACTGTCCAAAACAGAGTATGAAAAAGCCCGTTTTGAAAAAGCGAATAACTCTGTTGTAGAGCAGGAACTGAAGGCTTCCGGCGTGATGGCGGCTTCCAGCCCTCTCTTAAATCTTTGCTTAAATCTCGGTCTGACGATGGTCATTGTAGTCGGCGCATACCGTGTGAACGGAGGAATGTCGGAAGCAGGTAAGATTGTTGCATTCCTTTCTTATTTTACGCTGATTTTGAATGCGGTCATTGCCATAAACCGAATTTTTGTCGTAATGTCAAAAGCACTGGCATCTGCAAACCGGATTGATGCGGTCATGTCCGCAGGGGAGGATTTGCCGGTAGAGAGCATGCAGCTGTTCAAAGACAGCATCACCGAAGAAAAAGAAGAGAGCGGCACAGAACTTCCTCCTAAAATCGAATTCCGTGATGTTTCGTTCGGCTACAAAACCGGAAAGGACAAGTACTGCTTAGAGCATATCAGCTTTACCTTATATCCCGGCGAAACGTTGGGCATCATCGGCGCTACCGGCTCCGGAAAGACCACTATATTAAGTCTGCTGATGCGGTTTTATGATGCGGACGAGGGTGAGATTTTCATTGACGGCAGAAGCATCAAAACCTATACACTGCATGAACTGAGGGAAAAGTTTGGTGCGGCATTTCAAAATGATATTATATTTAACGATACGATTGCAGAAAACATCCGCTTTGGAAGAGAAATTCCGGAGGAACGGCTGGAGACTGCGGCGGAGCAGGCAAAAGCGATGGAGTTTATCAGGGAAAAGGAAGGCGGTCTTTCCTATCTGGCGGCAATTAAGGGAGCAAACTTAAGCGGCGGTCAGAAGCAGCGGCTGTTGGTGGCGAGGGCGCTTGCAGGAGCGCCGGAAATTCTGCTGCTCGATGATGCTTCTTCGGCACTTGACTATAAGACGGATGCTTATATCAGAAAACAAATCAGGGAGCAGTACGCAGGGACTACCATGATTACGATTGCGCAAAGAGTCAGCTCGGTCATGCAGTCTACGAAGATTCTTGTATTGGAGGACGGAAAAATCATCGGTGCGGGTTCGCATGAGGAATTGCTGCATAACTGCGAAGTATATCGGGAAATTGCGGAATCCCAGATGGGTGCAGGCTTGACTGCATGACGGGACTGCTGCGGAAAAGAAGAGCAGCGGCAAAAATTACTACGGAACATTTGAAAGAAAAGAGGAACATGCCATGGCGCGACCTGGACAGGGCGGACCTGCAAATAAAAGAGCGGTAGAAAAGGCAAAGGACCCCAAGAAGGCATTAAGAGGTCTGTGGGAATATCTGAAACATTATAAATGGATGCTTTGTGCGGCATTGGTGCTGACGATTACCAGTAACCTGTTTGCATTAATCGGACCGAAGCTGTCCGGTAACGCAATTGATGCGATTACCGGTGTCGGTACGGTGGAGTTTGACACAGTATTTTACTATGTCCGCCTGATGATTCTGTTTTATGTGGTTTCTTCGGCACTTTCCTACGGGCTGTCCCTTCTGATGCGTACCATTACGCAGAAAATTGTGCGTCAGATGCGGCAGGATGTCTTTGATAAGCTGATGGAGCTTCCGGTAGGCTTCTTTGATATGCATTTGTCGGGTGATATCATCAGCCGTATTTCGTATGATATCGATGTGATTAATACTTCACTTTCCAGCGACGTTGTGCAGATTTGCGCGAGTCTTGTGACCGTCGTCGGTTCGTTCCTTATGATGATAACGATTGCGCCGGTGCTCGTTCTGGTCATGCTTGTGACAATTCCGATGTCTGTTTTGTATACGAGGTACATGACAAAGAAGACCAGACCGCTGTTTTCCAAACGTTCGGCAAAGCTCGGGGAAATGAACGGCTTCGTCGAGGAGATGGTAACCGGACAGAAGGTGATTCAGGCATACGCAAGAGAAGACGTTATGCAGGAACGGTTTGCAAAAATCAATCAGGAAGCAATCGACGCCTACTATAATGCAGATTATTACGGTGCGACGATTGGGCCGACGGTCAATTTTATCAACAATCTGTCACTGACGCTGGTGACGATTTTCGGTGCGGCGCTGTATCTGATAGAGGCATTGACGCTCGGCGATATTTCTTCCTTTGTGCTGTACTCGAGAAAGTTTTCCGGGCCGATTAATGAGGCGGCGAACATAGCGGGTGAGCTTCAGTCGGCGCTTGCGGCGGCAGAAAGAGTCTTCCGTATTCTGAGTGAGGACTGTGAGGTTGCGGATGTCTACGGTGCCAAGGAACTGACCGAGGTACAGGGCGAGGTGGACATTTCGGATGTTTCGTTTGGCTATACGGATGATAAGCTGATTTTAAAGGATTTTTCCCTGCATGCCGGGAAAGGAAAGCTGATTGCGATTGTCGGGCCGACCGGTGCGGGCAAGACAACGTTAATCAATCTGCTGATGAGATTCTACGACCCGCAGAAGGGTGAAATCAGGGTGGACGGAACGGAAAACAGAGAGTTTACCAGAAACAGTCTGCGCCGCGCTTACGCCATGGTGCTGCAGGATACGTGGGTGTTTGGCGGCACGATTTTTGAAAACATTGCTTACGGCAGAGAAAATGCAACGATGGAGGAGGTTGTGGCAGCGGCAAAGGCGGCGCGAATCCATTCTTACATCATGCGTCTGCCGGACGGCTACAACACCGTACTGACAGAGGACGGCGTCAATATTTCCAAAGGGCAGAAGCAACTGCTGACGATTGCAAGGGCCATGCTGTTAGATGCCAGAATGTTAATATTGGATGAGGCAACGTCGAACGTTGATACAAGAACGGAAATCAAAATTCAGAAGGCAATGGAGCAGCTGATGGAAGGAAAAACCTGTTTTATCATTGCGCACCGTTTATCGACGATTCAGCATGCCGACCAGATATTGGTTGTACAGGACGGAACCATTGCAGAATGCGGCACGCATCAGGAGCTGATGCAAAAGAAGGGCGTTTATTATCAGATGTACTATTCACAGTTTGAGTAAAGTGTGCTATGATGTAACTATAAGTCAAACCAGTGCCGCCATTGGCGGCAGAAATGAGAGGAACTATGAAGGAAGTATTATTTTTAAAGCCGGTATTCAAGCAGATGATATGGGGCGGAAACCGCATGGCAGAGGAATACGGCTATGAGCTTCCGGGAGATAATACCGGAGAGTGCTGGGCAATCAGTGCGCATCCAAATGGTGACGGCACAATTTTGGGAGGTACATATGACGGCTGGTCATTGAGCCGTCTGTTTGCGGAGCATAAGGAGCTGTTCGGAAACAGCAGGGAAGAGGTTTTTCCTCTTT
>JBJENV010000088.1:0-9157 GCA_051880375.1 Lachnospiraceae bacterium
CCGGCAGAAGAGGTGATTACGCCGGAACCGGTAGAGGAGGAAGCACCTGCATTTGATCCGAATGCAACGTTAAGCCCGGAGGATATTGCAAAGCTGTTTGCGGCGGCACAGGAAACGGTGGCAGAGCCGGAGGTTGTGGCGGAGGAAGTTGTGAAGGCTGAACCGGTAACACTCGAAGAAACTGTAATTTCGGAACCGGCAGAAGAGGTGATTACACCGGAACCGGTAGAGGAGGAAGAACCTGCATTTGACCCGAATGCGACATTAAGCCCGGAGGATATCGCAAAACTGTTTGCTTCCATGGGAAGTTAATGAATACAGGCTAATGGATACAAAGTTTGAAATGAAAAAGCCTTTTAGGAAAAGACCCGAAAGAACGGATTTTTTCTGAAAAAGGCTTTTTGTTTAATATTCATTATTTCGTCTTCTGTTACGATATTCTTTTTTTCTTTTCCGGTACGGAAGTTCAATCAGTACAAGATAACCGCCGAGTATCAGGGTGAATACAGCAACAACGATGCCGATAATCAACGGACGAAGATCTTTTTCTTCAGTTTCCGGTTTGGCAGAAAGTCCGGTGGCTGCGTTTTGTCCGCTTAGAGTGGCTGCCGCTTCTTCTTCGCTTTTTTCTTCCGGTTCGGCAATCAGCGTGACTGCCCGGTCACTGTAATACATGATTTCCGCAGAACCGACATAAGTTTCCGAATAGTAATAGGAAACCTCACCGATGACATTATTGCCGGCTGTAAAGGAGCTGCCCTGTATCAGTTCGACCTGCTTAGTCACATCGGAAAAATCAGCGTCCAGAGGAAGCACAAGCGAGGTACTGCTGATGGAAAGCGGAGATTTTACTTCGGAAACGAGAGCGTCCTCATCTTCAAACAGAACCGGAAAAGCGTTTTTAGTATCAACACCGGAGGTGGAAAGCTCGTACAGATGAAAGTTCTGAAATCCATAGTCAAGCAAAGCCATTGTATCGGTGTAGGCCTGATCGGAGGTTTCTTCCCGCATCACCACGCAGATTAAGGTCAGACCGTCGCGCTCGGCACAGGTGACAAGTGAATTCTTTGCTATTGAGGTGTGTCCGGCTTTTCCTGCAAAAACGCCGTCGTATTTAATTTTTTTACGGATAATCTGATGTGTGTTTCCGATAGGACGTGCCACATTCAGATTGGTTGCCGGGATTTCATGGTAATACGAGCCGGAAATACGGCGAAAGGTAGTATAAGTAATTGCCTGTTTCGCAATCAGCGCAAGGTCATAGGGACAGGTATAGTGTTCCTCGTCGTCCAGACCGTGCGGATTCTTAAAATTTGTATTGACACAGCCAAGCTCCGCCGCCCGTTTGTTCATCATAGCGACGAAGTTATCTACTGTACCGCCGACATGTTCAGCAACCGCATAGGAAACTTCATTTGCGGAAGCAAGCAGAATTGCGTAAAGTGCATCTTCCATGGTCAGTTTCTCTCCCACGGTCAGACCGATACGGCTGCTTGTCCGGTCAATCGAATAAATGGAATCATAGGAGCAGGTCACGATATCGGAAAGCGGACACTGCTCAATCGCAAGCAACGAAGTCATCAGCTTTGTGGTGCTCGCAGGATAATATGCTTCGTATGCATTTTTTTCATAAAGAATGGTACCGGTGGACGCTTCCATGACGATAGCGCCGGCAGCGGTAATTTCCGGGGCTTCCGGCCAGGAGAGCTTCTTTGAGGGTATAGTTTCGTCTGCAAGGACAGGGACCGGGACAGCCAAAACAAGAAGCAGACAGGCCAAAAACCCGCAAAAAAATCGTTTCATGTTCATCATAGCCTCTTTTATAAATTACAGAGCGTTTAATGCCTGCTCCAGTTGAGCCTTGGAAACGACACCAATGGTTTTGTTCACTACCTCACCGTTTTTGATGAATAACAGCGTAGGAATGGACATAACACCGTATTGCTCTGCAATATCCGGCGACTGGTCCACATTGAGCTTTCCGATTTTTACTTTGCCCTCGTATTCAGCGGCAAGAGCTTCCACAACCGGTGCAAGCATTTTGCACGGACCGCACCAGTCAGCATAAAAGTCTACAAGAACCGGAATCGGAGATTCCAGTGCTTCGGTTTTAAAGTTTTCATTGGTAAATTGAAATGCCATAAGATTGCCTCCTTTTGAAACTCTGTGTTTTTTATTTCTTCTTTTTAGTATTCTCTTTTTTTGGCGGGTTAATCAACTGTTCCACTTCATGCAGGGAACGGTTGATAGCCAGTGCCTTACGGTTGAGTGTGCTGTTTCCGGCGAGACGGTCGGCGAGCTTCTGTTTCAACGAATGCGGCATAGCGTTTCTCACTTTCTTCTTTCCTATTTTACAATATATTCAGAGAAATAGAAAGTGGTTATTCGAGACAAATCAATTGTCCGGATGAATTACCGGAGACTGTGAGGTCTATCGGTAAGCGACCAGTCTGCAAATCGGATTTCCGAGGGAAGAAAATTTTTCTTCGTATTCGGTCATCACGTTGCCTTCGGAAAATTCACTGTGATGTAAATCGTATGTGACGTCACACAGCTGCCAGCCGGCTTCCATTACCTGTTCCAGCGAAAATTCGAATAATCCGCGGTTGTCGGTTTTAAACATGACTCTGCCGTCCTTTGCAAGAATGTTGTCATAGCGTGCAAAAAACTCTGTCGAGGTTAAGCGGCGTTTGGCGTGACGGTCTTTTGGCCACGGGTCGGAAAAATTAAGATAAATTCCTGCAACCTCACCCGGTGCAAAGATGTCGGTCAGATTTTTGGCATCCTCACAAAGGTAGAAAAGGTTGGAAATCTCTTCGGTCTGCTCTCTTTTTTCCAAAGCGCGAACCAAAACGCTGTCATAGCGCTCTATGCCGACATAGTTTATATTCGGATATTTCAGTGCCAGTGTGGTAAGGAAACGTCCTTTTCCCATACCGATTTCAATGTAAATCGGGTTGGAATTTCCGAACACTTCCTGCCAGTGGCCTTTTCTTTCCGTTGCGTCATGGATGACAAAACGGCTTCCGGCGATGGCTTCGGCTGCACCCTTTACTTTTCTAAGTCTCATAATTACCTCATTTCGGGAACGGGATAGGTATTGCGATTTCTGTGCTTTACTAGCGGAAACTGCGGCGTTCCCTCAGGCAGTTTCGCGTGTAATAAATATACTATGATTTTGCGGGTGCGTCAAGCGGTGATACCTTGCTATTGACTGCTGTCCATGTTATAGTTTAAAAGGTAAAAGAGTGACAACTATAGGAGGGGAACGGTATGGAACATCTGGCAATTATGTCGGAAGGCTATATAGAGAAAATATGTAATGGAACAAAAACAATAGAAAGCAGATTTTCCATAAATAAAATTGCTCCGTTTCATAAGGTTTCAAAGGGAGAATTGGTCTATCTTAAGGAGTCAGGGAAGGATATCCGTGCTGTTTTTGAGGTGGAAAGGGTCCTGTATTTTGAACATCTGACACCGGAAAAAATAGAAGAAATACAAAAAGAATACGGGAGCGGCATTAATGCGGACGATTCGTTCTGGCGAAAGAAAGCAAGTGCCAACTATGCTACCCTGATGTTTGTAAAAAATCCGCATCTAGTCGAACCCATCAAAGTATACAAAAAAGACAAATCGGCATTCAAATCGTTCCAGTGTCTAAACAATGACCTTTTAATGGTGAAAAGACAAATTGTCAAACATCCTCATGACTGTGACCGTAACAAACACTATTTTGTCTTTCAAAACAACAAATCCGTTTGTCTGTATTGCGGCTTTGAATTCCCATACGCAAAAGAAATGGAAGGAAGGCCTGTTTACAAACGCATCAAGGAGATGATGGAGCTATCGAAATGGAATGAGGAATGGTTCCATGCAGAATTAGATAATGTTGCCAACGCACACAAAGAGAAGCAGAAAGACGAAATCAGAAACAGACTCCTGGCTTCTGTCGGCAAACTTTATTCGAATGACGGCAGGCAGACACCATACTATGAAAATCCTATCTACTATGCCCAGCATGCGTTAGGATGCTGCTGCAGAAAATGCCTGTTAAAGTTTTATGGTATTCCGGCAGAAAGGGAGCTGTCGGAAGAAGAAGTGAACTATTTTACAGATTTAATCTATGAGTTTATTTTGGAAAAATGAGATAGGAATATTGCGAGAATTAGGAAAAACTTCAAGTGCAATGGCGAAAGATTTGTTAAACGATAATTTATGGATTACTCTAAGAGTTCTTCAAATTCTGCAAAAAGATAATACATAAGGGGCATCCTGTTATGGATACCCCTTATGTATTGTAAAAATTAAATCTTATTTATAACATTTCAATCCACAGAAAACTAAGGTATCAGGTTTTGGGGCTTCTTTTTACATAGATAAATTAATCAGACAAAAACAAAAGAAGAATAAAATTTCCAAATAACTGATTGTAATTATCTGATATATGTAATATAATTGAAGCAAAGGGATAATTTGTAACACATAGGAGGCTGCATGATTGCACATATAAGAAAAGAAACCGGAAAAGAACAGACGGTAGAGGAACATCTGCTTGGAACGGCAGAAATAGCAAAGAAGATAGGACAAGAGGTTGGAATAGAATCGCTTGCGGAATTGACGGCTCTTGTTCATGATATGGGAAAGATGCGGAAACGCTTTGAGGAATACCTGAGGGCGGCTGTTGCAGAATCCGGAAAGACATGGCGAGGAGAAGTCAATCACAGTTCTGCCGGAGCAATATTTTTAGAGGAACGTTATAATAGCGGAGACAAGTATTCCAGACTGACAGCACAGCTTATGGCGGTTGCGGTGTTTTCTCATCATGGCTTTAATGACTGTATTTCCCCGGAAGGAAAGAACTGTTACAGGGAGCGGATAGAGCGCCGCAGCGAGCTGGATTATGAAGAGGTAATCCAGAACTTCCGGCACAGTTCTGTTACGGAGGCGCGTCTGGATGAACTGTTTTCCGGGGCAAGAAAAGAAGTACAGAATATTTTAGAACGGGCGGAAGCCTGCAGGATTAATAAATGTTTTATGATAGGTGTTCTGGAACGGATGCTTTTGTCTGTCCTGATTGATGCAGACCGTCTGGATACAGCGGTATTTTGCGGTGACCGCACAAAGGAAGATGTATTTGCAAGAGAAAAGCAGCAGATATGTAGTCCGGAGCTGTGGAACGAATTATCCGAAAACGTGGAAAAGTATATTAAGGAGTTGGAAGGAAGAAAATCGGCAAATGAAGAGATTGCCGCCTTGCGCAGACAGATTTCCAAAGAATGCGCGGAGTTTTCTGAACACCCTTCGGGAATTTACCGGCTGTCGGTGCCGACGGGAGGCGGAAAGACGGTAAGCAGCCTTCGGTATGCGTTAAATCATGCGGGGCAATATCAAAAAAAGCGAATTTTCTATATCGGGCCGTATCTTAGTATTCTTGACCAGAACAGTACGGTGTTTCAGGAGGCGTTAGGCAATAAAGAGGTAGTTCTGGTCCATCATTCTAACGTAATCAGAGAAAAAACGGAGGAAAATAGTAAGGACGAGCCCAGGGAGGAAGGGCAGCCGGAAGATGACTATCGACGTTTTACGGAAAACTGGGAACATCCAATGGTAGTTACGACATTCGTACAGTTTTTAAATACGCTATTTTCGGCTTCCACACAGTCAGTCCGGCGGTTTCATCAGTTGGCAGATTCCGTCATTCTGATAGATGAAATTCAGTCGCTTCCGACAAGAATGATTGCGTTATTTCATCAAATGATAAATATTCTGCATGAAATATTCGGTGCGACGGTGATTTTGTGCTCTGCTACGCAGCCAATCTTAGAAAAGGCAGAGTTTCCACTTCATTTCGGTAATCCGCCTGAAATGATGTCGGATGTGCCGATGCTGTATCGGAAACTGAAGCGTGTGCGCACAGAAATCATCAAGGAAGTATGGGAGGCTCGTCAGACGGCGGAATTTTTGATGCGGCTTTTGGAAGACAGGAGAAGCGTGCTGACTATTTTAAATACGAAGACGTCTGCAAGAAAGGTATATCAGGAGTTGAAAACTCTGGTGCAGGAACAGAATGAAGGAAAACCACCGGAAATGCAGATTGCGCTGTTTCACCTGAGTACGAATATGTGTCCGAAAAACCGTTTGGAAAAGCTGGAGGAAATGAAGGAACTGCTTTCGAACAAAGAGGCTGCACAGCACAAAGGGAAAGTGCTTTGTGTCAGTACGGCATTAATAGAAGCGGGAGTAGACATTTCCTTTGGGACTGTAGTACGTGCGAGAACCGGACTGGACAGTATTGCACAGGCAGCAGGCAGATGCAACCGGAACGGCGAGGCGAAGGAAGGGGTCGTATACCTTATCAGAGATAAGGAAGAATACCTCGGTTCGCTGCAGGAAATTTCATATAGCGCGGAATGCGCTGCGCCTGTTTTGGATGATTTTTCGGAGGACCCGGAGAAGTATGGTATGGATTTGCTTTCTCCTTCCGCATTGGAGAAGTATTATGCGAAAAAATATAATCCTGCCTCGGAAGACATAAAGCATAAGATGAGGTATCCGGTTTCCAAGTATGGCACTGACATGGTGGATTTACTGACCCAAAATGAAAGCGGGAAAACGGCATACCGGGAAAAAATGGGAAGAGATCCGGAAAATATGTTATTACGTCAGGCATTTCAATCTGCCGGTAAAGAGTTTGAGGTCATTGAACAGAACACAACAGGCGTGCTGGTACCTTACGGAAAAGGCAGGGAACTGATTGCCGATTTGAGCGGAGATACTTTCGGGAAGGATAAGAAAGCTTTACTAAAACAGGCGCAGCTGTATACAGTGAACCTTTATGCGCAGCAGATAAAGGAATTGAACCGGAGAGGAGGGCTTAGCTCGGTCTGCGACGGGAGCATTCTGGTATTAAAAGAAGGCTTTTATAAAGAAGATTTAGGTATTTGCACAGAAGGAAACATGGAATTTTTAGAAGTGTAAAAGTACAGAAAGGAGGAACGCCATGAGGAAGGAAAACAGCATAGAATTTAAGCTATACGGAAAGTACGCGCTTTTTTCCGATCCGATTAATCGTGTCGGAGGTGAAAAAACGAGTTATCCTGTGCCAACCTATCAGGCATTAAAAGGAATTACGGAAAGTATTTACTGGAAGCCGACCATTCTCTGGAAGATAGACGAGGTCAGGGTGATGAAGCCGATACAGATGGAAAGCAAGGGGATACGTCCCGTCAATTACACCGGAGGAAATACGTTATCGCTTTATACTTATTTGCGGGATGTAGAATATCACGTAAAGGCACATTTTGAGTGGAACGAAAATCGTCCGGAGCTGGAACAGGACCGTAATGAGAACAAGCACTACTTTATTGCCAAGAGAATGCTGGAGCGTGGCGGCAGAAGAGACATTTTTCTTGGAACAAGGGAATGTCAGGGCTATGTAGAGCCTTGTCCTTTTGAAGAAGGACAAGGCGAATACGATAATGTGGAGGAACTGTCGTTCGGATTGATGGTACATGGAATTACTTATCCCGATGAGGCAGTCAGAGAAGAAGAAAAAGGGAAACTGACGCTTCGGTTCTGGAAACCGGTCATGAAAAAAGGAGTAATTTCATTTGTAGAGCCGGAGGAATGTGAAATTCGGCGGGAAATCCGTCAGGCGCAGGCAAAACAGTTCGGCGACAGAAGCTTTTCAGGTCTGAAAGAGTTTGATGAACTGCTCGCAGAAAGCGGGGTGAATTAGCTTGGGATACTGGCAGGATTTAAATGAAACCTATGAGTATGCAAAAAAATGGGTAGGAAAGCCGGACGGGAAGGATACCATCCTGTTGCCGATTGCACATTCTACACAGAATGCACAAATTGAAGTGATGGTTAATCTGAGGGGAGATTTTAAGAGTGCGCGAAAGGTAGAAAAGGCACGGGCGGTTACGGTAATCCCGGTGACGGAAGACTCCGGAAGCAGAAGCAGCGGAATAGCTCCCCACCCGCTGCATGATAAGCTTTGCTATGTAGCAGGAGATTATGCTGCATACTGTGATAAGAAAAAAGCGGATGAGTATTATCAAAGCTATATCAGGCAGTTGGAGGACTGGAAGCAGCACGGATGTCATGCAGCAGTGGAAGCGGTTTACCGGTATTTGAGAAGGGCCTGCCTGATACAGGATTTAATCGGAGAAAAGGTGCTGGAAACAGACGAAAACGGAAAGCTGCGGGAAGATGTTAAGATAGAAGGTATTGCACAGACAGAAGCTTTTGTTCGTTTTCTCATTCAGGATGTGGATTATTCCGGGGTTGGCGAGATATGGACGGATACGGAGATTTATGAGGATTATCAGAAATACTATCTGACCCGGGTAGGAGAAGCGGACCTGGATTATATTACGGGAGAATACGTTACCTGCGCGGAAAAGCAGCCTTCCAAGATACGAAACAGTGCCGATAAAGCCAAGCTTATTTCTGCAAATGATAACGATGGCTTTACCTATCGGGGAAGATTTGCCGACCGAAAGGAAGCGCTGTCGATTGGTTATGTGTCTTCCCAGCAGGCGCACAATGCGCTTCGATGGCTGATTGAACGGCAGGGTTACCGAAAATACGGCAGCTGCATCGTTGTGTGGAATCCGCATGACCATGAGGTACCGGAATGGAATCAGGAGCCGGAGGACTTTTTTGAGAATGAGGAGGATACGGTACCGGTACTCGAAATAGCGGAGAAATATGCTGTGCAGGTAAGAAAGGCATTAAACGGAAGATATGCCGATATTGCAACCCCCGGAGAGTGTGTTATTGCAATGGAACTTGATGCAGCAACTCCGGGCCGCCTTGCGGTAGTCTACTACAATAAGGTAAGCGGCTCACAATTTCTGAAAAATATGACCGATTGGTATGCGGACTGTGCATGGAATCTGAGCTATCTCAAGAAGCGGGGCAATTATCCGAGAACTCCGATACCGGAGGACATTATCCGGGCTGCCTATGGGGTAGAGCGGAACGGAAATCTGGATGTGGATGAAAAGCTGATGAATGATAAGCTGAAACAGTTGTTACCGTGTATTGTAGCAGGAAAGGACATTCCGGCAGATATTTATCAGGCGGTGATTCAAAATGCATCCAGACCGTTGGCATACGAGGCATTTAACCGAAGAAAAATACAGGAAAT
>JBJENV010000089.1:0-37644 GCA_051880375.1 Lachnospiraceae bacterium
TGAAAGATTTTTCGGAATTGGCAGGTGCTAAAACAAATTTACCTTTCAAAGCTGAACTCAAGGCAAATTTCCTTGACAAAACTCTTCGTATTGCATAGAATAAAATACAAAGCAAAAAGCATGGAACGGAAAGAGTAACCGTTAACTTTGCAGCAGAGAGAAGATGCCGTCGGCTGAAAGCATCTTTTGCAAAAGGTTCGGTGAAGTGCATCCGGGAGCTGACAGGGCGAAGGTATTTGGTAAGTGCGGTAGTCCTGTCCGGTAACAGCCGTTATCTGTATACGAAAAGTGGGAGAAGTATGTGGCGTCTGGCGAACACGCAGGCAGGTTTTGAACGTATACTTTTCCAATTAGAGTGGAACCGCGGATATCAGCCGTCTCTATTGAAAGGATAGAGGCGGCGTTTTTTTCGCCCTGTACGGACGGGTGTCCGGAAGAGGTTTTATTCATTATCACATTCACCGGGAGGAATCGGTATGGGCTTCATACGGTATGTCAAAGAGGAAGTGCAGGTCATCATGGAACGGGATGCCGCAGTAAAAACGCCGATGGAAGTATTTTTATATCCGAGCTTTAAAGCAATTCTAAGGCACCGGATAGCACACTGGATGTACGAAAGAAAATGGTACTTCCTTGCCAGATGGTATTCACAGAGAACGGTACGAAAGACCGGAATCGAAATTCATCCGGGGGCTCAAATCGGAAGAGGGCTGTTTATCGACCACGGAAACGGCGTCATTATCGGAGAAACGACAATCATTGGTGACAACGTAACGCTGTATCAGGGAGTGACTCTCGGCGGTACCGGTAAAGAGAAGGGAAAGCGTCACCCGACGATTGGCAACAATGTCATGATCAGTGCAGGAGCAAAGGTATTAGGTTCCTTTACGGTCGGCGAAAATTCCAAAATCGGTGCCGGCTCGGTTGTACTGTCGGAGGTGCCTCCGAATTCCACGGTGGTCGGCGTACCGGGCAGAGTTGTCAAACGGGATAACGTCAGAATTCCGCGGGAGGACATGGATCAGGTGCATCTGCCGGACCCGGTCATGAATGAAATCAATACTCTGAAAAAAACAGTGGAACTTTTATGCAGGCAATTGGAAAAAGAGTCGGATAAGACGGAATAGCTGCCGGAAGGCGGTGCTTTGGAAAAGAATGGAGGACAAAAATGGAAAACAAAGTTACCTTATTTAATACATTGACCAGAAAGGTAGAGGGGTTTGTTCCGAATGTGGACGGCAAGGTCAACATGTATACGTGCGGCCCGACCGTATATCATTTTGCTCATATCGGAAATCTGCGCTGCTACATCATGGAGGATGTGCTGGAAAAAACACTGCGCTACGTCGGCTACGACGTAAAGCGTGTCATGAACATTACGGATGTCGGACATCTGTCCAGTGACGGCGATACCGGCGAAGACAAGATGCTAAAGGGAGCAAAGAGAGAGCATAAGACAGTCATGGAAATTGCAAAGTTTTACACCGATGCCTTTTTCTCCGACTGCGAAAAGTTAAACATCAAGCGTCCGGATGTGGTTGAGCCGGCAACAAACTGCATCGACAGCTTTATTCACATGGTGCAGAAGCTGTTGGATACCGGATATGCGTATGTGGCGGGGGATAACGTATATTTTGACACCTCAAAGCTGAAAGATTACTATGTGTTTTCCAGCCAGTCCGAGCAGGAATTGATGGTAGGCGTGCGCGAGGACGTCGGGGAGGACACCAATAAGAAGAACAAGAGCGACTTCGTTCTCTGGTTTACCAAGTCGAAGTTCGACAATCAGGAATTAAAGTGGGATAGCCCGTGGGGCGTCGGTTATCCGGGGTGGCACATTGAATGCTCCTGCATCAGCATCAAGCATCTGGGGGAGTATATGGACATTCACTGCGGCGGCATTGATAATATTTTCCCGCATCATACGAATGAAATTGCACAGAGTGAGGCTTTTCTCGGACATAAGTGGTGCAACTACTGGTTCCATGTGCATCATTTAAATGAAAAGGGCGGCAAGAAGATGAGCAAGTCGAACGGCGAGTTCTTAACGCTCAGTCTGTTAGAGCAGAAGGGCTACCAGCCGCTCGTATATCGTTTCTTCTGCTTACAGTCGCATTATCGGAAACCACTGGAATTTTCCTACGAGGTGCTTGACAATGTCAGCGTGGCATATGAAAAATTAAAGAAGAGAGTACAGAGCTTAACTGATAACGGCACGGTGGAGGAAGAGAAGTTCAGCGAATACCGCGCAAGGTTTGAAAAGGCGCTCTGTGATGATTTGAACACGTCGATGGCGATTACGGTCATCTATGATGTACTGCGTGACGAAATGAACGATGCCACAAAGAAGGCACTGCTTCAGAGCTTTGAGGAGGTTCTTTCCTTAGGCCTGTTTACAGCAGCAGATGCTGCGACAGAGGAAAATAAAGTGGATGCGGAACTGGAGGCTTATGTGCTTGCAAAGATAGAGGAACGCAAGGCGGCAAAGAAGGAAAAGGATTTTGCAAAGGCAGATGCGATTCGTGACGAGCTGGCAGCAAAGGGAATCCAGATTAAGGATACGAGAGAAGGAACAGTATGGAGCATGCTTTAAAGGATATTTTCGAACTCGCAGAGGTTCAGGCGGAGAACTATTCTCCGCTTGCCCTCGCCTATATCGGAGACTGCGCCTATGAACTGACGATTCGGACACTTCTGCTCCATAAGGGGAATGCACCGGTGGACAAGTTAAACAAGCGGGCAAGCGGTCTTGCCAAGGCGGGAACGCAGGCAGAGATGATTACTTTGATTTTTGACAGCTTAAGCGAAGAAGAACAGGCTGTTTATAAGCGGGGCAGGAATGCAAAGTCGTATACTATGGCGAAAAATGCAAGCGTCAGTGAGTACCGCCGGGCTACCGGGTTTGAAGCGCTGATTGGCTGGCTGTACTTAAAAGGTGACTATGAGCGGATGGCGGAAATCATCCGTATGGGCTTTGAGGCGATTGATGCAGATATTATGAAAAAGAAAGCGGAGGATGTATGAGATACGAAGAACTTACCATAGAGGGACGGAATGCGGTGATTGAGGCATTTCGGGCAGGCAAGCCGATTGACAAGCTGTTTCTTCAGGACGGGTGTCAGGACGGACCGATTAAAACAATTTTAAGAGAAGCAAAGAAGGGTGATACCATCGTAAGCTTTGTGTCAAAGGAACGACTGGACCAGATGTCCGAGACAGGAAAGCATCAGGGTGTCATTGCCTATGCTGCGGCATATGAATATGCGGAAGTGGAGGATATGCTGGCGCTGGCAAAAGAGCGGGGCGAGGCTCCGTTTCTCGTGTTGCTGGACGGCATTGAGGACCCGCATAACCTTGGGGCGATTATTCGTACCGCAAATCAGGCAGGTGCGCACGGAGTGATTATCCCGAAGCGACGCGCGGTCGGTCTTACCGCGACCGTGGCAAGAACCTCGGCTGGAGCGTTAAACTATACGCCGGTCGCAAAGGTGACAAATCTCGTGCAGACCATGGAAGAACTGAAAAAGCAAGGTCTCTGGTTTGTCTGTGCGGATATGGACGGTGAAGTGATGTATCGACAGAATCTGACCGGCCCGATTGGTCTTGTTATCGGCAATGAGGGAGAAGGAGTCAGCCGACTTGTCAAGGAAACCTGTGATTTTACGGCAAGCATTCCGATGAAGGGACAGATTGATTCCCTGAATGCATCGGTAGCGATGGGAATCCTGGCATATGAAATCGTTCGGCAGAGGATGCAGTAAACATGGGAGGTGCGTGCATGGAAAATTACGGGAAGCTTACGGATGAAGAACTGGTGGAACGTATTGCAACCGGTGATACACAGGCGATGGAGTTTTTACTGAATCAGTATAAAAACCTTGTGCGTCAGAAGGCGCGCACCTTATTTTTAGTCGGAGCGGACAAAGAAGACCTGATTCAGGAAGGCATGATAGGGCTTTATAAGGCAGTATGCGATTTTGACCGGGAAAAGGAAACCTCGTTCCGGCATTTTGCTGAAATCTGTATTACAAGACAGATGTATACGGCTATCAAAAGCTCGAACACAAAGAAAAACCAGCCCCTCAATAACTATGTGTCCTTCGATACGATGGCAGCAGATGAAACGAAGGAAGACGGGCAGGAAGGGCTGCACGGATTAATTTTTGAAAAAATGTGTAATCCGGAAGAATTAGTTATTGACAAAGAGAGTGCTGATGTGTTAGAATATACTCTCGTAGGGCATTTGAGTAAGTTGGAACGAAACGTCCTTCAGTATTATCTGCAGGATTACAATTACAGCCAGATTGCTGCACTTCTCGGTAAGGAAACAAAAGCCGTGGACAATGCCATACAACGTATCAAAAAAAAGCTTACACAGGTCATTGCAGAATTGTCCGTGTAGGTGGACATGCTGATGTGGCTCAGAGGTAGAGCACGTCCTTGGTAAGGACGGGGCCGCGGGTTCAATTCCCGCCATCAGCTTTTCAAAATGCAGTAAAACAGGGAAGTATTCTTGCACGTATGCTACCAAAGATAAATCGACCACAAATCGGTTTATTTTTTTTGCAAAAATGTGGTAACCATGATATAATTTATTCAATCAATAAGAAACGTAGTAATTAGAACATACAGAAAACTTTTCCGATGTGCCGTTTATGAATTAAAAGGGAGGTATACAAAATGCCAGAGATAAGCAGATTTTACGGAATAGTTATTAAAATGTTTTTCAAGCCAAAGGAACATGAACCAAGCCATATACACGCATTATATGGTGAACATATCGGAATTTTTGATTTGCGGACAATGGAAATGACTGAGGGAGATTTACCGAAGAAAGCGCAGGAACTTGTAATAGAGTGGATGAATCAGAACCAGAAAGAACTGCTTGAAATGTGGGAAAGCCAGAATTTGAAGAAGTTACCACCATTGTAAGCGGTTCCTTCTGTTGGTTGGAGGTGTTGGAATGATACCAAGAATAAAGAGCGTAAAGCCATTAAGTGGCTACCTTTTGCATGTTGTTTTTGAAGATGGGAAAGACTGCATTTATGATGTTAATGATGATATAAATACAATAAAAGGATATGAAGATTTAAGAAACATACACGGGTTATTTGAACAGGTACAACTTGATGAAAGCCGTACTTGTGTTTTCTGGAATGATTTTATAGACCTTCCGAGCGATATAATTTATGAAAATACTTCGATATCGCATGAAACTATAAGCCGAGATTAATGACAAGAGCCGCCAGCAATGGCGGTTTTCTTATTAGAAAAGCAAGTAGGATAATTTGTTTTCTGAAAAAATTGCGACGCAAATCGTATTGATGTAAAACTTGATTTGATGTATAATGATAGCATTAAAAATGACAGAAGAAAACCACAGATGAATGAAAATTTCAGGGTGGCTGTCCGATGTGGAAATGAGGCTGTTTATGATAACAAGCAATAAGGAAGTAAAAAAGCTGGTAGAATATGTTGACGGGACAATGGCAGGGAGAAAAACGCAGGCTGCCGGGTTAAAAAGCCGTGAGCTGAAAGAGCTTTCGGAACGGACCGATGTTCTCTTAAACTATAAGCAACATATTTCCGGTGTATCCAAAGAAATCATGGAGGTGCTCAGCACGGTTTCTAATTTCGATGTGGAACTGTCTCATATTTCGGATGAACTGGGGCAGTTCGCAAACGAACTGGTGGACTTCAGTCAGTCCAATCTTTCCATTGTAGAGGAAACGACGGCAACGATGCTGCAGGTCAACGAAAACATTGATGCGACGACCGAAACATTGAAGGCGTTAGCAGATGAAAGCGACATTCTGACCGAAAAGAACAATAAGAGCCGCAGACTTTTAAACGAGGTAGTCGGGTTAAAGGATAATGTGATTCAAAACTCCGATGAAATGCGTGAAAAAATGGAGCAGCTGATTACGTTGGTCGGCGGAATTGAAGAAGTTGTAGGTAACGTACAGGGAATTGCCAACCAGATTAACCTGCTGGCACTCAACGCTTCCATTGAGGCGGCAAGAGCAGGAGAGCATGGCAGGGGCTTTGCCGTTGTAGCAGAGGAAATCAACCAGCTGGCAGAAACCACAAAGGAACAGCTGGCGGGAATGCAGAACTTTGTAAAAGAAATCTATAGTGCTTCCGGAGCCGGAAAGGAAAGTGTTTCCCATGTGCTTGCATCGACCGATGAAATGAGTCATAAAATTGATGATGTTTCTGAAACGGTCGGGGAGAACATCGAGATGCTGCAGCAGGTAGTGCACTCGGTTTCCGATATTCATGAGCATATGCAGGGCATCAAGCAGGCAACACTGGAGGTAAACAGTGCAATGGATCAGTGCAGTCAGGATGCGGAAAAGTTAAACCGTATGTCGGAGGAGGTCAATGAAGCTTCGGCAGAAAGCGTAACCTGCGCGAAAAAGATTGTGGAGATTGATGACACGCTTTCCACGATAGCAAATCACCTGTATGCCGATATCCATAAAGGACTTTCCATTGTATCAAACGAAGACCTGTTGGAAACGTTGGAAAAGGCAAAGAAGGGACATCAGGCATGGATGAAGCGGATGACAGACATGGTACACAGTATGTCGGTGGAGCCGATTCAGATGAATCCGAAAAAGTGTGCATTCGGACACTTCTACGAGGCAATTCATATCAAACACAAGGCACTGGCAGAGGAATGGAACAGACTTGGCGTTATGCACGGAAAGCTGCACGGAACTGCACCGAAGCTGTTAAATGATATTCTGAACGGAGACTCTGCAAAGGCAGAGGCCGGACTGAAGGAGTGTGAGAAAATCGCGGGACAGGTCATCGGGGAACTGGATGAGCTGCAAAGAAAAATCAGAGAACTGACGGAACGCGGAGAAAACGTTTTTTAAGCGTGGTCAGAGAGCAGAAGCCGGTTATATTACCAGAAAGAGAAAAGGAGAGCAGGGCACTTATGGAAAACTACAATGTAAAAACAATCAATGAAAAAATCCATAAGGATTTGGAGGAAAAGGTAGGAAAAAAGGTAGACGAATGGAAACATGATTTTCAGGTGAAACGAAGAAAATTCAGCGAACGGAGCGCACGAATCGGCAAAGTGAATTTTATTTCCATGCTTAGTATGACAACGATTGAACTGCTCCTGATACTGGCATTTGCAACACAGCTTATGCTGACAGACGGTTCGGCAAAAGTAATCGTAGTGCTGCCGCTTTTGATTCTGCTCGCAGGAATGGCTACTAACTGGACGGTATATTTAAAGAACAGAGATTCCGTGCAGCTGAGATATGTTATGCAGGTACCGTTTCTACTGGCTTATGCATGGCTGAACTTTTCCGGAGGCTCTTCTTATGTATTACTCTATGTACTTCCGCCGATGTTCTGCTACATTTTGTACTGCGACAAAAAATGCAGCAGAAATTTCAGCATTGCTTCCGCTGCAATTGTACTGCTCCGCATGGTGCTTGATATAGCGCTGAAAAGAGGCAGCGACACTACGTTAAGTGTTATTTTGACAGTTATCGTGCTGCTTTCTATCATTTATTTTATGATTGCGACACGCATCTATAAGATGTTTGACCATGATACCGTACATACGATGCGGGATGAGCAGAAATTACAGCAGATTATGCTGGAAGATATGTTAGGGATTATTGAATCGACCCAGAATCAGATACAGGAAATTGCGGCTCTGATGGAAGGACTCCATAATTCCACCGAGGTTGTGAATCAGTCGCTTCAGGAAATTGTAGTCGGAACACAAAGTACGGCAGAAAGTATTCAGGAGCAGACGATTATGACCGAGAATATCCGCGCTGCCGTTCAAAAGGCAGACGAGGGAGCGGCATCCATGGCGGAGGACTCCAACGGTGCCGCCAAAGCGTTGGAAGCAAGTACCCAGAGAATGAAGACGATGCAGAATCAGGCAGAGATGATAGAAGCTTCGGCGGGCAATGTTGTAGAGGCTATGAAACGGTTAAAAGAAAAGGCAGAAGCGGTTTCCGGAATTACGCAGGTAATTTTCCAGATTTCCAGTCAGACCAACCTGCTTGCACTTAACGCTTCCATTGAAAGTGCCCGTGCCGGAGAAGCAGGAAGAGGCTTTTCGGTAGTTGCAGAGCAGATACGTCAGTTAGCAGAGCAGACAAAGCAGTCTACTGAGCAGATTGCCCAAATCGCAACGCAGCTCAATGAGGATGCGGATACGGCTTCCAGTCTGGTTGCAAAATCGGTAGAAGCGACCAGTGAGCAGAAAGAACTGATTGTGGAGAATGTAGCCGTAACAGAAGAAATTTATAATCGCGCGATGGCATCGTCCAGAAAGGCACAGGAACTGACGGAAGCAATCAACAAGCTGTTAGTAGCCAATAATAAGATTGTGGAAAGTATTGCACAGCTTTCTGCGGTCAGTGAGGAAGTAACCGCAAGTACCCATCAGGCCGGCGAGTTAAGTGACAGCAATACGAAGGATTTGTTTGAGGCTGCAAAGAAAATCGTTGAGATAAAAGAAACCGTACTGCAGTTAAAGAAGTATCAGGATGCCATTAAAAAGGCAGAAGAGGTTACAAATAGGGCATAAAAAGAGCGATGGAGAACCGTGCGCCGCGAGTTTCACGTATAATAAAGGAACAGCAGAGAATTTCCTGCTGTTCCTTTACTTGTATCGGCAAGTTCAATATCATCGCTTTGTTTACGATAACGTACTATTTTTCAAGCTTTAAATAAAGCCCTGCTTTGATGAGGACCGGACGAAGTGCGAGGTAAAGCACTACGGCACAGAGAATGGAAAGTCCGGCATTTACGGCAGTGGTCAATGTTGCAATCTTGGCAAGTGCTGCGGAGGCATCCTGCGGGATACCGAATAAGTACATCTTGTAAAAGTATCCGGCAAGCGGATCGGCAACCACGTTAAATAAAAGACCTGCTGCAGAGGAAACGATGGTGGCAACCACAAGCTTTTTCTTATCGGTAATTTTGGTGATATGGAACAGACGGTGTGCCACAAAACCGGTAATCAGACCGATACAGAGCTTTAAAAAGAAGGTCTTCGGAGCGCTGGTGACGTAAATCGTCGTCAGGTCAGCAAGCGTCAGGCCGAGAGCACCTGCGGTACCGCCGAGGGAACCGCCGAGCAGCAGCGCAGCAAGTACGACGAATGTGTTGCCGAGGTGGAAAGCGGTAGAGCCGCCCGGCAGGTTGATGTCAATCCGGAAATAGGTAAACATGATATAGGCAAGTGCCGCAAACAGTGCTGCCTGGGAAAGCCGCTTCACCTGTTCGGAAGAAGAGTAGGTGATTACCGCATCTTTCTTTGCGTTATGGTAAATGCCGTTTACAAGCACAACGAGTCCGATAAGCAGTGCAAAAATGCCCCAGAGCAGAAACGGAAAGTAAGGGTCATCCTTGTTGATTTTTTCTGCCGGTTCGTAGCCGATAACACCGACGATGCAGGAAATCAGTCCGCCTGCACTTAAAATTCCTCCAAGTATCAGTTCTGTCCATGTCTTTTTGTTTTTCATAAAAACTCCTCCATTTTATAGATTTTTATCTTACCGGCTTATGAAACAAAATCATACTGTCCGGCAGGAGCCAGACGGGTAAGCAGCGGTTCGAAGTAAACACCGTCCGTAGATGGGAGTCCTGCCTGTTCGGTAAGCAGGAGCGCTTCACGGATAAAATGTCCTGCCTTTTCCACGGATTCCGCAAAAGGCGTACCAAGTACGGCATCTGCTGCAAGAATGGCAGAAAACACATCACCGGTGCCGGAGCGCTCGGAAGCTACTTTCGGCTGCGCCTGAATGTGAAAGCCATCTGCTTCATTGTACATGAGATTTCGTATTTCGTTTCCGGAAGCGATACCGGAAACGACAATCTGCCGAAAGCGGCTTTTTTTAGAAGTCCGGTTGTCTACAGACAGTTCGCCGAGTGCGTAAAGCCGCACGGCAAGCTCCTTTAAATCAGCCTCGCTCCAGTCTCCTTCCTTGTAGTCAAATCCGGCAAGAATGCAGGCCTCTGTCAGATTCGGTGTCAGAATATCCGCTTCCGCGGCAAGCAGCTTCATCTGTTCACACATGGCGGGAGTAAACACCGAATAGAGCTTTCCGTGGTCGCCCATGACCGGGTCGATGATAACCTTTGTACCGGCAGAGGAACAGGTATGTATCAGTTCCTTTACCATGGCAATCTGAGCGGCAGAAGCAAGATAGCCGGACAGAATACCGTCAAAGGTCAGACCAAGCGTTTGCCATGCTTTCAGATACTCCTGCATTCCGGACGTCAAATCCTGCGAATAAAAGTGCGGGAAGCCCGGATGATTGGAAAACACAGAGGTCGGCACCGGACAGCATTGCAGTCCCATGGCAGAAACAATCGGTATGGTAACAGTCAGTGCGCATCTGCCGAAGCCGGTCAGATCGTTTACTGCCGCAAGCTTTTTTACTGTATTATGCATCGCTGGTGTCCTCCTGTTGACGGTATTCTACTTCTTGGCTGGACTGTTTTAAATAGCCAAAATGATTTAATTTAACCATACCAGATTTGGAACAATAAGAAAAGACGGCTCCGGAAGCTGTCCGTACCAAAGCCGTCTTTTAACACAAATGCAGAATTCGTTTATTCGGTTGCCATTTTCTTAACCTGACCAAGAGCATTCTTTACAGGTGGGAGTAAGAGAACAATGACGGTTACGACACCCTCAATCAGTATGTAGGAATAATTATATACGATTGGGTAAATAATGGCGAGCGACTGCGGGAAGCTCTCCGGCATGTATTCCATCCAGTAGAGATAACCACCGATAGTGTGGAACAGTCCGCGGAGAAAAATACCGAGCAGATAGCCCTTTAACAGTCCGTTTTTCTTGTCATGGAACAGGCCGGAAAAGCCGAGTGCGGTGAAGGCAAAGAAGTAATCGCAGCAAACCTGGAACGGGGTCAGGATGTAGCTTCCGCCGCCCTGGATAAACTGCAGGATGCTGTAAGCAAACGCAACGGTAAGACCTGCCTTTAATCCGTACCAGTAGCCGACTACCGTAATGAAAAACATGCTGAATAACGTTACGGAGCCGCCCCAAGGGAGCTTATACGGCTGGATGTAGGAAAGAACAAAGGCAAGAGCAAGAGCAACCGCAGAAAATACAAGCTGCTTGGTCTGGAAACGCTTTTTGGTGGCAGCTTCCTTGTTCTGCTTAAAGAGTGCTACGGCAAGAACTGCGATAAGAATCAGGACTGCGCAGATAACGTAGCCGAGCGTGGTGAGGGCATAGTAGCCGTCTTCGTGTGTAAACATAAAAAAATCCTCCTTGTTTTCCGAAGGAAAATGCCCGCCCTACGCGGGCAGAGGATTTTCCTCCTTAGATTGTACTAGGAGGGACGCGGGTGGATACTTTGTACATAAAACAGCACATGTATAGTTTATGCAGCATAAACTATACAGCATAAATTATGCGGCAAAATTTTATATAGTAAGCATCGTATATTTGCTTCCTTCCGCCGGTATTATCCGGATCAAGTGATGAGGGACAGCAGTCGTTTGGCTGCTTCTCAGCAATGGGCGCCCCTAGCAGTAATTTTTAATTGCAGAATTAAGTATAGTCATTTTTGGCAAATTGTCAAGACAGAATTTTGCTTAGGGTATCATCTGAGACGGGTGCAAGATTTCTTGACTTGTTATGCAAATGGAATATAATAGTATTAAGCAGATGATAAAAGGAGGCCGGTCTATGTCTTTAAAATATAATATTAATTATGAAGTAGCGTCTTCCATATTTTTAATTATGCTGCTCTTTTTTGTGAGATTACAGTATGATACACATTCAAGTCTGAATAAAGAATTTCGGAAGCTTATTTGGTTCGGCTTACTTGCAACTGTTATGGATGTGACAACAGCCGTTACAATCAGTTATGCAAGTCTTATACCGATACAACTGAATCTTTTACTGAATACACTGTATCTTGTATCGGTTGCGGGCTTAGGATATCAGCTAATGTATTATTCCGGGTTTTATGTACACAGGAATAGGGAGAAGAGTCCATTCATTCTGTTCAATCAGCTTTTGATTGGGCTCTATGTTGTACTGCTTATCTTAAATATGTTTGTCGGCTATCTTTTTTCGTTTAGTAAGGATGGGACATATGTGAAGGGACCGGCTTATCTTTCTATCTATGTTGCTCCTTGCTATTTTATCATATGCACTTCGGTAATACTGATTTGCAACTTTCAAAGATTTCGGATGTGGCAGAGAACTTCCATCATTATATTTCTGCTTTTTCAAGTTTCCGGTGTGGTACTTCAGATGTTTTTCTTCACGGATGTACTTCTGGCATTGTTTACGAGTGCACTGGGAATTGTAATGCTGCTCTTTACAATGGAAACCCCTGATTATCAGAAGCTTGTCATTACAATAGAAGAATTGAGCGCAACAAAAAAAGTGGCAGAGAAGGCAAAAGAGGAAGCAGAGAGGGCAAGGGAAATTGCGCAGGAGGCGAATCGGGCAAAATCAGATTTTTTGGCTAATATGAGCCATGAAATCCGGACACCGATTAATGCAGTGCTGGGCATGGACGAGATGATTTTAAGAGAAAGCAGCAATCCGAAAATACTGGAGTATGCTGCTGATATCAAGCGGGCAGGAAATATGTTGCTTTCCCTGATTAATGATATATTGGATTTTTCCAAAATTGAAAGCGGTAAGATGGATATTATTCCGGTTGATTATGATCTTGGAATTATGCTGAGTGAGACGACAGATATGATTCGCTCCAGAGCGGAAGAGAAAAAACTGCAGCTTGAATTAAAAATTGAACCGAATACTCCGGTGCATCTGCATGGAGATGAAGTAAGAATCAGACAGATTATTACCAATATTCTTACAAATGCGGTCAAATATACACCGGAGGGAAAAGTGATACTTACAGTATCAGGAAAGAAAGTGTCGGAAGAAACGATACAATTGTATGTATCAGTAAAAGATACCGGTATCGGCATTAAGAAAGAAGATATGGGACGGTTGTTTGATTCTTTTCAGCGTGTAGATGAAAGCAGAAACCGAAGTATTGAAGGTACAGGTCTTGGACTTTCCATTACCATGCGTCTCTTAAATATGATGGGCAGTCGTCTGGAAGTGGAAAGCACCTATGGAGAGGGCTCGGATTTCTATTTTTATCTGGAACAGAAGCAACTGGATGATACGGTCATCGGAGAGGATATACAGAACTATTATGAAAATGAAAAAGGCAGGATTAGTATTACCGGCGAGCAGTTTTATGCTCCGGATGCCAAAATCCTCGTTGTAGATGACAACGAGATGAATCTAAAGGTCTTTTTAGGACTCCTTAAGAGTCATGGCATGCAGATTGACACTGCAATGAGTGGAAAGGAATGCCTTGCACGAATGGAGCAAAATGCATATCACATCATTTTTTTGGATTATCAGATGCCGGAAATGGATGGTGTGGAGACATTAAGGAAGGCCAGAGAACTGAAAGTTAATTCAAGTAAGGATGCAGTCATCATTAGCTTGACGGCCAATGCGGTTTCCGGGGCAAGGGAAATGTTTTTGCAGGAGGGATTTAGTGATTATCTTACAAAGCCGATTATCGCGGTAAAACTTGAAAAAATGATTCGGAAATATCTTCCGGCAGAGCTGATAGTAAAAACTGATTTGCGGCAGAAGGAAGATAATCCGGTGGAATCCGGTAAACAGGACAAAGGTGCACAGGCGGAAACCGGTCTTGTGGATTGGAAAGTAGGAAAAGAATTATGCATGGGGAATGAGGAGTTTTACAGGGAAATACTTCAGACATTTTTAGCTTCACATTCTGATACGGAGTTGAATCGGTATTATGAGGAGTCTGATTTTGATAATTATCGTATCAAGGTTCATGCAATGAAGACGAATCTTGCTAATATCGGTGCAAAGAAGGTATCGGAAATGGCAAAACAGTTAGAACTTGCATTAAAAAATGAAAATAATGTGTCCTATGTGCGGGAACACCATGAAGAATTTATAGCAATATATGAGAGAGTGCTGTCCGAAGTGAAGACGTATATGGAAAGGGAGGAAGTGGATTGTTGAAAATCAGAAAAAGACAAGAGAGGAACCTGCGGAGTTCCCGAAACGGTTGACAATCCGCTTTAAACTGTGTATACTGTAAACATATTTGGAAGAAACCAGAGCGTAAGAAGAGTAGCTCTGTAGCAGCTTTTTCAGAGAACTGCCGGTCGGTGCAAGGCAGCAAAGAATGCAGAGGGAATGGACTTACAAGGGCCTGAGGAAAGCCGGTTGCCGGAATCGGTATGCGGTTAGTAAAACAGGACGGTTGCCTGACCGTTATTTTAAGGCTTCATCTGACAGGATGAAATGTAAGGAGGATGCTGTTATCAGGCATCAAACCGGGTGGTACCGCAGAAGCAGGCGCTTTTGTCCCAGTAGCTGGGATAAAGGCGCTTTTTTTGAACAAAACAGAAATAAGGAGAGATTACTATGGAAGACACGAAGAAAACATTATTCAGCGGGATGCAGGCAACCGGCAACCTGACGCTTGGAAATTATCTCGGGGCATTAAAGAACTGGGTGGCGCTCAGTGAGGAGTACAACTGCTTTTTCTGCGTGGTAGACGAGCACTCCATCACCGTAAGACAGGACCCGGCAGAGCTCAGAAAGCGTGCAAGAACACTGCTTACCCTGTATCTGGCAGCAGGTCTTGACCCGGAGAAAAACTGCATTTACTATCAGTCGCATGTATCGGCACATGCAGAGCTAGCATGGATTTTAAACTGCTTTACTTATATGGGCGAGCTGCAGAGAATGACGCAGTTTAAGGATAAGTCTGCAAAGCATGCGGATAATATCAATGCCGGACTGTTTACCTATCCGGTGCTCATGGCGGCAGATATTCTGCTGTTTCAGGCAAACGTGGTGCCGGTCGGCATCGACCAGATGCAGCATCTGGAAATCACAAGAGATATCGCACAGAGATTTAACGGAATCTACGGAGACGTATTTACGATTCCGGAGGCATATATCGGAAAGTCCGGCGCAAAGATTATGAGTCTGCAGGACCCGTCAAAGAAGATGTCCAAGTCGGATGAAAATCCGAACGCAAGTATTTATCTGCTCGATGACCCGGATACGGTGATGCGGAAGTTTAAGCGCGCCGTGACAGATTCGGAGGGCGTGATCTGCTACCGCGACGAGCAGCCGGGAGTGAAGAATCTGATTGATATTTATTGTGCCTGCACCGGAAAAACACCAAAGGAGACAGAAGCGGAGTTTGCGGGTAAGGGCTACGGAGATTTCAAGCTGGCAGTCGGCGAGACGGTGGTTTCGGTATTAAAGCCTCTGCAGGACAGAATGACGGAGATTTCAAAGGATAAGGCATATCTGGACGGTGTCATTAAGAGCAATGCAGAGAAGGCAGAGTACTTTGCAAACAAAACACTTCGCAAGGTGCAGAAAAAGGTTGGTTTCCCGGAAAGAATCAGATAAAGGGCATTTTAGTTGTATGCCCGGATAGGAGAATCCTGTGATAAAAACAATGCTGGTGACCGGCGGCGCCGGTTTTATCGGAGTCAATTTCCTGCAATATGTCCTGAAGCATCATGTCGCGGAGCGTGTGGTCTGCTATGATGCGCTGACCTATGCGGGGCATATCGAATCGATAGAGGATGCTTTAAAAGGTATGGAGGATGTGGCTGTGCCGGAGTCAAAGCGTTTTCGCTTTGTCAAGGGTGATGTGGCGGATAAAACCGCTGTATTTGCGGCATTTGAAGAGGAACACCCGGAGGTTGTCGTACACTTTGCGGCGGAAAGCCACGTAGACCGTTCCATTACAGGACCGGAGGTGTTCTTAACTACGAACGTACTTGGCACGGGCGTGCTGTTAGAGGCAGCAAGACAGTTCGGGGTCAGGCGGTATCATCAGGTATCGACCGACGAAGTATACGGAGACCTCCCGCTTGACCGTCCGGACTTAAAGTTTACCGAGGAGTCTCCGATTCATACCTCAAGTCCGTATTCCGCTTCAAAGGCTTCCGCGGATTTACTTGTACTTGCGTACTTCAGAACCTACGGACTTCCGGTGACGATTTCGCGCTGCTCCAATAACTACGGACCGTATCAGCACTGCGAAAAGCTGATTCCGCTTATGATTACGCATGCACTGGATCATAAACCGCTTCCGGTGTACGGTACGGGTGAAAATGTACGTGACTGGCTGTATGTGGAGGACCACTGTTCTGCCATTCTGTCAATTATTGAAAAGGGTGTCTGCGGTGAAGTGTATAACGTCGGCGACAACAACGAAAGGAGCAATCTGACGGTAATTCGCCGTATTTTGAAAGAGCTTGGAAAGGACGAAAGCCTGATTTCTTTCGTAGAAGACCGTCTTGGACATGACAGAAGATATGCCATTGATGCAGCAAAACTGAGACAGGCAACCGGATGGGAGCCGAAAACATGCTTTGAAGAAGGACTTGCCGAAACGGTTCGCTGGTACCTTGAGCATGAAGATTGGAGGTTTCAATGAAAGGAATCATTCTGGCGGGCGGAACGGGAAGCCGTCTGTTCCCGATGACGCTTGTAACTTCAAAACAACTGCTTCCGGTCTATGACAAGCCGATGATTTATTACCCGATGTCAACATTAATAGAGGCCGGTATCCGTGAGATTCTGATTATTTCGACACCGGAGGATTTGCCGAATTTTAGACGGCTGTTCGGAAGCGGAGAGTCACTGGGACTTTCGCTTTCCTATATGGTGCAGGAGCATCCGGATGGGCTGGCACAGGCATTTTTACTCGGTAAGGAATTTATCGGGGGAGAGCCGTGTGCCATGATTCTCGGAGACAATCTTTTTTACGGAAAAGAGCTTGCGGGCCTGTTAAAAACTGCTGCGAAAAAGAAAACAGGTGCCACAATTTTTGCAGCTTATACGGAAACGCCGGAACGGCTCGGCGTTATTGAATTTGATGAACAGCACAGGGCGGTTTCCATTGAGGAAAAGCCGAAAAAGCCAAAGTCCAATTACTGTGTGACCGGTCTGTATTTTTATGACGGCAGAGCGCCGCGCTTTGCGTCAGAATTAAAACCGTCGGCACGCGGAGAACTGGAAATTACCGATTTGAACAACCGTTATCTTTCTCTTGGAGAGTTGGAGGTAGTCTGCTTAAAGCAGGAGACGGTCTGGATGGACATGGGTACCGTGGACTCCCTCTGGACGGCGGCGGAGTTTGTGAAGGAAACACAGGAAAAAACAGGAACCTATATCGGGATGCTTGAGGAGGCAGCCTATCGTCAGGACTTCCTTTCCAAGGAGGAACTGGCAGCTTATGCTGCTCAGTATCAGGCAACGGCATACGGGGCATACTTAAAGCAGTTGAATTCGGAGGCAGGGAAAGCTTGAAAGTTTTGGTGACAGGCGCAAACGGCATATTGGGGCGCGCTTTAATCGAGGAATGTAAAAAAGAACAGACAGAGTATGTGGCAATGACGCGTGCGGATGCCGATATGACCGATGTCAGGCAGGTGAGACGTTTTATCTGTGAACAGGCACCGGATGTTGTGATTCATTGCGCCGCATATACAAAGGTGGATCAGGCGGAGAGCGAGCCGGAGCTTTGTCATGCGGTCAATGCGGCAGGAACATGGGCAGTTGCAATGGCATGTAAAGAAACAGATGCCGCACTTTGCTACCTCAGTACCGACTATGTGTTTCACGGGAAAGGAACAAAACCGCATAAGGAATCGGAACAGCCGAGACCGCTCAGTGTATACGGGCAGTCCAAATATGAAGGGGAGCTTGCCGCAAAGAGTCTCAAAAAGCACTATATCGTGCGCGCTTCGTGGACCTATGGAGATGACGGGGAAAGCTTTCTTACGACCATGCTGCGGCTCGGAGCCGGGAAAAAGCAGATTTCGGTTGTGAACGACCAGATTGGTGCGCCGGTGTACGCAAAGGAGCTGGCTCCACTGCTTCTTGCACTGGTTAAGACAGAACGTTACGGAACCTATCATGCTACCGGACAGGGCGAGTGTTCGTTTGCGGATTACGCGGCGTATATCATGGAAACAGCGGGACTTCCGGCAAAGATTGTACCGGTGTCAAGCGAGCAGTATGTGCAGAGTATGCTGAAGAGTATGCAGGCAGCCGGGCGCACAGGAAAGATAGCCGAACGTCCGAAAAACAGCAGGCTTTCGATGGAAGAACTGAAAAAAGCCGGTCTGGAATTGCTTCCGGACTGGAAGGCTTCCGTGAAACGGGCAATCGAGTATCGGAAAGAGCGGGAAAACGGAGAAAATAAGACAGAGTAAAGAGGAAACTTCATGGACTATAAAATTATCGTGCTTGATATTGACGGAACACTGACCAACTCGAAAAAGGAGATTTCGCCGGAAACGCTGCAGGCATTGTTAGAAATCCAGGAGAGGGGCTTTAAAGTGGCGGTAGCCTCGGGGCGCCCGACTCCGGGAGTGCGCGGGGTGGCAGAGGAACTAAAGCTTGCAAAGTACGGAAATTATGTGCTCTCGTTTAACGGAGCGCGTATTATGAATTATCAGACAAAGGAAATCGTTTATCAGAAGACGATGAGCGCGGCAATGGCAGCGACACTGAAAGAAGATGCCACAGAGTATGGAGTCGGCATGCTGACCTATGATGAGGACGGTGCGATTGCGGCAACCCCTGTGGATTCGTATATGGAAATCGAAGCACGGATTAACCGGATTGCAATCAAACAGCCGGAGAATTTTGCGGCTTATGTGAATTTTCCGGTGAACAAGTGCTTAATGACCGGAGAACCGGAGCATCTGGTAAAGGTGGAGGCAGCATTGAAACAGAAGTATCATGGTCTGCTGAACATTTTCCGTTCCGAACCGTACTTCCTTGAACTGATGCCGATGGGAATCGATAAGGCGGCAACGCTTGCAAAGCTGCTGCAGCTGTTAGGACTTTCGGCAGACCAGATGATTTGTTGCGGCGACGGTTTTAACGACATTACGATGATTGAGTACGCCGGACTCGGAGTGGCAATGGCAAATGCGAGAGAAGAAGTGCTTGCGGCAGCGGACTATGTGACGGCGTCCAATGATGAGAACGGAATACTTCAGGTAATACAAAAATTTATTCTTTAGAAATTTTGCAGAAATTTTGTGTCAAAAGAAAAATTAATTTGGTTATTGACAAACAGAAGCTTCGGTGATAAGATAACGTCAATCAAAACGATTCTTTCCTTAAGAAAGGAGAAAGCACGATGAGAAATCAGAAGGCAATGTTCATGGATATGATGATGCCGATGTGCATGTGTAGCATGTGCATGTTTTCCTATGCTGATTTTTCCGAGATGCTTTCCGCTTAATAAGCAGGAACTGTTTTGTGCAATGTGGTAAAGGATAATTGCTGAAAACGGAGGGAAGCTTCAACGGAAGCTTCCCTTTTTGATGTTCGCCGAAAGGCGCACTTTTCCGGGAACAAAGAGTACATAGTATCCTGCGCAGGAGCTTTGTCCGGAACAGCTTCCGCCACAAAATATCAAAAAGAATATGTGTAAAAAAGGAGAATGCTTATGAAAAAGATTGTTTCTAAACTGATTACGGCAGTACTTACGGTTACCACGTTACTTTCCTTCGCGGCATGCGGCGGAAACAAGGACACTTTGACAATTGCGATTCCGAACGACACAACAAATGAGGCAAGAGCACTGTTGCTGTTAGAAGATTTAGGATATCTTACGTTAAAAGAGGGCGCCGGCATCACGGCAACGATTCGTGACATTGCAGACAATCCGTATGAAATAACCTTCAAAGAGGTTGAGGCTGCACAGCTTCCGAATGTATTAAAGGATGTAGATTATGCAGTCATCAATTCCAACTATGCATTGGAGGCAGGTTTAAATCCGGTAAAGAATGCCCTGGCTCTGGAAGGTTCCTCTTCTGCCTACAGCAATATTCTTGCAGTGAAGGAAGGAAACGAGGGAACCGATAAGATTAAGGCACTGGTAGCTGCACTGGAGAGCAAGCAGGTGGCAGACTTCATTCTGAAGCAGTATGAAGGTGCGGTGGTCAGCGTAGTCGAGAATCCGGGAGACGGCTATGATGCTACGGTGGATTATGCAGCACTGGCAGGAACAACGATTTCGGTTGCAGCTTCTCCGACACCGCACGCCGAGATTTTAAAGATTGCACAGGAAATTCTTGCAGCAAAGGACATCACATTAAAGATTGTAGAGTACACTGATTATGTGCAGCCGAACAATGTCGTAGAGAGCGGAGAACTGGATGCAAACTACTTCCAGCACGTACCGTATCTGGATGACTTCAATAAAGAAAACGGCACACATATCGTATCGGCTGCTGCCATTCATGTAGAGCCAATCGGAATTTACGGCGGAAAGCAGGATTCGCTGGATGCCATTAAAAAGTAAGGAAACTTAAGAATGGAGATTAGAAATGATTGAAATCAGGAATTTGTCCAAGTCATTTTCCTCTGCGGACGGAACCGTAGAAGCACTAAAGCAGGTTTCGCTGACGGTACAGGACGGAGATATTTATGGAATTATCGGCATGAGCGGTGCCGGAAAAAGCACGCTGGTGCGGTGCATTAATATGTTGGAGCGGCCGACGGAGGGAAGCGTTCTGATTGACGGACAGGATATCGGAGCACTGCCGCTTCCTGAGCTTCGCAAGGTGCGCAGAGAGGTGACAATGATTTTTCAGGGTTTCAATCTCCTGATGCAAAGAACCTGTCTGAAAAATGTCTGTTTTCCGATGGAATTGGCAGGCGTAAAAAAGGCAGAAGCAAAAAAGCGGGCAATGGAGCTGCTTGAAGTCGTAGGACTGCCGGATAAGGCAAACCGCTATCCGGCGCAGCTGTCCGGTGGCCAGCAGCAGAGAATCGCCATTGCAAGAGCGCTGGCAACCAATCCGAAGGTGTTGCTTTGCGATGAGGCAACAAGCGCACTTGACCCGAAAACAACACATTCTATTCTGGAGTTAATCAAGGAAATCAATCAGAAGCTTGGGATTACGGTCATAGTCATTACGCATCAGATGAGCGTGGTTGAGGAAATCTGCAACCGGGTGGCAATTCTGGACGGCGGCGCTGTCGCAGAGGAAGGTCCGGTCAGTGAAATCTTTTCCCATCCGAAGTCGGAGGCGGCAAAGCATCTGGTCTTTCCGGAGGGTGCCGAGGAAATTGTGACGGAGTATACGGGCGGAAACCGCATCCGTGTTGTCTTTAACGGAGCTTTAGCAACCAAAACGCCGCTCATTGCAAAGCTTGCGATGGAAAAGCAGATTGCGGCAAACATTCTGGCGGCATCGACCAAGTGTCTCGGTGATAAGGTGTACGGAAATATGCTGCTTGAAATCGACGGAACAAAAGAGCAGGCGAAGATTGCAATGGAATATCTGCAGGCATTTGCAGATGTTACGGTTACGGAGGTAGGGGAAGATGCTTGAGAAAATGTTATCTGCCGAGGCGTTTACGGAGGCAGTGGAAATTATACGGACGGAGTTTTTGTTCGGTCTGTGGGAAACGCTTTATGTGACGGTCATTGCAACCGCATTTGCCATTCTTTTAGGTCTTCCGCTCGGAGTACTGTTAGTGACGGGAGAAAAAAACGGTGTTTATCCGCTGCCAAGGTGGCTGATGCATCTGCTGAACGCAGCAATTAATCTGCTCCGTTCCATTCCGTTTCTGATTTTGATGATTATGGTATTTCCTCTGACAAGACTGATCGTAGGGACTTCGGTAGGAACGGTTGCTTCGATTGTACCGCTGACCGTGGCGGCGTTCCCGTTTGTGGCAAGACTGATTGAGGGAAGCTTACGGGAAGTCAATCCGAACATCATTGAGGCGGCGCAGAGTATGGGCGCAACCCCGTTTCAAATTATAACAAAGGTGATGCTTCCGGAAAGCGTACCGTCGCTCATTTCCAATCTGACGATTGCCATTACCACAATTCTCGGTTATTCGGCCATGAGCGGAATCATCGGCGGCGGCGGTCTCGGAAAAATAGCAATCAACTATGGCTATTACCGCTACAAATATCTGGTGATGCTGTGCGCAGTCGTGCTGCTCGTACTGTTGGTACAGATGTTCCAGAGCATCGGAACGAGGCTGTCCGTGAAAGCCGACAAACGTTTGAAAAATTAGAAGGCAGAACATGATAAAACGATAATCCATTTTGATATCCGTTGTTCGCTTGCACCTCCTGACACCTGTGTGTTCCTGTCGGACAAAGTCAAATAGAGAGCTTATCTGGATGATAGATACGTTGACTTTGTCCGCCAAGAGCCACACAGCTGTCTCGGTGATGCGTACAACCGGATACAAAATGGATTATTGTTTTTTATGCCGACGATTATTCTAATTTTTCAAAGGTTCATAATTCGCAGACTGATTTATAGTCCTTGCTTACCTTGCTGACAGTTCACAGGAGCCGTTTATTTCGATGAGGGAGCCTGCTTCGGTTTGTGTGAGAGTGCCTGCGCTTACGGTGGTGACATGCTCGTTTACTAACAGGATATGGTACGGCTTGCTGCGGTGTGCTACGGTGTCGTTCAGGCGGATGCGAAAGGAAGCACCGTCGGCGGAGGTTTCTTTTATGATGGAAACGGTAAGTTCGGCTTCTGCCTTCTGATTGTATACGGTAGTTTCTGCTGCAATGCTGTCTAACAGTGCATACGCTTTTAAGGTGACACCGTCTGCATAGTCGTAATCGGCGGTTTTAGCATCGTCATTTACGGCAAGAATGGAGTTTTCTTTTACGAACAGAGGAATCTGTAAGTATGGACAGTACTCCGTGTACCAGTCGCCGCCGCATTTTTCTTCGTTTGTAAAGTAATTTGTCCAATGTCCCTTTGGCAAATAGTACTCTGCCTGACTCCGGTCGTTGAAAATCGGGGCAACGAGGAGAGAATCGCCGAACAGATACTGCTTATCCAGGTAAGCACAGTTTCTGTCGGATGTAAACTCAAGCACCATGCTGCGCATCATCGGAATACCGGTTTTGGAGGTTTCAATCGCATTGCGGTACAGGTACGGCATCAGGGAAGCCTTTAACAGAGTAAAGGTCCGCACGACATCAACGGCTTCCTCGTCATAGGTCCACGGTACGCGGTAGGACGAGCTTCCGTGTAATCTCGAATGGGAGGAGAGCAGACCGAAGGCCGCCCAGCGTTTGTAAACATCCGGTGTCGAGGTGTGCTCAAAGCCGCCGATGTCATGGCTCCAGTAGCCGAAGCCGGAGGAGGTCAGCGAAAGACCGCCGCGCAGGCTTTCTTCCATTGATTCATAATCGGACCAGCAGTCGCCGCCCCAGTGAACCGGGAACTTTTGACCACCGACCGTTGCGGAACGTGCAAACAGAACGGCTTCACCCTTGCCGCGCTTTCTCTCAAGCAGTTCGTATACGGTTTTATTATAAAGATACGTATAGTAGTTGTGCATTTTCTTCGGGTCGGAGCCGTCATAGTAAACGACATCGGTCGGGATTCGTTCGCCGAAGTCGGTCTTAAAGCAGTCAACACCCATATCAAGCAGTTTTTCTAATTTACTCTGGAACCAGCGGCAGGCCTCCGGATTGGTGAAGTCTACAAGAGCCATGCCCGGCTGCCACATATCCCACTGCCATACGTCGCCGTTTTTCCGTTTCACAAAATAGCCGTGTTCCACGCCCTCTGCAAACAGTGCGGATTCCTGACCGATGTAGGAGTTAATCCAGACGCAGATGTTTAAGCCCTTTGCTTTTAAGCGTGCAAGCAGGCCCTCCGGGTCCGGGAACACGCGGTCATCCCACAAAAAGTCGGACCAGTGGAATTCCTTCATCCAGAAGCAGTCAAAGTGGAACACGCGAAGCGGAATTCCCCGTTCAAACATACCGTCCACAAAGCTCATGACGGTTGCTTCGTCATAGTTGGTCGTAAACGAAGTGGAAAGCCATAAACCGAATGTCCAAGGTGCCGGAAGCGAAGGCTTGCCGGTCAGGTCGGTGTAGCGGGTCAGCGTTTCCTTCATGGTCGGACCGTTGATGAAAAAGTAATCCAGATAGCCTCCCTCAACGGAGAAGCCGGCCTTTGTTACGATTTCCGAACCGATTTCAAACGAAACGCGCTCCGGATGGTTGACAAATACACCGTAGCCCTTGTTCGTGATATAAAACGGAATATTCTTATAAGAAAGTTCGGTACTTGTACCGCCGTCCTCGTTCCAGATATCAATGCTCTGGCCGTTCTTTGCGAATGCGGTAAAACGCTCGCCAAGACCATAGACAAGCTCGCCTACGCCAAGACCAAGCTGGGCGCGCATATAGGTGTCGGTATCGTCGGCAGTGTCATAGTAGTGACCGCGCCAGTCGGTTTTCATAAGGGCAAGCCCTTTCACTCCGCTCTTTGTAATGACCTCGCCGTTTCTTTTATAGGTCATGGACCAAGGATTCTTTGTAATCTCCAGAGTGAGTGAACCGCTTCGTACAATTACCATGTCTTCGGTCTCTTCTGCGGTAAGAGGAGAAACTGCGTCGGTATGTAGCTCAAACTCCGGCGTCTTTTTCTTTGCGCCCATGTGGTGCCAGGTCTGCACGCGCAGAACCTCCGGCATCGGAGAAGTAATGACTACCGTGAGGTTGATGCCGCCGAGAGTGTCGCCGCGCTGTCTGATAAAAATGGTCGGTACTAAAAGGGTTACCTTGCCCGGCTCAATCTTCGTATCGTAGACCTGTTTTGCATCAAAGCATTCGCAGCGCTCTTTTAAAAGCCAGTGTCCGTTGCTGAATTTCATGACTGATTCCATCCTTTCGGTTTTCTTATATTCCCGCCTTTGCCCGTCAGCCTGTGCGTGAAACCGCGGTTAGCCGGCAAAAGCATATGAATACATCATAACCACATTATAAGGGAAAAACGGAAAAAAGCATAGAGTGAATTTTGAAGGTGAATACCTTCATTTTTATAGATTTTTGGGCAGAAAAAAAGCATGGCTGGTACTGGAAATAATTTCTTCCAGCCTTAAGCCACACTACATTTTACATCATATCACATTTTAAAATAAAAGTCTAGTATTATTTTTATATTTTAGTATAATTCATGTTACAGAAACGAAAAACAAGGAGGATTGCTATGGAAATCAGGACGGAGCGGCAGAAGGAAGAACAGCATTTGGCAGAGTGCCTTCAGGTAATCAAAGCAAATATCGCGGCATACGAAAAGGACATTGCTGTGATGAATGCGGACATTCAGGCGATGTATGAGAGCTATCACGACAATGACCCGGAAATCTTTACGGAATTGTCGAACACGATTACCATGAATGAACACATGAAGACGGCGCTTTCCAAAAATCAGAGAGCATTAATAAAGCCGTATTTCGGGCGGATTGATATTCTGAACGAAAATAAAAAGGAAGAGACCTTTTACCTTGGCAAAGGCGGTGTGATGCAGGATAAGACAACCATCCTTGTTGTGGACTGGCGGGCGCCGATTGCCAATGTTTACTATGAAAACGGTCTCGGGGAGTGCAGCTATCCGGCACCGGGAAATCAGATGATTACGATTGACTTAAAGCGGAAGCGCACTTATGAAATCGAGAACGAGCGTCTGGTGGATTTCTTTGACTCTGAGGTCGTGGCAAACGATGAACTGTTGACCAAATATCTTGCAAAAAATAAGGAAGCAGTATTGGGAGAAATCATTGCAACGATTCAGAAGGAGCAGAATGACATCATCCGGAAGTCGCCGTACCGCAGCATGATTGTACAGGGAGTGGCAGGAAGCGGAAAGACAACGGTAGCAATGCACCGCATTTCGTTTATTCTGTATAATTACGAAAAGGAATTCCGTCCGGACGACTTTTATATCATAGGAAGCAACCGGATTCTGTTAAACTATATCACCGGAGTTCTGCCGGAACTGGATGTGCACGGAGTAAAGCAGATGACGATGGAGGAGCTGTTTGTACGGCTTCTGTACGAGGATTGGGATGAGAAAAAGTACCGGATTGCGAAACATCAGGACAATGCAGAGAGCAGGATGACAACAGCGAAGAAGGGAACCTACGACTGGTTTCATAAGCTGGAGGACTTTTGTGACAGGCTCGAAGAGAACACCATTCCGCAGGAAACGGTACTGCTTGACGGGGAGGTTTTGTATCCGGCAGAGCAGATTCGAAATTATATCAGGGAAGCGAAGTCCGTGTCGATACAGTCCAAGATTAATATGCTCAACGAGCGGGTATTAGCGAAGCTTCGCAACGAAATGACCGGACGGGATATTTCGTATGCTCCGGAGGTGCGGAAACAGAAGATAAAAGAGTATACGGGACTGTTCGGGGCAAAGAAGTGGAAGAGAAGTATCTATGACCTGTATGAGGAATTCTTAACAGAACAGGACATGAGCCTTAGGCAGCCGGAACAGAAAAAAACGTCGCTTGATCTTTACGACCTTGCGGCGCTTGCTTATCTGTATAAGCGCGTCAAGGAAACCGACCCAATCCGAGAGGCACATCATGTCGTGGTTGATGAAGCCCAGGATTTCGGGATGATGTCATATGCAGTGCTAAAATACTGCATTCCGGGCGCTACCTGGACGATTATGGGTGATGTGTCGCAGAACATCCGGTTCGGCGTCGGCTTAAACGACTGGGAAGAATTGAAAGGACTGATGCTGACCGACAAAAACGATACGTTTGGTGTACTGTCCAAGAGCTATCGAAACACGGTGGAGATTTCAGAATTCGCTCAGAAGATTTTAAGACACGGGACCTATTTTTCCTATCCGATTGAGCCGATTATACGGCACGGGGCGCCGGTAGGTGTGGAGAAAGCTCCGGACGAGGAGACAATGCTTTCCCTGGCTGCGGAGAAAATTACGGAGTGGCAGCAGGAGGGTTATGATACGATTGCGGTTGTTTCAAGAACCGCAAAGGAGGCAGAACAGGTTGCTAAGCAGCTTGGAAAACGAATCAAAATAGAAGAAAGCGATTTGGAAAAGGCAGAGTTTAAGCAGGGAGTGCTGGTACTTCCGGTGGAATATACCAAGGGTCTGGAATTTGATGCGGTACTGATTTGCAACCCGACAAAGGAAGATTACCCGGAGGACGACGGACATGCCAAGCTGCTTTATGTGGCGGCAACCAGAGCACTGCATGAGCTTTGTGTGTTGCACCTCGGAGAAGCAACGAACCTGCTGAAACAGTGAAACAGCCGTTGTAATTCATCGTTGTTTCCAATGACATTCACTGCCTTTCGTCAGAAAAAAGTAGAGAAAATTTTCCCGATATCTGTTATAATAGAGCCTATGAAACAAAGCAGGTCAGTATCGACAAAAAATATATGTGCAGCGCTTAAACGTTTACGCTGCGGGAAGGCAGGAACATGGTTATGGGGAAGAAGAATATAATAATGCTCGGACTCTGTCTGTTTGCTTTGGCAGCAGGCTGTCAGAGTGGACAGAATAAGGAAACAGGTGAAGAGCAGCTTACCGTAACGGTAACACCGGAACCGACGCCGGAGCCGACACCGTTTGTCAATGATTTTTCTGCAGCCTCTGAGGAGTTGCTTGCGGATTATGAGGCGCTGACGCTTTTGCATGTAGACGGTTTGCGGGGCAATCTGTATTTGCCGCTTTCCGGAGAGCATGGCGCCGAAATTGTGTGGGAGTCGTCTGACACAGATATTATTTCGGATAAAGAAGTTCCGAATGAAAACTATGACGCGACACCGGCAGGGGTTGTGACAAGACAGGAGTCGGATACCACGGTAACGTTGTCTGCTTATCTGACGCTTTCCGGATGTACATTAAAAAAAGACTTCGAGGTTACCGTACTGGCAAAGCCGGAAGAAAAGGTGTACACGGATTATCTGTTTGCTTATTTTACCGGTAACGGTGCAGGGCAGGAGGCAATTTCGTTTGCAGTAAGCAGCGACGGTTTTTCCTGGGAAACGCTAAACAACAAAAAACCGGTACTTACTTCAGAGCTTGGAACAAAGGGAGTACGTGACCCGTTTTTACTTCGTTCGGCAGAGGGCGACCGCTTCTTCCTGATTGCCACGGATTTGTGTATTGCGGCGGACGGCGACTGGTGGAAAGCACAGACGAGAGGAAGTCTCGCTGTTATGATTTGGGAGTCGGAGGATTTGGTACACTGGTCCGAGCAGCGTATGGTAACCATCAATCAGAAGACTGCAGGCTGTACATGGGCTCCGGAGGCATATTATGATGAGAAAACCGGAGAGTATCTGGTGTTCTGGGCTTCCAGAGTGAGCACCGACAACTATGCAAGGCAGCGTGTTTACTATGTAAAGACGAGAGATTTTGTAAACTTTACGGAACCGAAGGTCTGGATTGGTTATGATCACGATACGATTGACACAACGGTCATCAAAGAAGGGGAGTTGTATTACCGCTTCACAAAGTATGAGGGTGAGAGCCGCATCATATTAGAATGCGCGGACAGCCTGCTCGGAAACTGGACGAGGGTGGAGTCAGAATCCCTGTATGCGCAGGAGGGCGTGGAAGGACCATGCTGCTTTGCCCTAAATGAGGAGGATGTACAGGACGGGATGCGGTATGCGCTGTTACTTGATAATTACGGAGGAAGCGGCTATTACATGATGGTAACGGCGGACTTAAAGGATGCTGTGTTTGAAAAGAAAAAAGGTTATACGCTTCCAAGACCACGACCAAGACACGGTACGGTCATTTCACTGACAAAAGAGGAATACGAGCAGGTGTATAGTACATTTACCCAAAACTGATTTTTTGAATTTCGTATTTTCATACTGCATAAGAAAGAGCCTGTAAAACACTTCCTGAATACGGCAGGATGCATAGCTTTTCTTCTCGGCAGCCGCATGTGGACCTTGTCTTAGAACTTCCGCATATTTCTGAAACGACGAAACACGCTGCAGGAGCACTGTTTGAGCAGCCGCAGGATGCGAGTTTGCGGTGCAGCGTGTAATAAAACGTCGTGACAGAAGATGCGAGAAGTCCTTGGACAAGGGAATGAGCGGCATGCGAGAAGAAAAGTCTATGCAGCTGCCGTATTTCAAGCGCTTGTCTTTACAGGCTTTTTTTATGCTTAAAAATACGAAATTCAAAAATCCTGTTGACAAATGTATATAAACTGTGTATATATAATATATACAGTTTATGCACAAGGACAGATACAGGAGGGAGAGATACCATGGGAGTTACGGTAGAGCATCTCACAGTAGAGCGAAAAGGATTTACATTAAAGGATATTACGTTTTCCCTGCCGGAAGGATATATTCTCGGTGTCATCGGGAGAAACGGTTCCGGGAAGACCACGATGTTTCAAAGCCTGCTTGCGGGCGATAAAAAAGCAATGACGGAAGAAGAGCGAAGGGAGTATCGGAAGCAGTTTGCCTTTGTGCTGGAAGGATGTGAATACCCGCAGAATCTTTCGCCAAAGGATATCGGCGAGCTGTTCGGTCCGATGTATGATGAGTTTGACAGAAAAAAGTATCAGGAGCTGCTTGCAAGACTTCAGGTTCCGGAGGGACGCCGGATTGCGGCGCTCTCCAAGGGAATGCAGATGAAATTCCAGATGGCGTTTGCCTTCAGCTATTCGTCAAAGACGTTAATTCTGGATGAGCCAAGCGCAAATCTGGATTCGTTCGCAAGAAAGGAGTTATACGAGCTGATTTTTGAATATATGGAGAACGGTGACCGCAACGTACTCTGGGCAACGCATCTGACGGACGAACTGGACCGGATGGCGGATTATCTGCTTTTACTGGAAAAAGGGGAGCAGAAATTCTTTGAGGAAAAGGATGCGCTGCTTGGACAGTATGCGGTAGTAAAGGGAAGCAGAAAGCAGCTCGACTGTATGAAGAGCGTGCTGATTGGCAGAACGGACAGGGAAACTTACAGTGAGGGATTGGTAAGAGCAGAAAGCGGACCGTTCCGGCTGGCAGATACCGTGGAGCAGCCGACGATAGAGCAGCTGATGTGCTACTTGTTCGAGAAACCGAAGAAAGCAAACCGGGGCTTTTAAGACGGGAGAGAAAGGAGAAACGAAATGGACTGGTTACAACGTCTGGAACAAAAAAAGAAGATAAGAAAAACAGCAGGAAGAATTCTGGCAAAGGATATGAAACAGCTTATCTTTAGCTGGATGGTGCTTGTTCTGCTTTTTGTCATTTGCTTTGATCTGCTGTTTCCGTATCTTAAGACCATTGAGAGTCTGAATATAGGAGTGAGCTTCTACCTTTTGATGTTGCTGCTGATGAAGCTGTATGCGATGCCGGAGCAGATTTTTTACTTTCTTCCGATGACGCAGAAGGAAATCAGGCAGTACCTGAACGCACGCAATAACCTGCTGGAGGCCTTTATGACGCTGGCTTCGGTTGTCCTTGCGGCAGTTTTGGTACTATGTGGAGTAAACGTATTCTGGGAGAGAGGACTTTGTGCGCTTCTCATGCTGCTTAGCACGGTGGAAGGGATATCTGCTGCAATGTTTTATGACTACAGAGAAGAAGCGATGCGGAAAGAGGAGCTGCACGGAAGGGCAAGAGTAAGAAGAACCCGTTCAATTCTTTACTTTCTTTACGGCATTGTACTGCTGATATATGAGGTGATTGGAATCACGTTTGCAGCAGCGGCAGAACATCAGAAAATTGTTTTACTTTTCTGTCTCGCCGGTTATATCAGCATGGTGTTCATACGTAAGGATGTGATGCGCTGGACGGACTTTACGGAGTACCGCAAGGTAATAAGAAAAAATATGTTTGCCAGAACGGAGAGTGCTACCCAGAACGGAGAGGATGCAGAATGAAACTGTTTATTTCGGAACACAGCAATGCGGCAATTTATGAACAGATCGTCAGCCAGATGAAGGATGCGATTATCAAAAGAGAGCTTTTGCCGGAGGAGCCGCTTCCGTCCATCCGCGGGCTTGCCAAGGACCTGCAAATCAGCGTGATTACGACAAAACGCGCGTATGAGGAACTGGAAAAGGAAGGGCTGATTTATTCGGTACCGGGCAGGGGGTTCTTTGTCAGCAATAAAAAGACCGAGCTGTTAAAGGAAAAGAAAATACAGGAAATTGAAAAGCATATGCTGGAGCTGATTGCGGAGTGTAAGGCAGCGGAATTATCAAAGCAGGACATTGCGGATATGCTGGAGCTGCTTTATGAGGAAGAAGGGTGAGATAGTTGGAAGGCAGGGATGATGAGTTGGAAGAAGTAGCGTTAAAGGTAACGGGACTGCGAAAAAAGTACCGTTCATTTGAATTGAAAGAGATCTCCTTTGAACTGCAACAGGGCTTTATTTTAGGACTGGTCGGACGAAACGGAGCGGGAAAGACGACACTGATGAAGTCGTTAATAAATCCGCAGTTTGCGGACGGGGGAGACATCTTTCTTGACGGTATCCATGCGATGAAAGACCCGCATTCTTTAAAAAAGCAGATTGGCGTGCTGATGGAGGAAGCACCGTTTCTGTTTTCTAAGACACTTGCCGAAAACGGGGAATTGCTCGGAGCATTTTATGATACGTTTTCTATGGAAGCCTTTTTATCCTACTTAAAACGGTTTGAACTGTATTCCGGTTCGTTGTATGCAGAACTGTCCAAGGGCATGCGGATGAAATTCCAGCTTGCCTTTGCACTGGCGCACAAGCCGAAGCTTTTACTTATGGATGAGGCAACCGGAGGACTGGATGTGGTATTCCGGAAGGAGTTTTTCTATCTGCTCCAGGAGGCGGTAGAACAGGAACTGCTTTCGGTCATCATTGCGACACACGTGACCGAGGATTTAGATAAGATTGCGGATTATGTGGCGTGTATCGAGGACGGGAGCTTAAAATTCTGCCGTTCCAAAGAAGAACTGTATGAAGAATACCGGGAATACCTCAGAAAAAGCGGTGCATCGGAGTTTAGCACGGGAAGAGGAGCGGCACGCTTGGAAGACATCATTTACAGGTACGATGCGATGCAGAAACAGCGAAAGGAAGGACAGACAGTATGAAACGGGAAAAAGAGAAGAACATGACGCCGGAGGAGCAGTTTGACCGCACTGTCTTAGATGCACTGATGTATCCGTTGTTTATCCGGGTAATTATGGTACTGTTTGTCGGCATTGAGGCGTTTGGCTGTCTGATGCCGATGGAGCTGAATTTAAGCCTGTTGTTTCTGTTCTGCAGTATCCTGATTTTCTGGATTCTGCATCCCCTGCTTTATGAAACAAGAGGAAACAGGATGGTGAGGAGAATCCGCATGTGCAGCTATTTTCCGGTCAGAAGAAGGGAGTTTCTTATGAGTAAAATAAAACTGGTTGCAAACTATATGGGAATATTCTGGCCTGCCGTCGGAGTAATTGAGGTTCTGGTGATTGCTTTCTTTGATATGGAACGCTTTCTGGCGTCAATGATAGCCATTCCGGTGTTCAGTATAGTTATCACCGCACTTCTTTTGTTTTTTGGTACGGTAGGAGCAAAAAAGACCGAAATGTAATTGCCATTTTTTGCGAAAAGGTATATAATAGGTGAAATCTCTTTTGATAGCCTGTGAAGGTTCAGAATGCTTCACAGAGCGGGAAGGAAGTTCACATGGTAGGATTACTCGAAAAATGGTTTATTAAAGACCGGGACAATGTAACGTCGCCGGCAGTCAGGCAGGCGTACGGCATGCTGTGCAGTATTGTCGGCATTTTCTTTAACGTGCTGCTTGCAGGAGGAAAATTTTTAGCCGGATTGCTCAGCGGCTCTATTGCAATTATGGCAGATGCGGCAAACAACCTGTCGGATGCGGCATCTTCGGTCATCGTTTTAGTTGGTTTTAAAATGGCAGGACAGGAACCGGATCCGGATCATCCGTTCGGACACGGAAGAATTGAATACATCTCCGGCCTGCTTGTTTCCGTCCTGATTATTTTCATGGCATGGGAGCTGTTTAAGTCTTCGTTAAGCAAGATTTTTCATCCGGAGGCAACGACCTTTGAGCCGGTGGTACTTTTTATTCTGCTTGCGGCTATTCTGGTAAAGCTTTATATCTTTTATTATAATCATCGCATCGGAAAGCGTATCGGCAGTGAAGCGATGCTTGCCACGTCAACCGACAGCTTAAGTGATATGGTAGCAACGACTGTAGTACTGGCATCCATGCTGGTATCACATTTCTTCCATATCAATATCGACGGCTATTGCGGCGTGCTTGTCGCACTTCTCATTTTTTATGCGGGTTTTAACGCGGCAAAGGACACCATCAGCCCATTGCTCGGACAGCCGCCGGAACCGGAATTTGTTCAACGGATTGAAGAAATCGTGATGTCTTATGAGGAAGTCATCGGTATCCATGATCTGGTTGTCCATAATTACGGACCGGGCAGGACGATGATCTCGGTTCATGCAGAAGTCTCTGCTGACGGTGATATTCTGGTGCTGCATGATGTCATCGACAATATCGAGCGCAGACTGCGGGAGGAGTTGCACTGCGAGGCAGTCATCCACATGGACCCGGTCAGCACAACGGATGAGGAAACCAAACAGTTAAAAGCATTGGTAAAACAGATGACATCCGAGATTGCAGAAGAACTTTCCATTCACGATTTCCGTATTGTCAAGGGACCGACGCATACGAATGTGATTTTTGACGTTGTCGTTCCGTTCGGTTTTAAAATGTCGGATGAAAAGGTAGTGGAAGAAATCAAACATAAAATTAATGAGTACAACAACACGTATTTTGCGGTCATTGAGGTCGATAAGGATTATACGAAGAGATAAGGGAAGGGAGAACTTACGATGCCACCGAAAATTCCGATTGAAACGTCGGCGCGACATGTACATATCACGAAAGAAGATTTTGAAGCATTGTTCGGCAAAGGGCGGGAACTGACTTTTGCAAAGGAGTTAAGCCAGCCGGGGCAGTATCAGGCGGCAGAGAAGGTAGCGGTTGTCGGACCGAAGGGCAGCTTTGAAACGGTTTCTATTTTAGGACCGTTTCGAAGCAAAACACAGGTGGAAATTTCCGTGACCGATGCAAGAAAGCTCGGCATTCCGAGCGTTATCCGCCAGTCCGGCGATATCGCCGGAACACCGGGATGCATCCTGCGCGCAGGGGATAAAGAGCTTGTACTGAACGAAGGCGTGATAGTTGCAAAGCGGCACATTCACATGCGTCCGATTGAAGCGTTCCAGTACAACGTAAAGGACAACGAAAATGTCTTTGTGATTACCAAAAGCTATGAGCGGAACCTAATCTATGCGGATGTGGTCGTGCGTGTCAGCAATCAGTTCCGACTTGCCATGCATGTCGATACGGACGAGGCAAACGCCTTTGCCTGTCAGGATGAGCCGTACGGCGTCATCGTCAAGTTTTTCGACAGCGATTCCTATACCGTGGATATGTGGATGGATGAAGTGTTGCGCGGCATTCACCGGTCTTAAAAAAGAAACTGTTATCTGGCTTCCCGAATCAGGCAGTACTGCTTGAGCGGGAAGTTTTTTTCTACAACGCCGTAAACTTTAAAACCGAATTTCTTATAAAATTCCACATTCTTTTCGTTATGTGTTTCCAGGGAAATCATCATATCGTGTGCCTGTGCATAGTCAATGGCTTCGTTCATTAACAGGGCGGCAATTCCGTGGTGCTGGACGTCCGGGTCTACAGCGAGATAAATAATATGAAGACGCTTTTTTTCATGAAGCTGGTCGGTCCATCTGGAATTTAAGTAATCTTCCCCTTTGATAAAGTTTGTGAAGGTTTTAAGGGAAGGGTCTTCCTTGATTAAAAATGAGTCGGTCTGAAGCGCCGCTTTTGCTTCGGTCAGATAAAAGTGCAGAATATGGTAGGGTTCCGCCTCATCCGAGACGACAAGGATACCGTGCAGCTTGGGGCTGTCACTGAAGATTTCACAGGTTTCATAAAATTCATCCATATCACAGTGAAACAGCTCCGGCATCAGACGCTTTCTGATTTCCGGGTCGGGAATCAGCGTTTCATACAGCGGGTCGTGCGCAAAGCAACGGTTGAGAAGCTGCTCTATCTTCGGCAGGTCTTCTTTTTGAACACGGTACAATTTGTCACTTTCCATTTGAATATGCTTCCTTTCCATGGCGTATGTGAAAAAGTACGCCGTTTACAAAAATGTTTCTTTTACCGTCTGACTCAGTTCGTCCACGGTATCGGAGAGAAGAGAACACTGACGTCTGAATATTTCCCGAAGGGTGGCAAGCTCTTCGGAAAAATCCGTGCAGGCTTCTTCCTGCTTTTTCAGCAGAGAGGTTACGACGCCATACAGGTTTTCGTGCTTCATCAGACGTCCGTAACCCCATTTTAAGCGTTCACGCGGCTGCTTGAAGGAGTAATCCGTAAAATGGCGGTAGACCTCCTCATCAAACATGAATGCATAAGCGTTGTTGTTTAACTGATACAGCTTGCGCAGACCGGAAGAAAGGTTTCCGTTCTCCAGACTGCGGATGGTGCCGCCGAGCAGTTTTAAATTCTGCGTCAGGATTTCATGCGGGTACAGGACATTTCCGTACCAGTCAATGCGCACAAAGGCATCCTGTTCGGTCTTGAACTTCTTTAAAAGAGCAGCTTCCCTGCTGCGATTTTCGTGAAACAGTTCTTCTGCTTCGGCGGTATTTCCGGAAGCAAGGAGTGATTCATAACGGCGGTTGCAGTCCAGCACTTTGGCGTATTCCTTTTCTGCCTTCTTTGCGGCGGACAGCAGGAGCTCCTTTAAGTCTTCCAGCTTTTCCTGCAATTCATCCGGAACAATCACGAGGTTGCAGTCTACTCCCTCGGCGGCTTTTTTCATCACCGGCGAGAAGCAGAGCGGGACAACGGCGGTCCGGTCGATTGCTTCAATCAGAAGGGCAAACAGCTCATGGTGAAGCCGGTACACCTGTTCGTCGTAAAAATCGTCGTTGTCAAACTGAGAATGATAATGCGTTTCCATAAAGCTTCCGCCCGTAAAGTCGTTGACCATGGAAGGAATTCCGGCAATCGCAATCGAAAAATCATCCGACCAGGTTTCAATCGGCGCAGTGATTTTGGTTTCTTCCGGGTAGGCGCGCGTCAGCATCGGAAGCTCCGAAAGAAATTCTTCCAGATAGCGCGTGTATTCGTAACAGCTCCGGATTCTTGCTCTTGTTCCGTGTGCAAGCGCCGGAAGCTCAAAGTTGAAATCGGCAATGACCTTTCCGACCCACTCCGGGTGTGCGGTAAATACCTGTTCATAAGCGCCCGTGGACCAGTCGAAGCCGGAATCGGCAACGCCCCATTCCTCGGCTGCCATTGCACAGAACAGAATCGTATTGTTCGGCTGAAAGTCTGCTTCTATCAGTGCCTTTGCGATGCCGAGCATCATGGCAACGGCCGTGTTATCATCCTGAAAGCCGCTGAAATAGGAATCGTAATGTGCAGAAAGTAAGATGATGCGGTCCGGGTGTTTTCCCGGAAGACATCCGGTAATATTGTAGGTCGTGCAGTTCCTTGTGACACGGGAATCGGCATCTAAGGTAACGGACACTTCGGCGGAAGAGCCTTTGGAAGTGTCGGACTGCGCGTTCAGCAACGCTTTTAATAACCCAGCGTCCTTTCTCGAAATGGAAAACGCCGGAGCATCCTCCGGGCCTGCAATGTCCTGCGCATTGAGCGCTTCTTCGTCGATTTCGCCGTAACCGCCGCTCTGGACGGCAATCAGCGCCGCGGCACCCTTTAAATGCGCCTGATAGACCGGATAATTAATCCACCATTCGTCGCGCTGATTGATGTCTACGAGTACAAGCTTTCCGGTCACATCGATGCCCTCATATTCTTTTGCCGTACCCTTTCCAAGGTAGCAGAGTTTATATTCTTTCGGCCCGTCGGTAACAAGGGTGGTCTGGTAAGCGCCAAGGTGAATCTGCCTGTTGACTCCGTCTGAGTCGGTAAAGGATAAGACGGCTTTTTTAAACTCCCAGCCGTCTACCGTGATGGCATCCTTTGTGACTGACGTAAGCCCCAGAGAGAGCATTTCGTCCTTTAGCATTTCACCGGTTTCAAATTCCGCAGCCGAGCCGGCAGGACGGTAGCCAAGCACCTCATTGGAGCGAAACTGTTCCATACGCTTTGCCAATCGGTAGGAATAGCCGGTATCCAGCTGTTTTAAGATGGTTTCCTGTATGTTCATATCAGACCTTCTTTGCTTTGGATTTCTTTTTCACGCACAGTATAGCACTTCTTTCGAAAAGTGTACACCGGAAAATAAAAGTTTTGTCCTTCCTTTGAGTGCGGCTTTTTATATGGTCATCCTACGGAACGTGGGTTCCAATTCATGTTGTCAGATGATATGATTACTTTAGTTGAAGCAGTAACCATATCACTTGACAAAAGGAAGGATAAAATGAATCAGATTAAGATAGGTAAATTTATTGCAGAGCGTAGAAAAGAACGTGGTTTTTTACAAAAAGATATTGCGACAAGATTAGGCATCAGCGAAAAGACAGTTTCTAAGTGGGAGTGCGGGAATGGGCTGCCTGAGGTTGTTTATATGGAGCCTTTGTGCCAGATACTCGGTATTACAGTGAATGAGCTGCTGGCAGGGAAAACGATACCGATTCTGGAGTTAATGAATGCAATTGATATGTCACGGTTGGAATTGGTGAAACAATTAGAATTTGAACAATTACGAATGCGTATCTATAAATTATATG
>JBJENV010000090.1:0-2010 GCA_051880375.1 Lachnospiraceae bacterium
CCTTGTGTTTATCATTATTTTCATGTTTTGCGTGGATATAAAGCTTTCCCTTGTGGTAATGGCCGGTGTGCCGATATTGGCAATTTTCATGTTCTGGATTAAGAACAGACAAAGAAAGGCATGGCAGCAGGTTTCAAACAAAAACTCCAACCTGAATGCATATCTTCAGGAGAATATTGTAGGTGCCAGAATTACACAGATGTTTGCCAGAGAAGAAGAAAATGCGGAAACCTTTGCAACGTTATGTGAGCGTTGCCGAACCACATGGCTCAAGGCGGTAATGTACAGTAACATGGTTTGGCCGGGAATCGATAACATCTCTGTCTGGGTAAGAGCGGCAGTATTTATCGTGGGTCTGATTTTTATGGGACAGGGACAGGTAAGTCTGGGTGTTATTGTAGCGATTACGTCTTATGCGTCACGGTTCTGGCAACCGATTATGAACCTTGGTAATATTTTTAACAACTTCATCAATAACATTGCGTATCTGGAGCGTATTTTTGAAACACTGGATGAGCCGGTTACCGTAAAAGATGCAGAAGATGCAACGGAAATGCCAAAGATTAAGGGTGATGTTACGTTCGAAAATGTTACATTTGCTTACGAAGAAGGCAAGGATGTATTAAAGGACGTTTCCTTTACGGTCAAAGCAGGAGAAAGTGTTGCTCTCGTAGGACCGACCGGTGCGGGAAAGAGTACGATTGTGAACCTGATTTCCAGATTCTATAATGTAGAAAAGGGTCGTGTTCTGATTGACGGGCAGGACATTGCGAAGGTAAAGTTACATTCCCTTCGTTCTCAGATGGGGATTATGTTACAGGATAGTTTTATCTTTTCCGGAACCATCGAGGATAATATCCGTTACGGTAAATTGGATGCAACTACGGAAGAAATTATAAAGGCAAGTAAGACCGTATGCGCGGACGATTTTATTTCCAGATTCCAGGACGGTTATCAGACGGAAGTAAAGGAAAGAGGTTCCCTGCTGTCCCAGGGACAGAAGCAGCTGATTTCCTTTGCCAGAACATTACTTTCCAATCCTGCGATTCTGGTGCTCGATGAAGCCACTTCCAGTATTGATGTGCAGACGGAAAAGGCATTACAGCAGGGATTAAATGCGATGCTTCAGGGCAGAACCTCTTTCATTATTGCACATCGGCTTTCTACGATTAAGAACTGCGATAAGATTATGTATGTGGACCAGGGCGGTATTATGGAATGCGGCAGCCATGAGGAACTGATGGCGAAAAAAGGATATTATTACCACCTGTATACCGCACAGATGGACGAGATTGCATAGGTCAAAGGGCAGCGTCTTCAGGACAATCGCTTGTAAAGTTCCGAGGGGCAAAACATGTTCTGCGACCAAAGGAACGTTGCATGGGAGAAAGAGTCCCTGAACGTTGTGCAGGATATTAGACTTTCTTATTGCTCCGTTTGGTACCAGCAAGGTCCGGACAGGACGTCCGGACAAGACCGGTACGCGCCACGGATGGCGCGTAGAGGTCGGTTGCGTGATTATTTCACAATTTTACCGGAGCAATTAGAAAGTCTTATATCCGAAACAGGAGAAAGGACTCTTTCCCCTGTGCAAAGTTCCGTAATCGGAATCCGCTTTTGCCCCTCGGAACTTTACAAACGATTGTCCTGCAGCGCCTTGAAAATCTCTTGACAAAAGTCTTCTTTCCTGCATATAATAAAGGGAGTAAATAAAAACGCAGTGAAGAAAAGAGTAGCCGGAATAAGCGGCGTCAGAGAGGAACTGTCATCGGCTGAAAGCAGTTCCGGCAGGCGGTTCCGGTGAAGTGCATTTCGGAGCGGACGGGTGAGCGCGCAGAGCGGGTAGCCTTGTACGGCGGCAGCCGTTACCATGCAAAAAGAACAGAAAGTATCGCGCGGATGGCGCGGCTGCCTGTAAAAGTTGAGTGGAACCGTGTATCCTGCACCTCTTCGTAAGAAGAGGTGTTTTCTATGTTTTATAGGAAATACCGGTTACTCCCGGCGTACAAA
>JBJENV010000091.1:0-104137 GCA_051880375.1 Lachnospiraceae bacterium
TCACACAGCTGGCATTAAAAATCCTTCGCAGTAAAAAGAAATAATTGTCCTTTTAATCAACAAATCCCCATAAACAGCAAGTTATCGGGGGATAGCCTTCTGCTTTGGCTGCTGTACAGGAAGGCACGGATGATTCAGACGAAGCGACAAACATTCGGAGGAAGGAATAATGAGAGATGTACATATACACTTTTTACATGGAAATCCTATAGGATATAATATTGATTATTTTGAGGGATTCATTAAGGTTGCACAAGAAGTGGGGCTTGATGAAATATACCTGCTTGAACATACCCACCATTTTACGGAGTTTGAAAAAGTATACGAACCAATAAAATCATATAACGAGTTTCAACATAACTGGATTACAGCAAGAATGAACAGTTCGATAGAAGAGTACCTGAACTTTATTAACAAAGTAAAGGGAAATCGTTATCCTGTGAAGGTGAAGTTTGGTCTTGAAGTCTGTTACATCCCTGAAACTGCTGACATTTTGTCAGATATTCTTAAGAACTATGAGTTTGATTTTCTTACAGGTTCTGTACATTGGATTGACGGTTGGGGATTTGACCATCCGGGACAAAAAGAACTATGGAAAAGTAAGAACGTTGAAGAGGTGTACAAAAGATATTATGAGATTATGTTCCGGTTATGTGAGAGCGGTTTGTTCACTGGTCTTGCACATCCTGATTCAATCAAGTGTTTTGGGTACAAACCAGACATTGATTTAACGGAATATTATGAAAAACTGGCTGTATTGTTAAATAAACACGGCATGTATGCCGAGAATAGTGGAGGATTGCGATTAAATTATAGCCCTAATATTGAACTGGGCTTAAATTCTCAATTGTTATCTGTTTTAAGAAAAAACAATGTACAAATCGAGACTGCTTCTGATGCACACAGACAAATAGATGTTGGTGTAAATATCCCGGAACTTGAAAATATGCTTAAATAGTGGCATTCAAAAATATAATAATAAACAGGTTAACTGACAAGCCCATACAATTGAACTCCGTTCAATTGTATGGGCAGCAGATACTTGAATTGGGAGGAGAAATATATGGTATGCTTAGTTAATATTGATGGTGGGAATTGGCGAGTACCTTTAAAGGTTTCAAAAGCGCAAGAGGTATATGTAGCAAATAGCACAACAATTCTTGCACGAGCTTATGCATATAGAGACTTTAGAAGTCATGCATTCTTAATCTATGAGGATGAAACACCAATAGGAATGGTTTTGTATTATGACGACGAATCGCTTGATGCATACATTTTTAGTGAAATATTCATTGATGAACAATTTCAGGGAAAAGGATATGGGCGAGTGGCTACGGGACTTGTTCTTGATAATATGAAAAAAGATGGAAAATATAGCAAGGTCATACTTTGTTATATTGAAGGAAACGATGCCGCACAGAAACTATATGAAAGTTTTGGCTTTGTTGAAACAGAACGTGACGAGGATGAGATTATTATGGAGTTGGGATTATAAGAAGTAGGTTCGAAAAATGCTTCGCATTTTCCACACTGACGATTCACTTTCTTCGAAAGTTCCGCAATTTGTTTTTGACAGAAAACTGACTCGAAATATGAAAAACTGTTAGACCAACTTGAATTTTACATATTGACTATGACGCCACGTAATAGTGTATATTGGACCTGGATTTACATAGATGTCTATACGAAAGAAGGGATACTTTGAAATTGCAAATAAGTGAACTGGCAAAGCAGGCTGGAGTTAGCGTCCGCACGTTGCACTATTATGATACAATAGGATTGCTCAAACCCTCCGGTATTGATTCTGTAAATGGCTATCGTTTTTATGATGAAAATTCTTTGGAAACACTAAAGAATATTTTGCATTACCGTGCACATAATTTTGCCTTGAAAGATATTCCTAGACTAATGGAAGAAAACGAAATAGTACGAAAGCAAAAATTATTAGAGCAGCGGCGCAAACTGCAAGAGAAAAAGGAGCAACTAGATGCAATTATAGAATCCATTGATACAGAGCTAGCTACTCAAAACAAACTTAACTTTTGGTTTGACAAAGTTCTTGCAGATTATAACTATAGTGGTTTTACATATTATATGAACAAGGAAGAATACTTTTTTGCATGGGGGATGGCTGACTACGAAAAATGCAAATACTTTTCTTTACGCAGTCGATTTCCGGTTTCTATTCTCTCTAGTGATTTTATTGTTTTCTGTACTCTTCTTTTGGAAGAAAAGGGAATGTTAAAGACTGATGACACCATTGGAACTTATATATCCGGATGTAAGTATGGTGATATCATAACCATTCGACATCTTCTTGATATGTCTTCCGGTTTTTCTGACGAACTTACAGAAAAATGGCGAAATGGTCAGATTGCATGTTCTGAAGACGTTTTTTATAAAAAGAAATCTTTGGAAACCATATTGGAAATCATTCATTATGCACCATTAAAATTCGTTCCGGGCTCACAATTTGCTCCTTGCGGATTAAATTATGAACTCCTCAGCATCATTTTAGAACGAGCAGGTGAAGCACCTTTGGATGATTTACTACAGCATTGTATATTTGGACCGTTGGGGATGACTAATACTTCCTACAAAGGAACTGCAGATATTGTAGGATATTCATTAGCTCCTTCCCCAAAGCCAATTTATTGGAACTATAATGATAACAACACTTCCTGGGGGCTTCTCAGCACCGCAGAGGATTTAAAACGATGGTTTGATGCTTTACACGATCGAAGACTTCTTTCTGAACAAGGATATAAAAAACTGTTTTCCGTAAATGAAGATATCTTTAACTGCGGACTTTATAAAAGCCGAAATCGATATAAATACAGTGGTGATAGAAATGGTATATCCTATGAAGTCACCTTCGACTTTGAAAAGGATATCTTTTGTTTAGCTTTGCGCAACAAGGTACCTTTACCGGATAATCACGACCGCTTGATGTATTTTACCATTCCTGGGTGTGATGATGGGCAGGTACGTTTAGAAGCATGGGAGCTAGATACAGATACTTTTGTAAAAATAAGCTCTATTAGGATTTTTGATAAGGACGCAAAGCTTCTGTATTCTATTGATTGCCCCAAAAAAGATTATTTGCTTTATGTAGAAAATCATGGAGACAAGCATCTGGCCAGTGAATTTGTCAAAGATGATAGTTATTATCTTACATTGGATTTTGCAAAACTTCTCGATGGAAAATTTGATCCTGCTACTACTTATATTTTAGAAGTACGGGCTGAGTGTGATTCTCCGCAACCTTCACAGATAGGGATTAAATATCTAAGAGGAGGAGAAGAGCAGAAAATGGGTTACTATATTTTCTTTAATGAAATTCAACCATATGAATTGTTCTTAGAAGCACTTGGAAATGTGATGGAAGTGGTGAGATAGATTTAAATAATATCACAGAGACAGATAGCAGATTTTCAAAGTATTACAAAGCGATTGTAGTAAAAACTTGAATAGGTCGAACTGATGAAATTTGAAGTTGACAAGGGACTAAAATAGGAAAATGAGAATAAAAAATATACAAACAAGCTCAGGCCCTAAGCTTTGTCTGCCATGCCCATTTTTAGCATGCCACGGAACGTAGCAATCATGTAAAGCACCAATTCTTGTTGTTTTTAGAAAAAATGATAAGATAATCCTATAAAAAAATCAGGAGGCATTATTATGACATTAGGAGAAAGAATAAAGAATTATCGTAAAAAATTGGGATTATCACAAGAAGAACTTGCAGAAAAGATAAATGTTTCCAGACAAGCAATTACAAAGTGGGAAAATGATAGCGGAATTCCCGATATTGATAATCTTATTTTACTTAGTAAAGTAATGGGAATTTCATTAGATGAACTTGTTATGGGTGAAAAGGAAAATGATATTTCCGATATAAAGCGCAGTGCCATTAACCAAAGAAATAGGAATTGCAAATTATATTTAATTGCAGTAATTAGTTTTTCCATTGCTTGGTTTTGCTGGTTTATTATTTTGCTTTTAAATGTCGCGGACGGAAATACCGCAACCGCAGTACTATGCGGAATAAATACAACGCTGCTTGGTTTACCAATAGGCATATTCTTGCGAAAGTATTTTGATGCTAAAAAAGAGATTTGAAGAAATAATAATGAATTTAAAAATAAACTGTTGGAAAATAGAAATACTTGTGGTATTATATGCGTAGGATATAACTGTAATGCATTACAGTTTTGGTCTGGGCATAGGCTCTTTGGACCACTGCAGGCGGGAAGAATTTCCCGCCATTTTTACTATTATGAGAGTTTTGGAGAAAATATATGAGAAATGATATTATGATACGACCGGAGACACAAAAGGACTATAAAGAAATTATTTCGTTGGTTTTGCGTTCTTTTCAGGAAGGCACGGATTATTCGGACGGAACGGATATTGTAGCATTGATTGAAGAAATCAGAGTATCCAAGTATTATATTCCGGACCTGTCGTTTGTAGCAGAGTTAGATGGAAAAATAGTTGGGCACTTCTTGTTTTCTCATTTTCCGCTATCAAAAACATCAAACGGAAATCATATAGACAGTAACGATATTGTTATGCTGGCACCTGTTTCCGTACATGCAGATTATTTTCATAAGCATGTTGGTATTACGATGTTGACCTTAGGAATTCAGAAGGTAAGGGAATATGGATTTAAGGGGATTACAGTAGAAGGAGATTTCCATTTTTATCATCGTGTAGGTTTTAAAACATCATCCGAGTATAATATATATCCAACGAGTGGATATCCGATGAAAGAGCCAAGATGTATGATGTGCCAAGAAACATACGAAGGTTCTTTAGAAGGAATACAGGGGTATGTTGTATACGATATGTATTATAATGCGTAAACCCCTCAAATGATCGGGGTTATGTACATTAATTTGAGTCTAAATGAAATGCGGAAATGCAAAAAAGACGTTGTAAGGAGGAAGCATGATACTTGAAACAGAGAGACTGTATCTGAGAGAGATGAATCAGTCTGATTTTAAATCTTTGTGCAAAATCTTACAGGATGAAGAAACCATGTATGCGTATGAGGGTGCATTCAGCAATGCGGAAGTACAGGAATGGCTTGACAGACAGATGGACCGTTATCGAAAATGGAACTTCGGTTTGTGGGCAGTAATTTTGAAGGAAACCGATGAGATGATTGGTCAATGCGGGCTTACAATGCAACCGTGGAAAGAAGAGGAAGTACTTGAAATAGGCTATCTTTTTGAACGTCAATATTGGCATAATGGTTACGCTACCGAAGCTGCAATTGCTTGTAAAAAGTACGCGTTTGAAAGATTGGGAGTAAATGAAGTCTGCTCTATTATCAGAGACTCCAATACGGCGTCTCAAAATGTGGCGATTAGAAATGGTATGACAAGAACAGATACATGGACAAAGCATTATCGGGGTATAGATATGCCGCATTACCGTTATGTTTTACATCGCTGACAAATATAATCCGGGAAAGCGAGTAAATATAGGAATCAATTACAGCAAAAAAAGTTGTTGAGTTGAAAAATATGAATTGCCCAAAGGTCAATTGTATGGAAGTGGAAATAAAGACAAATATGATTTGCGAGGTGATATACATGAGATGTGCATTAGCGTCAAAGGGCTTTGTTAATGAAAATATACAACACAACAAAAATGTGGTAATAGACACAATGATAAAATGTTCAAAATCTGTTGATATTGTGATATTTGGTGAAGCCTTTTTACAAGGATTTTATGGCGCAACTTTTGAAACAGAACACGATGAAAAGTTAGCCATTAGTCAGAATGATTTAATAATAAAAGAAATATGCTCTGTTGCAAAAGAATATAAAATTGCAGTATCCTTTGGTTTTATTGAAAAAGCTAAAGATTGTTTTTACAGTTCACAGATTACAATCAATTCAAGCGGAAATATAATTGATGTATATCGGAGAGTATCTCCGGGTTGGAAAGAAGAATTTGCTAATGAGCAATATCGTGAAGGAAATGGATTTCATATCTTTTTATATATGGATAGAAAAATTGCTATTGGTTTATGTGGTGATTTTTGGTTTGATACAAATATCAATGAAGTAAAAAAATTACTTCCGGATGTTGTATTTTGGCCAGTGTATACTGATTTTAACTACAATGAATGGAACACATCAATTAAGTATGAGTATGCTGAGCAAGCGGGTAAAATTGGTGGCAATGTACTATATGTTAATTCGGTTTGTAAGGATAAAGAAGGTGATGACATTGCAAGAGGCGGTTCTGCTCTGTTTATTGACGGTAAAATCAGTAAGGAAATTCCTTCGGGAAAGGAAGATATACTTTTCGTAGAAGTTTGAAGTTAATCGACAAATCGGAGTTTTCTTGATTCTTAAGGCAAAAAGTGCCGGTAAGACATCATTGTCTGGTGGAAAACACGTTATTTCTCACTTTGTGACGTGGTTTTCTGATGTGGTTTCAGGGATAATAGACAGCGAAAGGAGAAAGCGAAATGATAGACCAGATTAAAATTGGTGGTTTTTTAAGAGAATTACGCAAAGAGAAAGAGTTAACCCAAGAACAACTGGCAGAAAAGTTTGGTGTATCTTCACGAACTGTATCTCGCTGGGAAAATGGTAATACCATGCCGGAACTGGGTATTTTGGTCGAGTTGGCAGATTACTATGAGGTTGACATCAAGGAAATCATTGATGGGGAAAGGAAAAGTGAGATTATGGAAAAAGAAGAAAAAGAGACTTTAAGAAAAGTTGCAGATTATGCAGAAGCCGAAAAGAAATTAGTAGTAAAGCGTAGATGTATAGTTACGTTCATAGGAACAGCGGTATTTATGTTAAGTATTGCAATAGGGTGTATTCTGTTTCCTAAATTACCGGAAAGTAGTTTTTTGAAAAATGGTAGTTTTGGGTTAGCAGTAGGAATTATAGGTCTTGTTTTTTTATGGGGAATAGTAATTCGTGAAAACCGTAAAAATTCCATGCAGGATAAGTAATGTATACCTCTATAAACTTTCAAGTTGCAAAGCGCTGTCATTCCGAAAGGGAGTAAGAAATCAGAAATCCATCTATGTAAGGAGGAGCATGGTGAAAGTATATTATTCTGATGAAAAACTGACAATCAGAAACATGAAGGCAGAGGATGCCAAAGTGATATATGATACTTATCTGTCATACGGATGGCATCCAACGATGGAAACATACGAAAATTATGTCCGCGAGCAGGAGGAGAATGAGAGACTGGTCTTTATCGCTGAATATGAAGGTAACGTGGCAGGATTATGTACGCTTGTTTTGCATCCGACGGAAGGACCCTGGGCTGGCAAGGGATATCCTGAGATAGTAGATTTGACGGTGTTTTTTCATCTGCATAACAAGGGAATCGGAAGTAAACTGCTGGATGTGGCCGAAAGTGAGGCTTTCAAAATTTCGGATGTCGTATATCTTGCGGTAGGTGTCCACTCGGGCTACGGTGCGGCACAAAGAATTTATGTAAAAAGAGGATACATTCCGGACGGTAATGGAGCGTGGTATCAGGGAAAGATATTAGAACAATATGCTCCGTGCTGCAATGATGACGATTTGCTGCTTTTTATGTCAAAGAAACTATAAGATTGCGGGATACGTGGAAACAGAAAGAAGATACTTTTCAGGCATCAAAGGAGGAAGTAACATGAAGTTAGGCGGGCCGGTAGAGGCAGTTTACCTGTTGGCAGTGATATTCGGAATTTTGACGATACTGTTTCTTATGGGAAAGGGCAGCAGTCTGATTCCGGGAAACAATACCGCTTTGACAAAGAAGCAGGACAGGTTTGACAAGAAGAAGCTGTGTCGCGGCATTGGCGTATGCTTTGGTGCTCTGGAGGTGTTTTTAATCATCACGGCAGTCTTTTGGGACAGCCTTCCGGGGTGGTACGGAATTCTGTTTCTCGTGGTAGTGGCTGTCGGCTTGCTTGTGACAGGCTTTCTGGTAAATGCCAACATGATTGCAGGAAAGCAGCAAAAAACAGATACGGAACACGAAAAACAATGACAACGGGGGTGCCAGATGTTAACAAGTATTGCTTTACTTATGCTGTTAGGACTGCTGTTTAGCGCACTTTTTCAGAAATGCAGGCTGCCGGGGCTGCTTGGAATGATTTTTGTCGGTATTGTTTTAAGCCCGCATGCTCTGAACCTGCTAGATGCTTCCCTTTTGAACATCTCGTCGGATTTGCGCCAGATTGCACTTGTGATTATACTGATGCGGGCAGGACTGTCCCTTGATATTTCCGACTTGAAACGGGTGGGACGTCCGGCAATTCTCATGTGTTTCCTGCCTGCGTGCTTTGAAATAGCCGGGACGGTGCTTCTGGCACCGAAGCTGTTAGGAGTTACCGTAACGGATGCAGCGCTCATCGGGAGCGTGATTGCGGCGGTTTCCCCCGCGGTTATCGTACCGCGTATGATTCGGCTGATGGAGGAGGGGTACGGTAAGGAACATGGCATACCGCAGCTGATTCTGGCGGGAGCTTCGGTAGATGATGTATTTGTGATTGTAGTATTCACGGCATTTACAGGCTTTGCTGCTACAGGAGAAATGTCAGCAATGAGTTTTGTACAGATACCGGTATCCATTCTGCTCGGAATTGCGGTCGGGGTGGTTGCAGGGCTGTGTCTCGAAGGTTTTTTTCGGAAGCTGCACATGAGAGACTCCGTAAAAGTATTGATTTTACTAAGTATAGCCTTCCTGCTGCTGGAACTACAGAATCGTCTGGAAGGAGTGATTCCTTTTTCGGGACTTCTGGCGATTATGAGCCTTGGTATTGTGATACGAAAGCGATATGAAGCGTTGGCAGTTCGTCTGTCAGGTAAGTATAACAGGCTCTGGGTTGCGGCAGAGGTATTTTTATTTGTTCTTGTCGGCGCGACCGTGGATTTACACTATGCGGTATCTGCGGGAGGCAGAGCAGTGCTTCTGGTGCTTGGGGCACTCATCTTCCGGATGGCCGGTGTGTTTTTCTGTCTGCTTGGGACGGAACTTACAAAGAAAGAGAGGTTGTTCTGCATGCTCGCATATACGCCGAAAGCAACGGTGCAGGCTGCCATCGGCGCAATTCCGTTTGCGATGGGGTTGGCGTGCGGAAATATGGTGCTTACGGTCGCGGTACTCTCCATTTTATTGACGGCACCGTTCGGGGCAGTTTGTGTGGATGCGACCTATCAAAAGCTTCTGACGAGGTCGGAAGAAAAAAACGTGCGGACTATTTGAACAGGTAAGAGAAAAGAGGAATGATGGTGCAAAACAGTAGGTTAGAGGAAATCACAGAACAGTTGGCAGGGCGCATCAAAGCGCTGGAACAGAACAAAGAGCGGGTGGTGATTGCGATTGACGGAAGGTGCGCTTCCGGAAAAACAACACTTGCAAGGCAGTTGAAACAGCAACTTTCCTGTGAAGTCATCCATATGGATGATTTCTTTTTGCGGATAGAGCAAAGGACAAAGGAACGGCTTTCGATACCCGGCGGAAATGTGGATGCCGAACGCTTTCTGGAAGAAGTGATGACGCCGCTTCTTACAGGAAAACAGGTTTCCTACCGACCGTATGACTGCCATACGCAGGCATTTTTGGAGCCGGTCACGTTAACACAGACGAAGCTGGTCATCATAGAAGGGGCTTATTCGTGCCGACCTGATTTGTGGGAGCTGTATGACCTGCATGTGTTCCTTACCGTGGAGAAAGAAACACAGCGGAAGCGGATTCTCGCCCGCAACGGAGCGGATGCCGCCGCACGGTTTGAAAGACAGTGGATTCCGTTAGAGGAAACGTATTTTGAAACTTACCGGATACAGGAAAAGTGTGAGCTGTGCTTCCTGTTGCCGGAGGAAAGATAAGCGGATAAAAAGATAGCAAGAAAGGTTGGAAGATATCAGATATGAAGGGCTTACGATTTGTTCTGGCGGTTGTTGCAGTGCTTGGCTTTGCCTGGTTTGCGCTTCCGCTTGCGTTGTCGGTGACATTAAACATCGGAAATATGACCGGAATGCTTGTTGCTGTGCTGCTGTTTTTATATGCGCTGTTTCTTCCGCGCATTCATGCGGGAATCAGGCGCTGTCTGAAACATAAGGTGAAACGTTGGCTGGTCGGTGCCGGATTTGCCATTCTTCTTGGGATTGCCGGTCTTGTTGTGGCAGAGTCTGCCTGCATGATTTCTGCGGCATGCAAGAAACCGCAGAACGATGCTACGGTCATAGTCCTTGGTTGCAGGGTGTATGGAGAGAACGCCAGCCTTTCCCTCAAAGAGCGGCTGGATGCGGCGTATGCCTATTTGACAGAACATGAAACAGCAAACTGCATTTTATCGGGAGGACAGGGAGTAGGCGAAAACATCACAGAGGCAGAGTGTATGTACCGCTATCTGGTAAACCGCGGTATTGACGCTTCACGACTTATAAAGGAGGAGCACTCTTCCAGTACGAGAGAAAACCTGCTTTATTCCGGACAGCTTATTGAGAAAAACGGCTGGAATTCCGAGCTTGCGATTGTGACGAGCGACTATCATGTATACCGTGCCGGAAGAATCGCGGAATCGCTTGGCATGGAGTATGGCGCAGTGCCGGGAAGAAGTGCATGGTGGCTGTTCCCGACGCATTATGTAAGAGAACTGTACGGCATTTTATACGAGTGGCTGGGATTGTAAAACGGCGAAATAAAAAAAGAGATGCAAAAAAGCAGAGTTCGTTCAAAAACAGAAAAAGGAGAACATAAGAAATGGAGCAGGTGACAGTAAGGGTAGATGCGGCGAATTTATCTTATCCGCTTGGAGATTTATACGGGGTGTTTTTTGAGGATATCAATCATGCGGCGGACGGAGGCCTGTATGCGGAGCTTGTACAGAACCGCGCTTTTGAATTTTCGCCGGTGGATTGCGGACAGTATCACAGCCTGACGGCATATCATACGGTCGGTAAACATGTGAAGGTAACGATAGAAGAAGAGGAACCGTTTTCTGAGAAGAATCCGCACTATGCGGTTGTTGCAGTAGAGCAAGGTGCGGGCGGACTTTGCAACGAAGGCTTTCACGGAATTCCGCTCAAAAAGGGAGAGAACTATATATGCTCCGTTTACGCGAGATGCAGAAACAGAACAGAACTTACGATAACAGTACGTCTTGTAACAAAGGATGAAACCGTGCTTGCAAAAGGTAACGTTGCGATAGGAGAAGAGTGGCAGCAGTACCGCCTTATGCTTCATCCGACAGAGGACTGTGACGATGCACAGTTAGAACTTCTGGCAGAGGGCCCCTGTGTATTCTGTCTGGATATGTTATCCCTCTTTCCGGAGAATACTTATAAGCACAGACACAACGGTCTGAGAAAGGACCTTGCGGAAGCAATCGCAGACCTAAAACCGAAGTTCCTGCGCTTCCCGGGAGGTTGTCTCGTACATGACGGCTCATTAAACCGTGAGGATCGTGATGCACTTTACTTTTGGAAAAATACCATCGGGCCGCTAAGCGAACGTGCGTCCAGAAGAAACAACTGGGGGTACAACCAGACGCTCGGTCTTGGCTATTACGAATACTTTCTGTTTTGTGAGGACATCGGTGCAAAGCCTCTTCCGGTGCTTCCGGCAGCCTATAATCCGCACCGGCATATTGCGGTACCGATAGCGGAACTGGATTCGTGGATTCAGGATGCACTGGATTTGATTGAGTTTGCCAACGGAGACGAGACGACTGTCTGGGGCGGCGTGCGCGCGGAGCTTGGTCACAAGGAGCCGTTTGGTCTTCAGTATCTTGCAATCGGAAACGAAGAATTATTTGCGCCGTTTGTAGAGCGTTTCCCGTATTTCCGGGATGCGATTAAGGCAAAATATCCGGAAATTCAGGTAATTTCCTCCGCCGGACCGTTTGCGGACGGTGCAGACTTTGACTGGATGTGGAAAGAGGCGGACAAGGCAAAAGCGGATTTGGTGGACGAGCATTATTATATGTCGCCGGAATGGATGCTAAAGCATTATCACCGCTACGACTCCTATGAACGGAACGGGGCAAGGGTGTTTCTTGGCGAGTATGCGTCGCTTGGTAACAAATTTAAGAATGCGCTTGCGGAGGCGGCATATATGACGGGGCTGGAGCAGAATGCGGACAAGGTGGCACTGGCGTGCTATGCGCCGCTGCTTTGCCGCAGGGAGTATGTGAACTGGAGACCGGATTTGCTCTGGTTTGATAAAACGAGAGTGATAAAGACCGTCAATTACCACGTCCAGAAGCTGTTTATGAATCATCAGGGAGCGTACCGCCTGTCCTCTGCCTTAGAGGGCGGAAGCTATGAGAGACAGCCGCTTCCGGATATTTCGGGGTGGTTTGGATTTGAGAGTGAAAATGAGGAAGTGGTGTTTCATAACATTTGTGTCAACGGAAACGTTGTCGCTACAGAGTTTGTCCTGCGTAAGGGAGAACCGTTTGCACTGTTGGAGCAGCCGGAGGCAGGGCATCTGGAGCTGACCTTTGAGTTTACGAAAACAAAAGGACAAAAACAGCTGATGGTTGTGTTCGGGAAGACGGAGGAAGGATATTATAAATGGGAAATCGGCGGCTGGGCAAACGACATGTCCTCTGTCGGTAAGAGCGACGGGGACAGCTACGGCGTATTGACGGTCGGGAAGTCGATTACCCTTCAGGAACAGAAACGATACAAGGCAAGACTTGTGATTACCGGACGTACCGTTTTTGCGGAAGTGAACGGGGAGGTCTATCATTCGTTTACGGAGCCGGAAACGGTCATCGAGCCGCTTTACCATTGTGCTTCCATAGAGGAAGACGGCAGAATTTATGTGAAGGCGGTCAATGTGAAGGCAGAGCCTGTGACAGCTGTTCTTTCGTTAGAGGGAGCAAAGGAAGTTTATCTGGAGGCGGTATGGCATCTGCTTGCAAGTGATGACTTACAGGCGGAGAATACCTTCGAAAATCCGGAGTGTGTGGTTCCCGAGGAGAGAAGACTTCCTGTGAAGAACAACAGCTGGACGACAGAGATTCCGCCGCAGTCGATTTCGGTGTTTGAACTGATGCCTTCTGCTTTTTGACAAAATAGTTTTTCTTTTACTGGAAAAACAAAAAGCGGTGTGTTAAAATGGATAGGAAAAAAAGAAGGAAAACGAGGGAAACGAAAGACAATGGACATGGAATACATCAGACAGAGAAAAATAAAGCATAGAAGACAGTACCGGATTAAGGTGGCTTCTACGATAGCACTTGTGGCTGTTTTGCTGATTGTAAGCGTGGTGTGGATTTGTAAACTGGTTTCGGATTCGGGTTCCGCAAAGGAAAATCCCACTCAGAGCGGACAGGAGGGAAACAGTGTTCTTCCGGGAAGCAAGGGGGAAGAAAAGGATGCACCGGATGCCACGCAGCCGATTGGAACACCGGATGCTACACAGCCGACAGGGACACCGTCTGCCACACCAACGGAGCAACCGACACCGACACCGACGGCAGTTCCGGCTCCTAAGGTGGCAATTGATGCCGGTCATGGAGACCATGACTTAGGTAGCACCCGTGACGGTAAATATGAAAAGAATATCAATCTGGCAATTGCACTGGAGGTAGACCGTCTGCTTACGGAGCTTGGATATGAAACCTTTATGATTCGCAGCGACGATACGTTTGTAGAATTGGAGGAACGCTCCAGACTTGCCGTGGAAAGCGGAGCAGACATTTTTGTCAGCATTCATCAGAATGCGCTGGACAACGATACGACCACAGGGGGAACTGAGGTCTGGTACAATGAACGCAACAACGAAGAAAACGTGCGTCTCGCTAAACTGATTGTCAATGCCGTGACAGCACAGACCGGCTCGAAAAATCGCGGTGTTAAGGTCGGGAACAGCCTGATTGTATTGAAAGGCTTGGAAATACCGTCGTGTCTTGTAGAGTGCGGTTTCATCAGTTCGGAGGCAGAGCGTGCCAATCTGCTTGACCCGTCTTATCAGTTAAAGATTGCAAAAGGAATTGTAGAAGGAATTCAGTCCTATCTTCCTTTGCCGGAGAGCGCACAGACTTCGGAGTAAAAGCATAATAATAAGATAAGACAGAAAAAATTGGCAGGAAAGAAAAATCATGAGTTTTCAAACGATTCAAACGAAGTATGAGCATACGATTTGTGCGGCATGCTTTGGATATATTACGCAGGCAATCGTCAACAATTTTGTGCCGCTTTTGTTTCTGACCTTTCAGTCGCAGTACGGTATTTCACTTGATAAAATCGGACTGCTTGTTACCATCAATTTTGGAGTTCAGCTTCTTGTGGATTTTCTGGCGGCGAAGTTTGTAGACAGTATCGGATACCGTACCTCAATTGTTGCGGCGCATGTGCTGGCAGGGCTTGGGCTTGCCGGACTTGCCGTGCTTCCTGGACTGCTTCAAAATGCCTATGTGGGAATGATTCTCTGCGTTATCTGCTATGCGATTGGCGGCGGTATCATTGAGGTACTCGTCAGCCCGATTGTAGAGGCATGCCCGACGAAAAAGAAGGAGGCCGTGATGAGCCTCCTGCATTCATTTTACTGCTGGGGACATGTGTTTGTTGTACTGATGAGCACACTGTTTTTCTTTTGTGCAGGAATTGAAAACTGGAAGTGGCTGGCCCTGCTTTGGGCGGTTCTTCCGTTTGCCAACGCGGTATATTTCCTGTTTGTGCCGATTTCCATGCCGGGCGAAGAGGGAAACGGCATGTCTATTCTGCAGCTGTTGAAAAACAGGACTTTCTGGGTATTCTGTCTTCTGATGCTCTGCGCAGGTGCATCGGAGCAGGGAATGAGCCAGTGGGCATCCGCATTTGCGGAGGCAGGTCTAAAGGTGTCAAAAACGATTGGTGATTTGGCAGGACCTTGTGCATTTGCGGTGTTTATGGGAACGGCAAGAATACTGTATTCTAAGTGCAGCGACCGCATCGGTCTGCGTGCCGGAATGGCAGGCAGTTGTGTTTTATGTATTATAAGCTATCTGCTGGCATCCCTTTCGGCAAATCCGGTGATTGGTCTGATTGGATGTGCTTTATGTGGCTTTTCAGTCGGTATTCTGTGGCCGGGAACCTTCAGTATGGCATCTTCTGCAATGCCGACCGGAGGTACGGCAATGTTTGCGTTTCTTGCACTTGCCGGAGATATGGGCTGTTCCGTGGGACCGACGGTGGTCGGGCTGGTGTCTGAGGCACTTGGCTCTGATTTAAAGAGGGGAATTTTGTCCGCTGTGATATTTCCGGCGGCACTGCTTGTGACGGTTTTGGCTGTGAAGCTGAAGAAAAAGCGGAACATGGAGGATGAGGTATAATTGAGCAGGAGGGGATATGTTAAAATCCCCTCCTGCTTAATTTAGTTCTCCTGTTCCTTCAGCAGGCAAAGTCTCCGAAAGAACATTTCTTTTTTTTTCGGTGAATCAAACCATTGCGGCGGAACATCGCTAATCTGGTTTAGTCCAATCCTGCGGACTGCCTCGATAGCGGCATCCTTCTGGCTCTGTACCTGTCTTGTTGTCAGGCAGTTTGCTCCGTCTAAGGTATCGTAAGCCTGAAATGCTTTATTGAAATCCATTAAATCATAGAGACGGAGGGAACGATTTGTCCGGTTGTCTACAAGTACCCCCCAGTTTCCCCAATGTCTGTCTGTGTTACCAACCAGATAGTCCAGAATGTTCATCATGTAGTAGGAATAACCGTCCAGGCGGAGAATATAGTCTAGCGCGTCAAACTCGTGATTCGCAGCATAAACGGAAAAGTATTCCATTGGGACAATGCTGTATTCCAAAGAAGTAATCAGTTTGCTGGAGGAAACCTTTTGCCCATCATAAGTATCTTCCGTATAAACCACCTGATTTACCTGGAAGCAACGGCAAATCCGACTTGCAAGCAGTTCGTTTTCCACGACTTCGCGGCCGCCGTCCTTGAACAGGCGGAATTCGTTTCCTTTTCTAATCCATGCTTTCGGATAGCAGCCTTTTGTACCTAAATCATCGGCAATCAGATGGGAATTTTTTATCGTCATTTGTCTTCCACACAGGGATACATCTACAAAAGCCTTTTCCAGATGATTTTCATACAGGTTAATGCTGGGAAAATTCTGATGTTCGTAATATTCTTTTGTCCAATAAATATCGGTGAGCGACAGGCAGTGGTAGGATAATGCTATTTTTGCACGGTCACGGTCGGTTGCAGACTGGGTGGCTCCGATGCTGTTCAGGATTTCCTTTGCATATTGTCTGTCAAGCGTTAATACACGGGAAGCGCACCAGTAATAAAAATTGTCAAGATTCTGAAGCTTTGTATCAAGATCCTCTTCCGCGGCAGGCTCCAGATATAAATTGTATGGCATCATTTTTTCGGAATAGATATGGCAGGTACCGTCTCTGCGAATGGATGCCACCCGCTGGTTGCCATGCAGAATGGTATATGCAGTCCAGGAGCTTGAGTGTTTCATTGTGCCCGGCACCTCCTCTCTGAAATAGATGTTACTTTGCATGTCTAGATTTTATCATAGTTTTTCATAAAAATATACAAAAACCTCTCAGAATCCCAAAAGTTTCTGAGAGGTGCAAAACAGTATCTTACTTTTTATACGCTGATAGTATTGTTTCTCTTGCACGCCGTGCATCGTCCTTTGTCAGAGCAGGCGTGTTTTCTAACGGGTACGGGATGCCAAGGTTTTTGTACTTTGCAATCCCCATGTTGTGGTACGGCAGGACTTCGAGTCCGACAATGTTTTTAAACCGTTTCATCAGCGTTCCGAGTCCCGTAAGCTGCTCCGGTGTATCGGTAATTTCCGGTACGAGCACATGGCGAACAACCATCGGAATGTCAAGCTCTGCTAAAAGTGCCGCAAAACCAAGAGGTGCTTCCGGTGTCTGACCGGTCAGCTTTTTATGCTCTACAGGGTCACTGTGCTTAAAGTCAAGCAGAACCAGGTCGGTATAGGAAAGCAGTGTCTGATATTCAGCCCGGCGCGATTCGTGATATACCGCGGCCGAGGTATCAAGACAGGTCGAAATGCCGCGTTCCTTTGCCTGACGGAACAGCTCCGTGAGGAAAGGAAGCTGCAACAGCGGTTCGCCGCCGCTGGCAGTCAGTCCACCTTTACGATAATAGACTTGATTGCTTTCATAACCGGCAAGAAGCTCGGAAACCGTCATTTCGGTGCCGCCCTGCGGCGTCCAGGTGTCCGGATTGTGGCAGAACAGGCAGCGGTAAGGACATCCCTGAAAAAATACGACATAGCGGATGCCCGGACCGTCTACCGTTCCGAAGGTTTCAATCGAATGAATTCTGCCGGTCAGAGGCTTCCCGATAGAAGCCTCGTCCGATACAGGAGAGGTCTGGCTCATAGCTTTGGTACTCCCTTCTTAAGCATTCCGCTGCGGTTACATGTCTTCGTGGAAGGTCCTCGAAATGACTTCGTCCTGCTGCTCCTTTGTCAGCTTGTTAAAGTTTACGGCATAGCCGGAAACGCGGACCGTTAACTGCGGGTACTTTTCCGGATGAGCCTGGGCATCCAGCAGGGTTTCCTTTGTAAATACGTTGACGTTCAGGTGATGTCCGCCCTTTTCCACATAGGCATCCAACAGGCTGACGAGGTTATCAATCTGAGATTCACTTGCGTTCATGGTATTTGCTCCTTTCTTTACTCCTCTACGGTCAGATTCGGTTCACAGCAGGCACAGTCCGGCTCATTGCTGAATTCCAACTCACCCGAAAAGAAGATGGCATCGTCCTTCCCGAGGGCTCCCGGAATAATCGAGAACGTGTTGGAGATGCCGTCCTGTGCATCCTTAAACGGCAGCTTGGATACCGAGCTTAAGGAAGCGATGGCACCGTGGGTATCGCGGTTGTGCATCGGATTGGCGCCCGGAGCAAACGGTTGTCCTGCTTTTCGTCCGTCCGGTGTGGCGCCGGTGTTTTTTCCGTACACAACGTTGGAGGTAATGGTTAAAATAGAAGTGGTCGGGATACTGCCGCGGTACGTGTGGTTTCCCTTGACATAGGCCATAAAACGGTGAACGAGGTCATAAGCAATGTCGTCGACACGGTCGTCATCGTTTCCGTACTTCGGGAAGTCGCCTTCTACTTCGTAATCTACCACGATTCCGTTTTCATCACGGATGGTTTTTACCTTTGCATACTTGATGGCGGACAGGGAATCGGCAACCACGGAAAGCCCGGCAATACCGGTAGCGAACCAGCGGGTAACCTCCTTGTCATGCAGTGCCATCTGTAATCTCTCATAGCTGTATTTGTCATGCATATAGTGAATGATGTTTAAGGTGTTGACATAGATGTTGGCGAGCCATTTCATCATGTCGTCGTACTTTTCCATGACCTCATCAAAATCAAGGTACTCGGACGTAATCGGACGATATTTCGGTCCTACCTGCTTTTTGGAAATCTCGTCGACACCGCCGTTGATGGCGTAAAGCAGGCACTTTGCAAGGTTGGCACGAGCACCGAAGAACTGCATTTCCTTGCCGAGACGCATCGAAGAAACACAGCAGGCAATCGCATAGTCGTCGCCGTGTGTGACGCGCATCAGGTCGTCGTTCTCGTACTGGATCGAGGACGAGAGAATGGAGGTCTTTGCACAGAAGCGCTTGAAGTTTTCCGGCAGCCTGGTGGACCAGAGAACGGTTAAGTTCGGTTCCGGAGCAGTGCCGAGGTTGTGCAGGGTGTGTAGATAACGGAACGACATCTTTGTGACACGAGTACGGCCGTCTATGCCCATACCGCCAATGGACTCGGTGACCCAGGTCGGGTCGCCGGAGAACAGGGCATTGTATTCCGGAGTTCTGGCAAACTTAATCAGACGCAGCTTCATAATGAAATGGTCGACGAATTCCTGAATCTGTTCTTCGGTAAATGTGCCGTTTGCAAGGTCGCGCTCCGCATAAATGTCAATAAAGGTAGAGGTGCGTCCGAGTGACATGGCAGCACCGTTCTGCTCCTTTACGGCAGCGAGGTAGCCGAAATAGGTCCACTGAATTGCCTCCTGCACATTCTTTGCAGGCTTTGAAATGTCAAAGCCGTAGATCTTACCAAGCTCCTTTAATTCCTCCAAAGCACGAATCTGCTCGGATAACTCTTCGCGGTTTCTGGTAACGTCGGAATACATAATGGTACGTGTTGTATTCTTCTGGTGTGTCTTATCTTCAATTAAGCGGTCGACACCGTACAATGCGACACGGCGGTAGTCACCGATGATACGGCCTCTGCCGTAGGCGTCCGGAAGACCGGTAATGATATGACTGGAACGGCAGGCACGCATTTCCGGAGTGTAGGCATCAAAGACACCGGCATTGTGCGTCTTTCGGTGTTTTGTAAAAAACTCTACAATCTGAGGATCAACCTCATAGCCGTTGTCCTGGCATGCCTTTACTGCCATGCGGATGCCGCCGTACGGCTGAAGTGCACGCTTGAACGGCTTGTCTGTCTGGAAACCCACAATGGTTTCCAATTCTTTATTTAAATAGCCCGGACCGTGGGATGTAATTGTGGAGATGATTTTGGTGTCCATATCAAGAACGCCGCCCTTTTCCCGCTCCTGTCTGGAAAGGTCCATGACCTGATCCCATAAGGTCTTGGTACGTTCTGTTGCTTCACATAGGAAGGAGTCGTCTCCCTCATACGGATGGTAATTTTTCTGAATGAAGTCACGGACATTGATTTCTTTGGTCCAGATGCCTTCCTTGAACTGATTCCATTCGTTTCTCATTTTGTTTTAGCTCCTTTCAAAGACTGCATGTTGCGGTTAGATAAAACTAACTATTGCGCAGCCACCATAACTATAGCATTCCCAATCTTGGCTTGTCAACGCATGAAGAAAGAAAATAATTCACAAAAAGAAAGCGGAAGTTGCTGGAATTTTTGTATTGACAACTTTTCTTGTCAATGCTATACTACGTTTGACAAGAAAAGTTGTCAAATTAGGCGGAAGGGAGGAAGCCATGTGCCACTGTATAACTGTTTAAAAGAGTTTCGTGCAACACGAGGAGTGAATCAGCAGGAAATGGGACAGTTGGTCGGGGTTTCCAGACAGACTATCAGTCAGATTGAGAGAGGAGACTATTCTCCGTCAGTTACGTTGGCATTAAAAATTGCGAAGGTATTTGACGTGCCTGTGGAACAGATTTTTGAATATCGGGAGGAAGGCGAGAATGAGCATGGAAACAAAGGAGAGCAGTAAGGTCAGGGAGAATAAAAGAGAAGATAAAAAAGCGTTAAAGAAGTTCTGGATTATTATCATATGTTCCGCTATCTTAGGAATGATACTCGGCATGCTTTCGATGTTCTTAAAAGTCAGCGGGCTGTATCTTTGGAATGATACCATGGAGTGGGCAGTAAAGCAAACCGGTGTGTTTGGCTCCGTTGTTGTGACAACGTTTCTTCTGATTCTTATTGTGCTGATTTACCGGCAGGCAAGACGGCTGTACCGGGACTGGGACGGCGACGATGAGGACATCTACAACCGGATAGAAACCAAGCTTTCTTACGGGCTGATGCTTACCAATATCGGAATGATTGGCGGTTACTTCTTCTTTGCACTCGGAGCTTATGTCACAAATCTTTCGGAAGCAGATAAGGCCGGCGGCGTGATAGAAGCTACAAGCTTTCTGATTGTGTTTGCCGGTATGATATATGCGATGGCGGCCATGAGCATCGCGCAACAGAAGATAGTCAACTTTGAGAAAGAGTTAAATCCGGAAAAGCACGGAAGTGTTTATGATTCCAAATTTACGGATAAGTGGCTGGAAACGAGCGATGAGGCAGAACGCTTTATTATTTATAAATCCGCATATAAGGCGTTCCGTGTGATGGGAATCGCATTTGCGGCTGCGTGGGTCATCAGCTTAATCGGCATGATGGCGTTTGATACGGGATTTTTCCCGGTAGCTATGGTATTGGCACTTTGGATGATTATGACATGCACCTATTGCGTAAAAACCATTTATTATGCAAAGCATCCGTCCGAAGTGATGAAGTAAAATAGAAAGCAAAGAAAGGACAGGGAGACCGCAGCGAATATCGGTGCGGCGAAGAAGGAGGAATAAGATGTTAGAAGTAAATCACCTGAGAAAGAAGTACGGAGAAAAAGTAGTAGTCGAGGATTTAAGCTTTTCCATCAGCGAGCCGGGCGTCTATGCATTGCTCGGGACAAACGGAGCCGGCAAAACAACGTCGCTCCGCATGATACTCGGAATGCTGGCAAAGGATGGCGGCGAGGTACTCTGGAACGGGAAACCGTTTGAGGCAGCGACAATGAATGTCGGATATCTTGCAGAGGAGCGCGGACTGTATCCGAAGTATTCCCTGCTTGACCAGCTTGTGTATTTTGCATCCTTAAAGAAGGTCCCGAAAAAGGTGGCAATGGAACGTGTGAAGTACTGGGCAGAACGTTTACAGGTGGAGGAGTATATTTTCCCGCCTAAGACCGTAAAAGGAAAGCAGGCAAAAGCAAACCGCGCCGACCAGTTGTCCAAAGGTAATCAGCAGAAAATCCAGTTAATGGCAGCACTGCTATCGGAACCGGAGTTTTTAATTTTAGATGAGCCGCTCAGCGGTCTCGACCCGGTCAATACTGATTTGTTTAAAAGCATTATTCGTGAGGAAATCGCAAAGGATAAATATCTGATTATGTCAAGCCACCAGATGCCGACCATTGAGGAATTCTGCTCGGATATTACGATTTTAAACCGCGGCAAGGCTGTTCTTCAGGGAAATTTAAATGAAATTAAAAAGAGCTACGGAAGAGTTAATCTGTTTGTAAAGAGCGACTCTGATGTGGCACCGTTCATTCAGGAATTCGGTTTAAGAATTATGGAGAAGACGCCGGAGGGCTATCACTTAAAGGTAACAAGTGAGGAGCAGGCAAGAAACTTCTTAACAAGAATGATTCAGGCAAACGTACCGCTTGTCAAGTTTGAGCTGCGTGAGCCGTCTCTGCATGAAATCTTTGTAGAAAAGGTGGGAGATGTCAATGAAGAAAAGTGATTTAAGAGGTTGGCGGGATGTCTTTTCCTTTACCGTAGTACAGACCGTAAAGAGTAAGGCTTATATCGGCACTCTGATTTTCATGTGCATTCTGGTGCTCCTTTCTATGCCGATCATGAATCTGATCATGTCGGACGACATGACGGAGGGACCGGAAAAGAGCGCAATCGAAAAGGTTTATATTTATAATATGACGATGTATCAGCAGTTGGATTATCAGAGCGAACTGACACCGGCATACCGGAATATCGTATTTGAAAACGCAAGGGAAAGCTATGAGGTAGTCGAAGCACGTCTGGCGGAGGAAGAGAAGAATTCGGTTCTGCTGCTCTTAGCAGAGGATGAAACCGGAAGCTATCTTCAGTTTGTAAAATCACCGAACGGCGATGTCGGAAACTATGAATTGCAGATTTTGGGACAGAGCTTCCAGAACGCGTTTACCAAGGCTAAAATCAGGGCACTCGGCATTTCTGAGACACAGATGGCAGCGTTAAATACAAGTATTATCGCTTCCACAAGCGTTGTGGATACCAAAAGTGCGGTAGTGCTTGAGGATACTTCGATTTCCCAGAGCGAATACTGGCTGGTTTACGGAATACTGTTCATTGTACTTATGATCAGTGTCATGGCAAGCTCCCAGGTGGCAACCTCGGTTGTAACGGAAAAGTCGTCAAAGGTACTGGAATACCTGCTGACTTCCATTCGACCGCTGGCTCTGATTGTCGGCAAGGTTCTGGCCATGCTTGTGACGGTGATGCTTCAGATGGTATTGATGATTTTAGCGGGATATGTTTCTACCAAGCTTGGCGGACTCTTGTTCGGCACTACTACAAATGCCATTACGCAGTTTATTTCGCCGGAGGTACTGGCTAACTTAAACTTCCTCAATATTTTCCTCGGTCTGGCTGCAGCAGGAGCCGGTCTTGTACTGTATGCGACGTTAGCAGGACTTTGCGGCGCCACGGTCAGCCGTATGGAGGAGGCAAGCGAGAGCCTTACGTTCTTTACCCTGACTGCGTTAGTCGGTGCCTACATCGGTATGGGTGCGGCAGGAAGCCTGATGGGTGTCGGTGATAATGCATTCGTGACGTTTGCATTGCTGTTCCCGATTTCTTCGGCATATCTGCTTCCGGGCGCATTGTTAATCGGAAAGGCAGAGCCTTGGATTGCAGTGCTTGCCATTGTAATTTTGCTGGCTTCCGTAGTGTTATTGTTCCGTTTCGTGGCAAGAGTTTACGAAACACTGATTCTGCATAACGGAAACCGAATCAAAATGAAAGAACTGTTCGCTATTTCGAAGGCGTCCAAAGCGTCAAAGTAGAGGCAGGGACAGTTCTAAGCTGAAAATCAAAAGGAGAATGGCGGTAGATATGAATAAATTCAGAGGATGGAAAACGGTATTTTCGTTCACGTTCAAACAGCATGCGGGAGCGAAATCATATAAAGCAGTAACTGCGATTGTGGCAGTCATCGTATTTGCCCTTGCGGCACTGCTTACGGTGCTTGCGGCAAAGCCGGAGGAGGAAGAAGAAGGACCGGGCTTTTGCATGGTACAGAAGGTATATGTGTTAGATTTGGCAGGTATCGGAGAAATCCCATACGAGGAGTGGTTAAAGGCACTGCCGGAGGCAGACTATTATCAGGGACTTTCCTTTGAAAGCGTGACGGGCATTTCGGAAGAGGAACTGCAGGTGATGGCGGCAAAGGAAGAAAGCGGTCTGGCGGTCGGAGTCGTGTTTGCGGCAGAGGACGGAGCAATTCAGGTACGTGCGCTTGTGCCGTCCACGGCAGACCTTGACATCAACGACGGTCAGGAGATAGCAACGTTGTTAGCCGGTTTTGTGGAAACGAAGCGTCTGAATGAAAGCGGTCTGAGCGAGTTCCAGATTTCCCAGATTGCAAAGCAGGTGACGGTCAATATTCTGGAAGCGGGCGGAGAAGCAAGTATTATTACCTATCTGATTCAGTATCTGGCTCCGCTTGTGTTCGGGCTGGTACTTTATTTCCTGCTTCTTTTGTATGGTCAGAGCATCAGTCAGGAGGTTTCTACGGAAAAAACGTCAAAGCTGATGGAAACGCTGTTGACCTCACTTCACCCGTATGCGCTGTTGACCGGTAAGGTATTTGCGATTGTAACGACGGCGCTCATGCAGTTCTTTTTATGGATTGTATTTTTGGTTGGCGGACTGGCAGCAGGCGTAGTGATTTCCCGTTCGGTATTTCCGGGTTCGGAAAGCTCGATTGGCATGATGGTGGAATTCCTTCGTGACAATATCGGAGAAAGCGCATTATCTCCGACAGCGGTTGTGCTTGCACTGATTACGTTTGCCTGCGGATTTTTGTTTTACTGTGTATTGTCCGGTATGGCAGGAAGCATGGTAACACGTCCGGAGGAAGCATCCAGTGTACAGAGCGTGTTTACGCTTCCGATTGTCATCAGCTGGCTTGTCTGCTATTTGGGCGTACTGCTTGAAAAGGAAAATGTTCTGGTTGTTGCAAGAAACATTCCGTTTACGATTCCGTTCTGTATTCCGGTAGAACTTTTGACCGGTACGGTCGGTATTGCGCAGGGAATTATTTCAACCCTGATTTTACTGGCATTTTCGCTCCTGTTTATTATGCTCTCGGCAAGAATTTATAAGGGATTAGTACTTTATAACGGACAGAAGATGTCAATGAAGACCATTGTTTCTGTATTGAAAAACAAATAAAATCTTAACAATAAGTGGATTGACGAAAGGCTCCCCTCGGTGTAGAATGTAGTTCGGTTTTTGCCGGATTACATTCTATTGCCGAAGGGGAGTTTTTTATGAAGACAAAAGTAAAGAGCATGGTGAAGGAGCAGCCGGTGCTTTGCGTGGCAACGCTTGCGATGTTTATCACCTGTATGCTGGTTCCGCCGGACAAGGAATACCTTGGGTATTTCAATATGCGCACGCTGGCAACACTGTTTTGCACGCTTGCAGTGGTTGCTGCTTTCAGTCATATCCATGTGTTTGAAATTTTAAGCAAGGCAATCGTCCTTCGTTTACATACACTTCGAAACGCTGTGCTTGGGCTGGTGTTCATTACGTTTTTCGGTTCCATGCTGCTTGCTAACGATATGGCGCTTTTGACGTTTCTGCCGCTCGGTTATTTTGTGCTTGACCGCACCGACAACGGGAAAGCGATGGCATTTACGTTTATTATGCAGAATATCGCGGCAAACTTAGGCGGTATGGTAACGCCGTTCGGCAATCCGCAGAACCTGTATCTGTATGCCTATTATCATATCGGAACGATGGAGTTTGTAAAAATCATGCTGCCGCCGTTTCTTGTAGCAACAGCGCTCATTATTGCCATCTGCCTGTTTATAAAGCCGGAGCCGTTATCCCTGAAAAAGGACGATTCCTATTCTCTGGATAAGAAGAGAACGGTAGTGTATTCGCTTCTGTTTCTGTTCAGCATCCTGATTGTATTCCGGCTGGTACCGTATACCTACGGAACGTTGTTTGTTGTGTTTGCATTGCTTTTTTTGGACAGAAGGGCGCTTTTGGAGGTCAACTATCCGCTTCTGCTTACCTTCTGTGTGTTTTTTGTATTCAGCGGGAATGCGGCGCGTATCCCTCAGGTAAGCGAACTGTTTTCAGGACTTCTTCCGAAAAATACGCTGCTCTTTGGTATCCTTTCATGCCAGTGTATCAGCAACGTGCCGAGCGCTGTGCTGCTGTCGCATTTTACGACAGATTATGCGAGCCTGCTTCCGGCGGTGAATATCGGCGGACTCGGAACCCTGATTGCCTCGCTTGCAAGTCTGATTACCTTTACGGAATTTAAGAAACATCAGCCGGAGAAGCTAAAGCAGTATGTTCTTCTGTTTACGGCAGTCAATGCGGCATTTCTGTTTATTTTATATGAGTTTACGATGCATTTTTAATCAGGATTTTTTGGCAGAGAAACTTTTATTTATACCAATACGTCGGCTCCCGCTTTGACAAACGCAATAAATTCATCGATTTCAGCAGTAACGACATAGGTTCCTTTCGTATAATGACGATTGTCTTTCAGCAGAACCCATTCGCCATCCGGAAGATATACTGTTTTTTCGGTTTGCCCCTGTTTCACGATTGGCGCAAAAATGATGTCGTCACCAAACATGTATTGCTCATCCAGCGTATAGCAGACTTCATCCTCCGGATATTCGAAAAACATAGGACGCATGACAGGATATCCTTTTTCGGAGGCAAGCTTCATCTGTCTGCTGATATACGGTCTCAATCTTTCACGGAAAAGAACCAGGTCTTTTAAAATTTCAAAATTCCTTTCTCCGAAACTCCAAAGCTCATTCGGATCTCCGCTCGGTTCTATGAGATTGCTTCTTTCTCCGTGCTTTATGCGTGAGCCATGGAGACGCATAACCGGACTGAAGACACCGAACTGGAACCAACGAATGATCAGTTCTCTGAAATAATCACTTTCTGTATCGGCACCGTAGAATCCGCCGATGTCCGTATTCCACCACGGAATGCCGCACATGGACATATTCAGTCCGGCCTTTACCTGATGGGCAAGGCTTTCAAATGTGGAAGGAATATCTCCGGACCAGACGAGAGAAGCATACTTCTGGCTTCCGAGATAAGCGCATCTTGTCAGTGTGATAATGTCATCTCTTCCTATGGATTTGAATCCTTCATACGCCATTTTGGAATAGTAATACGGATAGAGCAGCGCGACCATATCCGCTCTGCCCTTGTACCAGATGAGATTGTCAAACTGCTCCGGATGCACCTCCGGTTCTGCTTCGTCAAACCAGAGAGCATCCACACCGTTATCGATGTAATTCTGCTTGAGTTTGCTCCAGACAAATTCTCTGGTTGCAGGATTGGTTACATCAATTTCCGCCTGCCAGCCGTAAAAATTGAACACCCGGTCAGAACCCCGGCTTGTACGCATCAGCATATTGTTCTCTGACATATAGTGATAGTTTTCGCTTTTTTCATTAATGGTAGGCCACACGGATACGATTAATCTGGTATTCATTTCGTGAAGCTCATCCGCCATTGCTTTCACATCCTGCCAGTAGTTTGGGTCAAATTGATAGTCTCCCTGTTCCGTCCAGTGGAAATAGTCCACAACCATGGCAGAAACAGGAATCTGAAGCTCTTTGTACTTCCTTGCTACGCTTAACAGTTCCTCCTGCGTTTCATAACGAAGTCTGCTCTGCCAGAACCCGGTGGCCCATTCCGGCATTTCAGGGGCGTGCCCTGTAAGGTCGGCAAGTGCGGAACAGACTTCCTTCGGTGTTCCGCCGATGACGACATAGTCGATTGCCCTACAGCAGTCACTGCTGAAACGGGTTCTGTTATTGGAAAGCTCTGCAAGACCTGTGGATGGAAGATTCCACAGAAAACCATAGCCAAGGGAAGAGTATACAAAAGGAATCGTACATTTTGCATTGAGGTTTCTGATGTCAATGGAAGAGCCCTTTAGGTCAAATTCATTATCCCAGCTGTGTCCGAGTCCGAAAAAGTGCTCTGCTTCATTTGGTTCAAAAGTTACTCTGGCGCTCCAAAGGCCGCTGCCCTTGTTCTCATAGTGACGAAAACCGGACTGAAAGGTCATTTCAGGTTTTTCTTCGATTATTTTTTTATTTTCATAGTAAAAGGTTACTTTTCCGTTCCCCGTAAGAACAACCTTCAATTTGCCGCAAAGCATGGAAACATGCCATTCCTGCTCCTCAATCTGTACGTCTCCTTCTCCCGGCATCAGCGTATAGTTTTCCTCGATTACGCTGCAGTCCGGAAATGCCTGAAACCGTATTGCGTGATTACCACAGGGTGAAATTTGCACAAGCTCTCCGTTTCTGGAAAACAGTATCCGGTTTTCATTGATTTTTACATTGTTCATTGCTACACCTCCTCTGGTTACTATTATAGTGCCCGGCTGTGGAATAATCCAGAAGTAATTTTGCAGAAATCAGCAGCTGATCGACAGAGCCCGTATAAGGAACACGTTTACTGCAAATACTTCATAAAAAAGACAGCCGGAGAAAGCCTTGTTCCGGCTTGCTTTAGAAAGAAGGAGAAGAATTTGAGAAAGTCGGGCAGGGACAAAGAATTTTCTATCATGTCTGTGATTTTGGGCGTGCTGCTTGCGGTACTGTTCGGTGCGGCAAACGCATATCTCGGACTGCGTGTCGGAATGACCGTATCGGCTTCCATTCCGGCAGCAGTGATTTCGATGGGAATTATCCGTATTCTGTTAAAAAGAGATTCCATTTTGGAAAACAACATGGTTCAGACGATTGGTTCCGCCGGAGAATCTCTGGCGGCGGGAGCCATTTTTACGCTTCCGGCACTGTTTATGTGGGCAGCGGAGAGCGATGAAGTCAGCGTTTCATTTGCGGAGCTGACGATGATTGCGGTATGCGGCGGCGTGCTTGGCGTATTGTTTATGGTGCCGCTCAGAAAAGCGTTGATTGTCAAGGAACACGGGACACTACCGTACCCGGAGGGAACGGCCTGCGCAAAGGTACTTGCGGCGGGGGAAACGAAGGGAAAGGAATCACTGCTTGTATTTCAGGGACTCGGGATTTCGGCAGCTTACAAATTTGTGGCAGACGGGCTGAAGCTGTTCCCGAGCAGAGTCGATTATACGATTCCGAAGTACCGCGGAGCAGGCATCGGTGTGGATGCGCTTCCGGCACTTGCCGGTGTGGGCTATATCTGTGGGGCAAACATCGGAGCGAGAATGTTAGCCGGAGGAATTGTTTCGTGGCTTGTCCTGATGCCTCTTATCTCATTGTACGGTGGTATGGATATCCTGCATCCGGCCACTACGGCTGTAGAAACATTGGACGCATGGGAAATCTGGAGAAGCTATATCCGCTATATCGGAGCGGGAGCGGTGGCGACGGGTGGGTTTATCAGCCTGCTTCGTTCCATGCCGCTCATTTTCCGTACGTTCCGGGATGCGGTTAAAGGAATCGCGGCAGGAAGGAAAGCAGAGGAAGAAACGGAACGGGATTTGCCGATGTGGCTGGTAGGAGTCGGAATTCTCGGAGTGATTCTGTTAATCTGGCTGTTTCCGGCGATTCCGGTGAACCTGTTCGGAGCTGTTCTGATTGCCGTCCTTGGCTTTTTCTTTGCTGCGGTATCGGCAAGAATGGTCGGTATGGTCGGAAGCAGCAATAATCCGGTGTCCGGTATGGCAATCGGGACTCTGCTGCTTGCGGCGCTCTTATTAAAGGCAATGGGAAACACGGGAAGCGCCGGCATGGTGTCTGCGATTGCCATCGGTTCCGTTATCTGTATTGTGACCTGCATGGCAGGAGATACCTCGCAGGATTTAAAGACGGGATATCTGGTCGGGGCAACCCCGAGAAAGCAGCAAATCGGAGAGTTTATCGGGGTGCTGGCTTCGGCACTTGCTATCGGCGGCGTACTCTATCTGCTGAATCAGGCGTGGGGCTATGGTTCGGAGGAACTTCCGGCACCACAGGCAACGCTGATGCGTATGGTTGTGGAGGGTGTGATGGAAAATAATCTGCCGTGGCACCTCGTATTTGCAGGTGCGGGAATTGCAGTTGCGGTGGAACTGACCGGAGTGTTGTCCCTGCCGTTTGCAGTCGGACTGTACCTGCCGATTCACTTAAGCGTGGCAATTATGGCAGGCGGATTCCTGCGGTATATTACGGATAAAAGAGCAGGAAGGACCGAGGGCAGTAACGCCGGCATCCTCTACAGCTCCGGACTGATTGCGGGAGAAGGGCTGACCGGAATTCTGCTTGCAGCTGCGGCGTTGATTCCGCTGCAGAACGGCAGTCTGGGGGAATGGCTGGATTGTTCCGAGGTGATTAATCTTGGAAATTTAGGAGGGTTAGCAGCATTTTTGCTGTTGCTGCTAACCCTGTACCGATGTGCAAAGAAAGAATAGGATGGAAACAAAAAAGCCGGGCAGTCCCGGCTTTTTTGTTGTTATTCCCAAAGTTTCCGATAGATTTCTGTTACATCTTCCTTTGTGACAGGCTTGATGGTATTGGCAGGGCTTCCGCTTGCAATTGCGTCGGTTGCCATTTTATCAATGACGGCGAAGAAGGCGTCCTTGTCAATGCCGTATCCGGCAAGCGTCGGAATTTCACATTCACGGCAGATGTCACAGACGGCAGATAGAAATGCTTTCGCGGCAGACTCATCGGAGTCAGTTTCGGAAGCAACACCGATTTCTCTGCCGAGGGTTCCGAAACGGGCGTAAGCACCGTCTAAGGCAAACGTGAAGCATTCCTTTAACAGCATGGCATTGGAAATGCCGTGCGGTACATGGAACATGGCACCGATTGGGCGGCTCATGCCGTGTACAAGTGTGACGGAGGCATTGTTAAATGCAATACCGGCTTCCAGTGCGGCAATGGACATCTGTTCTCTTGCGGTTACATCGTTTCCGTTATGAAAGGCAATCGGCAGCCAGGTAAAAATCCGCTTTACTGCCGAAATGGCAAACGTTTCGGTTAACGGCTGTGATTTTCTCGAGGTATAAGCTTCAATCGCGTGGGTTAAGGCATCCAGACCGGTGGCTGCGGTAATGGCAGGCGGAGCGGTCAAGGTGAATTTCGGGTCAATGATGGCAAGCGTCGGCATTAACACGGCACCCTTTAACAGCATTTTGATATCTTTTTTAGTATCGGTAATAATCGTAAACTGCGTGGCTTCCGAGCCGGTGCCGGCAGTGGTCGGTACGGCAACCATCGGCGGAACCGGGTTGGAAATGACCTTGCCCATGTAATCGGAAATGCTGCCCGGATTTGTCACAAGGGCGGCAATTGCCTTCATGGAATCAATCGGACTTCCGCCTCCGACTGCAGCAAGAAAATCGCAATGATTTTCCAGATATATCTGAAGGCCACGCTCAATCATGACGTCCGTCGGTTCACCGCTGATTCCATCGTAAATGATATAGGAAATGCCGGCTTCGTCAAATACTTTGGTGAGCAGTGAGGTGTTGCCGAGCTTTACCATAACGGCATCGGTGACAAGCAGCGCCTTTTTACCGAGCGTGGTAAGAAAGGTCTTGCTGTCTTCCAGGGCATGCTCTCCGGAAATAATCTGTTTTGGCATAAGAAATGAACTTCCCATTTGCAAAAAGTCCTCCGTAATTTATAGAAATTTTGTAAAAAATATGTCTGGCGTCTGCTTTTCGAACGCTACTTGTATCATAACACAAAGTACTGAAAAAGTGCAAGGAAAAGTACAGAAAGATGAATGAAAATGACAACAAAATATCATTAAATTGATAAATATATAACAAAAACAGTGACACAAAGGGTGGAAAACTAAGAAAATAAGAAATGGAAGAATGAAAATTTGTAGAAAATGCATAAAAAGTAGGTAAATAATATGTGAAAAATATTGAAAAGTTCAATAAGTAAAGCATTTCCATTGACTAAATTGAGTAAAAGTGCATATAATATTATTGTTAAATCGGTGTGAATTTATTGAAGTTGCTAAATTCGAAAGCAAATAAGCAGTTCTTCTAGTAAATGGTAATTTCAGACCGAAAGATTACAGAAAGATATCCGCTGAAACAGAAAGCGGAAAGAAAGGGAGGGTATTATGTTTTTTCACAAAATCAAGAAAGCTGTGGCAGTAACGCTTTCCGTACTTATGGTAGCAGGAGTGCTTCAGACGGTGCCGACGGCAGCGGAGGCAGGAACGGAGGATCACACCTTTACTGTATTATCCTTAAATGTTGCAGGTCTTCCTGCCATCTTATCCAGCAGCGATCCGGCAAATAATACGAAGCAGATGAGTCCACTGTTAAACAATTATGACATTGTCAGCGTACAGGAAGACTTCGCCTATCACAGTGACCTGGTTTCTCAGGTAACGGAGCTGCCTTATCAGACAGAGCACAGCGGAAATGTTCCGTTTGGTGACGGTATGAATATTCTGTCCCGTTTCCCGATTTATCTGGAAACAAGATATAAGTGGAATGACAGTCACGGTATTATCAGTGACGGTGCCGACCAGATGACGCCAAAGGGAATCCTTTATACTTCTATTGAAATAGAGCCGGGTTATTTCATCGATGTTTATGATATTCATACAGATGCGGACTGCGATGAGGAATCTCTGGCTGCCAGACGTTCCAACATGAACCAGCTTGCAGCACTGATTAACGAGCGCTCCGTCGGACATGCGGTGATTGTCATCGGTGATACCAACTCCCGTTATACAAGAGCAGAGGATAACTTTGAAACAGCAGTGCTGGAAACCTGTGGTTTAAGAGATCCTTGGGTTGATTTAATCTGCGGCGGTGTTGCTCCGGCAGACGGCGAAGCCTTGTTTGATTATGATAATCCGAACAGTGCAGGGCATGAGGTAGTAGATAAAATCTGGTACAGAAGCGGCAAGAACGTAGAACTGGAAGCAATTTATTACGCATTACTTGCTACGGAGTTTACCGATGCGGACGGTAATCAGTTATCCGACCATTATCCGATTACTGCAACCTTTTCCTACACCTTAAACGAGACGATTCAGACAAGTGACACCTACGGCGGTGGCGGCGGAGAAGGCTTCACCTTCCTGGAAGAGATGGGCGAATCCTTACCGGACAGCGTTGCCATCTGCACAGGTAGCAGACTGGACAGCGTTTCGATGACCTATGGCGATACCGTTGCATTTGCAGGCGGCAATGGCGGAACAAAGCAGGAATATACCTTTGCTGAGGGCGAATATATTACGTCCATGACGGTCAGCAAGGCGAAGAAGAGTACTTTCGGTACTTACCGCATCAGCTATATTAAGCTGGAAACAAATTTCGGTACAGTAATTGAGGGTGGCACCTATAAGAGCGGCAACAGCATGACATTTACGGCACCGGAAGGCTATGCAATCGCAGGCTTCCAGGGAAATGCAGCAGATGAAATCGACCGTCTCGGATGCATTTATTTATTGGTAGAATAATCATAACTTATCCTTTTATCCTATAGAAGTGTTGTGTAAGTTAAGTTGCGAAGCATCAGTCGTTAGGTTGGCTGGTGCTTTTGCTTTGTAATCAAAACTCAATTCACAATAGACTTTTCTACCTAAACATATAATAAAAATAGGCATCCTTGAATAACACGTACCGGTTTCTGGCTATCGGCAGAGCAGAATTACAGGTAGTGATCTGGTTTTTATTAAACTGTTCTACATAGGCAAGATTGACAAGATAGCTGCGGTGACATTTAAAAAATCCTTTGTCTAAGGAAAAAAATTCCTCACAGGTAGAAAATAATTCACGAATTTCTATGATGGTTCCATTGGAAAGATGCACATGCACCTCCTTATTCTGCGCTTCTAAATATTCAACCTCATCTACAATGATTTTACAAAAGCCCATGGCAGTCTGGGTAGTAAAGGTGGCTTTTGGCTTTTCAAAGGTTTTAAAAAATTCATCCAGAAGTTCAAAGATTTTTTCTTTGGAAATTGGTTTAAGGAGATAGTTCAGAGCCTTCACCTCATAGGAATCTACAGCAAATTCCCTGGAGGTGGTAAGGAAGATAATCGGAACCATCTGATTATTGTTCCGAAGCTCCTTTGCAGTATCAATGCCATTGAGCAGAGGCATAATTACATCTAAAAAAATCAGGTCGATACCTTCTTTATAGTAGGCATGGAGTAAATCATCACCGTTGGTAAAACGGAACAGCCGTACCTTTTTTTTATGCTGCTTTGCCCATTCTTCAATAAAATGACAGGTAGTATCTAAAAAATATTGTTCATCATCGCAAATTGCTATGTTCATAATACGCTCCTATAAAACAAGGTAAATCAGGCTTAGATAATGACTCTCAGAAAGAAAGAGCCCTCCGAAACGGAGAAATACCATTGACCATGCAGCTGCTCCACATAATAAATAATGCTTTTTACTCCAATACCATGACCTTCTCTGGAAGAAACCGGAACACCGTCCACGAATTTGGGCATATGGTCAGTGGGATTTTCCAGCTGAAGCAAAAGGGAGGTATCCTTGGTGGAGATAGTGAGGCTTGCCCACTTTTTTTCAGGAGGAACCTTCTCCAAAGCGTGCATGGCATTTTCCAAGGCGTTGGATAAAATGGCACAAAACGCAATTTCCGAAAAGGTAACGCTTTCACAGGTAATGTCGTAGTTTAACGTGATTCCCCGTTCCTGAAAACGATTGTGGTATATGGAAAGAATGGCGTTTACTATTTCATTTTTGCAATAAGTGACTATTATAGTATCATCATAGCCGATGCCGATTTCCCGGATGTACTCTGTTACCCTGTCGACACTGTCGTTTTGAAGCATGGTAAGAATGATGCTCAGATGGTGACGCATGTCGTGCCTTAGAATGGAAAGAGTCTGTTTACTTGCTTTTACATGCTCTACTTCGTTTTGGATGGAGGAAAGCTGAAGCTCCATCAGTCTGTTATATTGTCTGATTTCCTGGGCTTGCTCGTATTGCCTGAAATAGACCAGTAAGAACATAAAATAGGCAATACAGAAGGCAAAGCCCATGAATTCTACAATTGCTTTGTTGCCGGAATACAACAGCCCGGAAAATTTGGTGGAAGCATAATCAAAAATATAATAAATAAACGGTAAAAAACAGATGATGCCAAGAGCCTGCCGGTTTTTTGCGAATATGGCTGCAGTTGTATGGCAAACAAAACGACTGAGCAGGAAGAAAACAGTCAGGGTGGTCAGAATTCTGAAAAAGTAGTAGCACCATTCTTTGCCGGTAAGGCTTAATACAAGCAGGCCAATCCAGTTGCTGATTTGGCAGCAAAGATAGGTAGAGCATACCGAAGTAAAGCTGGAGAGCCAGGAAAATTTATAATAGAAAACTAAAAAAACAGTCAGCGGAAGGTGAATGATAAACGGGTATATCACCGGGTAAATCTGATTGGAAAAATCTGCACCAAACAAAAAAGCACTGAGAAGGTACAGAATGCCTTCTGCAAGGAAAAAGAAAAACAGCAGCCTGAGGTTCTTTTGGTTTTGCTTTACACCCAGCAGAAATGCAGAAATAAAGATACCAAACAGCATGGTCGTAGCATTGTGCAAAATAGCAAGTACTGATATCAGCATCTGGTTTCCTCCTGGTGTTTTTTCTTCTATTATAAAGCTTTTTTTACGGAATAACAATGGGGTCTCTTATACCATTCACACCGTATTTATACCATTCACACCAAATAGGGGAAAAAGACAAAAAAAATGGTATAATGCAACTATACATGGAATTACATGAAGCAAAGGATGGAGAAAAACTCATGAAAAAGAAGCTTTTAACTATGTTTATGGCACTTATTACGGTATTTGCCCTGGCGGCTTGTGGAGGCGGGGAAGCTGCAGAACCGACAACTGTACCGGAGCCTACCGGGGCAGAGTCAACCAAGCCTTCGACCGGGGAGCCTGCTGACCCGACAGAAGCACCGGTTCCTGTTCCTGCAGAAAGAACCGTGTATGATATTTCTGATTGGCAGTTTTACTACGGAATTGTTGAGCAGATCGGTGACTTTGAGAGTATTGTTTATACCCAGGCGAAGGATTTCTCCAAAGCAGGTTTTATGTTCTTGAATGGTGATGGCACCGTCGGCGGCTATTTCTTCGGTCGTATTGATTTAGATGCAGAAACAATGATGTACAGTATTACTGACGAGGCTACCGGAGAAGTAGCATGCTTCAAGATGGCAACGGTTATGGAATACTATGAACTGGGTTTGGGCGGACTTGGCTATCTGTACGTAGCACAGATAGATGCAGCCACAGGACAGCAATATCTGGATCTCACGAAAAATGTAGCCACAAATATAACTTCGGAGTTTCTGGCTGAGCTTGAAAAAATCAAAGAGGGAGTTGGCGATGAAGGTTATTATTGCGGTGTCATGGATACCGGCGACCAGGTTTATTATTCCCGCGTTCAGAATGGTGCCAATAATGGCCTTTTAATCATTTCGGAGGATAGGCGGAATGTGGTAGTGGTACAGGGGAATGCCACCTACGACGAGACAACACAGACGGAATCAATTTTTGATTATTCTACGGGACATACTGTATTTTACCGGTTAAAGCAGTCCGGCGATGGCTACGAATTATGCTTTGCAGATGGTGAAATGGGAACTGTTACCGTAACCAGATGCAACGAATATGAATTTCTTGATGCAGTGGATTATGCATGTATGGAGGCTGAGAATAACATAACAGAGGAATTTGTGGAACGGTTGAAGGACTCGTATCGTTAAAATATTGTAAAAGCGATTGCAAAGATGGCGCATTTAAAATCCAACAAGGAGGGAAAAAACACATGAAGAAAAAAATTTTGAGCTTTCTGTTGCTTACTGCCATGATGCTTGGTCTGTTTTCTACAACAGCGTGGGCGGACACCCAGACCTATGTTCCGACCATGGACCTGACCATTGAGACTCCTAAGGCAGGAATGACGCAGAAGGAAGGGGAAAAGCTGGCTCTGCTCTCTGCGAAGACTGCCTATGGTGACCTGCTTGCCAAGGGGGCTGTGCAGCTTCTAAAGGTGAGATGGAGCGGTGAGTTTGATCAAACCGACCGTTCAAACCCTAAGTTTAAGGCCGGTATGACCTATACAGCCACCATCCAGATTCATTTCGTCTATGAGAAGGGCTACGTGGCCAACCACAAGATAGTGAATGATAACTATCACATGGACAGCAGCTTGTTCAAGGTTACCGTCAACGGCGTTGCTGCTGAGACGCAGGAGGGTTCTCCGGGCAATCCGACGGTCAAGGTAAACCTTACCGTTGCTGCTCCTGAGCTCAGTGATGAGGAGAAGGAGGCAGCCGAGAGAGCGCGTCTTGAAAAATTCGACCTGCGCCATGCCAGCCTGCGTGCCTCTGCCACGGCTTATACCTCCGCCGAAGCTGACTCTCTGTGGGTGGAACAGCAGGCCTATGACACAATCGTCTTAAACATGACCACCGGACCAAAGAATGGCTATATGGGCAGTAAAGTCATCGACAATAAACTGAATAAGGACTATATCACCGGGGTTCTCATAGATTTCGACTTCGACCTTTTTGCTAACGAGTATCAGGCCGAGAATTTTACCAAGCATTTAGTATTCGAATATGACAACCTGAAGGAAATCTGGCTCAGCGACAAGGTGGATGCGGTCAAATTTCTGAAGACTCTGAAGAGCGCTACCGAAGGCAATGGGATAAAACTGGAAAAGTGGTATTGGACCAACAGCACCTCCTTCGGCACCGCCGATGCCACCCTGTATATCCCAAGCTCTGCTGTGGCCGAGGTGTATGCCGCCTATAACGATGATATTCTTAGTGATATTCTTGGCTATATTAGTATTTATCCTTGCTTTTCCATTAAGGTCTATGACGGCGATGTGTATACTGCCGAGAAGGCCGGCGGTTCTGCTGCCCGGGATTTCTGCACTGAGCACGTGTACAATTCCGTTATCATGGCTGCTGACCGCATCGCCAATTTGGCCGACTGTTCCCAGGAGCCGCTATGGTACTATTCCTGCTCCATTTGCGGCAAATGCGAGTATAATGACCAGCACACCATCAACCGTGACTACATGTACAACAAACCTGTTCCTAAAGCGGAGCACGATTACAGTCTCGACCTTGCTACGGAGGAGGCTTACATCGGTGTCAATGCCGCCGGTGACCAGGTTTTCTGGAAGAGCTGTATCTACTGCGGTCACTCCTATAACTACCATCGGGAGCACTTGACGGAGGAGGATTACAAAAATGCGGGTAGTACGGAGCTGACCTTTGAGTATTGGAAGGAAAGAATGGTTGCCGCTCTTAAGCAGAGGGAGAGTGAAGCCCTGAATTACACCACCACCCAGGTTGATATGTTCACTCTCTCGGCCAAGTCCGATGCTAAAATGAGCGTCGAGTTCCAGAGCGACGTGAATTTTGCCCTGGATAATGGCCTCCTGGATACCGCCTTGCTGGGCAGCGATTACACAAAGTCCATCAACCGCCTCCAGCTTTGCTCCATTGCGGTGCGTCTGGCAGAGGAGCTGACCGGAAAAGAGATTTCCTATACATCCTTCGATAACTTTAAGGATACCAAGAACCTGTATACTCGCAAGGCCTATGCCGCAGGTTTTTTCAGCGACATTAGTAGTGCTATTATCCTTGTTCCGTCCAAAACCGTAACCCGTCAGGAGATGGCTACCGTCTTTTACCGGGTGCTGCAATACGTGAAGGAAAATAGTTCTTATCGCTACACCGATTACACCTCCAACCTCTCCGCATACACCGACAGTGGGGAGCTTAAATCCTGGGCGGTGGAGGCCATGGCCTTTATGAATGCCCTGGGTCTTCTCGAGGGCACCTCAGACACTACTCTGTCCCCGAACGCTATCTGCACCATTGAGCAGGCTGTGGCAGTGGCCTACCGCAGCATTTATGCTCATCAGATTGGCTGGTATCAGGCAACGGAAAGCGTTCGTTACCAGTCTGGCACCGGTGGAGTCACCACTTACATCACCCTGGATAAGGGCGAGCGTATCTGGGTTACCGGCAATCGGATAGGCTACAGTGACACCTTGCTGGATCAAAACAAGGGCGCATATAAAGGCTCTTACTGCTACTTCCCTGTAGTGGAGCCACATACCGGTGAGACCTGCTACATCAGTGCAACGAAGCTGAAGCCAATCCGTGATTAAAAGTACGGAATTACTTCTGTATGTCATTGGCTGAAATCTAAATAAAAGGGCTGTAAAAAACAATATCTTATCGAAATGATATTGGGTTTTTACAGCCCCCCTTTTTGTGCTGGTCTTTGTGCTGGATGTTTTCGGAATACATTTCTTTCAAAAAAGCAGAGCAGCTTACAGCGTCGCTTTCTGGCCCTTCGCGCCGCGCTTGCGGTTGCGAATCTTCTTTGCAGACAGTTCCTTGCCGCGGTAAGTAAATGTCTCCTCGTTTGGTGCTATAGCGGAAGCATAAACAACAAAATCTTTCTTATCCAGGGTGATTGCCTTAACACCGCGGCTGGTCTTTTTGAGCTCCGGTACCTCTTCCAGAGGGAAGCCGAGCGAAAGCTGGTCGTTGGTGTACAGAATGACTTTACGGTTACCTGCAAGTACATCGGCACCGGAAAGCGGTGTAATTCCGACAATCAGGTCACCTTCCTCCAGCTTTGTCGTGGCAACAACACTGCGGTTCGTATCGAATTCAATACCGGATACCAGCTTAATGTAACCGGATTTTGTAGTAAACAGAAGCTGTGCTTCAAACAGCTCTTCAAACGAAGTATAGAGAAGGATATCTTCCTTACCGACCTTGCATAAGGTATGGATGAGGACGCCTTTATCCTTTACCCTGCCTTTCGGAATAGCAGATGCCTTCACCTGATACATATTGCCTTCGGCAGTGAAGATGCAGAGACGGTCATTGTTCTTCATCTTTATGATGTGAGGGAACTCTCGTAAAATATCCTCCGACGTTCTTGTCATGCTTGCTGCATCGGTGGATTTTGTATAGCCGAACTTGTCCACTAAAACAAAAATATCCTCAATCTTTTCTTCTACGACATAATTTACGGTTTCTAACTGAAGCAGTTCGGTACGTCTCGGGCGGGCAAATTTTTTCTTAAATTCCTTTAACTGCGTCTTAATGACCTTGTGAAGTTCCTTCTTGGAACCAAGCACGGTTTCATAGCCTGCGATATTCTTTAATAACGATTCGCTTTCCTCATGCAGCTTTAAAATTTCCAGACCGATTAATTTGCTGAGTGGCATTGCAAGAATTGCGTCTGCCTGACGCTCGGTAAAGTTTAACGTCGCGGCATCCTTTTTTGACTGTTCGGACTTAAAGCGGATGTCCGTGGTATCGCCGGAAATTAAGCACGCCTTTGCCTGCTTGACGGAAGTGCTGCCACGAAGAATTTCAATAATCAGGTCAATCACATCCGTGGCGCGGATTAAGCCACCGACGATTTCCAAGCGGTCCTTTGCCTTGGAAAGCAGATGTTCATATTCCTTTGTGTACAGGATTTCCTGAAAATCCACAAACTCCTTCAGCAGAGATTTTAAGTTGAATACGATAGGCTGCTGTTCCTTGACGGCAAGCAGGTTCACCGTGTAGGTGTCCTCCAGAGCGGTTTTTTTGTACAGGCCGTTCAGCAGATTCTGCACATCACGGTCTTTCTTGACCTCAATCACGATACGAACCTCCTTGGAGGATTCGTCACGGACATCACTGATTTCGTCAAATACCTTGTCGCGCATCAAATCTACAAGCGATTCGACCAGCTTTGTTTTATTACCCGCACTCGTAAACGGGATTTCGGTAATGATGATGTTCTTTTTGCCGTAGTCTCCCTGTTCAATTTCGGTTTTGGCACGGACCTTCAGTTTGCCTTCTCCTGTTGCATAAATGGAAGGCAGAACCTCGCTGTTTGTAATCTGCCCGCCGGTCGGAAAATCCGGACCCGGGATGTATTCCATCAGCTTTTCCAGTGTAATGTCAGGGTTGTCTATATAGGCGATGGCACCGTCGATGACCTCACCCGGATTATGAGGAGGGATGTTCGTTGCCATGCCGACCGCAATACCGGTGGTCCCGTTGATTAACAGGTTCGGCAGCATCGCCGGAAGAACGGTCGGTTCCTGCTCGCTGTTATCGAAGTTTGGTGCAAAATCCACAAGACCCTTTTCCAGGTGGTCGAGCATTGTCATGGCGCCTTCGGACAGTCTTGCCTCGGTATATCGCATTGCCGCTGCCGGGTCGCCGTCGATAGAACCAAAGTTCCCGTGACCGTCAACAAGAGGAATTGCCAGAGAAAAATCCTCCGACATGTGCACCAGTGCATCATAGATGGAAGAGTCGCCGTGCGGGTGGTACTTACCCATCGTATCGCCGACGATACGTGCGCTTTTTCTGTGCGGTTTTTTCGGGTCAAGACCAAGCTCGGTCATTGCATACAGAATACGGCGCTGTACCGGTTTCAAGCCGTCCCTGACGTCCGGAAGCGCACGGTCGATAATGACATTGACCGCATAATCGCGGTAGGAGGTTTTCATTTCCTCCGAAAAATCGAGCTGGATGAGCTGCTCTGTCGTAGTTTTCATGGTGATGTCTCCTCGTATAATATCTTAATTGGTTACAGATTGATTTCTTATTATTTTAAATGTCCTTTTGCAATTCCGAAGTTGTTTCCTTTCAAAAGGTATTTTTTCAGCTCACGCTGCAGCAATGTTTTCTCCGGAAGATGCTCATCTATCTTTTCATACCCCGGGAAAATCCATCTGGAAGCTCATGGGTTCATGGACTACCTCCATTATTATTCTCCTGAATGCTCAAATACATTAATATGATTATCAACACCGTCTACAATTTTTCCTTCTTTCACGAGTTTTAGAAGAACTGCAAAAACTTCGCCGTCAATTTTACCGTCTTGTACATCTTTACTCATGATTTCCAATGCTTCGTCAAAACTGAAGGATTTACGATAACAGCGGGCGGTTGTCAGTGCGTCGAAGATATCAGCAACTGCCATTATGCTTGTCGCTTTTTTTAATGAAAGCACTCTATTGCAGTGGGCTTCTATCCCCCAAATAAAGCAGCTTCAATACCTCTGAATTGTTATTCACAATTTTAATTTCATCAGTAGGATTATAATGATAATAAGTGTTGCTTTCTATCAAGAAATTTTCATCTTTGATAATGATATTTCCCTTCCCATTGAGTACATAAATTGAAAATGAAATAGCAGGCTCATGTAATATCTCGCCTTGCTTTATCTCAAAATATGCATGTAATATTCCCTTATCAAAATTATAGAACAATCCAATTGCATCAACTCCATGTGCCTTCGCACAAAACGGAGTATCAACCTTTGCTACGTACATTTTATCTTTATTAAAGAATTCATCCATCTTATGCATTCTTTGAGAAAACTTTTTTATCTCATTATCGTTTTTTGCATTTATGTATATTTTTTTCTTCTCATCCTTAACCTTAGGCTCAATAAATGTTCTTGTAAAGCCTGATTCCTCTGACAAACATGACATTGCACTCGCCATTGTCAATTCGTGGTTGTAAAGTTTTCTAAGGGTTTCATATGACATGACAAAAGAATCTTCTACAGTAATTTCATCATTAAAAAATAATTCAATCTCCCTGTCGAATATTTTCAACTGTATAACAGTGACGCCCTCTGACCCAACAATTTCATACTGTAAAGAGATATAATAATCTTTATCTATTTTTTTCTTAAAACTTAAACTAAATTCTTGAAAAATACGAATAACATCTTCTCTTTGATTCATTTTTTCCACCCTTTTTTGTAGTTTTGATTCCCGGCAAAATCGGAGTTTATCCACTCGACAACTTCAAATTCATTTAATCAAACCACTTTACCTTCATAACAAAGTTGTTCGCATTTTTATAGCCTGCTTTACCATAGTAGCGGTCATGCAGTTCATCATTTACCGCCTGTAACTCCACGCAGGAAGCTCCTTTTTCTTTCACTCTGTTTTCCAGCTCGGCTAACAGGCTGCTTCCAAATCCCTTGTGTTGATTTGGAGATGATATCACAATCTCTTCCAGGGTATATCCGACAATATCATCATACTGTTTGAAATATCCCATAGCAAATCCGATTGTATTTCCTTCCTCCGTTTTCATAATCAGAGAATAGGAATTCTCAATGCTTAAAACCTGATGTATTCGTTTTCTTGCGGTTTCTTTTGTCCAGCCAGCAAGCATCTTCATGCTGATTATAATATTCCATATATAATCCGAGAACGTTTTCTATATCGTCCAAATTCATTTCTGATATGTTCATAAATACTTCCTTTCAAGTTTCACAATCCTTCGCTGATTTGCGGAGTGTCGGATTTTGGCGAAGCTGACCATGACGAAGCAACTATAGATTTTTCAGCATTTTGCTCGTAATCAGTGACTTCCCGACAGGAGGTCGGGAAGAGGTTCAGTTGAGCCATGGATGGCGAATCTGAACCGGTCACGTCACTATAAATCAGCCTGTACGCAAAATGCTATAAAAATCATAGTTGCGCAGTTCGGTCAGAGAGCCAAAATCCGACACCCGCAAATCTCAAAGAATTCGAAACTTACACATCCAGCTTTGCGTATTTTGCCTCTTCCATAATGAAAGCGCGGCGCGGCGGAACATTGGTGCTCATCAGAAGCGTGGTTACCTCGTCCGCTTCCACGGTATCGGAAATCGATACCTGGGCGAGAATCCGGCTTTCCGGGTCAAGAGTTGTCTCCCAGAGCTGGTCGGCATCCATTTCACCGAGACCTTTGTAACGCTGCAGGGAGAGAATCTTATGTCCTTCCTTACGGAACTTTTCCAGTTCAAAGTCGTTGAATAAGTAGCGCGACTGCTTTGCCTTCTTTGTCTTGCCCGAAGCTTCGTAGTCTACCTTATAAAGAGGCGGAAGACCGCGGTATACCTTGCCTTCCATAATCAACTCCGGCATAAAGCGGTAGAAGAAGGTGAGCAGGAGAGTACTGATGTGCGCACCGTCTACATCGGCATCGGTTAAAATGATAATCTTGTCGTAGCGCAGCTTTGAAATGTCGAAATCGTCACCGATGCCGCAACCGAACGAAGCAATCATCGTCTTGATTTCGTTGTTGACTAAAATTTTTTCCAGAGGAGCCTTTTCCACGTTTAAGATTTTGCCACGCAGAGGAAGCACAGCCTGCGTTTTACGGTTTCTTGCGGTTTTTACGGTGCCGCCCGCGGAGTCACCCTCTACGATATAAATTTCACATTCCTCCGGCTTTTTGGAGGAGCAGGAGGCAAGCTTGCTTCTTGTATCGACGTCGTTCAACTGCTTTAAGATGGCGGTGCGGGCCTTGTCGCCTGCCTTTCTTGCGTTGTACGACTTCATGGTGTTATCGAGAATGGAACGTAGCTCCTCGATGTTTTTATCGAAATATCTCGTTACCTCGTCGGAAAAAACGTCATCCACGGCGCCCTTGGCGTCGGTGTTGCCAAGCTTTGTCTTTGTCTGACCTTCAAACTGCGGGTCCGGGTGTTTAATGGAAACGATGGCAACCAGTCCGTTACGGATATCCTTGCCGTCAAAGTTTTCGTCCTTGTCCTTTAAAATACCAAGCTCGCGGGCGTATTTGTTCATGACACGGGTCAGGGCGTTTTTAAAGCCGGTGACGAGTGTACCGCCGTCCACAACATTGATGCGGTTACAGTAGGAGTTAATCTGCTCCTGATAGCTGTTGGTATAGGTGAAAGCGACTTCAACCTCAATGTCGCCGCTCTTTCCCTCAATATAGACCGGTTCAGGAAGCAGGAGCTTTAATTCGGCAGAGTCCTTTAAGGCACTGCCTGTTAAATAGGAAACAAAGCTTTTGATGCCTTCTTCCTCATAAAAGGTCTGTTCGGTGCCGTTCATTTCATCCGTAAAGTGGATGGTCAGTCCCTTGTTTAAGTAAGCGGATTCACGCAGACGCTTGATAATGATGTCCGGCTTGAACTCCACGGTTTCAAAAATTGTGCTGTCCGGATAGAAGGTGACCTTGGTTCCGGTATCGTTTTTTGCGCATTTCCCGATAACCGGAAGCAGACCGTTCTCTAAGGCAGTGGTCGGGTGACCGCCGTTTTCGTAGGTGTCACGGTAAATTTTCCCGTCCTTTTTCACCTCGACAATCATTTTGGAGGAAAGTGCGTTCACGACAGAAGCGCCTACTCCGTGCAGACCGCCGGATACCTTGTAGACGGTGTTGCCGAATTTTCCTCCTGCATGCAGAATCGTGTAAACGACACGTACGGTCGGAATTTTTTTGGTCGGGTGGATGTCTACCGGGACACCGCGACCGTGGTCGGTAATCGAAATACCGCCGTCCTTTTGAAGCACGATATCGATGCGCGAGCAGAAGCCGGCAAGATGTTCGTCAATTCCGTTGTCAAGTATTTCCCAAATCAGATGGTGCAGACCGCGCGAGCCGGTACTGCCGATGTACATACCCGGACGCTTTCTTACTGCTTCCAGACCCTCCAGTACGACAATCTGACTTCCGTTATATTGTTCCATAAGAATCTCCGTTTCTTTCTCTTTTTTCCTTGTGGGAGCAGCCGCTCCATTAAAAAACAGTATACCACATTTTTTTTGGAAACTGCAAGTAGACGTTTCGGCTCATTTGATACAAGTCGAAATACGCTAGCGTATTGTAAAATTGTCGAAAATATTATATACTGATTTCTGTATGGAGTCGCGCTTTGCGCAGGAGTTTGTACGACCTGCGTCAAACTCGTTTGGAATAAAGAAATGGAGAGACATCTATGAAAAAAGTAATCACATACGGAACCTATGATTTGTTGCATGTTGGTCATATCAACCTGTTAGAGCGTGCAAGAGCACTGGGTGACTACCTGATTGTCGTGCTTTCGACCGACGAATTTAATGCGGTGAAGCATAAGACCGCTTATCACAGCTATGAGGACAGAAAGAAGATTTTGGAGGCCATCCGCTATGTGGATGAGGTCCTTCCTGAAACATGCTGGGAGCAGAAGGTTTCCGATGTCATTGATAATCAGATTGACGTATTTGTGATGGGTGATGACTGGAAAGGCGAATTTGACTTTCTGAAAGAATACTGCGAGGTGGTTTATCTTCCTCGAACCGAAGGAATTTCCACAACAAAAATTAAACAGGATTTGCATAAATAGCACATGACAGAAGGACAAGCGTGGAGGGGTTTCGTGAAAAAGCGGCTGGATTTTTTTGCAAAAAGATTCGATAAAATGAAAAAGAATATAGAACGTGCCAGAGGAAAGGTGAAGCGGGGATATTTTAAGCAAAAAAGGTATGTACATTATCTGGAAACCTGTCCGATAGAAGAGTATACCATTTTACTGGAATCCGGAAAAGGAATCGGAATGGAGTGGGATATTGTCGAACTTGCAAAAAATTTTTGCCGGCAGGAAGGTTATCGGGAATATGCCCTCTGGCTGACCGTAACCGGAAAAAATAAAAAGAATAGAGAAGCTTTCCTTAAGGAAAACGGTCTGGAGCGTGTAAAGGTGATTCCGCGAGGAAGCTTCCGGTATTTTAAGCTGCTTGCAACCGCAAAATATCTGATTAATGACGGGGAATTTCCGAAAGTATTCATCAAACGTCCGGAACAGCGCTATTTAAATTTGTGGAATGCCGCTGCACCAAGACCTGCAGGACGAAATAAGAAAAAGAATTACGGAAACATCGGAAACCGGCAGAGAAACTTTTTTGCAGCAGACTATATGATATTTTCCGGCGAATATATTATGGAACAGGTCTGTAACGATTATATGCTGGAAAACATGGCCACCGCACCTGCGTTTTTATGCGGACATCCGAGAAATGAGGCATTTTTTGATGAACAGCGCAGAGAAGCGATACGCTGTGAATGCTGCCTGCAGGGAAAACAGATGTATGTTTATCTTCCGGTGACAAGAAAAGAAACAGCGAGAACTCCGATGGCATTACACAGAGAGCGTATGGTGACACATCTGTGGTATCTGGATAAGCTCCTGACAGACGGACAGGTGATTTATGCAAAGCTGCCTTCCTATGTCGTAAATGCGATTGACTGGGGTGGAATGAAGCATATTCTTCCGTTCCCGAAGGGATACAAAACGTATGAATTTTTAAATGCGGCAGATGGACTGATTACCGATTATTCCGGCGTGCTGTTTGATTATGCGGTAACGCAGCGTAAGATTGTTCTGTTTACTTACGACAGGCAGGAATACCTGGAAGAAAACGAGTTTTATCTTTCCTGGGATGAGCTTCCGTTCCCACAGGCACAGACACCGAAGGAGCTTGCCGCCCTGCTCGGAGAAGAACTGTCCTGTGAAAACAGCAAGTTCTTAAGACAATTCTGCGGCTATGAAAGAAAAGGCACAGCAGATGCACTTTGCCGGCTGCTGCTGTTTGGGGAAGAGGCACCGTTCTTAAAAAAGTGTGCCGTTCCGGACAACGGAAAGAAAAACGTGGTTATTTTCGGCGGAGATTTTATGAAAAACGGTATTACGACAGCGCTGCTTACCTTGCTGAACAATATTGACCGTACCCGCTGTAATTATGTGATTCTGTATAAAATCGAGACGTTAAAAAAACGGCAGGCGAGCTTAAAGGAGCTGCCGGAGCATGTTACCTATATGGGGTTTCATCATGCGAAGAGTCTTTCTCTGCTTGATATAATACGGGTCAGACTGCCGTTTTATCCGGAAAAAAAGAAAATGGATTTGTGGCATAAGCAGGCAGAACATGACAGACACCGTGTATTTGAAGGCTGCCGCGTGGATAAGGTGATTCAATATAACGGCTATGTCAACGATATGATTATGATGTTCAGAGAAATGCCATGCAGCCGTACGATTTATGCTCACAATGATATGGATCAGGAAATCCGTATGAAAAAGAATGTAAACAGGGCAATTTTAGCGGAAGCCTATCGGACGTATGATTCGGTTGCGGTAGTTACTCCGGACTTGATTCCGGTAACAAGACAGCTTGCGGAATATCACTCGCAGCATGGCAATGCCAACATTGTCGTTGCAAAAAACCTGATTAACTATCAGAAAGTTTTAGAGCTTGCAAACAGGGAACTGTTGTTTGATGCAGCAACCAAAATGAATGTAAAAGAGACAAGAGTCAGAGAAATCCTGAATTCTGATGCAAAAAAAATGATTACCATCGGACGATTTTCAAAGGAAAAGGGTCACTTCCGCCTGATTTCCGCCTTTGAACGCCTGAATGCGGAATATCCGGATGTTTACCTGATTATTTTGGGCGGCTACGGGGCACTGTATGATGCTACTGTGGCAGCAGCGGCGGCGTCAAAGGCAGCAGATCGTATTGTCGTTATTAAGTATATGTCAAATCCATATGCGCTGCTTGCAAAATGCGATTATTTTGTGCTGTCATCGTTTTACGAGGGGTTTGGTCTGGTGCTTGCGGAAGCGGATATTTTAGGACTTCGGTGCTTCTCAACAGATATTGTCGGTCCTAAACAGTTTATGGAGCAGTATGGCGGCAGACTTGTGGACAACAGCGAGGACGGAGTCTTAGCCGGATTACGGGAGTGTATGGAAGGAACGTTGCCGGAGCATCTGTCCGTGGATTATGAGCAGTATAATCTGGAAGCAATTGCACAATTTGAGTCTCTTATTCCTTCGGAGGAAACATAAATGGGGAAAATGAAGAAATATTTTGATGCCAGAAAAAAGAAAAAAAAGAACGGATACTACCGAAAAAAGCGATATGTGTGGTATCTGCGGCATACGAGGGTAAATAAGAAGCTGATTCTTTTGGAATCCCAGCATGGAGGTTCCCTTGGAGGCAATATTGCGGCAATTGCGAAAGAATTGTCCGGGAATCCGCTTTATGCGGAGTATACGGTTATGCTGTCATGCTTTGAAAGCCAGATGTCGGAGCGTGAGTCATTTCTGAAGGAGCATGGAATGGAACGTGTCCGCCTTGTTTCCACCGGACGCAATGATTATTTTAAGGCACTTGCAACAGCAAAATATTTAGTGAACGATAATACGTTCCTTTTAAACTTTATCAAGCGTCCGGAGCAGGTATATTTAAATACATGGCACGGAACACCGTTAAAAACACTCGGCAGGAAGATAAAAGAGGAGTGCGGCATGATTGGAAATGCACAGCGCAACTTCCTGATGGCAGACTATCTTCTGTGTCCGAATGAGTTTACAAAAAAGTGTCTGGTAGAAGACTATATGCTTTCTAATCTGGGAAAGACGAAGCTTTTGCTGACGGGCTATCCGCGAAACTGTATTTTTAGCGACAGGGAAAGCCGTGAGTCGGTAAGAAAGAAATGCGGCTTTGACGGGCTGCAGGTATTTGCCTATCTTCCGACGTGGCGCGGGGTAACATCGGGAGTGAACAGCGCAAAACAGAACGAACAGCTTCTTGAATACTTTCATGAGTTAGACAGCCGACTGACTGAAAACCAGCGTTTTTATGTCAAGCTTCATCCAATCAGCAGAAAGTATATTGATCTTTCCCGGTTTACTCACATTTTGCCTTTTCCGCAGGAATATGAAACGTATGAATTTTTAAATGCCACAGACGGACTGGTGACGGACTATTCGAGTGTATTTTTTGATTACGCCATTTCCGGACGGAAGATTGTATTGTTTACCTATGACAAAGAAGAGTATACGTCAGAACGCGGTTTTTATTTTCCGATGGAGGAGCTGCCGTTTCCGCAGGTTTCCACCGTGGACGAACTGGTCGGTGCGTTGAATGCGCCAAAGGAGTATGAGGACACCGAATTTTTGAATACCTACTGCTGTTATGACCGGGCAGAGGTGACGGCAGCCTTGTGTGAAAAGCTGATATTCGGTAAGAACAGCACTCTGATAAAGGAAGAAGACCTGCCGGATAACGGAAAGAAAAACATCGTTTTTTTTGCCGGCAGTTTGGCACCGAATCGTACGACGGAGAGTTTTTTTGAATTAATAAAGAATTTGGATACGAGCAGACACAATTACTACCTTTTATATCGGATGGAGAGTATCAAATACAGACAGGAACGCCTGCATGAGCTTCCGGACGGGATGAACTACATCGGCTATTACAGCGCCTGCAGTCTGTCTCTGCTTGATACAAGACGGTATGAACTTTGGAAAAAGTACCGTTTCTTCCCGTATTTGTTTGCGGCGGGACCAATGAAACGCCTTGTCTGCATGGAACAAAGACGGCTTTTTTCCGGCATGAGAATCGACAAGGTATTTGAGATGAGCGGCATCATGGAGGTCATTATATTGGTACTCTGCGAGTACGATATGATACGTGGACGCATGAAAAACAGGAAGCCGCCGGGAAAGGACTTGTCGGTAAAACGTCAGGTCAGACGTATTGTTGAAGAAAAAAAGGAAGTTGAAATAACAGGAGCTGCCCAGCTGGAAGAAATGCTTTGACAAAATTGCGGCAGATAAGGAGGAATCTGGTGAAACAGTATAGAAACAGGCTTGCACGGAAGAAGAAAAAGCTGTTTGCGCTTGTACGGAAGCTAAAAAAAATTAAAAAAGGCTTTTTTAACAGAAAGAGTTATATCCACTATACAAAATACCGTGCAATCAATGAAAAAATCATTCTGTTGGAATCCCAGCACGGGAGAAGTCTTGGCGGTAATATTATGGCGCTTGCGCGGGAATTGGCACAGAACCCTGCGTATAAGGAGTATCAATTATATCTCTCCTGCGGGAAAAAAGATATTGAGACACGCAGAGCACTGCTTGACAGCCACGGTATGAGCAGGGTGCAGCTTCTTGCGTATGCCGGAAGAAAATACTACAGGGTACTTGCAACAGCGCATTATTTAATCAATGATAATACGTTTACTTCCCTGTTTTTTAAACGTCCGGGACAGATCTACCTGAATACATGGCACGGGACGCCGCTAAAGACACTCGGAAAACAGATGAATACGGATTATGGAATGATAGGAAATGCGCAGCGAAACTTTTTTGCGGCAGATTATCTTTTGTGCCCGAATGAGTTTACATTAGAACGTCTGACTGAGGACTATATGTTGAATAACTTTGGAACAACCAAACTCTGGCTGACCGGTTATCCGAGAAATTCCGTATTTCTTGACGAAAAAAGAAGAGAAGAGATCCGCACAGAATGCGGATTTGAAGGAAAACAGATAATTGCTTATCTTCCGACATGGCGCGGAATTGTCGGCAATGTATCAAGTGCGGAGCAGAACGAGCGGCTGTTAGGTTATTTTAGAGAGTGGGAAACCTGTCTGAAAGAACATCAGACCGTATATGTGAAGCTGCATCCGATAAGCCGTGCGGCGATTGACCTCTCGCAGTTTCACAAGATTCTCCCGTTCCCGGAGCAGTATGAAACTTATGAGTTTCTGAATGCGACGGATGCGCTTGTTACGGATTATTCGAGTGTGTTTTTCGATTATGCCGTGTCGCGCAGGAAGATTGTGCTGTTTACATATGATAAGGAAGAGTATACGACAGACCGGGGTTTTTATTTTCCGATGGAGGAACTACCGTTCCCGCAGGTGGATACGGTAGAAGCTCTGGTAAAGGCTTTAGATGCACCGAAGGATTATGATGATACTGCATTCTTACAACGCTTCTGCAGTCATGAGGACAAGAGCATTTCGGAGGTAGTCTTAAAAAAACTGCTTCTGGGAGAGGACAGTCCTTTGATTGAGGAGAGAGAGCTTTCCGATAACGGAAAGAAGAATGTGTTTATCTATGCAGGAGGCTTTGCAAAGAACGGTGTTACAACGTCGATTCTGGGATTGCTTTCAAATCTGGATACAACAAAGTACAATTACAATATTGTATATAAGACAGGGGAGCTTAGAAAAAGGCAGGAAATGCTTCATAGACTGCCGGAAGGCGTTTCGTATATGGGATTTGTCCATGCGAGAGGAATGACTTTGTCGGAAACAGTGCGGTATTTGCTGTGGAAGGATTTTCAACTGTATCCGTATCGAAGGGCGGCACGAATTTTATCGGCAATGGCAGAACGCGAAAACCTGCGTGTGTTCAGTGGCTGCCGCGTAGACAAGGTAATACAGTTTTCGGGGTACTCCCATGAGTGGACGGCAATGTTAGAGCAGCTTCCGTGCAGTAACACCATTTATGTGCACAACGATATGGAACAGGAAATCGAAACGCGCGGAAATGCAGATATCAACGTATTAAGCCGCGCCTACCAAACGTATGATTCGGTGGCGGTTGTCACACCGGACCTGATTCCGGTAACAAAGAGAATCGCCGCGCATTTAAAGGGAGAAGGACTGTCCGGTACGGCAAATATCAAGGTAGTGAAGAACGTGATTGACTATCGCGGCATTTTGGAACGTTCCAGGGAGGAACTTCTCTTAGATGAGCAGACGACGATGAATGTCAGTGAAGAAACCTTAAGGGAAATACTTTCTTCCGGAAAGAAAAAGTTTATTACAATCGGACGTTTTTCACCGGAGAAAGGACATTTTCGCCTGATTTCCGCTTTTGAAGAGTTTCACAGAGAGTATCCGGATACCTGCCTGATTCTGATAGGAGGGCATGGGGAGCTCTTTGCTCAGACGGTTCAGATGGCAGCGGAATCTTCCTGTCCTGAGGATATTGTCATCATTCGTTTTATGTCAAACCCGTATACGGTGCTGAAGCAATGTGATTATTTTGTGCTTTCTTCATTCTATGAGGGCTTTGGACTGGTGCTTGCCGAGGCAGATATTTTGGGACTTCCTTGTTTTTCTACGGATATTACCGGACCGAAGCTGTTTATGGAACAGTATGGCGGTAAGCTGGTGGAGAACAGTGAGGAGGGCATTCTGAACGGCTTACGGGACTGCATGACAGGAAACATACCGCAGCGTCTGAATATTGATTACCAGAAGTACAATGAGGAAGCAGTAGCTCAGTTTGAGTCTCTGCTTCCGTAAGAAAGCTGCCCGGCTGCCTGAAAAAATAACAGCAGCCGGGTTATTTTTAATTAGTGATTGACAAACAATTCGATGCGTTGTATTCTTGTATACAAAAGAGCAAAATAGGAGAACAGCAATGAAACAGTCATTTTTAACAAAGGAACAGATTGCGGAGGTAGTAAAGACCTATCCGACTCCATTTCATATTTATGATGAAAAAGGCATCAGGGAGAATGCCAGAAAGCTGCTTCAGGCATTTTCATGGAATGCAGGCTTTAGAGAGTATTTTGCGGTAAAGGCAACGCCGAACCCATATATTATGCAGATACTGAAGGAGGAGGGCTGCGGCTTTGACTGCTCTTCTTTGACCGAACTGATGATGGCAGAGGCGGTCGGCGCCTTGGGCGATGACATCATGTTTTCTTCTAACGCAACACCGGCAGAAGAATTTGTCAAGGCAAGGGAGTTAAACGCTATTATTAATCTGGACGATTTTACACACATCGCATTTCTGGAAAAGGTAGCGGGAATTCCGGAAAAAATCTGCTGCCGTTATAATCCGGGCGGCGTGTATGCAGTCAGCAATTCGATTATGGACAACCCGGGAGACGCAAAGTATGGCTTTACGAAGGAGCAGATGATAGAAGGTTATCGTATTCTGCTGAAAAAGGGTGTAAAGGAGTTCGGTATTCATTCGTTCCTTTGCAGCAATACGGTAACAAACGATTATTATCCGATGCTTGCCAGAACGCTGTTTGAGCTTGCAGTGGAGCTGAAGGAAAAAACAGGAGCAAACATTACCTTTATCAATCTTTCCGGAGGTATCGGCATTCCATATCGTCCGGAACAGGAGCCAAATGATATTTTTGTGATTGGCGAGGGCGTGCGTAAGGCATATGAAGAGATTCTTGTGCCGGCTGGTATGGGAAATGTCGCTATTTATACCGAGCTTGGCCGCTTTATGCTGGCTCCTTATGGTCAGCTTGTGGCTACGGCAGTCCATGAGAAGCATATTTATAAGGAATATATCGGTCTGGATGCCTGTGCGGCAAACCTGATGCGGCCGGCGATGTACGGAGCGTATCATCATATTACGATTCCGGGCAAGGAAAACCTGCCCCTCGACCATAAGTATGATGTGACCGGTTCTCTCTGTGAGAATAACGACAAGTTTGCCATTGACCGGATGCTTCCGAAAATTGAGATTGGTGATTATGTCGTCATTCACGACACCGGTGCGCACGGTTTTTCCATGGGCTACAATTATAACGGAAGGCTTCGCTCGGCAGAACTGCTGCTGAAGGAGGACGGCAGCGTACAGATGATCCGTCGTGCGGAAACTCCGGCGGATTATTTTGCAACCTTTGATTTTACCGGACTTTTTTGATCATTTGGGAAAATAGAAGAACAGGGGAAAAAGCGCAGAAGTGGATAACAGCTTTGCGCTTTTTTTATCATGTGGATAAAAAGTTTTCGGGACAGGAGAAAAAAGACGGAAAAAGACTATAAAGTATTTCAGGGAGAACACCGATATATAGTGTGTAAGAGCTGTGAGAGGCCTGTAAAATGTGTGAAATTTAAGAAATAGGATGGTGATAAAAATGCGTATTGATGCTATGGCGGAAATCAGTCAGATTTATCAGTCAAACGGAACGAAGAGAACGACGGGTACAAGCAAAGTAGCTTCCAGAGATACCGTAGAAATTTCCGGTTTTGGAAAGGAGCTTCAGGTTGCGAAAAAGGCAATTGCCCAGACGCCGGACGTTCGTGAGGACAAAGTGCAGGAGCTTAAGACCAGTATGGCAAACGGTACGTATAATGTTCCGATGGGAGCATTGGCAGACAAACTGCTGAACGGCTTTTCTTTGTAAGGCTTAAGGAAACGGGGAACGAATATGGCGAGCTTAATGGAAGAACTGATTACGACGCTTCGCAGTGAATTTGCGGCATATCAGGAGATGCTTCCGGTTGTGGAGAAAAAGACGCAGGCAATCATTTCAAATGATTTGCAGCAGCTTCAGCAGATTACCGATCTGGAGCAGGAAGCAATCGGAAAGATAAATACGCTGGAACAGAAAAGAACGGGGATTATTTCTAATATTGCAGTTGTATTAAACAAAAAGGCTTCCGAATTAACCTTGCCGGTACTGATTGGACTTTTGGACCGTCAGCCGAAGGAACAGAGAGAGCTGGCAGAACTGCATAAGAACATGCTGGAACTGTTAAAGCGTCTCTCGGAGGTCAACGGACACAACAAAAATCTGATTGAACAGTCGCTTGAAATGATTTCCTACAATATGAATCTTATCCAGAGCGCAAGGATTGTGCCGGGAAATAATTATACGAAGAACGCGGGACAGTGGGATATGACCGCTTCTCAGACAGGGATGTTTGATGCAAAGCAGTAACGGGCATTCCTGTCTGTTTTACTTTACAGGTTACAAAAACAGAAGTTTAAGAAAGGGAAAGGTTGATTGATATGAGCTTGATGAGCAGTTTATATACAGGTGTATCGGGACTTTCGGTAAGCCAGAGAGGCTTAAATGCCACAGCACACAATCTTTCCAACGTGGAGACAACGGGGTATGTACGTCAGCAGGCGGTTTTTACGGATTCGTTTTACAGAAATGTCGGACAGAATTCCATTTCTTATCTTCAAATCGGACATGGCGCTCAGGCGGATGCGATTAAACAGGTAAGAGATGTGTTTTTAGATAAAGCCTACCGGCAGGAACTCGGCAGGAAGAAGTTTTACCAGTCCCAGTATGAAGCAACTTCAGAAATTGAGGATATTCTGGGTGAAACGGAGGGCGTTGCGTTTCAGAATTCCATCAAAGAACTGTGGGAGGCAATGTCGGAGCTTTGTAAGGAACCGGAAAGCATTGTAACCAGAACAAGCTTTATACAGACCGCAGTCAGCTTTATAGAGCGTGCGGAAACGGTAGCAGACCAGATTGAGGAATATCAGGTCAGCTTAAATACCGAAATTGAAAATTATGTGGAGCGCATCAATCAAATCGGCGACCAGTTGAAGGAATTGAATGCAAAAATCCAGATGTATGAAGCAAACGGTATGGAACAGGCAAATGATTTGCGGGATGCCAGAAACCTTTTGTTAGATGAGCTTGGCGGACTTGCGGGCATCAGCTATAAAGAGAATGCAAGCGGTGTGGTTACGGTGATGCTTGAGGATTACCCGTTTGTTACGGAGGATCTCGTATACCACATGGATACAAAATATGTGAATGAGGAAAGCGGAATGCTAAAGCCGTACTGGCCATGCTACGGTGATGTGGATGTATTTAACTTTTATCCGCTTCCGAATTCTGCGGCGGACAGTGACCTCGGTGCCCTGAAGGGGCTTCTTCTTGCAAGAGGAGAAAAGGTCGGTAAGTATACCGATATTCCGAAGGAACCGAAAAAGGAGGACTTTACGGATGAAAACGGAGTCTTCTGGGAGGATGAATATAAGGCAGCGCAGAGGGAGTACAAAAAGGAACTGGAGCAGTTTAATAATACAACGGATGCTTCGGCAATCGTCAGTGTTCAGGCACAGTTTGACCAGTTGATTCACGGAATTGTAACAACCATCAATGACCTGCTTTCACCAAATAAAGAAGTAATTACCGCAGACGGCGAGAAAATTCTGATTTTTGATGAGGAGAATGCACCGGTCGGAATGGATGAAAACGCAACACCGGGAGAGGCACTTTTTAATCGGAAATCCATGAGCCGTTATGAAAAGACAACGGTTACGATAGAGGTGGACGGTATCTGGCAGGATGTGGAGGTCTGGAAATATAACGAAGAAGATCCGGAAAACAACTACAGCCTGTTTACGATCGGTGAAATTGAAGTCAATCCGAATATTATGAAGGACCCTTCCCTGATCCCTCTTTCCAGAAAAGGAAATACCGGTGATTATTCGGTTGACATTTGCGAGGAACTGTTATCTGCATGGCAGAAACCGTTTTCGACTCTGACGCCGAACGAATACACGGTCAACAACTTTAACAATTATTATACAGAAATGATCGGAGCGCTCGGTACCAGAGGAGAAAAGTACAGAAACGTATATGAAGGTCAGGAAACGCTTGTGAACAGTGTGGAAAACCAGAGACAGGCAGTACATGCGGTTTCCTCTGACGAAGAGCTGACTAATATGATTAAGTTCCAGCAGGCATACAATGCTTCGGCAAGATATGTCAGCACGGTAAGTCAGATGTTGGAGCATCTGATAAATACACTTGGCGCATCAAGATAGCACTGGAACGTAAGTGCTGCAGATATGAGGTGAAGTATGGCATCTACATTTTTTGGTTTAAATATCGGTACAAGCGGATTGTTTGCTGCAAAGACGGGATTAAATGTGACGGCTCATAACGTGGCAAACATTGAAACGGAGGGCTACTCCAGACAGGTTGTCAGTCAGTCGGCAGCAAGGGCGCTTCCGACAAACAACAAATACGGTATGCTTGGTTCCGGCGTGAATGTAAATGAAATTACACAGATGAGAAGTCAGTATTATGACGAGAAATTCTGGTCAAACAGTGCATTGTCCGGAAAGTTCAGTACAAGAAATTACTTTATGACGGAAGTGCAGTCCTATCTGAATGAGGTACAGCTGGAGGGCTTTACAACGACATTTGATAAGATGTATGACGGTATACAGGAGCTTTCCAAGGATCCGTCCAATCTGACGATTCGTACGCAGATGACGAATCATGCGCAAAGCCTTTGCGAATACTTTAATTCTCTTTCGACGAATCTGGAAAAGGTGCAGTTAGAATGTAACTATGAGGTGAAAAATCAGGTGGACCGCATCAACTCCCTGTCGCAGCAGATTGCCTGTCTGACGCAGCAAATCAATACCGTGGAAATCGGCGGAGAGAATGCCAATGACTTGAGAGACCAGAGAGCGGTTCTGGTGGATGAATTGTCCGAAATCGTAAATGTTTCTGTGGAAGAAAAGAAAATCGGGACAAACGGTATGACAAGTTATGTGGTACGGCTGGATGGAAGAACACTTGTGGATACCTACGAAGCAAGACAGCTTACGGTAATTCCGAGAGACGTAAAGATGAACCAGTGCGATGCAGACGGTCTCTATGATGTTTACTGGGACAACGGAGAACGCCTGAATCCGGAGAGCAGTTCCCTGTCGGGGACGTTGAAAGCACTGTATGAGGTGCGTGACGGTAACAATGAAGAAAACTTAAAGGGTTATGCGGAAGAAGTGGATGCCGGTGCAACGGAAGTGACGATACGTTATACCAATATCAATTCCATAGCAGACTTAAATATTCCGGGAGAAGGAAGAATCAAAATCGGCAACGGAGAATACACTTACTCATCCTTTGAAGTGACGACGGACCCGGATACGGGAGAATACATTTATACGTTCCAGTTAAATGAAGAGGCGAGAAGAGCTTATCCGGAGGATACGCCGGTTTCGGTCGGTGTTTCCGTGGATTACAAAGGAATCCCGTATTATATGGCACAGTTAAATGAGTTTATCCGTACGTTTGCGCAGGAATTTAACTCGGTACACCGGGAAGGCATTAATCTGAACGGAGAGCGCGACGTTAATTTCTTTGCTGCCATCAGTCCGTTAAACGGAGAGGAATACAACTTAAACCGCCTTGGTAAGAACGGAGAGAACGGTACGGATATTGACGGCTTTACATCTGACCTGACGGTAACGCAGGCATCCTATTACATGCTGACGGCATCGAGCTTTACGGTAAGTAATACAATTTTGAAGAACCCTTCTTCGGTTGCAGCGGCATCCGATACGGTAAACGGTATCGGCAATGCGGATATTGCAAAGAAGCTGCTTGAGTTAAAATCGGACGTCAGTATGTTTAAACAGGGTGACCCGGCCTCCTATCTGGAGACGCTGGTCGGTGAAGTCGGAGTAGATACGAAAGCGGCGGAGAACTTTGCAAAAAGTCAGGAAAACATTGTAAAATCAGTTTCTACGCAGCGGCTTTCCGTATCGGGAGTTGATATTGACGAGGAAGCGATGAGCCTGGCACGCTATCAGGAAGCATACAATCTGTCAGCGCAGGTGATTTCGGTCATGAACCAGATTTATGACAAGCTCATTAATGAAATGGGCGTATAATGCCGGAAAATTCGGAATCGAAGAAACACGGTAAACAATAGATACAGCATAAGAAATGGGAGGACCGGGTATGCGTATTACAAATAAAATGATGACAAACAATGCGCTGTATAACATCAACAATAATAAAAATCTGATGAGCGCATTGGAGCAGCAGTATTCTACGGGAAAAAAGATTACAAAGCCGTCGGATGACCCGATTGTTGCGGTGCGTGCACTGAAATTCCGTACGAATCTGTCAGAATTGAATCAGTATTACGAAAAGAACATTCCGGATGCTCTTTCGTGGATGGATGTAACGGAAAGTGCGCTGGATTCGGTGAATGCCATTATTACATCCATGAATACCTACTGCAATCAGGGAGCGAATGATTATCCGACGGCAGAAGACCGGAACAGCATTGTTACAAACCTGCAGCAGCTGAAAGACCAGCTGTATCAGGAGGGTAATACAAACTATGCCGGACGTTATGTGTTCAGCGGCTATAAGACGGATACTCCGCTTGTGTTTAACGAAGCGACGGAAAATCTGCATTATGAGATTACCGAGCCGTTAACCGGTAAGGATGTCGGCACGATTTCCAAGGTTGTCGGCGAAATTGATTTAGACAATTTTGACAAAAATGATCTGTCAGCATGGGATGACTCCATGCCGACAAAGATAGAGGCATATCGCCTGCGCCTGTCTTACAGTGATTTGGATGCAGACAGCATAGCGTTTTCTTATACGGACAAGGACGGAAATCCGGGAGCGGATATTCCGGTGAATACAGTTTCCGTGCTGGATGCGGATGCCTATCAGCCGAAGGCAAATGAAATCAACTTTATTCCGGAAACGGGTGAGCTGATTATCGGAGAAGCGTTGTACGATACGCTCCGGACAGCATCGGAAATTAAGGTAGACTATGAGAAAAGCAGCTTCCGACAGAATGATTTGCGCCCGGAACACTATTTTAACTGTACCAAGCTGGATACCTCCGACCCGGCAGCCGAGAAAATTACCTATACGAAGGAAGACCAGCAGATTCAGTATGAGGTGAACTTTAACCAGAAGCTGACCATTAATACACAGGGCTCCGATGCATTTACAACGGGCATCTCCAGAATGATTGATGAAATTTTGGAAACGGTAAACGGAGTAAAGGAAGTAGAAAGTTCTATTGCCGAGGTGGACAAGATGTTGGAAGATACGACACTTTCCACAGAGCAGAGAACAAAGCTGGAGAATATCAAGGAGCAGCTAAATTCAGAGTTTACGTTAAAAACAGCTCTGATGACGGAAGCATTTCAGCGCGGAATTACAACAACGGAGAAGGAGCAGGAAATCATCAATATCGCGGTGGCAGATTTGGGCGGACGTTATAAACGTCTTCAGCTGACAGAAAGCCGCCTTTCGGACCAGCAGGTTGACTTTGAAGATTTATTATCCAGAAATGAGGATGCGGATCTGGTAGATACGATTATCAAATACGCATCCGCACAGACGGTTTATAATTCTTCCTTATCGGCGGCATCCAAGCTGGTACAGACTTCTCTGCTTGACTTCCTGTAAAAGGCATGAGAAAATAAAGATAAAAAAGAACAGAGAGGAGAACAGGAATGCTAGTAAACACAAGATATTTTGGCAAAGTGGATTTGGATGATGACAAAATTCTGACCTTTGATGAGGGACTGATTGGCTTTGAAAGCCTGAAACGGTTTACACTGCTTTACGATAACGAGGGAGGAACGGAAAATCCGATTACCTGGCTGCAGAGTCTGGACGAGCCTACAGTAGCGCTTCCGGTAATCAGTCCGTTTTGTGTGATGGCGGATTACAACCCGCTTGTGGAGGATGAAGTGCTGCTCCCTCTGGGAGAGTTAAATGAGGAAAATACGGCTATTTTCTTAACGCTTACGGTTCCTTCGGACCTGACAAAGATGACAACAAACCTAAAGGCACCGATCGTAATCAATGCGGAGACGAAAAAAGGATGTCAGGTGATTGCCGAAAATCCGGAGTATGTCGTAAAATATAACATTTATGATGTGATTCAGAAAATGAAGGAAAAGAAAGGGGAGTAAGCCGATGCTGGCATTGTCTAGAAAGTCCAACGAGTCTATCGTAATCGGACATGATGTGGAAATTACAATCCTGGAAATCAAAGGCGACCAGGTAAAACTCGGTATCAACGCCCCGAAGTCGGTTCCGATTTACAGGAAAGAGATATATCTTCAGATTCAGGAAGCAAACAAGGAAGCCGTTGCGGGCGGAGCTTCCATTGATGCATTAAAGAATATGTTTTAGATTTCAAGGACAAAGAAGCGGTTTTTATAAAAAAATGCTCTTTGTCCTTTGCTTTTTTCAGGCTGCCTCTAAAGTATAAGGAAAAAAAGTCCGATATACTGGTTAAGTAATTAGACACGTTGTTTTTTATTTATGCTTGCGAGAAAATGCTGTGGAAAGGAAAGGTGAATAATATGGCATTGGAATCGATTGGAGTAAAAAGTAGTATTGCATACACGGATGTAGTAAAACAGACAGTAAACAGAGAGCCAAGGACGGTACAGAACCAGGAGGCTTCTGCAGAGCTTCATAAAAAAACTACTACTCCTGTAAGCAATGAAGTAAAAGGCACGGAACCACAGGCAGGAAATGAAGAGGAAGCCGTATCCCGCAGAATGAAGAACGCAATAGATAAGGTAAACGATAAAATGCGTCCGACCAAAACAAAATGCGAGTTCTCTTATCATGAGGAAACAAAGAGAGTTTCCATTAAGGTAATCGATGAAGAAACCGACGAAGTCATTCGTGAAATTCCGCCGGAAGAAACACTCGAAATGATTACAAAAGCATGGGAACTGGCAGGACTTCTTGTAGACGAAAGAAGATAAAACAGAAAGCTTCCGTCGGAAAGAGAGGATAATATGGGAATTGGATTATCCGGAATGGTATCCGGTATGGACACGGATTCGATTGTAAAAGCACTCGTATCCGCGCAGCGTACAAAAGCAACAAAAATTGAAAACAAGATTACATTAAACAAGTGGACAACGGATGCGTGGTCTTCCCTGAATACGAAGATTTATTCCTTTTATACAAAATATGCATCCAAGCTCCGTATGCAGAGTTCTTACATGACAAGAAAAGCCAGCAGTTCAAACGAGAGTGTTGCAAAGGCAACGGCAGGTTCCTCGGCGGCAGTCGGAACACATACACTGCAGGTGAAAAAGCTGGCAAGCTCCCAGTATGTAACGGGTGCCAAAGTCGGCAGCGCAGATACCTATAATAAAAATACAAAACTGACCGAGTTCGGCAGCGGAGTTGCAGAGGGAACGTTACTTACGATTACAGGGAAAAAAGGAACCGATTCCGAGAAGGTAGTTAAGTTAGAGGTAACGGCAGATACCACGGTCAATGATTTCTTAAATGCCTGCAAGAGTGCAGGACTGACTGCAAGCTTTGATACCACGCAGCAGCGTTTCTTTATCAGTTCCTCTCAGAGCGGTAAGGATGATGCGTTCTCCATTACAACGTCTGCTCTGAGTGAGGATGCCGCAAATGTATTTACGGGAATCGAGAACGGAATCAACACGAGCCTGCTCACAGAAAGCGAGAAAACAAATTACGAAGCTGCAATGGCAACTCTGCGTCAGAATGTGGATGTCATCGGGGATGTTCTTGCCGACACGTTTGATTATGAAACAGCCGACAAGACGCAGAAAGCGGTTTATGATGCCGTGGAACTGATTAAGAATATCAGTGTAAATCAGTATGCCGGGGAAACGGCAGAAAAGAAAGTAACCGATGAGGACCTTCTTACCATCAGTAACGGTGCAGCATCGGGAAGCTTTGAACTGTACGGCACTACCTATGATTATAATGAGCTGCATACAAAAGCAGAGGACAGTATTACGACCGGCTATAAATTCCGTGCAGCAGGAGAAGCAATGCTTGCACTAAAGGAATCCGGTATTGTGCTTGGTGAGGCTTATGCGGACCCGGAGAAGCTTACCTATGCTCATGTGGAAAGTGCGGAGGAAACAAAAGCGCAGCTGGTGGCAGACGGAAAACTGGATGGCATTGATGTTACAAACATAGATGAACTGAATGCGGCAGTCGAAGCAGGGACCTTAACCGAAAGCGATGTTGAAGCATTAAAGGTTCTGAATACATGGAACTATACCGGTACGGATGCAAACGGTGATCCGGTAGATGTTCAGGCGGTTTATACCGCAAGCTATGATGCCAGTGTAAATTCCCCTGACCATGAGACGGCAGTGCAGGCGGCAATGTATGAAACCGTACTGGAGGATCATGCAGCGGAGCGTGACGCAAAGGTAGCGGAGGAAAAGGCGCTTCTGCTGGCAGATGACAGCAATACCGAAATCAATGAATTAAAGGCACTCATAGAAACGAATTTAAGCTATGCCGCAGCGGCAGGGTCTACGGCTTCGGCAAGCGGACTTTCGGCACTGGGACTCGGGGAAATCACCGGTTCGGCAGTCAGCGAAAGTGCGGGGAACGGTATGGTAGTGGTAGAGGCAGCCAATTCCCTTGTGGTACTGGATGGCGCTACCATGGAGGAGAGCTCGAATAACTTTACCGTAAACGGCATAACCTTAGACCTTGTATCCACTACTTTAAATAAAAGTACCGGTGATTACGATTCGATTCAGATTACGGTCGGAAAAGACACGGAATCTACTTATAACCTGGTGAAGGAAGCCATTACCGAGTACAATAAGCTGATTGAAGAGATGAATGGTCTTTATTATGCAAAGTCGGCAAGAGGGTATGACCCGTTAACCGATGAACAGAAAGAGGCTATGTCGGAATCTGATATTGAAAACTGGGAAGGAAAAATCAAAGGAGCGCTGCTTCGGAGAGATGAATCCCTCGGCGGACTGCTTAGCGGTATGAGAACGGCATTAAGTTCCACTTATACCAATGAAGACGGAAAAGAGTTTTCACTTTCCAGCTTCGGTATTGTGACGGGTAACTATACGGAATACGGAAAGCTTCATATTTACGGCGATGAAGAGGATTCTACCTATGGCATTTATCAGGACAGATTAAAGGCAGCACTGGAGGAAGATCCGGACGAGGTAATGAATGCGCTGTCGAGTATTTTCGGTAATCTGTATTCTACGATGACGGAGAAATGTGCAAAGACAGAAATCAGCAGTGCCCTGACGTTCTATAATGATAAGCAGTACAATACGCTGCTCGAGGGCTACGAAAAGGATTTGGACAAGATGGAAGACAAAATTGCGGATCTTGAAGACCGTTACTATAAGCAGTTTACTGCAATGGAAACGGCGCTTTCCAAGCTGCAGAGTCAGACAAATTCACTGGCATCCATGCTTGGAACAAGTTCCGGACAGTAACAAATATCAGAGAAAAAAGCGGAGGTACATACTATGGCAATGAATGCAGCAACACTCTATCAGGGAACAAAGGTAAATACAGCATCTCCTGCGGAGCTTACCCTGATGCTTTATGAGGGAGCGGTCAAGTTTTGCAACATCGCACAGCTTGGCTTCGAGACAAATGATTACGAAAAGGTAAACAACAATATTATCAAGGTACAGAATATTATTACGGAGCTTCGTGCAACACTGGATTTTAAGTATGCGACAGCCAAGGATTTTGATGTAGTGTACGAATATATTTCGTCTCTGTTAGTGCAGGCAAATATCAAGAAGGATCCGGAAGTGTTAACGCAGGCACTGGAGCAGATTCGTGAGATGCGGGATCTCTGGAAAGAAATTATGAAACAGAATCATATGTATGTACGTTAAATCCGGTTGAAAAACAGGAATGGGAAAGCGGGCTGCTGCAGGTAGTTGCAGCAGCCCGCTTCTTTGAAAAAACGTTGAAAGGAGCAGAGAAAAACAGATGGAGGCAGGAGGACAGATGTATCTGCGGATGATGGCAGATGTGCTTAAAAAAAAGGAATTTCATTTACAGGAGCTGTTAACCTTGACAAAAATACAGGAACAGCTGTTAAAGGCAGAAGAATTAGACGATGCGGCATTTAATGAAACTATTGAAAAGAAAGAAGTTCACATAAAAAAAATACTGGAATTTGACAGCGGTTTTCAGGCGATATATAATAGAATAGAAGAGGAACTGAAAAACCATACCGCAGAGTATAAAGAACAGGTGCAGGAGCTTCAGCAGCTGATTGCAGGAGTGACGGAGCTGGGAGTATCCTTACAGGCGCTGGAACAGAAAAACAAGACAAGTATGGAAGTACATCTGTCGGAGCGCAAAAAAGGAATCAAGCAGTTTAAGGTAAGCAAACAGACAGCAGACCGTTATTACAAAAACATGGTAGGAATGCAGCAGGGAACCTCTTATTTCATGGATGAAAAACAGTAGTGCACAAAGGAAGGGAAAGGGATTGTCAATGAACAGAAAAAAGTATGGGAAAATAGTCGTGTTTGTGCTTTTATTTGCACTTTGTATGCTGTTGCCGGAACGCAGGGAAACGGTGGCAACACCGATTCCGGATGCCGATATTTCCGTGAATTATGAATATGAGACGCTTACGGTGAAGACGGCAGACGATTCCATCATTTATTTTACGGATTCCTATACGGACAATCTGGACAAATGGTATTCCTGTGAAGTACGTAACGGGGTGGCTTCCTTTGATATTTCATGGGTAAAGAAAACAGCAACGGTACGTTTGTATCTGTGCGGAGATGTCAATACAAAGGTAGTCTGCAAGGATGTCGGCTGGCAGGATAAGTTAGATGTAAGCTTTACCGGCACGTTGCTTACAACGGATATTACCGAGGCAGAACAGTGGAAGACGGTATATAAAAATTATCCTCTTTTCTCGGAGGATACCGGCTATTTTATTTTTACACTGGAAGAAAACGGACGAAACAATTCTTATTTTGACCTTGCCAATGTAGAATGGCGCAAGGGGGACGATGGCGTATGGAGAAACTTTGACGAGCTTGATTTAAAGGAAATGAATATTCGCGGAATTACGCTGAGCTTTCGCATCAAGGCAGTGAACGATACGGTCGGCGCAGACGGATCGAGAACGAGCAGTGTGGCAAAAATTCCGGTAGTGAAGCTGAGTGGAGACCCCGGCGTAAAATTAGATATGGACCGGATGGAAGTAGACATCAAAAATGGGCAGGAGTTTTCACTTGACGGGGAACACTGGACTTTGATTCCGACCTATAATAAGCGCGCCACAACGGATGTATGCATGGTCGGAGAAACGGAAAGAGGACAGGCAATCAGTGAAATTACAACAAATACAAAGGTGAGCGGTCTGCTGCTGCATGATTTGCTTGGGCTAAACTCAAATGCAAAGCTGGACCGTGCATCCTTTCAGACCTATGGCGGAAACTATGAGCATAACGGTACAAGCCTTAGCGACGCTACCGGCATTTACATTTATGTCAGAACTGCCGGAACCATGAAAAAGGCGGCTTCCAAAATGTCAAAGGTTTTTGTACCGTTTACGGAAGCTCCGGCTGTTGCGGCAGATGCAGGCGCGCTTACGATTGCTTATCTGGAATCGAAAACAGCTACCGGGGGTATTACGGTGACGAACACCTCTGATCTAAAATATGAATTTGCAATCGTGACCCCAAAGGAGCAGGCTGCTATTGACTGGGATGATGCAGACATTGCAGAGATGAAGTGGACCTCGATAAAGGAAGGAAGATCGATGAAGGTTGCGGTAAACAAACTGCCAAAGGGTTCCTACCTGCTTTACCGTATTGCGGCGGAGGAAGGAAGAATGCCGTCTACCTATGTGAGAAGTATGCAGATTAATTACGACGAGGTTACTTATGCAGGCGTAGCGCAGGAGTATAAAAAAGTCGGAGAGGTGCTGGTTGCAGTAACAAGCACCAATCTGACCATGGCCGATGTAACCTGTACGTGGCAGCGGTGCGCGGATGTTAAGGCAGAGAATCCGGTCTGGGAGAATATCACAACCGGAGCCACTTATACGATAACGAATGCAGATGCCGGAAAGTATCTGCGCGTTGTGATTCGGAAAACAGGGTCTGCCATCAAGGCAGAGGGCAGTTCCATCGGACCGATTACAGATAAGTAAGCAGTTCTTTTATTAGAAAACAAACGGAATGACAGGAGCAGAGCATGGCAACCATAAGTGTATGTCTGATTGTAAAAAATGAAGAAGCAGTACTTGGCAGGTGCTTAGATTGTCTGAAAACGATTGCGGATGAGATTGTGGTTGTGGATACCGGTTCTACAGACCGGACAAAGGAAATCGCCGCTGTCTATACCGATAAAATTTATGATTTTACATGGATTCACGACTTTTCTGCGGCACGAAACTTTGCATTTTCAAAAACGCGGATGGAATACATTTATTCTGCCGATGCAGACGAGGTACTGACAGAAGAAAATCAGGAAAAGCTTTTGAAGCTGAAACAGGCGCTTCTGCCGGAAATTGAAATAGTTCAGATGATTTATGTCAATCCGGAAGACTGTAATATGGTGTATAATTATACAAGAGAGCTACGGCCGAAGCTGTTTAAAAGACTTAGAAACTTCCGCTGGATTGACCCGATTCATGAAACAGTAGCACTGGAACCGTTGGTATATGACAGTGATATCGAAATTCTGCATTTGCCGCAGTCTAACCATGCGGACAGGGATTTGGCGGCAATGGAGCGTGTGCTTGCGAAGGACGGTACGATGTCGGCAAGACTTTACAGTATGTATGCCAAGGAGCTTTACATCTCCGGGCAGAAGGAGGACTTTTTTCGGGCAGAACCTTATTTTTCGGCACGGGCAGCAAATCCGCATACGTCGGAGGAAGAAAGATGGGAAGCGGTCTGTGTATTGGCAAAAACAGCGGCGCTTCGTGGAGATACGAAGGAACTGTATGCACTTTGCCTGGAAGGAATGGCAAACAAACGGATGATTCCGGCAGAGCTTGCTTTTTTGCTTGCGGAAGCTTTTGAGCAGGAGCAGAGGGAAGAGGCTGCGCTTTTGTGGTACAGGATAGCCGCGCTGGAGGCAGAGAATTATGTATGCCTGTCCTGCGGAGGCTCAGAAGCGTTAAGGCGTGCTATCCGTCTTTTAAAAAGGCTCGGACGGGAAGAAGAAGCGGGACAATACGAAGAGTATTTAAAAAATATGGAACAGGCATAGAACAGGGGGCACAGAAAAAAGCGATGACAGAACAGATAAGAACGCTGTTTCAAAAGAATATTGAATTGTTGGAAATTACGGATAAGGCAATTTTATACTTCAGAGAACAGAAGCTTGCCGAGGCTTTGGAATATATGCCTCAGGTATCGGAAAAAATGCGGTATGTGATTGACGGTATCATTTCCGATAAGGAGTATTTTGAACTGGTTTCAACGGAATCCTTAATGGAAATGTTAGAGGGAATTCTGGAAGCAGGACGTAATATGGACTACGTGCTTTTAGCAGACCTGTTGGAATTACAGCTTTCCACGCTGCTTTGCAATGTGCAGGAACTGATTATGAAGAAAGAGGATTTTCCTGCTTTCTCAGAGGAGCTGTATGAAAAGCAGTGTGAACTGATGGCAATGGCGCTTCGTAAGGACAGTAAACAGGAAACGGTAGATGCGTTGTTTGCTGAGCCGTTAAAGCCGCAGGAGCTGATGGAAGAGGGATATCGTGTAGAATTTACTTCATGCGGTCTGATGACGGCAGCAGTCGGAACAGGAAACGGCTCGGTCTACCTCCATACGAATCACAAGGTTTCTCAGGAAGCGTTTCTGCTTGCAAGGTCCTGGAAGGAAAAAGACAAGCAGATTTATCTGGTACATGGCTTCGGGCTTGGCTATCACATTGCGGAGCTGCTTTGTCAGACAGAAGCTGCCCAAATTGAGGTATATGAAAGCAACGGCAGGGTGTTAAAGCTTGCCTGTGCCTTTGCACCGATTGCAGGCCTTCTTGCAAACAGCCGCCTGCATCTTACCTATGACCCGACCGGCGAGCTTTGGAAGAAGAGGACCGCAGTACCTTCGCCGGAGGAAAAGGTGTGTATCCATGCGCCGTCCATGCGTGCGGCACACAGTGGAGTGTATGTGGAAGAAGAAAAGCAGAAACAGGAAAGAGAGGCCAGGTTATGAAGTTCGGATTTGATAATCAGAAGTATGTACAGATGCAGTCGGAGCACATTCGTGAGAGAATCGCCATGTTCGGAGACAAGCTGTATCTGGAATTCGGAGGGAAGCTGTTTGATGATTATCATGCTTCACGCGTACTGCCGGGCTTTGAACCGGACAGCAAGTTAAAGATGCTTCTGCAGTTAAAAGAACAGGCGGAAATCGTGATAGCAATCAGCGCAGGGGCCATGGAAGCCAACAAAATGCGCAGAGACTCCGGACTCACGTATGATTTGGAAGTCCTTCGTCTGATAGAAGCCTTTGAAAGCATCGGGCTGATGGTAGGCAGCGTTGTCATTACCCAGTATGCGGGACAGCCGGCTGCCGATTTATTCCGTAAACGTCTGGAAAATCTGCATATCAAGTGCTATACCCACTATATTATTGAGGGATATCCGGCCAATGTGGAGCGTATCGTAAGCGATGAGGGCTACGGCAAAAACGATTATATTGAAACAACCCGCCCGCTCGTTGTCGTAACGGCTCCGGGACCGGGAAGCGGTAAGATGGCAACCTGTCTGTCGCAGCTGTATCATGAACACAAACGCGGTATCAATGCAGGCTATGCAAAATTTGAAACCTTTCCAATCTGGAATCTGCCGTTAAAGCACCCGGTCAATCTGGCGTATGAAGCAGCTACGGCAGATTTAAACGATGTCAATATGATTGACCCGTTCCACTTAGAGGCATATGGCGTTACAACGGTAAACTACAATCGGGATGTGGAAATTTTCCCGGTTTTAAGCGCCATGTTTGAGCAGATTTTAGGAGAATGCCCGTACAAATCCCCAACAGATATGGGTGTAAATATGGCTGGAAACTGCATTATTGATGATGAGGTATGCAGGGAGGCGTCCCGTCAGGAAATTATCCGCCGCTATTATAATTGTCTGGTGGATATCAAGAAGGGGAATAACTCTTCCTCGCTGTATAAGCTGGAGCTTTTAATGAAGCAGGCGGGTATCAGTGTTGCAGATCGTAAGGTGATTGCAGCAGCCAAGCAGAGAGAGGAGGACACAAAGGCTCCGGCAGTAGCCATTGAACTTCCGGACGGCTCCATTGTCACCGGAAAGACAACACCGCTTCTCGGAGCAGCAGCTGCCTGTCTTCTCAATGCGCTGAAGGTGCTGGCAGGCATCGACCACGAGCAGCATCTCGTATCGCCGGAGGCAATCCGGCCGATTCAGTCGTTAAAGACAGAGTATTTAGGAAGTCAGAATCCGAGACTTCATACCGACGAAATACTGATTGCACTTTCTGTCAGTGCAGCAACGGATCAGGATGCTGCAAAGGCAAGAGCGGCACTTCCGTTGTTAAAGGGCTGTGAGGTACATTCCACGGTGATTCTCTCTTCTGTGGATGAAGGTATTTTCAAGAAGTTAGGTATGCATCTGACCTGTGAACCAATCACAAAGGGAAAAGGAAAAATAGAAGCATCCATAGAAATTTAAACTATTCTATTGATTTTAAGGACAGACTACACTTATAATAGTTAACATTACTATGTGAGTGGAATACAGTGCCACGGAATGAGAGGAAGTATGGACGAGAATAAACAGAACGGTAACAATGGAAATAAGGAAAATAACAAGAACCAGAATAAAGTATATTTCATGATTTGTGTGGTGGCAGCCGTAACGATGCTGCTTGGTTATTTTTTCTTCAGCAGACAATGGGATGACAGTATGTCAAAGGAGGTAACGTACGACAAGTTTCTGGAGATGCTGGAAACAGGAAAGTTTTCAGAGGTAAAGGTATATCCGGATGCAGAGCGTGTGGTGGGCATCCCTGTGGAACAGCCGTATAAAAACGGTGAAATCAGCTACTACACCGGTCTTTTGGAAGACGGAAATGTACTGCAGCAGCGTTGCGAGAAGGCTGGTGTTACTTATCAGCGTATTATTTCCGATAATTCGGCAATTATCTGGCAGCTGCTGTTAAATATCGTTCCTTTTCTCCTGATTACGCTGTTTATGATTCGAATGATCAGCAGAAACAGTGGTGTCAGCTTTGGAAAGAGTAAGGCGAAGGTTTATATGGAACGGGAAACCGGTGTCACGTTTCAGGATGTGGCAGGACAGGAGGAAGCGAAGGAATCCTTAACGGAACTGGTAGACTTTCTTCACAATCCGGGAAAATATACAAAAATCGGTGCAAAGCTTCCGAAGGGTGCGCTGCTTGTCGGGCCTCCGGGAACCGGTAAGACGCTGCTTGCCAAAGCGGTGGCAGGAGAAGCGAAGGTACCGTTTATTTCCCTGTCCGGTTCGGACTTTGTAGAACTGTATGTCGGTGTCGGTGCCTCCAGAGTGCGTGACCTGTTCCGTCAGGCACAGCAGATGGCACCGTGTATCATTTTTATTGACGAAATCGATACCATCGGTAAAAGCAGAGCCGGTGCAAGAAGCGGCGGCAGCAATGACGAACAGGAGCAGACGTTAAATCAGCTGTTGTCGGAAATGGATGGCTTTGATACGTCCAAGGGACTGGTTGTGCTCGGCGCAACAAACCGTCCGGAGGTGCTTGATAAAGCGCTGCTTCGTCCGGGACGCTTTGACCGTCGGATTATTGTAGATAAACCGGATTTAAAGGGGCGTATTGATATTTTAAAGGTACATGCAAAGAACGTGCTTTTAGATGATTCCGTAGATTTGGAGGCGATTGCACTTGCAACCTCGGGTGCGGTCGGTTCGGACCTTGCCAATATGATTAACGAAGCGGCAATTCTTGCGGTAAAGCGCGGCAGAAATTACGTGACGCAGGAGGATTTGTTTGAATCGGTGGAGGTAGTCATTGCCGGTAAGGAAAAGAAGGAACGGATTTTAAGCAAAGAAGAAAAGAAAGTGGTAGCATACCACGAGGTCGGACATGCTTTAATCAGCGCTCTGGACAAAAATTCAGAGCCGGTACAGAAGATTACAATCGTGCCGCGTATGATGGGAACGCTCGGTTACGTGCTTCAGGCTCCGGAGGAAGAAAAGTATCTGATGAGCAAAGAAGAGATGCTGACGAAGATTGTGACCTTCTGCGGCGGACGTGCGTCGGAGGAACTGGTATTCGGCAGTATTACGACCGGAGCATCCAATGATATTGAGCGTGCAACCTCACTTGCACGCGCTATGATTACAAAGTACGGTATGTCCGAAAAATTCGGTCTGGTGACATTAGAGACAACGGAATATCAGTATCTGGACGGCAGACCGGTCATGAACTGTGCGGATGCAACCGCAGCGGAAATCGATAAGGAAGTCAGAAACATCATTTCGGAATGCTATGAAAAGGCAAAGGCAATGCTTTCGGAAAACAGGGAGGCGCTTGATAAAATTGCTGCATATCTGTTTGAGAAGGAAAGCATTACCGGTAAGGAATTCATGAAGATTTTCCGTGAAATCAAGGGAATTCCGGAGGAAGAAGCTGCAGAAAGGGCGGATGTGTCCGAAAATGCAGAGGAATCATTGACTCAAGGTTCAGAGGAAGCAACACAGGAGCAGGAAGAGCCAAATGTTTAATATTGAAGAAGAATTAAAAAAGCTTCCGGAAAAGCCGGGCGTCTACCTGATGCACGATAAGCATGATACGATTATTTACGTCGGAAAGGCGGTTGTGTTAAAAAACAGGGTGCGTCAGTACTTTCAAAGCAGCAGGAATCTGTCCCCGAAGATTCAGAAAATGGTACAGAATATTGCATGGTTCGAATATATTGTAGTGGATTCCGAGATGGAGGCGCTGATTTTAGAGTGCAATCTGATTAAGGAGCATCAGCCGAAGTACAACACGATGCTCAAGGATGACAAACACTATCCTTACATCAGGGTGACGGTAAACGAGGCATTTCCGCGTGTGATGCTGGCAAGAGAGCGCAAGCGGGACAAGGCAAAATACTTCGGCCCGTATACGAGTGCCGCCTCGGTGCATGACTCCATAGATTTATTAAGAAAAACTTATTATATCCGCACCTGTAACCGCTCTTTGCCGAAGGATGTCGGCAAGGAGCGTCCGTGCCTGTACTATCATATCGGACAATGCAAGGCACCGTGCCAGGGATATATTTCTGCGGAGGAATATGCAAAGAACATGGAACAGGTCATGGAATTTTTGCAGGGGAATTACGACCTGATTACAAAACGCCTGGAGCAGCAGATGAAGGAAGCCTCTGCGGCGATGGAATTTGAAAAGGCGGCGGAATTCCGCGATTTGTTCTACAGTGTAAAAAGGCTCGCCGAAAAGCAGAAGGCAGACGATGCCGACAACATGGATCGTGATATCATTGCCTTTGCGACTGCCGGAAACGAGGCAGTTGTACAGGTGTTTTTTGTGCGTGAAGGAAAAATGGTCGGCAGGGAACACTTTTATCTGACCGGTGTGGAAAACGAGACAAGGCCTGCCATTATGACGAATTTTATCAAACAGTTTTATTCCGGTACACCGTACATTCCGAAGGAACTGCTTTTGTCGGAGGAGGTTGAGGAAGAAGAACTGATTACCGGCTGGCTGTCGGCAAAGCGCGGCAGAAAAGTTACCCTGCGCGTCCCGAAAAAGGGAGAAAAGGAACGGCTCGTCGAGCTTGCAGAGAAGAATGCTTCGTTTGTGTTGCAAAAAGACGCCGAGCGAATCGTACAGCAGGAAAAAAAGACAAAGGGCGCTCTGAAAGAAATTGCGGACTGGCTGGAGTTAGAACACTTAAACCGTATAGAGGCATTTGATATTTCCAATACAAACGGATTTGAAAATGTAGCTTCGATGGTCGTGTTTGAGGACGGCCGTCCAAAAAAGGCGGACTACCGGAAATTCCGGACAAAGACGATACAGGGGCAGGACGATTACGGCAGCATGAGAGAAGTGCTGACCAGGCGCTTTGAACATGCAAAACGGGAAATTGAGGAACTGAAGGAAAAGTACGGGGCGGACAGTACAGAGGAGCTTGCCGGTATGGGAAGCTTTACAAGGTTTCCTGACCTGCTTTTGATGGATGGCGGAAAGGGACAGGTCAATGTGGCGCTACAGGTACTTTCCGAGCAGGGACTTCACATTCCGGTGTGCGGTATGGTAAAGGATGACAATCACAGAACGCGCGGACTGTATTACAATAATATAGAGATCCCGATCGATACGAGAAGCGAAGGCTTTCACCTGATTACAAGAATTCAGGACGAAACGCACCGCTTTGCGATAGAATATCACCGCTCCCTGCGCGGCAAGGCGCAGACGCATTCCATTCTCGATGATATTCCGGGAATCGGACCGGCAAGAAGACGGGCACTGATGAAACAGTTCGGTTCTCTGGAACGCTTAAGGGCAGCAAGTGTAGAGGAACTGGCAGCGGCACCTTCCATGAATCTTGCGGCGGCAAATCAGGTTTATGAGTTTTTTCATGCAGCGGAAGGAACTGCTGACAGGACGGAGTAGCTTGCACAAAGCGTTGCTTGGTGCTACAATAAAAATAATCTATCGAAATGAAAAGGAGAGAGCACATGTATACCGTAGCATTGGAAAAGTTCGTGGAAAAGATGAAACTTGTGAATTGTACTCCGGAAATTGATATTTCCAAGTCTGTTCTGACACAGCCGGAGGTGAACCGTCCGGCGCTTCAGCTTGCAGGATTTTTCGATTACTTCAATTATGACAGAGTACAGATTATCGGCAATGTGGAGCATGCTTATATGGAAAAGATGGAAAAGGACCACGGTATCGGTATCATGAGAAAGCTCATGAGCTTTAAGGTTCCGTGTATCGTTTTCTGCCGGAATATTGAAGTTTCGGAAGAAATTAAGAAGCTGGCGATTGAATACAGCGTTCCGGTTTTTCAGACGCCAAGATCCACCTCTGATTTTATGGGCGAATTGATTGCCTGGTTAAAGGTTGAACTGGCGCCGCGTATTTCCATTCACGGTGTTCTGGTGGATGTTTACGGAGAAGGTATTCTGATTACCGGAGAGAGCGGTATCGGTAAGAGTGAAGCAGCGCTTGAGTTAATTAAGCGCGGACACCGTCTTGTTTCCGATGACGTAGTGGAAATCAAGAAGGTCAGCGATTCCACGCTGGTCGGCTCTGCTCCTGACATTACAAGACATTTTATAGAACTCCGCGGCATAGGTATTATCGATGTGAAGACGCTGTTCGGTGTAGAAAGCGTAAAGAATACGCAGTCCATTGATCTGGTCATTCGTCTGGAGGAGTGGAATAAGGATAAGGAATATGACCGTATGGGACTGGAGGATAAGTACACGGAGTTCCTTGGCAACAAGGTGGTATGCCATGATATCCCGATTCGTCCGGGACGTAATCTTGCCATTATCTGCGAATCGGCAGCAGTCAACTTCCGTCAGAAGAAGATGGGATACAATGCAGCGCAGGAATTATACAACCGTGTGACAAGTAATCTGATGAAAAAACAGGAAATGTAGAGGGAGAAAACGTGATGAAACACTATGTATTCGGGATTGATATCGGGGGGACGACTGTAAAGTGCGGCTTGTTCACCACGGAGGGAGAACTGCTGGATAAGTGGGAAATTCCGACGAATCGTGCAAACGGCGGAGAATCGGTGCCGCAGGATATTACGGATGCACTGCTTGCAAAAATGCAGGAGAAGGGCATAGAAAGAGAGCAGATGCTCGGTGCCGGAGTCGGCGTTCCGGGACCGGTGACGGAAGACGGTACGGTGTTAAAATGCGCGAACCTCGGCTGGGGAATTTTCAATGTAAACGATAAAATGAGTTCGCTTCTTGGCCTTCCGGTGGTGGCAGCCAATGATGCGAATGTGGCTGCGCTCGGCGAAATGTGGAAGGGCGGCGGTAAGGGCTATGAGGACATCGTCATGGTAACGCTTGGCACCGGTGTCGGCGGCGGTATTATTTTAAACGGAAAAATCCGTGCCGGCAGCAACGGCGGCGCAGGTGAAATCGGACACATGATTGTAAATCCGGAGGAAACCAGAGTATGCGGCTGCGGCGGTCACGGTCACTTAGAACAGTATGCTTCGGCAACCGGCATTACATATCTGGCGGAGCAGGCATTACGTGAAACAGATCAGCCGTCTACCCTTCGTACAGTAGAGAAGCTGCAGGCAAAGGATGTGTTTGACCATGCAAAGGCAGGAGATGCACTGGCACTTTCACTGGTAGATAAGGTATGCGAAATTCTGGCTACGGCGCTGACGCATGTAGCGGCAACCGTAGACCCGCAGGCATTTGTCATCGGCGGCGGCGTATCGAAAGCAGGAGAAATCCTGACGGAGGGTCTGAAAAAGCATTATGGGAAAAATCTGTTGAATGCACTTTGCGGAAAGGAATTCCGTCTTGCCACACTCGGAAATGATGCCGGAATTTACGGAAGCGCAAAGCTGATCATAGACAGGGCAACAGGAAAATAAGAACACCGGAACAAAAAGCGGGGTGGAGAATGATATGGAAGAAAAAAATACGAGGGAGCTTTTTTCGCTGCACTTAAGGCTGCTGGCAGGAGAAACGAGGGTGCTGGAACAGGAACCGATGTTTAAGCATACGACATTCCGTGTCGGAGGACCGGCAGACTGGTTCGTTCTGGTAGATTCCGTGGAGATTCTGACACAGATTCTTGCGCTTTGCAGGCAATATGAAATGCCGTGGGTAATACTTGGAAACGGCAGCAACGTTCTTGTTTCTGATAAAGGTATCCGCGGAGTAGTGCTGCATCTGGCAGGAGAATTTGAAGAACTGAGCCTGAAGGAGGAAGTGCCGGAGGGTGTGTTGAACGTTACGGTGGGAGCGGCAGTCCCTTTGTCTAAGCTTGCTTATATGGTGGGGAAAAAGGGTTTTACCGGTCTGGAGTTTGCAAGCGGAATTCCGGGAACCGTAGGCGGTGCAGTCTGGATGAATGCCGGTGCCTATGGCGGAGAAATAAAAGATACTTTGACAGGTGTAACGGTTTTGACCAAGGACGGAAAGACCGAGGAGAGAACGGCAGAAGAGCTGAAGCTTGGGTATCGCTGCAGTGCGCTGCAGGAAAGCGGCGAGCTTGTGCTGTCCGCACGGTTCCGTCTGTATGTGAGACAAAGAATTCAGATTTATGCAATTATGGAATCCTATAAAAAGGCGCGTATGCTAAAACAGCCGTTAGAATATCCGAGCGCAGGAAGTACCTTTAAGCGGCCGTCCGGGTATTATGCCGGCAAGCTGATTGAAGAGGCGGGACTTTCCGGTTTTCGCATCGGCGGAGCTGCGGTGAGCGAAAAGCATGCGGGCTTTGTCATCAATAAAGAGAACGCAACAGCAGCAGATATTTATGCACTGATTTGCCATGTCGAAAAGAGAGTAAAGGAAACATCAGGGGTTACTCTGGAGCCGGAGGTCCGGCTGTTAGGAGAATTTGTATGAGATTCGTCATTATAACCGGAATGTCCGGCGCGGGAAAATCTTCCACTTTAAAGATATTGGAGGATGCGGGCTACTTTTGTGTGGATAATCTGCCGGTACCGCTGATTCCGAAATTTGCACAGCTGGCGATGCAGGGAAGCAGAGAGTACGACAAGGTTGCTATCGGACTGGATATCAGAAGCGGGCATTCGTTAGAGGGAGTGGGACCTCTGCTGACGGGTATGAAACAGAATCATATTCCGTATGAAATCCTTTATCTGGATGCTTCGGATGAGGTTTTGATTAAGCGTTTCAAGGAAACGAGAAGAACCCATCCGCTGTCCGGTGTCGGACGTGTGGAAAACGGTATCGGAGAGGAACGTGAGAGAACCGCATTTTTAAAGCAGAATGCGGATTATATTCTGGATACCAGCACACTTCTGACGCGGGAACTGAAGGCACAGATTGAGCATATTTTTGTACAGAACGGTCAGTTCCGCAATTTTATGATTACGGTGCTTTCGTTCGGATTCAAATATGGAATACCGGCCGATTCCGACCTTGTATTTGATGTGCGTTTTCTTGCAAATCCGTATTATGTGCCGGAATTGAAACAGAAAACGGGGAATGACAGGGAAGTGCAGGAATTTGTTATGAAGACGGAGGCGGCAGGAATTTTCTTAAATAAGCTGGAAGATATGCTGCGGTTTCTGATACCGAATTATATCAGTGAAGGGAAAAACCAGCTGGTCATCAGCATCGGCTGCACCGGCGGCAAGCATCGTTCGGTGACGCTTGCAAATGAACTGACAAAACGCCTTTCCGGCCTGGAATATGGTTTGAAGGTAGAGCATAGAGATATTGGGAAGGATGGGGCAGATGTCGTTTTCGGGAGACGTAAAGAGGGAACTGTGTGAGCAGTTTTCTCCGGCAAGACATTGTCAGATTGCAGAGATTTCGTCAATTTTCGCACTATGTGGGAAAATGGTAGTTGACAAAAGAAGCAGGGTTATCTTAAAATTACAAACGGAAAGCAGTATACTTGCCAAAAAAGCGTTTCTTTTATTAAAGCAGACGTTCCATGTGAGCGCGGAGCTGACGACGACACCGCTTGCCGGTCAGAGAAAAGGAAATTTGTACGAGCTGCTGATACCGGAAGAGGAAACACAGAATATTTTGTCTGCATGCAGATTACATAGTGTGACATCAGACGGGAAAGAATATGCGGTACTGGCAGCAGAACCTGCAGTTCTCGGCAAGAGCTGTTGTAAGCGAAGCTTTATCCGGGGTGCTTTTTTAGCGTCCGGCTCTGTGACGGATCCAAAGAAAGCCTATCATCTGGAAATCGTCGTTGGAGAAGAAGAAAACGGTACGCTGCTTTGCGAGGCAATCCGCTCCTTTGAAATTGATGCCAAGATGATTCCGAGAAAAAATCATTTTGTTGTCTATGTCAAGGAGGGCGCGCAGATTGTTGATTTATTAAACGTAATGGAAGCGCATGTGGCTCTGATGGAATTTGAAAATGTGCGTATTCTGAAGGAAATGAGAAACACTATTAACCGGAAGGTAAATTGTGAAGCTGCCAATATCAACAAAACGGTAAAAGCGGCTGCCAGACAGACGGAGGATATTATCTATATCCGTGATACTATGGGGTTCGCTCTATTGGCAGAGGGGTTAAAAGAAATCGCTTTGCTCAGAATAGAATATCCGGAAGCATCGTTAAAGGAATTGGGGGAGATGCTGAACCCGCCGGTCGGGAAATCCGGGGTCAATCACAGGCTGAAAAAGCTTTGCGACATTGCGGAGCAGCTTCGGTCACAGCAAGGATAGGATAAGGAGGATTATAACATGATATCAAAGGAAATCGTAATCGGTGCTTCTTCCAAGGTTGAGGCAAGACCTGCGGCAATGTTAGTTCAGGTGGCGAGCAAATACGAAAGCAGTATTTATATTGAGCAGTCAGATAAAAAAGTGAATGCCAAAAGTATTATGGGCGTGATGACACTGGAATTCTTAAAGGGTGAAAAGGTAACAGCCATAGTGGACGGAAACGACGAATCCGTGGCAATGGAAGAAATAGAAAAGTTTTTGGTTGGTTAATAGAGAAGGGTTCCGCAAACGGAACCCTTTTTTGCACGTGCACGCTGTAGTGCATGTTTACAGGAGGAAAACAGATGAGCTTTACACATCTTCATGTGCATACGGAATACAGCCTGCTGGACGGTTCGGCAAAAATCAAGGAAATCGTGGCGCGTGCCAGGGAGCTTGGCATGGACAGCCTTGCAATCACGGATCACGGAGTTATGTACGGTGTGATTGACTTTTACCGTGCCTGCAAAAAAGAAGGAATTCGTCCGATTCTCGGCTGCGAGGTTTATGTGGCTCCCGGCTCCCGCTTTGTAAAGGAGGGCGGAGCGTCGGAGGAACGCTACTATCATCTGGTGCTGCTTGCAGAAAACGATAAGGGCTATTCCAATCTGATAAAAATTGTATCCAAGGGCTTTACAGAGGGTTATTATTATAAGCCGAGAGTGGATTATGAGGTGCTGCGCGAGTATTCCGAAGGCATCATTGCGCTGTCGGCATGTCTTGCCGGAGAAGTAGCCGTGAACCTAAAGCGTGGATTTTATGAAGAAGGAAAAGCGGCGGCGCTGCGCCTTAACGAGATTTTCGGCAAGGGAAACTTCTTTCTGGAGCTTCAGGACCATGGCATCCCGGAGCAGAAAAATGTGAATCAGGCATTGCTTCGTATGCATGAGGAAACCGGTATCCCTCTTGTGGCGACCAATGATGTACACTATATTCTGGATACGGATGCACAGGCGCATGATATTCTTCTCTGTATTCAGACACAGAAAAAAGTAGACGATGAAGACCGTATGCGCTATGAGGGTGGCCAGTATTACTTAAAATCCGAGGAAGAGATGAGAGCACTGTTCCCGTATGCGAAGGAGGCGCTTGACAATACGCATCGGATTGCGGAACGCTGCCAGGTGGAGATCGTATTCGGACAGTATAAGCTGCCACGCTTTGACGTGCCGGAAGGCTATGATGCATGGACGTACCTTAAGAAGCTTTGCGCGGACGGTATGAAGCGCCGTTATCCGGTCGTAACCGAAGAGCTTCAGGCACGTCTGGATTATGAACTGAACATTATCCATACCATGGGTTTTGTGGATTACTACCTGATTGTCTGGGATTTCATAAAGTTTGCAAAGGATCACGACATTATGGTCGGCCCGGGACGAGGAAGCGGTGCGGCAAGTATTGCAGCCTATGCACTTGAAATTACCGATATTGACCCGATTCGTTACCAGCTCCTTTTTGAACGTTTTTTAAACCCGGAGCGTGTTTCCATGCCGGATTTCGACGTGGATTTCTGCTTTGAACGCCGGCAGGAGGTCATCGACTATGTGGTGGAAAAGTACGGAAAGGACAGAGTGGTACAGATTGTAACATTCGGTACCATGGCGGCAAGAAACGTCATCCGCGACGTCGGACGTGCACTGGATATGCCGTATGCGCAGATTGACTCTGTGGCAAAAATGGTGCCGAGGGAACTCGGCATTACGATAGATAAGGCGCTGCAGTCCAGTTCGGACTTCCGAAGCATGTATGAAGGTGATGAAAAGATTCATTATCTCATTGATATGTCGCGCAGACTGGAGGGTCTGCCGCGCCATACGTCGATGCATGCCGCAGGCGTTGTCATCAGTAACGCTCCGGCCGATGATTACGTTCCTCTTTCGCGCGGTGCGGATGATGCCATCACAACGCAGTTTACGATGACGACATTAGAAGAGCTTGGTTTGCTGAAAATGGACTTTCTGGGGCTTCGGACGCTTACGGTGATTCAGAATGCGGTTCAGCTGGTCAATAAAAAGCGCAGTGAAGAAGAACAGCTGGATATTAAGAAAATAGATTATGATGACCCGAATATATATGAGATGATTGGCTCCGGAAAGACGGACGGCGTCTTCCAGTTAGAAAGTACCGGAATGAAGAATTTCATGAAAGAATTGAAGCCGTCAAATCTAGAAGACGTGATTGCGGGAATTTCCCTCTATCGTCCCGGCCCGATGGACTTTATTCCAAAGTATATCAAAGGAAAACAGGAGCCGGAGAGCATTGCCTATGACTGTCCGGAGCTGGAACCGATTTTAAAGACCACCTATGGCTGTATTGTTTATCAGGAGCAGGTGATGCAGATTGTGCGCGAACTGGCAGGTTACAGCTATGGACGAAGTGATCTGGTGCGCCGTGCCATGGCAAAGAAAAAGGCAGATGTCATGGCAAAGGAGCGGAAAAATTTCGTCTACGGCAACACAGAGGAAGGTGTGAAGGGCTGTATTGCAAACGGCATTTCCGAAGAAATCGGCAATAAAATATTCGATGATATGACGGATTTTGCAAAGTATGCCTTTAACAAGGCACATGCGGCATGTTATGCCGTGGTATCTTACCAGACGGCGTATCTGAAATACTATCATCCGGTAGAGTTCATGGCGGCGTTGATGACCTCGGTTATCGATAACCCGGGTAAGGTGTCGGAATATATCTATGCATGCCGTCAGATGGGCATTGAACTGCTTCCGCCGGATGTTAACGAGGGAGAGGCAGGCTTTTCGGTCAACGGAACAAGCATCCGCTACGGACTTACTGCCATTAAGGGCATCGGACGTCCGGTGATTGAGGCAATGACGAAAGAACGGGAGGCAAACGGAAAATTTACCGGACTCAAGGATTTCGTCGACCGGATGGCAGATAAGGATATCAACAAGCGTATGGTGGAAAGCCTTATCAAAGCCGGCGCCTTTGACAGCATTCCGGGTACGAGAAAGCAGCTGATGCATGTATACATTGGTGTTATGGATGAGGTGCAGCAGGGAAGAAAAAAGAATCTTGCAGGTCAGATGAGTCTGTTTGATTTTGCAGGAGAAGAGGATAAGGAAGAATTTGAAGTCCGCCTGCCGGAGGTCGGAGAATATACAAAGGAAGAAATCCTGAACTTTGAAAAGGAAGTGCTTGGTATTTATATCAGCGGACATCCGCTGGAAGCATATGCACCGCTCTTAAAGCGCAACACAACGGCGGATACGCTGGCATTCCAGCTGGATGAAGAAACCGGAGAGACAAAGGTGCGTGACGGGGAAATCGTTACGATTGGCGGTATGATTACCGGCATTACGAGAAAGACAACGAAAAGCAATGCAACGATGGCGTTTCTTACGCTGGAGGATATGTTCGGCACAGTGGAAATCATTGTTTTTCCGAAGGACTATGAAAAGTATAAGACCTTACTGCATGAGGAGATGAAGCTTTTTGTGCGCGGCAGGGCATCGGCAGAGGAGGACAGAGCGGCAAAGCTTGTCTGTATGGAGCTTACACCGCTTAGTGAATTGCCAAGAGAGCTTTGGATACGATTTAAAACCAAGGAAGCATATCTGGCGGCAGAGGAAAAACTGTATGCATTGTTAGCTGCAAGTGACGGCAATCATGAGGTATGCATTTATCTGGAAGCCGAGCGTGCGGTCAAGCGTCTTCCAAAGAACCGCAGCGTGGAAATCACGGAGGAACTGCTGAAAACACTTACATTGGAATTCGGCGAAGAACAAATTAAGGTTGTGGAGAAAAAAAGGTAATTTTCTATTGAAAAACAAGGATAAATGCTATAAAATGAGTGCAGCATTTTTGTATAAAATTTAACGAAGCTCCACAGAAAACTGGAAGTGTGGAAATGGAGGGAAACAATATGGCTGGTAAGGCTAAAGTAAAAGAGAAAAAAGTAGAAACAATTGGAGTATTGTCAAGCGGCGGAGATGCACCGGGCATGAACGCAGCGATTCGTGCGGTTGTTCGTACCGCTCTGGCAAACGGACTGAAGGTAAAGGGCATCAACAGAGGTTACTCGGGATTACTCGAAGAGGATATTATCGATATGGACGCAAAAAGCGTTGCAGACATTATCCAGAGGGGTGGTACAAAGCTGTATACTGCCCGCTGCCCGGAATTCATGACGAAGGAAGGTCAGGATAAGGGTGCTTATGTCTGCAAAAAGCATGGAATTGACGGACTTGTCGTTATCGGTGGCGACGGCTCGTTCCAGGGAGCCAGAAAGCTTGCGGAGCGCGGAATTAATACAATTGGTCTGCCGGGAACGATTGACCTGGATATTGCCTGCACCGAATATACCATCGGCTTTGATACCGCAGTCAATACGGCAATGGAAGCAATTGATAAGGTACGCGATACCTCAACCTCTCATGAGCGTTGCAGTATCATTGAGGTCATGGGAAGACATGCAGGATATATTGCACTCTGGTGCGGTATTGCAAACGGTGCAGAGGATATTCTGCTCCCTGAATTTTATGATAATGATGAGCAGCGTATCATCGACAATATTATCGAAAAGAGAAAAATCGGTAAGAAGCATCATATCATCATCAATGCAGAAGGTGTCGGCGATTCCTACAATATGGCAAAGAGAATTGAGGCAGCTACCGGTATGGAAACACGAGCAACCATTATCGGTCACATCCAGAGAGGCGGAAGCCCGACGGCAAAGGATCGTGTTTATGCTTCTGCTATGGGTGCAAAGGCAGTAGAACTTCTGTGTGCCGGAAAGTCGAACCGTGTGGTAGCCTACAGGCACGGCGAATTTGTAGATTTTGATATCGAAGAAGCATTGAAGATGCAGAAGGAGCCGGATGCCTTCCTTGTCAATATGGCAAAAAAGCTTTCCAGATAAAGTTTGGGCAAAAGCCCGGTGAGAAGGAGCTTTATGAATCATAAGTTAAAAAAGTTTTTCTCGTATTATAAGCCATATATGGGCTTATTCTTTGCGGACATGGTATGCGCACTCGGCGCGGCGGCAATCTCTCTGATTTATCCGCTCATTGTCCGCTATATAACAAACGATATTCTCGTAAACTATGAAATTTCCGAAGCAATTCGGATGATTCTATGGCTTGCGCTTGCAATGATAGGGCTGGCATTGCTGGAACTGTTCTGCAACTTCTTTATTGCCTATCAGGGACATGTGATGGGAGCGAAGATGGAATACGACATGCGGAACGATATTTTCGAGCATTTTCAGAAGCTGTCGTTCAGCTTTTACGACAACCAGAAAACAGGACAGCTGATGTCACGTGTGACCAATGACCTGTTTGAGATTACGGAGCTCTGTCATCATGGTCCCGAGGACATTATTATTTCCATTATTAAGTTTGTCGGTGCGTTTATTATTCTGGTTCGCATCAATATGCCGCTTACGATTCTGCTGTTCTTGTTTTTGCCGCTCATGTTTCTGTTTGCATGGAAGATGCGAAAGAAAATGAATCAGGCATTTCGCAGGAACCGTGAACGGATTGCGGAAATTAACGCGCAGATAGAAGACAATTTATCCGGCATTCGTGTTGTCAAGTCGTTTGCAAACGAGGACATGGAAATGGAAAAGTTCCGTCACGGGAACGGCAACTTTGTAGAAAGCAAACGGAAAGCTTACTGGCAGATGGCGACCTTCCATTCGGGACTCGGTCTGTTTACGAGCCTGATTAATGTCGGAGTTATTGTCGGCGGAAGTCTGATGATTGCAGGTGAGGTCATCCGCCTGAGCGATTTACTGACGTTTTTATTGTATGTGAATAACATCATTGAGCCGGTGCGTAAGCTGATTAACTTTACCGAGCAGTTCCAGAACGGAATTACCGGATTTGACCGCTTTATGGAAATCATGGATACAGAACCGGACATTCAGGATAAAAAGGGTGCCCATGCTTTACAGAACGTCAAAGGTGACATTGCATTTCACAATGTGGCGTTTAAGTACGAAGGAACGATGGGAAATGTCTTTTGCAACATCAATCTTAAGGTACCGGCAGGAGAATATATGGCGCTTGTTGGCTCCTCAGGTGTCGGTAAGACAACACTGTGCAGTCTGATTCCGCGCTTTTATGAGGTCTCGGAGGGCAGCATCACCATCGACGGACAGGACATCCGTGATGTGACGCTCCGCTCGTTAAGAAACAGCATCGGTATCGTACAGCAGGATGTCTACCTCTTTACCGGAAGCGTGGCAGATAATATCCGTTACGGCAAGCCGGATGCAACGATGGACGAAATTATCGAAGCAGCAAAGAATGCAAATGCACATGAGTTTATCATGGAGCTGCCGGACGGTTACGATACTTATATCGGTCAGCGCGGTGTAAAGCTTTCCGGAGGACAGAAGCAGCGGCTTTCGATTGCCCGTGTGTTCTTAAAGAATCCGCCGATTCTGATTTTCGACGAGGCGACCTCGGCACTGGATAACGAGAGTGAAAAGGTAGTGCAGGAGTCGCTCGAAAAACTGGCAAAGAACCGCACGACGTTTGTCATTGCGCATCGCCTGACCACCATAAAGAATGCAAAAAATATTTTAGTGCTTTCCGAGGATGGTATTGCGGAGCAGGGAACACACGAAGAACTGCTTAAAAAGGGCGGTATTTACGCAGGACTTTATAAAATGAATTATGCCAAATAGAAAATGAGAAACAGGAGAAAGGATTTAAGGAAATCTTAAGTCCTTTTTTTCTTGACAATGGAAGGATAACTTAGTATACTGTATTAAGCGTATTAGTACAGTTATACTTTATAGAAGAAAAATAGAGAAATTCTTTAGAAATTCTTTTGTTTTTTCTGAAGAAGCCTTTTAGAAATGGGCGCTATACTGTGAAAAAAGAAAAGAACGGAGGAGAATGGAAAGGTATGATGAGTCGATATGGAACAGATTAATCATGTTCTGGTAGTGGAGGACGATAAAGAAATACTGGAAGGGATACGGATTTATTTAAAAAATCAGGGATATGAGGTGTTTGTTGCGGAAAACGGCGTACAAGGGTTAGAAGTCATAGAACGGGAAACGATTCATCTGGCCATTGTCGATGTCATGATGCCGCTTATGGACGGAATTACTATGACGATGCGCCTGCGGGAAAAGTATGATTTCCCGGTCATCATGCTGACTGCAAAATCAGAGGAAATTGACAAAATTACCGGACTAAATGTGGGAGCGGATGATTACGTCACAAAGCCGTTTGCACCGATGGAACTGCTTGCCAGAGTGGCGTCCCAGTTACGGCGTTATAAAAAGTATCTGCAGGTGATAGAGGGACAGAGCGAACCGCAGGAAAAGAAGATCGTGGTCGGCGGTCTGGAACTCTCGGAAGAAACCGCTACCGTCACGGTAGACGGAGCACCGGTGAAGCTGACACCGCTGGAATTTAAGATACTGACGCTTTTAATGAAACATCCAAACCGGGTATTTTCGGCAGAGGAGCTGTATGAGCGTGTGTGGAACGAAAAAGCCGTCAATACCGATACCATTATGGTACATATCCGGAACATCCGGGAAAAAATTGAAATCAATCCGAAAAATCCGAGGTATTTAAAGGTCGTCTGGGGCGTTGGATACAAAATTGAAAAGTAGCCGGGCAGGAAGCTTCCGGCTGCTTATGAGAGGAGACGGAAGGAAATGAAAGAGAAAAAAGGGCTGTTTGGCAGAATATCGGGTTTTGTCATCAGTGTACTGTTGATAGCGGCAGTCAGTGCTGCAGTGGTATATTTTTACCCGGCCATGATGAGCGAGGCAAAGAAGGTACATGGCTACTATACGGAATACGAGGCAATGCTTTCGGATTACTTGCTGGTGGTAGGAAGTGCGATTGTGGTTGTCGTGCTGCTTGGCTTGCTGCTTCCGTTCATAAAGCCGTTTGGTTTAAAACGGGGGCTGAAGGCAAATCTTCCGTTGGAACTGCTCTGTATTATCGTTCCGTGCATTCTGGTTTTTATAGCAGAAGAAATGCCGTATCAAATTATTGATGTCATGAGGCTGACAGAGGGCACAGAGCTGGTTGGTGACTGGCGGGGCATGCTGAAGGAGTTTATGACCAGGGAGCGGGAAATAAGTCTCATTTATGCCGCCAACGGATTGACATGGTTTGCAGTTTTGAGTATAGTTTATGTATGTGTGCTCAGCATCCGGCAGATATTTTCCAAAGGACTGGTACGCTATGCAAAAGAGAATACACTCATCGGTATCGCGGTTTGTTTCGTTTGGAGAAAGGGCTCAGAATTTGTTAAGTCCGTTCAGAACATTGATTTTACCGAGAAAGGAAATCGCATCATCGGGAGAGCGGTACTGATTAACTTTATTGCAATTGTTTTGTTATGTTGTATGTGGGCCGTCGCCATTCCGATTGCAATTCTCTATTCACTGTTTCTTCTGATTGCCGGAACGAAGGTCTGGAAAAAAATCAAAGGACAGTATGACACCCTGCTTGCGGAGACGGAGCAGATGGCAGACGGAAGGACGGATATCGCATATGCGCAGGATGCCGGTGTATTTCAAGATTTGCAGGAAGAATTGAAGAAAGTACAGAGCGGGTTTGAAAAGGCGGTCAAAGAAGAAGTAAAAAGTGAACGAATGAAGACGGAGCTGATTACGAATGTATCGCACGATTTAAAAACTCCGCTGACTGCTATCATAGCTTATGTGGATTTGTTAAAAAATGAGAACCTTGGCGAGGAAGAGAGACAGACTTATATTCAGGTACTGGAACAGAAGTCGGCAAGATTAAAGACGCTCATTGAAGATTTGTTTGAGGTCAGCAAGGCAAGTACGGGAAACATATGCATTGAACCGGAAACTCTTGATTTGACGGCACTTTTAAAGGAAGTGCAGGTGGAGTTAGAGGACAAAATCATGCAGTCCGGCATCGAATTTAAGATGACAGCTCCTGAGGAAAAGGTTTTGGTGTTGCTTGACGGGCAGAAGACATGCCGTATTTTTGAAAATCTGTTCGGTAATATTTTAAAATACGGAATGCCGGGCAGTAGGGCCTATATAGCGATAGAGACAGTCAGCGGCATGGCGCGGGTGACGTTAAAAAATATTTCGGCAGCAGAGCTTAATTTTGATACAAATGAAATTACGGAACGGTTTGTCCGAGGGGATGCATCGAGAACGACGGAGGGATCGGGACTTGGTCTGGCGATTGCCAAGAGCCTTGCCGAAGCGCAGGGCGGCAGCTTGTCGATTCAGACAGACGGAGATCTGTTCAAGGCAATGGTGGAATTTCCATTGCTTACGGAACATGCAGAGAAGGCGGTAATGCCGGAGGAGGCAGAGAAAACAGCAACAGAGACTGCTGACGCAGAAGAGAGTATTGCCGGGAAAACAGAGACAGAAGAATAATAGAAATGAAGGTTGACTGATTTGCGTGCTTGGTTAAGAAAAAAAATAAATCCGGTAGTTCCGGTACATATCTTTGTGCCTGCTGCCCTTTGTGTATTGGTAAATTGTCTGGCATATTACGGCGCCCGTGCCTTGATGCAGGGCGCCAGACATTACAACCTGACAACTGCGGCAGACCGCTTTTTACCGTTTCATCCGGGTTGGGTACTCATTTATCTGGGAAGCTTTGTATTCTGGATTGTCGGCTATCTTGTGATAGCAAAACAGGGAAAGGAGCAATGGTACCGTTTCGTGCTGACGGATATCATGGCGAAGCTGCTTTGCGGCGTTTGTTTTCTTGTGATTCCGACAACCAACGTGCGTCCGGAAATTACGGGAGACAGTGTCTGCGAGCGTCTGATGGCGGCAATCTATGCTATCGATACTCCGACGGAGCTGTTTCCGTCCATTCATTGTCTGGAAAGCTGGCTTTGTTATATCGGTGTCAGAGGACAGAAGAAGGTACCGGAATGGTATCGCAGCTTTGCCTGTGTGTTTGCAGTGCTGGTGTTCGCTTCGACGCAGTTTACGAAACAGCATTATCTGGTGGATATTGCAGGAGCCGTGCTTCTTGCAGAGGGGTGCTATTATCTTGCACAGAGGACAAACTGGTACCGCCCTCTGATGCGTGTCTGCGAAAAGGCAACGCTCTGGCTGTTCGGTAGCGAGGAGGAACAGCATGCAGAATAAAAGGAAGACATTGTTTGAAATTCTTTTCCTTGTTCTGGTTGCCGGTTTTACCCTGTGGAGCATTTTTCACGGGAAAGATGTGGAGGCTATCCTGCATTACACGAAGGAGGCGGACCCGCGATACATTGCGTTGAGCATCGTATGTGTATTTTTCTTTATCTGGGGAGAGTCCGTGATTCTCTTCTATATGTTACGAAGCTTTCATGCGCGGATTCCGGCAGGAAGATGTTATTTGTATTCCTGCATCGGCTTCTTTTTCAGCTGCATCACACCTTCTGCGACAGGAGGGCAGCCGGCACAGATTTACTATATGAATAAGGATAACATACCGGTGCCGGTTTCCACGGTGATACTGATGGTCGTCACCATAACCTATAAGCTGGTACTGGTTGTAGTCGGAGGGGCGGTGCTGCTATTCCGGCCGCAGAAGGTCATGTACTATCTGCAGCCGGTGCTTCCGTGGTGTTATCTGGGCATTGCGCTGAATATATTTTGTGTGACGTTCATGTGCTTTCTGGTGTTTCATCCATATCTGGCAGAACGTATTCTGCTGTGGCTGTTGGAACTGGCAGAAAAACTGCATCTGTTAAGGCGGAAGCAGGAGCGGAGAGAAAAGTTAAGAAACGGAATGCAGGTATATCAGGAAACAGCGGCATATCTGGCAGGAAATAAGCGTATTGTAGTACATGCCTTTTTCATTACGGTGCTGCAAAGGTTTGCGTTATTCTTTGTTACGTCACTTACTTATCTGGCGTTTGGATATTCGGGAGAATCGCTGTTTGATTTACTGCTTTTGCAGGCAATGATATCGGTTTCGGTGGATATGCTTCCTTTGCCGGGCGGTATGGGAATCAGTGAGGGGCTGTTTCTTCATATCTTCAGGCCAATTTTTGGAGCGGAATTTACGATACCGGCAATGCTTGTCAGTCGCGGAATCAGCTACTACGGGCAGCTGTTCATCAGTGCAGTACTGACCGTTTATGCGAATTTCAGAATCGGGCGGGGAAGACAAAGGAAAGGAATGCAATCGGAATAAACTGATTTGGAGGTACGAGGGAGATGTTAGGATTTTATAATTATACGGTGTGGCTGACCTATTTCAGTCTGGCAGTTTCTATCTTTGGTATGGTGGCTGCAATGAACGGGAGAACGACGGTAGCAGTTTTTTGTCTGGCATTGTCCGGACTGTGTGACATGTTCGATGGAAAAATTGCACGGACGAAAAAGGACCGCACAGAGGAAGAGAAGGCATTTGGTATTCAGATTGACTCTCTTTGCGATGTTATCTGCTTTGGGGTATTTCCGGCCTTCCTTTGCTGGAGCCTTGGCGTGAGGGGGTTATTTGGCATGGCAGCCATGCTACTGTATTGTGTCTGCGGTGTCATCCGGCTTGCTTATTTTAATGTGCTGGAGGGAAAACGCCAACAGGAGGAAGAATGCCTGATGAAATGCTATCACGGTCTTCCGATTACCTCCATGTCGGTAATTCTTCCGATTTTATATGTTTTTCGTGCCTATCTTCCGAATACGATGTTTTTGGACTGTCTGCGTATGGCAATGATTGCGGTCGGTATTTTGTTTGTCGTGGATTTTCGTCTGGCAAAGCCAAAGAATAAGACGTTAGCGATACTGGTTGCCATTGTGGCTGCTGCGCTTCTGCTGATTTTCTGTAATGCGCATAAGTTCGGATGGAGATAATTGTTACACTAAGACGAAAAGCTTCCTAAGTGTAGGAGGCTGTGGAAAGGCATGGTAGTATCAATGTTATACAGAGACAGAGAAGGAAATGAAAGAAGAGGGAACGGCGGGCAGGACCGGTTACTGGAACTGCTCTACGGGACGTTAATCGGCAGAGCTTTGTTAAAGCCTCTTGTGTGTCCGGCTGTTTCAAAGGTGGGAGGCTGGCTGTTAAATACGAAGCTCTCATCGTGCGCCATTGTTCCGTTTGTGGAGAAACACCGGATTTGCATGAGTGATTATAAAGGAAACTGTTTTCATTCCTATAATGATTTTTTCTGCAGGGAAATTTTACCCGGAAAGCGTCCGGTGTGTAAAGCAAATGAAGTGCTGATCAGTCCGTGCGATGCAAAACTGACTTACTATCCCGTGACGAAGGGCAGCAGGGTTACAATCAAGCATACGGAGTATACGCTGGAGGAACTGTTGCAGAACAAGCAGCTGGCGAGACGCTACGAAGGCGGAACGCTGCTCGTGTTCCGGCTGACGGTGGATGACTACCATCACTTCTGTTATATCGATGACGGAAGAAAAACAAAAAACGTAAGAATTCCGGGAGTGTTTCATACGGTCAATCCGGTAGCGGGCGATGTGGTTCCGATTTATAAGGAGAACACAAGAGAGTACAGTCTGCTGCAGAGCAAAAACTTCGGCACGGTTCTTATGATGGAGGTCGGAGCACTGATGGTCGGGAAAATCGTAAACCGGCATGAAGCAGCAGTTGTCTGGCGTGGAGAAGAAAAAGGACATTTTGAGTTCGGAGGCTCTACAGTAATTTTATGTCTGCAAAAAGACATGGTTCGCATGGATGAGGATATTGTAAAAAACAGCGCCGAAGGAGTGGAAACCATCGTGCGCATGGGAGAGGGCATCGGGAAAAAAGAGTCCGGGCAAAGTACCGGTTTTAACGACGGCAGAGAGTAGAAGATACTCCCTGCCGTTAACTTTTTTGATTTCCTGTACGATATAGTAATTAAGGACCGACTGTTTCAAAGGTCCTTTTGGGCAAACGGATTTGCCAGGGCAAACAATTTATCTTTAATACGTTGGCGTTCGGCGGACAACCGGCGCTTACGGTTCCAAGGAGGGAATTTCTATGAAAATCGAAGCAAGTGCAGTTTCTATGTCATCGAACCGGTCGTATTACAGCCGCTTTGAACAGCACAGCGAAGAACTGATTACGACATCGGAAAAGGCGGCAACACTCGAGTTCTCGGACGAATCCAAATCATTAGTCGAGCAGATGAAAGACTACAAGGAGGAGCAGAAGGAAAAATCAAAGGAACAGTCAGAAGGAAACGCAAAGAAAAACATTGCGGAGCTGGTGCTGTCACGCAAAAACAAGAACCAGGCGGTAGAAAACACCGGAGTGGAGGCAAAGAGTGAAAAGGACATCCAGTTGGAAGTCATGCGCAGAATTCTGGAGCTTTTGAATGCCATGCGTAAGGGAAAAAGCAGTTCTTATGCAGGCGTTGCAGGGGAACTAAAGCAGCTTCAGAGAGAACTGAAGTCCTCAAAAACATTACAGCTTTCCGGCAATGTACAGCTTAGCATTGGCGGCGGCAATGTCATTGATGTGTCCCAGAATACCGGTGCAGTATCAAGAAGAGAAACGACATGGAAGAAAATCACCGTGACTTCGGCGTTTTATACCGAGGCGGAGCATACGGCATACCGTGCCGGAGGCTTTGTAAAAACGGCAGACGGCAGAGAATTAAATTTCAATGTGGATGTGGAGATGTCGCGGGCCTTCTGCGAAAAGTATGAAAGCTGTATGGAAGAGTCGTATACGTTTGTTGACCCGCTTGTGATCAATCTGGATTCCAATGTCGGCAGTGTCAGCGACCGGAAGTTTCTGTTCGACCTGAATGCAGACGGTGAGGAGGAAGAAATATCATTTGCAGGAGCAGGAAGCGGCTTCCTCGCACTGGATAAGAACGGGGACGGAAAAATCGGTGACGGCAGCGAGCTGTTCGGTACACAGTCGGGAGACGGCTTTGCAGACCTTGCGGAATACGATAAAGACGGCAACGGCTGGATTGATGAAGCAGATGATATTTTCAAGGAGTTGCGTATCTGGACAAAGGACGAGAACGGAGAAAATGTATTGCTTTCGTTAAAAGAAGCGGATGTCGGGGCAATTTATCTAGGGAAAGCATCCACACAGTATTCGTTACAGAATGCGGAAACGCATAAAACGAACGGTGTTATCCGCAGCACCGGTGTATACTTAAAGGAAAGCGGCGGAGTCGGAACCGTGCAGCATATTGATTTGGCATTGTAAATCGTCGATTGACAGAGTAAAATAACAGGGAATGTAAACGTTCCAAAAGAAAAATCGCTGTAGGTAGGTATTGCTTACAGCGATTTTTTGATAGGTGCGCCGTTAGGCGCACAACATATTTGTCTTATTATGCTACGAAGTCCAATCCTTTTCTGCCTGAAGCAAAGTCTGCAAACAGTTCCTTCATCTGTTCGTAGGCGCTCTGCTCAGGGGTGCGGCGGATGGCGGTTCTTGTTTCGCCGCCCGCAACATAGGTTGTGCCGCATTCCGGACAGATAGCGGTACGCAGGGAAACCGAAACGCTGACTAATTCGGCATCCGGCTTGTTACCTTCTGCGACGGCATTGCCGACATGTTCATATTCGTGAGCTTTTACAACGGAAGCGGAAGCCTCCGGTGAAATATGTCCCGGAGATTTGAAGGAAACATTTCCTTCGTTGGAACCGTCCACATACTTTCTGTTTTTACAGGTCTCGCATTCCTCCGGGGAGGTCGGCTTTTCCGATTTTAACTCAAACGGTGCGTTTACATGCTCTGCATTGCGCGGAGTCTGTGAATTCATGATGTCATAGGCGTTTGCACGTTCTGCCTGAAGTTCTTCCGGTGTGCGCGGAATCCGCGTAGTCTCTGCATTGGAAAAGACTTCAGGTACCTTTTCTACCGGAGAAACCGGCGAGCCATTCTGAGAAAGAGCAGTTGCCATGGCGGTGCGCGAAGCGCTCCGGGTCGCACTTGAGGCGTAGCCTGCAGAGTAATATCCATAGCCTGTTCCTATCGGTGAAATCATGACAATCCTCCTTCCTTACTTCGGTAATGAATCCTTACTTTTCGTTACCTCTATTATAACGCGGAAGACGGTAGAATTTCAAGGCTTTCTTTTGCTTTTTGGGTCTATTGTTCTGCTTGCTATTCGGAGGGAAAATGTGCTATGATAAATAAAGTGTGATATGTAAAAAAGGAAAGGTAAGGTTGTTACTATGGATATTTTAAAACAGTTGACTACGGAGCTGGGAGTACGCTATGAGCAGGTAGAGGCTGCCGTAAAGCTGATTGATGAAGGAAACACCATTCCGTTTATTGCAAGATACCGAAAGGAAGCCACGGGTGCGTTAAATGACGAGGTACTTCGTAATCTGGACGAGCGTCTTACTTATCTGCGCGGTCTGGAGGAAAAGAAAGAGCAGGTGCTTCGCAGCATTGAGGAGCAGGGAAAGCTGACCGATGAGTTAAAGGCACAGATTGAGGCGGCGGCAACGATGGTCGTTCTGGAGGACTTATACCGCCCGTACCGCCCGAAGAGAAGAACCAGGGCAACGATTGCGGTTGAAAAGGGCTTAGAACCTTTGGCAGAACTGATTCTTTTGCAGGAGACGGACAAGCCGCTCACAGAGAGCGCAGCAGCGTATGTTTCCGCGGAAAAAGAGGTGGCAACACCGGAGGAAGCCATTGCAGGCGCGCTGGATATTATTGCCGAGAAGATTTCCGATGAGGCGGATTACCGTGCCTATATTCGTGAGGCTACGATGGAGGAAGGAAGCATCTCCTCTTCGGCAAAGGACGAAAAGGCAGAGAGCGTTTATGAAATGTACTATAACTTTTCGGAAAAGCTGTCGACGCTTCCGGGACACCGCATTCTTGCGTTAAACCGCGGTGAAAATGAAAAAGTGCTGACAGTGAAAATTTCCGCACCGGAGGAGAGAATTCTCCGCTATCTGGAAACAAAGATACTCGTAAAGGACAATCCTTATACCAATGATGTCTTAAAGGCAACGATAGAGGACAGCTACAGCCGTCTGATTGCACCGGCAATTGAGCGCGAAATCCGCAACGACCTGACCGAAAAGGCAGAAGAGGGAGCAATTAAGGTATTCGGCAAGAACCTAGAGCAGCTTCTGATGCAGCCGCCAATCGTCGGTCAGACCGTGCTTGGCTGGGACCCGGGCTTTCGTACCGGCTGTAAGCTTGCTGTTGTGGATGCAACCGGCAAGGTGTTAGATACCGCGGTTGTGTATGCAACGATACCGTCGCAGGGAAAAATTGAGGAAGCAAAGCGGATTGTCAGACAGTTGATTTTAAAGTACCGTGTGACGTTAATTTCCGTCGGCAACGGAACGGCATCGAGAGAATCCGAACTGTTCATCGTAGACCTGTTAAAGGAAATGAACGTTCCGACCAAATATGTCATTACAAGCGAGGCGGGTGCTTCGGTTTATTCTGCAAGCAAGCTTGCTACCGAGGAATTCCCGGATTATGACGTGGCGCAGAGAAGTGCGGTTTCGATAGCCAGAAGACTGCAGGACCCGCTTGCAGAGCTGGTAAAAATTGAGCCGAAGGCAATCGGTGTCGGTCAGTATCAGCATGACATGAACCAGAAAAAGCTGGGCGAAACGTTAGCAGGTGTAGTCGAGGACTGTGTAAATAAGGTCGGCGTGGATTTAAACACCGCTTCGCCGTCCTTACTTGAGTATGTATCCGGCATTTCCAAGGTGATTGCAAAGAATATCGTGGCATACCGTGAGGCAAACGGTAAGTTCCGGACAAGAGAAGATTTGTTAAAGGTTGCAAAGCTCGGACCGAAAGCATATGAGCAGTGTGCAGGCTTCCTTCGTATCAATGACGGAACCAATCCGCTTGATGCAACAAGCGTACATCCGGAATCTTACGCAGCAGCGGGCGCTTTGCTTGCCAAGCTTGGTTTTACCGCCGAAAATATCAAGGAGCTTCAGGAAAAGCAGCGTAAGGCAGCGAAGGAAGCAAAGAAGGCGGAAAAGGCTGCCGCAGAGGCAAAGGAGCCAAAGAGAAGACGGAAGGAAGAACCAAAGACCATTCAGATTAAGAATACAAATTCTGTTTTTGGACAGGCGCTTGCCAGTGCGTTTGCACAGAGCGGTGCGCCGGTCGCTGCACCGGAAAAAACTTCCGGCAAACAGGATGCCGAAAAGACAGCAAAGAGTGCCGCACAGCAGACCGCAGTGGCAGCAGGCGAGGACTTATCGCATCTGGGCAGTATGGTGCGTGACAAAAAGAAGATGGCAGAGGAGCTTGGCATCGGTGAACTGACATTAACCGATATCATCAAGGAACTGGAAAAGCCGGGAAGAGACCCTCGTGAAGAAATGCCGAAGCCGATTCTCCGTACCGACGTGCTGGAGATGAAGGACTTGACCGAGGGCATGATTTTAAAGGGCACCGTGCGCAATGTCATTGACTTTGGCGTATTTGTCGATATCGGCGTGCATCAGGACGGTCTGGTTCATATTTCGCAGATTACAAACAAGAAGTTTATCAAGCATCCGCTTGAGGCAGTCAGCGTCGGCGATATTGTGGAGGTCAAGGTCTTAAGCGTTGACGTGGCAAAGAAGAGAATCCAGCTGACGATGATTTTATAGGAGAGCAGTACAAAAAACACGGAAAATGTAATATTTTCATTTACCCCCTTGCTTTCCATGCACCTGTGTAGTATAATCAACCTCGTTAAAAACAACATAATTCTTCGGGGCAGGGTGAAATTCCCGACCGGCGGTAAAGTCCGCGAGCAAAGAAGCAATTCTTTGTTGAAACGGTGAGGCAGAAGCTGATTCCGTTACCGACAGTACAGTCTGGATGAGAGAGGAGTGTGGCAGCAGGTGCAGAATGAAACGGCTTCTGCTGCAATGACAGAGCATCTTTTGGTCCCGAAGTGGTTTTCACTTCGGGATTTTTTATTTGCTATAGGAAAGCGCATCCTATACGCACTTTGTCCCTCCGAAACGAAGAACACAAAGAAAGGATGGGAAATGAAATGGAAAAATGGTTAGAAACACTTGGTAAGCTTGGCACGGCATTTGTGGAGAACTTTGGCTTTGTGCTGCTCAGCGTTGCAATTGTAGCGGTAATTATTATCGCGGCAAAATTTGCGGAGAAGGCAGCGGACAAAAAGCACGGGACGGAAAAGACAAAGCAGCTGCAGAAGACAAGACGCATGGTTATCATTGCAATGCTTTCCGCAATTGCAATCGTCCTGATGATGTTTGACTTCCCGCTTCCGTTTTTGCCGGGCTTTTATAAGATTGATGCCAGTGAACTTCCGGTCATCATCGGTGCGTTTACCCTCGGTCCGGTAGCCGGTGTTGTGATTGAGTTTATCAAGGTGATGATAAATCTGTTAACCACCGGAACGGCAACCGCATTTGTCGGCGAATTTGCAAACTTCTTAATCGGTTGTGCGTTTGTAGTACCGGCATCGATGGTCTACTACTTTAAGAAGACAAAGAAGCAGGCAGTCATCGGACTTTTGCTCGGACTCGTTATCTGTACCGTCAGCGGCTGTCTGTTAAATGCATTCCTGCTGCTTCCGGCATACGGCAAGGCGTTCCATATGGAAGTTTCGGCACTTGTTGCAATGGGAACCGCAGTCAACGGTATGATTGACAGCTTACTTACCTTTGTGATTTTTGCAACTGCCCCGTTGAATATTATCAAATGCGCTGTTGTATCTATACTTACACTTCTGATTTATAAGCCAATCAGCAAATTATTAAAGGGCTAAATTTTAGAAAGCTTTTCTTGTAATTATTCAAACTTTTGTTATAATGTTTATAGGGTACATGGACGTCGGTGTATAGATGGTGTGCAGCCATTTGTACACCGATTCTGTTATGCACAGAAAACAGGTGCATTTTGCTATGTAGAAGGAACCTTAGAAAAGGAGAGATACACCGATATGGAAAACGAGGAAAAGGATACTTCTGAAAAGCTGTCCGTCAGCGTACAAATGAAAACTTCCTATTTGTTTGACTTTTTGTATCAGCATTCGTATCATGGATTTTACGGAGTGTTAAACTATGGATTCAGTCTGTTTGCAGTCATTCTTCTGTTATGCGGAGTCGGAAAGGATAATGCGGTAACTACGGTTGCGCTTGTGGTGCTGGCACTGTTGTTTACAGTCATCAATCCGCTTCTTTTGTATCAGAAGGCAGCCAAACAGAAAAGAATGGTTCCGGCCTTTCAAAAGCCGTTGCAGTATGAGCTTGATGAAACAGGGGTGACGTGTCACCAGGAAGAAGAAAGAGTTACTTTTAACTGGAGCGATATTGCGATGCTCCGGGAGACAGGAAAAAACCTGATTTTGTATTTCGGTGCGGCAAATGCCGTTGTGTTTCCGAAGGCAGAGCTTGCGGACAAGCTGCCTGCGGTGAAGGAGTTGCTTCGTAAGGCACGTCCGGATTTAACTAAAAAACTGAAATAAGCTTGCAGAGGGGCAGATGACATGATAGAAAAGAATCAACTGTTGATCAAAGAGTGCCATTCGCCGGAAGAAACCTACCGCTTTGCGAAAGAACTGGCGGCAGAGGCAAAACCGGGAGAAATCTACTGCCTTTCCGGTGACCTGGGTGTCGGAAAAACGGTCTTTACAAAGGGCTTTGCGGCGGGACTTGGCATTACAGAGCCGGTGAACAGTCCGACGTTTACCATTATGCAGATTTATGAAGAGGGAAGACTTCCTTTGTACCATTTTGATGTCTATCGCATTACCGACCCGGAGGAAATGGACGAAATCGGTTATGAGGACTATTTCTTCGGAGACGGAGTCTGCCTGATTGAATGGGCAGAGCTGATTGAAGAGCTGCTTCCTGCCGACTGTAAAAAAATTGTGATTGCAAAGGATTTGGAACAGGGCTTTGATTTCCGAAGGATTGAACTGACCGTATCCGAATGATAAATCAGTGACAGAATGACTTAAAAAGGAGCAGAAAAGATGAAACTGCTGGCAATCGAAAGCTCGGGACTTGTGGCTTCTGCTGCGGTCGTGAGCGACACAACGCTTTTGGCGGAATATACCGTCAATTTTAAAAAGACACATTCGCAGACATTGCTGCCAATGGTGGAGGAAATCGTAAAGATGCTTGAACTGGATTTGCATGACATCGATGCGATTGCGGTTTCCGGAGGACCCGGCTCATTTACGGGACTTCGTATCGGCTCGGCAACGGCAAAGGGACTCGGACTGGCATTAAAGAAGCCGATTGTCGCAGTTCCGACAACGCAGGCAATCGCGGCAAACCTGTATGGCTCGGATTCGCTCCTCTGTCCGTTAATGGACGCAAGAAGAAATCAGGTGTATACCGGATTGTATCATTATAATGAAAACGGATTTGAAATCGTGGCGGACCAGATGGCGGTTCCGGTAGAAGAAATCGTTGCAAAGGTCAATGCACAGGGTGAGCCGGTGATTTATCTCGGAGACGGTGTCGAGGTGTTTCGCGGACTTTTATCCGAAAAGACAACGGTGCCTTTTTCGTTTGCACCGCTGCATGTTTCCAAGCAGCGTGCAGGTGCGCTTGCGGCGAGGGCGGCAGAGCTTTACAAAGAAGGTAAGGTGCAGACGGCGGCAGAGCATGTGCCGGATTATTTAAGGCTTTCCCAGGCAGAGCGCGAGCTGGCAGAAAAGCAGGCGCAGGGCGCGGCAACAGACAGGTAACTGTAAAAAACACGGAGTCGGAAAGGCGGCTATATGGTACGGATTCGCAGAATGGAAGAAAAAGACCTGGATGCAGTTGCAGGGATAGAGGCGGAGAGCTTTTCCATGCCGTGGAGCAGGGGGGCATTTGAGGACACACTGGCAATGGAACACTATCGCTATTTTGTTGCAGAGGAAAACGAAAAAATATTAGGCTACTGCGGTTTTTTATTTGCGGCAGATGAAGGCGAAATTCCGAATGTATGCGTGGCAGCTACTGCCAGAAGGCGCGGAATCGGTAAAATGTTGATGGATGTCCTGTGCGAGGAGGCAAGGGAATGCGGTATTACATCCTTGTTTTTAGAGGTCAGGCAGAGCAATACGGCGGCAAGAGGACTGTACCGGCTTTCGGGCTTTGAGGAGATTGGAATCCGTAAGGGCTTTTATGAGCTGCCGAAGGAAGATGCCGTGCTGATGATGAGGCGGATTTGACAGCACTTCCCATTGGCAGAGCCTCCGCAATTCTTTATAATGGAATCTGAAATGTTTCGGAGAAAGTGGAGGATGAAAAATGGAACACCTGAAATGCAACGTATGCGGAAAAGAACTAAAGACAGAGAACGGCGTTCTTAAGGAGGATGCTTTTGAAGCGGTAAAGGACTGGGGATACTTTTCAAAAAAAGATTTACAGCGTCATAGCTTTACTGTCTGTGAGGAATGCTATGATAAGTGGATTCGCACGTTTTTAATTCCGCCTGAAGTAACGGAGCGAACCGAAGCGATGTAAAAAGAGAAAGAGGAAAAAGAATGTTGGATTTGTGCTTACTTGGTACAGGAGGCATGATGCCGTTGCCGGGAAGATGGCTGACGGCGCTTATGACAAAATATAACGGAAAAGGGCTGCTGATTGACTGCGGTGAGGGAACGCAGATTGCCATTCGGGAAAAAGGCTGGAGCTTTCACGACATTGATGTTATCTGCTTTACCCACTATCACGGCGACCATATCAGCGGTCTTCCGGGGCTTTTGCTTTCTATGGGAAATGCAGAACGCAGAGAACCGGTAACACTGGTAGGACCGAAGGGGTTGGAACGGGTAGTGTCGGCGCTTCGCACGATTGCGCCGGAGCTTCCGTTTGAACTGAAGTTTTTGGAATTAACGGCACCGGAGCAGACGATTCAGCTTTGCGGCTACCGGATTACGGCGTTTAAGGTAAATCATAATGTGGTCTGCTACGGGTATACCATAGATATCCGCCGAGGCGGACGCTTTTATGCGGAAAAGGCAAAGGAGCAGGGAATCCCGCTGATGTACTGGAACCGTCTCCAGAAGGGAGAGACGATTTCGGCGGACGGAGTGACCTACACACCGGATATGGTACTGGGACCGGAGCGAAAGGGTATAAAAGTGACCTATTGTACGGACACAAGACCGACACCTGCTATTGTGAAAAATGCGGAATGTGCCGATTTATTAATATGTGAGGGAATGTACGGCGAGGAGGACAAGCAGGCAAAGGCGTCGGAATATAAGCACATGACGTTTATGGAGGCTGCACGCATTGCGAAAGAAGCGGGGGTGCGGGAACTTTGGCTGACTCATTACAGCCCGTCGTTAACTCGCCCGAAGGATTTTCTTCCGGAGGCAAAGAGGATTTTTGAGCACGTAAGATGCGGTAAGGACGGCATGAGCGTGACGCTGGAATTTGAAAAAGAGGAATAAGCGATAAGGAAAAGACCCTTTGGGGGCAGAGGCTCTGAAACAGGAAGGCGGGGATGCATATGAAGGGAAAGAATCTTGCAAAGCTGGTTGGCGGTCTGTTGCTGCTTGGTATTGTATTACTGATTGTATTTTACTGGTTGAACAACCGGCCGGATGACAGTACATTTGCAGGGGATGATGTGAAAAATACGGAGGCGCAGAAAATTCTGGCGAAGGATATTGACAGGTATTATCCGGCCTCGGTCAGAGAGGTGGTTCGCCTTTATTCCCGCATTACAAAATGCTGGTACAACGAGAAAATTTCGGCAGAGGAATTCGCAGGTTTGATTGCGATGCAGCGGAAGTTGTTTGATGCGGAGCTGTTAGAGGAAAACCCGCTTCCTGCATTTACAGAGCGCCTGACACGGGAAATTACGGATGCAAAGGAAACAAAACGCACTATGATAAATTACCGGGTGCAAAAGGAAAGCAGCGTAAAGAAGTGGGAAACGGCAGAGGGTTCTTTTGCTTCGATTATTGTTTGCTTTATGGTGAAGAACAATACGGAAGGTTATGAATATACATATGAAGAATTCCTACTCAGAGAAGATGAAAACGAGCAGTGGAAAATTGTCGGCTGGCAGCTCACTGCGCCAATCGAAATAGAGGATTAGGAATAGAAAGGTATGGTCATTTACTATGGAAGATACATGGATTCTGGCGATTGAATCCTCCTGCGACGAAACAGCAGCAGCTGTGGTGAAAAACGGGAGAACAGTACTGTCGAATATTATTTCTTCTCAAATTGATTTGCATACACTGTATGGAGGAGTTGTGCCGGAAATTGCATCACGAAAGCATACGGAGAGAATCAATCAGGTAGTGGAGGAAGCGCTCTCTTCGGCAGGTATGACTCTGGAGCAGATGGATGCGATAGCAGTAACATACGGACCGGGACTCGTCGGAGCTCTTCTGGTCGGTGTGGCAGAAGCAAAGGCAATCAGTTTTGCCTCCGGCATTCCGTTAGTCGGAGTGCATCATATTGAAGGACACGTTTCTGCTAATTATATCGAACACGCAGATTTGGAACCTCCGTTTTTGTGTCTGATTGTATCCGGAGGGCATACACATCTTGTTATTGTAAAAGACTACGGTGAATATGAAATTATCGGAAGAACCCATGATGATGCGGCGGGAGAGGCTTATGACAAGGTTGCCCGTGCTATCGGCCTTGGCTATCCGGGCGGACCGAAAATTGACAAGCTTGCAAAAGAAGGAAATCCACAGGCGATTTCGTTCCCTCGTGCGCATGTAGAGGGATGTCCGTATGATTTCAGCTTCAGCGGACTGAAGTCTGCTGTATTGAACTACTTAAATCAGGCGGAAATGAAGGGTGAGGAAATCAACCGTGCCGATGTGGCAGCCTCCTTTCAGACGGCAGTTGTGGACGTGCTTGTAAACCGCACGCTGAATGCGGCAGCCGAATTCGGCATAAAGAAGGTAGCAATGGCAGGCGGTGTGGCATCCAATTCCGCATTACGCGAGGGTATGCGTACTGCCTGTAAAAAAGAGGGGCTTTCACTCTATTATCCGTCGCCCATTTTCTGTACGGACAATGCGGCAATGATTGGAGCTGCAGGATATTATGAATATAAAAAGGGAGTCCGTCACGGACTGGATTTGAATGCGGTTCCGAACTTAAAAATCGGACAGCGATAGGAGGAAACGTCTTGCAATCAAAGGTAACGGCGATTGTACTCGCCGCAGGAAAAGGTTCCAGAATGCAGAGTGATACTCCAAAACAGTACCTCCCGCTTGCGGGAAAACCGGTACTGTTTTATTCTTTGCGTGCCTTTGCGGAAAGCAAAGCAGATGCTATTGTGCTTGTTACCGGCGAAGGGGAGGAAGAATTCTGCCGCAGGGAAATCGTGGAACATTATGGAATTACAAAAATAGAATGTGTTACTTCGGGCGGAGCGGAACGATATGACTCTGTCTACCGTGGGCTGCTTGCAGCGGGGGATGCGGATTATGTACTGATTCATGACGGCGCCAGACCGTTAATTTCTGCCGAAACAATTAACACAGCAATCGAAGAAGTGAAGGCAAAGAAAGCATGTGTCGTCGGAATGCCGGTAAAGGATACAATACAGCTTGTGGCGGAAGATGCTTCTATTACCTCTACTCCGGCACGAAGTATGACATGGATGGCACAGACACCGCAATGTTTTGATTACTCTCTTGCACTTTCTTCTTATGAAAAAGCACAGAAAGCAAAGGATACGACTATTACCGATGATGCAATGGTAGTACGAAAGTACGGGAATGTACCGGTATATTTAATAGAAGGAAGTTACCAGAACATCAAGATAACAACACCGGAGGATATCGCAATAGCGGAAGCAATGTTAAAGTACAGGCAGAATGCAAAATGAAATGCAGGATTGCCTGATTTGTATGTACAAAATAGACAATATGAAATATTTCATCAAAAAAGTTCAAAAAAGTGCTTGACATAATTCGTGCTCCATGATAAGATTATCAAGCACTGTTCGGAGAGTTGTCCGAGTGGTTTAAGGAGCTGGTCTTGAAAACCAGTGATTCCGAGAGGAACCGTGGGTTCGAATCCCACACTCTCCGCTGGAATGTACTGGACAGGCTGATTTGAGCCGGAAGAGTCGGTTCCGATATAATTTCATACTTATATTGTATTTAGCAATTTGGAGAAATACCCAAGCGGCTGAAGGGGCTCCCCTGGAAAGGGAGTAGGTCGTTAATAGCGGCGCGAGGGTTCAAATCCCTCTTTCTCCGCTCAACAGCTGAAAAACTTTTTGAAAAAAGTCGAAAAAAGTTGTTGACAAACCACTGATAAGGTGGTAAGATAACAAAGCTGTCGAAAACGAGTGAATAGTTAAAACAGTTCAAACAATTTAGAAAATTTCGAATTAAAGAAACACTTAAAACTTTTTAAAAAAGTTGAAAAAAGTGCTTGACAATGAGAACTGAGTGTGTTAAACTG